>NZ_VWVS01000015.1:0-341392 GCF_008638355.1 Nocardiopsis deserti | reverse complement strand
CCGCCTCGGCGGCGGTGGCGCCCACCCCGGGCGCGGCCGCCTCGGCGGCGGTCGCCCCCGACGCGGTCGCCTCGGCGGCGGTCACCGCGTCGTCGCCGTTCCCCGGCGCGGAATCAGGGTTCTTCATGCCGTCACCCCCTGGCGGACGCGCGCGTCCAGCAGCGCGTAGCAGATGTCGATGAGGATGTTGAGGACGAAGATCGTCACGGCGGTCAGCAGCACCGCCGCCTGGAGCACCGCGAAGTCGCGTTGCAGGATCGAGTCGATCATCAGCTTGCCGATGCCCGGCCAGCCGAAGATCGTCTCGACGACGACCGCGCCGTTGATCATCCCCACGGTCAGGTCGCCCGCGACCGTCAGGGCGGGCGCGGCCGCGTTGCGCAGGGCGTGGACGAAGATGACGCGCTTCTCGTCGGCGCCCTTGCTGCGGGCCACCTTGGCGTAGGGGGCCGACAGCGCGGAGACCATCGACCCGCGCACGACCTGGACCAACACGCCGAACGGGCGGATGAGGAGCGTGGCGATCGGCAGGACCCACGCCCCCATCCCCTCGGTCCCGGAGGTGGGCAGCCAGTTGAGGGTCACCGCGAACACCAGGACGCCCATGATGGCGAACCAGAAGTCCGGCACGCTGGCCGAGGCCGACGACAGGAAGCTGGCGACGCGGTCGGCGAGCGAGTTGGGGCGGTAGGCGGCCAGGCTGCCGATCACCACGGCCGCCAGGATGGCGATGCCCATGGTGGCCCCGGCGAGTTGCAGGGTCGCGGGGAACGCCTGGAGCACGGCCTCGGCGGCGGGCTGGGCGGTGCGCAGCGACTCGCCGAAGTCGAGCTGGGCGATCTGGGTGAGGTAGTCGAGGAACTGCACGAACACCGGCTGGTCGAAGCCGTTCTGGGCGGCGAACTCCGCCCGCATCTCGGGTGTCGCGCTCAGGGGCAGGTAGAGGTTGGCGGGGTCGCCGGTCAGCCGTGCCAGGAAGAAGACCCCCAGCACCACCGCGAGCAGTGGCAGGGCGCTGGACAGGATGCGGCGCCGCAGGAAGACGAGCATGGAGTCGGTTACCCCCTCAGCCGTTCCGCTGGATCTCGCTGAGACGCAGCTCGTCGTTGGTGGCCGAGTTCGGGGTGTAGGACACGTCGTCCGCGACGGACATGATGCCGGTCATGTGGGCGAGCACCGCGTCGCGGACCACCTCGTCGTTCTGGTGGGCGAGCGCGGCGGCGAACGCCTCCTGGCGCTCCCCCTCCTGGGCCTGCTCGGCGTCGGCGATCAGCCCGTCGAGCTCCTCGGTGCCGTGGATGCTCTGCGCGCCCTCGGAGCCGTAGATCTGCTCCATCGTGAACGCCGCGTCACCGGCCTGGTTGCCGTGCTGGGCCTGGAGCAGCGTCGGGCCCGCGTCCGCGGGGAAGGGCCGCAGCAGGTACTCCAGCCAGGCGTTGACGTCGAGCATCTGGATCTCCACGTTGAGCCCGACCTCGATCAGGGAGCTCTGCACGACCTCCATGGCCTCGGAAGCCCGGGGGTAGATGCCGTTGCGGCCGATGATGGTGATGGTCGTGTCGACGGGCACGCCGTCGGCGTGCGCCTCGTCGATCAGCTCCGCGGCCCGTTCGGGGTCGTGGGGCCAGGGCTCGATGTCGGGGTTGTGGCCGGTGACGCCCTCGGGGACGATCTGCCCGGCGGGCTGGCCCAGACCGGCGAAGACCGAGGCGACCAGGCCCTCCTTGTCGATCGCGTAGTTGATGGCCTCGCGGACGCGGATGTCGTCGAGGGGCTCCTGGGTCGCGTCGATGCGCATGTAGGAGGTCTCGTTGTTGGGGTACTCGACCGCGTTGTCCCCGGCGCCGTCCTCGGGGGCGAGCCCCACGGCGATGTCGGCCTCCCCCTGCGCGACCATCGCCGCCCGGATGCTGCCCTCGGAGCGCCAGACGTACCTGGCCGACGCGAACTCGGGCGCCTCGCCCCAGTAGCCGTCGTAGCGCTCCAGGGTCAGGCTCGAACCCTGCTCCCAGGCGCCGATCCGGTAGGGGCCGGTGCCCACGGGCTCACGGACCTTGCCCTCGGCGTCGGTGGTGGTGGGCACGACCTCGACGAAGGACAGCCGCAGCGGCAGGATCGGGTCGGGCTCGCCCGTGGTGACCTCCAGCGTGGTGGCGTCGGCGGCCTCGACGGTGATCTCGCTGTCGCCGAAGACGTAGCCGTCGACGTTGCAGCCGATGTCGGAGTTGACGGCGCGGTCGATGGAGAAGGCCGCGGCCTCGGCGTCGAAGGGCGTGCCGTCGTGGAAGGTCACCCCGTCGCGCAGGGTGAACGTCCACGTGGTGTCGGAGGTCTGCTCCCACTCGGTGGCCAGCGCGGGTTCGAGTTCACCGGTGTCGGGGACGCGCTCGGTGAGCGCCTCGGTGATGTTGGAGCGGGTGACCCTGCCGGTCGCGGTGAGGGAGGCGTCGCAGGGCTCCAGGGTGGGCGGCTCCTCCGGCAGGACGACGCGGAGCGTGTCGGCGGAGGCGGCGTTGTCGCTGTTGGCGACCGAGCACGCGGTGCCGGCCAGGAGCGCCGCGGCCGTGGCCAGGGCTCCGGCGGCCCGTACCGGACGGCGGGCGGACGCCGGGGGGCGGGGTGTGAGGGGCATGGGTTTCTCCGGGGTGTGCCTTGTGGAGGGTGGGAAAGGGGGTGCGGGCTCTTCCCGGGACGGGGAGAGGCGCGATGGGTCGGGCGACGGGACGGGGGCGCTCTACGCGGCCGCCGCGACCGCCAGGCCGCGGTCGATGATCCGGCCCAGCCGCTCCCGGTGCTGCGGACGGACCTCCCCCAACGGGGGGCGTACCGGTCCGGCCGAGCGGCCTCTGAGCTCCAGGCCCGCCTTGACCAGGGAGACGGCGTAGCCGGGCGTGGTGTCGCGCAGCTCGGCGAGCGGGACGTAGAACTCGCGCAGCAGCTCGTCCTGGGTCGCCTCGTCGCCGCGTTCGAGCGCGGTGAAGAAGGCCGACGCGACGGCGGGGGCGAAGGCGAGCGAGGCCGAGGAGTAGGAGACGGCTCCGACGGCCCGGTAGGCGCGGACGAAGGTCTCGGCGGTGGGCATGCCGTTGAGCAGTGGCAGGCCGCCGCCGGTCGCGGTCACGGTGCGCTGGAGCAGCTCGATGTCGCCGTGCCCGTCCTTGAAGGCCACGATCTTCTCGCTGCGGGCGAGTTCGGCCACGGTGGCGGGGGCGAAGACCGCGGTGGAGCGCTGGTAGGGGACCAGGCCGACGCGGGCCGCGGCGACGAGCTCGCGGTAGTGGGCGAGCAGCCCGTCCTGCGGGCCGACCTGGAGGTAGGGCGGCAGGACGAGGGCGCCGTCGGCTCCCTCGTCCTCGGCCGTGCGCAGGTACTCCAGAGCGGTGCGGGTGCCGCCGCCGATGCCCGCCAGCACCGGGACCGCGCCCTCGACGCGCGCGACGGCCGTCCGCACCACCGCACGGTGCTCGTCCTGGGTCAGCGAGGCGAACTCGCCCGTCCCGCAGGCGACGAACAGCGCGGCCGGAGCGGCCTCCAGCATCTCGTCGAGGTGCTCCTCGAAGCGGGGGAGGTCGAGTTCACCCGTGGAGGCGAAGGGCGTGACGGGGAAGCCGAGCAAACCCGTGAGGGAGGTGGCGAGTTCCGCTGGGCTGGGGGACATGGGAGCCTCTTGTCTACGTATGGAGATGCGGTCTACCCTAATGGACGGCAACATTAGATTGGTGTCTCAGATCACGTCAAGGGGAAGAGCAGCCCCCTCAGCCACAAAGTGGAAAAAGGGAGATATGAGATCACCCATCACTCAGAGCACAGAGGACCCCCAGGTCACAGGTGTACGGCCGGTGAAGTCCGCCGAGCGGACGATCGCGATCCTGGAGTACCTGGGCACGGCCGACCGGCCCCGCTCGCTGCGCGAGGTCACCGCCGACCTCGGCATCCCCCGGGCCAGCGCCTACGCGCTGCTCACGACCCTGGTCCGCAGCGGATGGGTGGACCCCGACATCTCCAACACGGGGTACCTCCTGGGCATCCGCGCCCTGCGGATGGGCGCCTCCTACGTCGAGCACGACGGCGTCGTGCGACAGGCGCAGCGCGTCATGAACGAGATCGCGCAGGAGTGGGGGGAGACCGTCCACCTCGCCCGTCTGGACGGCGACGAGATCGTCTACCTGGCGACCTGCATCTCGCGGCACTCCCTGGCGGTCGTCTCACGCCCCGGCCGCCGACTGCCCTGCTGGGGGACCGGCCTGGGCAAGGTGCTGCTCGCCGGGCGCCCGTGGGAGGACGTGGAGGCGCTGCTGCCCCCCACTCTCACGGCCCGCACCCCCCACACCTTCACCGACCGCGCGGAGTTGCGGGCCGAACTGGAGCGGGTCAGGGAGCGCGGACACGCGATCGACGAGCAGGAGTCGACCGTCGGGCTGCGGTGCTTCGCGGTCGCGCTGGACTTCGGGGGCGGGGCGGCGCCCAAGGAGGCGCTGAGCTTCTCCGTCCCCATCGTGCGCCTGGACCCCGACCGGGAGCGGCGGCTCGTGGCGGCCCTGCTGGACGCGCGCGACCGCATCGTGCGCTGACCCCGGCGCCCCGGGGCGGCGCGGGCGAGGGGCCCGGGCACACCACCTCCCGGTGTGCCCGGGCCCGGGTCAGCCGGGGGGCCGGACCGGACCCCCGACGGGTCAGCCGGGGGTCAGGCCAGCCCGCGGCGGGCCAGCAGGGGCTCCATCCGGGGCTCGCGGCCCAGGAAGTCGCGGACCGCCTCCATGGGGTCCACGCCGCCGCCCACGGACAGCACCCTCTCCCGGAAGCGGTCCCCGCCCTCGCGGGTGAGGCCGCCGTTCTCGGTGAACCACTCCACGCTCTCGGCGTCCAGGACCTCGCTCCACACGTAGGAGTAGTAGCCCGCGCTGTAGCCGTTGGCGAACACGTGCATGAAGTACGCGGACCGGTAGCGCGGACGGACCAGGGGGTGCAGGGCTCCCGCGGCCTCCAGGGCGCGCGCCTCGAAGGAGGCGGGGTCCTCCACCGCCTCGCCCGGGGCCAGACGGTGCCACGACCAGTCCAGGAGCGCCGCGGCCAGGTACTCGAAGGTCGCGAAGCCCTGGTTGAACTGGCGGGCGGCCGTCAGGCGCTCGACGAGTTCCGCGGGCACCGGCTCACCGGTCTCGTGGTGGCGGGCGTAGTGGGCCAGGACCTCCGGCCAGGTCGCCCACATCTCGTTGACCTGGGAGGGGAACTCCACGAAGTCGCGCGGCACGCTCGTGCCCTGCACGCGCGGGAACCGCACGGCCGACAGCAGCCCGTGCAGGGCGTGACCGAACTCGTGGAAGGCCGTCTCGACCTCGTCGAAGGTGAGCAGGGTGGGGCCCGAGGCGGGCTTGGTGATGTTGAGGTTGTTCACCACCACCGGCCGCTCGTCCAGCAGGAAGGACTGGTCGACCAGGTTGTGCATCCACGCGCCGCCGCGCTTGGTCGGCCTGGCGTAGGGGTCCAGCAGGAACAGCCCCAGGGGCGAGCCGTCCCGGTCGAACACCTCCCACACCCGCACGTCCTCGTGGTAGCCCCGCAGGTCGGACCGCTCGGCGAAGGTGATCCCGTACAGCAGCGTCGCGGCGTGGAAGACGCCGTCCTCGACCACCCTGCCCAGCTCGAAGTAGGGGCGCAGGACGCTGTCGTCGAAGTCGTAGCGCTCCCTGCGCACCTGCTCGGCGTAGAAGGGCCAGTCCCAGGGTTCGATGTCGTGCCCGGCGTACTCGGCCAGGGCGCGGGCCTCCTTCTCGACGTTGCGCCGGGCGGGCCCGACCAGCTGGCCGAGCCGCTCCTCGACCGCGTCGACGGTCCTGGCGGTCTGGTCGGCGACGGTGTAGGCCGCGTGGTCGGAGTAGCCGAGCAGCGCGGCCCGCTCGGCGCGCAGGACGGCCGTGCGCGCGGCGATGTCGAGGTTCTCGGGGGCGCGCTCGGCGCTCAGGGCGTAGAGCCGCTCGCGGGTGGCGCGGTCGGTGAGCTGGGCCAGCGCGGGCTGCACGGTGGTGTTGAGCAGGGGCAGGACGTACTTCCCGTCCCGCTCGATCGCGCTGATGTGCGCCTCGTCCAGGCCGTCGAGGTCGGAGACGTCGTCGGTGACGAGGGAGGCCTCGCGGGTGGCCCGGACCACGTTGCGGGAGAACTCGGTGCTCAGCCCGGCGAGTTCGGTGTTGAGCTCGCGCAGCCGGGCCTGCTGGTCGTCGTCCAGGTCGGCGCCCGCCTTGACGAAGTCGAGGCGGTACCGCTCCAGCAGCCAGGCCTCCTGCGGGTCGGAGGTGGTGACCTGCCGAACGCGCTCCCACAGGTCCCGGTTCAGCGAGATGGCGTCCCTGTGCTGCGCGGCCCTGGGGGCGACCTCCCGCTCGATCTCCTCGATGCCGTCGGTGGCGTCGGAACCGGCCAGGGTGTGCAGGACGGTCTCCACCCTGGCCAGGAGCGCGCCGGAGCGCTCCAGTGCCGCGATGGTGTTGTCGAAGGTCGGGGGCCGCTGGTCGCGGACGATCGCGTCCACCTCGGCGAGGTGCTCGGCCACGCCCTTGTCGAAGGCGGGCAGGAAGTGCTCCTCGCGGATGGCCGCGAAGTCGGGGAGCCGGTAGGGAAGCTCGTTCGGGGACAGGAACGGGTTGTCGGTCAAGGATCGTGCTCCTCGTTCGTCGGTACCGCCCCGCTCCCCCGCGGTCGTGTGCGGCGGAGCTCCGGGTGACGCGCCGGACTCCCCGGCGTCAGGGTTCTCGGCCGGGCGGGCTCCGGCGTTCGGGGCGCTCGTGCTGTTCTACCTTGCTCCCCGCCCCGTGTCACCCGCGCGCCCGGGGGCGTCGTCCGCGCGTCCTCCCGCCGACCTCTCGACCACCTCCAGCAGTCGGCCCAGCCCCTCCTCGAACTCGGCGTCCCAGTCGACCGGGCGGTCCAGCACCTCGCCGAGCCGGTGGTGCGCGGGCACCTGCCGGGGGTCCGCCAGCTCGCGGCGCCCGCGCGTGCCGAGGTTGCCCTCCCCGAAGCGGCCGTTGACCTCCGATACCGCGAAGCCCAGGACGAACGTGCTGATCATCCGTTCCAGGGCCGCCACCTGCGCGTCCGGCACGCCCGCGTCCAGCAGCGCCGCGTAGAGCGCGTCCACGACCCGCATCGCCTCCGGGAGTTCGGCGGGCCGGTCCAGCAGCAGGGGGAACGTCCGTGGGTACCGGTGCGCCAGCGCGCGGGCCCCGCGGGCGCAGGCCAGCAGCCGGTCGCGCCAGTCGGACGCGGGGGCGGAGCCGGGCAGGGGCAGCTCCCGCAGCAGGCGGCCGACGAGCCCGTCCAGGAGGGCCTCCTTGCCCTCGAAGTACCCGTACAGGGCCATCGGGGTGAGACCGATGTCGGTCGCGACCGCGCGCATCGACACGGCCGCCAGCCCCCGCTCCTCCGAGAGCCGCAGGGCGGCGTCGAGGATCTCCGGCCTTCTTTCTTGCTTGATCTTGCGCACAGCCATAGTCTACACCGTAGACAATCGTCATGGAATCCCACGAGAAATTCGAGGAATCCTCCCATGTTGGAAGCGTTATCCCTGGTCAAGGAGTTCGGATCCGTCCGTGCCCTGGACGGTTTCACACTGGTCGCCGAACCCGGCGAGATCGTCGGACTGGTGGGCCACAACGGAGCCGGAAAGACCACGTTCGCCCATGTCGTCTCGGGCCTGCTGCGCCCCGACGGCGGCCGGGTGCTGCTCGGCGGGGAGCCGCCCCGGGCCGCCCGCCGCCTCCTCGGCCTGGCGCCCCAGCACCTCGCGCTGTACCCGACCGTCACGCCCCGCGAGACCCTGCGCCTGTTCGGCGGCCTGCACGGCCTGCGCCGCCGCTCCCTGGACGCGGCCGTCGACGAGATCGCCGACGCGCTCCGGCTCACCGGCTTCCTCGACCGCCGGGTGGGCGTGCTCTCCGGAGGCCAGCAGCGCCGGGTCCAGGCCGCCGCCGCGATGGTCCACCGTCCCTCCCTCCTGCTCCTGGACGAGCCGACCGCGGGTGTGGACCCCGAGACCCGACAGGCCCTCCTCGACGCGGTGCGCGCCCGGGCCGCACAGGGCGCGACGGTCGTGTACACCACCCACTACCTGCCCGAACTCACCGAACTGGGCGCCAGCATCGCCGTGGCGCACGGGGGCCGGATCCTCTCCCGCGGCAGCGCCCCGGAGCTGCTCGACGGCCTGCCCGGGGAGGTGCGCCTGACCTTCGACAACGAGGAGGTGCGCGTGCCCACCACCGACCCCACCGCCACCCTGGCGCGGATGCTCACCGAACACGCGCGGCCGGTGCGCGCCGTGGACCTGCGCCAGCCCACCCTCGACGACCTGTACCGTGCGGTGGCCCGTGCGCACTGAACCCGCGCGGCGGCTGGCGCTGCTGGTCCGCCACAACACGGTGCTCCGGCTGCGCGACCCCGGGCACCTCGTCAGCTACCTGGTCATGCCCATGGTGCTCATGCTCGTCTTCAGCCCGCTCTACCGGGCTGCGCTGCCCGACGGCGGGCGGACGCAGGCCGTCACCGGCATGCTCGTCATGTTCTCGGTGCTATCGCTGTCGGTCGTGGGCACCGCGCTGCTGAGCGAACGCACCTGGCGCACCTGGAACCGCCTGCGCGCGAGCCCGGCGTCGGTCGTGGAGATGCTGGTCGGCAAGGCGCTGCCCGTCTTCGCGCTCCTGGTCCTCCAGCAGGGGCTGCTCCTGCTCTTCGGCGCCCGGGTGGTGGGCATGCCGGTCGCCGGAACACCGGCGCTCCTGCTGTTCGCGGTCTGCGTGTGGGCCTTCGCCCTCCTGGCCGTCGGCGTGGCGCTGGCGGGCCTCGTGCGCGGCCACGGGGAGCTCGCCGCCGTCTGCGACGTCGGCGCCCTGGCCGTGAGCGCCCTCGGCGGAGCCCTCGCGCCGCTCTCCATGATGCCCGCCTGGGCGCAGGCCGCGTCCCCGTTCTCCCCCGGGTACTGGGCGATGGCCATGTTCGGGGCCGCCGTCGCCGGGGACACCGCGACCGTGGTCCGCGCAGCCCTCGTCCTCACCGCCGTCGGGGCGGTCGCGGGCGCCCTGGCCTGCGTCCGCGTCGGCCGCGGCCTCGGGGAACTCCGGGGGTGACAGCGCCGGGTGCGGGGCGGCGGGGACGGGACCACCGCACCGGCAGCTCCCCCTCGGCCGCGCCCACCCTGGCCGCGAGCCCCCCGGCTCACGGCGCGGCGGACGCCGCCTGTCCCGGGGCGACGGCGCGGCGGACGCAGTCCCGCAACAGGGCGCGCCGCTGGTCGTGCACGTCCGGGGGCTCCGCGGCGGTGGCGGCGTAGACGTTGCTCACCGGCGACCAGGCCATCGACATGGCGATGACCACGGCCATCACGTCGAAGGGGTCACCCGGCCTGACGCGCCCGGCGGCCTGGGCCTCGGCGACGGCGCGGAGCTTGTGGTCGTCGTAGCGCTCGTGCTCCGCGACGAGGTGTCCCTCCGGGCGCCGCTCCAGGCGGGCCCAGGTGGCGAGGCGGATGAGGTCGGGACAGGCGAGGTACTCGTCGTAGAGGCGCACGGCCCAGTCGGCCAGGTCCTCGGCGTCGATGGGGGCGACGTTGGTGATGCGCTCCAGAGAGGCGAAGAAGATCGCGTCGAAGAGCCGTTCCTTGTTGCCGAAGTAGCCGTAGAGCTGCGCCTTGTTGGTCCGGGCGGCGGCGACGATCCGCTCGACGCGGGCTCCGGCGATGCCGTACTGGGCGAACTCCCGCGTGGCGGCGTCGATGATCCGCTGGTACGTCGCGGCTCCGCGCGCGCTCGACGGCTGGTCGGGCATCGACTGCTCAGGCATGGCCTCCACGCTAGCAGACCGACCGGTTTGTTTGCGGAATCGGCCCGTCCTGCCTAAGGTCAAATAGACCGAACAGTCTGTTTAAGGAGAGAGATGCGCACCACGACCGGTTGGCAGGCGGATCCCGCGACACGCGCTCTGCGACGTGCATCCCTCCAGCGCCGGGACCTGCGCCCGGACGACGTCGCGGTACGCGTGGACTACTGCGGCGTCTGCTTCAGCGACCTGCACGCCCTGCGCGCGCACAGGAGCGACGCGGACGGGGTCCTGGTACCGGGGCACGAGTTCACGGGCACGGTGAGCGAGGTCGGCGGCGCGGTCACCGGCTTCGCCCCGGGCGACCCCGTGGCCGTCGGCAACATCGTCGACTCGTGCGGCACGTGCCCCATGTGCCGGGCCGGTCAGGAGAACTTCTGCCGCGAGTTCCCGACCCTGACCTACGGCGGCAGCGACCGGCGGGACGGGGCGACCACCCTGGGCGGCTACTCCCGCGAGTACCTCGTCCGTGAGAGGTTCGCCTACCGGCTGCCCCCGGGCCTCGACCCGGCCGGAGCGGCCCCCCTGCTCTGCGCCGGCGTCACCGTCTGGGAGCCCCTGCGGGCCCTCGGGGTGGGCCCGGGCAGCACGGTCGCCGTGGCCGGACTGGGCGGCCTGGGCCACCTCGCCGTCAAACTGGCCGTCGCGCTCGGCGCCACGACCTCCGTCATCAGCCGCACCCCGGACAAGGCCGACGAAGCACACGGGCTCGGCGCGGACGGGTTCGTCGTCTCCACCGACGCCGAGCGGATGGAAGCCGTCCGGGACCGGTTCGACGTGGTCATCGACACCGTCTCCGTCCCCCACGACCTGGCCCCCTACCTGGGCGCGGTCGCCATGGACGGCACCCTCAGCCACCTCGGCCACCTCGGCCCGGTCACCGTCGACACCACCGACCTGCTCATCGGCCGCAAGAGTCTCAGCTCCGCGGGCAGCGGTGGCCGCCCGTCCACCGCCGCCATGCTGAGCTTCTGCGCCGAACACGACATCACCGCCGACATCGAGCTGCTGCCGTCGTCCCAGGTGAACACGGCCCTCGAACGCCTGGAGCGCAACGACGTCCGCCACCGCTTCGTGCTCGACATGTCCGACCTGGACTGAGCGCGGGCCCGGCCGGGCCGGTCAGCCGGCACTCCCGCGGCCGTCGGCAGCCGTCCGCTCAGGCGCCGGGCGTCTCCGAGCGGTGGGAGTGCCCGTGCTGGCGCCCCAGCCCGAAGTAGTGGCGGAAGCTGTAGATCATCGGGTTCCAGCGCGCGGGGTCGACGTGGTCGGTGCCGGGCACCACCAGGCGCTCGTCCGCGTGCACCCGCAGCACCTCGGCCTGGACCACGGTGAGCTCGCCCGAGGCGTCGGCGTCCACGCGCACCGCCCGGGCCTCCAGCTGCAACGGGCACTCGGCCACGCGGGGCGGCGCGACCCGCTGCGACTCCTGCGGGGTCAGACCCGCGGCGGCGAACTTGTCGGCCTCGAAGCGGCAGCCCGGCGGCTTGCCCGGGGGCACGGGATCGCGCCCGGTCAGCGGGGCCAGGCGCTCGACGCTGGCCCAGTCCTCGGCGGCGGGGAGGCTGGCCACGAGTTCGGGGCGCGCCGCCAGGTTGCGCGCGGTCTGCCCGGTGGCCCCCAGTCCCAGCACCAGCAGGTACCCCAGGGCCCAGGCCGAGGAGATCGGGGCGAGGTTGGGGGTGCCGTCGTCGTTGACGGTGGAGATCAGCACCACGGGGGTGCCGAAGTAGAGGATGCGCGGTCGGATGGTGCGGTGGGCGAGGGGCGCGGCCGGGGCGGCGCTCCCCGGGTCCGTTCGCTGGTCGGTGGTCATGACCGGGACTCTAGGAGACCGACACTTCGGTCGCGGCCGAACCGTTCCCGGCCCCGGCGCGGAGGCTCCGGCGCCCGCGTCCGCCCTCGCGGCACCGTTCGACGACGGACTCCGGCCGTCGGCCGTGGGACCCCCGCCCGGACGACGGCGCCCGCACGCCCTCTTGAAAACAAACATCCAAAGTGTTTTTATAGTTTCAAGCACTCGTCGAACGGACCCCCATGGACCTGCTCACCGACTTCCTCGCCTGGGCCTGGCCGCGCCACCTCAACCCGCTGAGCTGGTACATCCGACCGCTGTTCTTCCTGCCCATCGCCTACTTCTGCTGGACGCGCAGGCCCGTGCCGCTGGCGCTGACCATGGTGGCCATGCTCTCCAGCTTCTTCTGGTTCCCCGCGCCCGAGGAGATCGACCCGGCCATGGCCGGGGTCCTGGAGATGGAGAGGGAACTGTTCACGGACCCCACCTGGGTCACCTGGGCCACCCTGCCGCTGGTGCCCGCGCTGCTCGGCTCGCTGTGCGCGGCGTTCTGGTACCGCTCCCTGGGCTGGGGCCTGGTCGTCGTCAACGGCGGGCTGGTGGTCAAGATCGCCTGGACCGTCGCCAACTCCGGCGCGGACGGGCTGGCCACCGTGCTCCCCCTGGGCCTGGCCATGGCGGTGGTCACCGCGGTCGTGGTCGCCGTGGCACGCTGGCGTTCGCTCCCCCTGTCCCTGACCGGCCACCGACACGGCGGGCGGGACGGGCGCGCACCGGCCGCCGCACGCTGACCGGGAACCACCGTCCGCGGACACCGCCACCGAGGGAGGAACCACCGTGCCACCCGCGTTCTCCGCACAGGAGAAGGAACGCATCACCGGCCTGCTGCTGGAGTCCGGACGCGCCCTGTTCACCACCCGGGGGCTGCGCAAGACCTCCCTGGAGGAGCTGGTCGCGCCCGCCGGTATCGCCAAGAGCAGCTTCTACGCCTTCTTCGACTCCAAGGAGGCCCTCTACCTGGAGCTGATGCTGCGCCAGATGGCCAAGGTCAGGGAGCGCGTCATCGACGACGCCCTGACCAGCACCGACGACACCCGCGAGGGGCTGCGGCGGTTCCTGCGCGCCAGTCTGGACGAGCTGGCCGACAACCCCCTGTACGGACGGCTCGTGACCCACCCCGAGGAGATGGACGCGGTCGCGCGCAGGGTCGCCCCGTCCCGGGCCGCCTCCTCCCCCGACAACCCCGCCGTCGCGCTGGGCGCGTTCGTGGACGCCCGGCGCGGGACGGGCGAACTGGTGGACGCCCATCCGGCCGCCATCGTCGGCGTCCTCCAGGCCGTCCTGCTCCTGCCCGTGAACGCCGACCGACTGGCGGCGCCGGAGCACTACCACCAGACCCTCGACCTGCTGATCGACATCGTCGCGCGGGGTCTCACCCCCCGGAAGGAATGACCGACGTGCACGCCCTCCTGCTCACCCACGGCACCCGCGGAGACGTCCAGCCCTTCCTGGCCCTGGCCAGGGCCCTGGGCGCGGCCGGGCACACCGGTGTGGTCGCGGGCCCCGCGTCCGCCGCCCCGCTGGCCGCCGAGTACGACGTCGCCTACCGCCCGGTGGACGACGGCCCCAACGCCCTCATGGGCGATCCCGAGCTGAACGGCGTGATGGAAACCGGACTGCGGGGGCTGCGCGGCGCCGTGCACGCCGCCGCCCTGCTGCGCAGGATCGCCCCGCTCATGCGCAGGGTCCACGACGACATGGCCCCGCTCGCCGACGAGGACGCGGACGTGGTCGTGCACATCCCCGGTATGCCGGGAGGGCACATCGCCGAACGCCTGGGCGTGCCCTCCGTCCCGGTGGCCCTCCAGCCCTCCTGGGTGCCCACCCGTGCCTTCCCCGCCCCCGGCGTGCCCTGGCCGCGGTGGGCGCCCGCGGCGCTCAACCCGCTGACCTACCGGCTGGCCGCCCTGACCCTGCGCGGACAGCGCGCTGTGGTCGAGGAGTTCCGGGACGGGCTGGGCCTGCCCCGAAGGGCCGGGCACCACGACCCGCTGCACCAGCCGGACGGGAGCCCCTCCACCGTGCTCCAGGCGTTCAGCCGCCACCTGCTCCCACCGCGTACGCACTATCCGCCGCGGGTGCGCACCACCGGCTTCTGGTTCCCGCCGCCGGACACGCGGTGGCGGCCCTCCCCGGAACTGGAGGCGTTCCTGGACGCCGGGAGGCCGCCGGTGTTCGTCGGGTTCAGCAGCCTGCCCACCGCCGACCCCGCGGCCACCGGGCACGTGGTGGGCGAGGCCGTGCGCCGGGCCGGGGTGCGCGCGGTCGTCGCCTCGGGCCGGGGCGGCATCACCGCCGGAGCCGGTGGGGACGACGTGTTGGTCCTCGACGGGGCCCCGCACGAGCGGCTGTTCCCGCGGTGCTCGGCGGTCGTGCACCACGGCGGCGCCGGGACCACCGGCGCCGCGCTCGCCGCGGGCAGACCGCAGGTCGGATGCCCCTTCTGGGGCGACCAGCCGTTCTGGGCGCAGCGGACCCACGCGGCCGGGGCCGCCGTCACCCCGCTGCGGGGCCAACGCCTGACCGTGGACGCCCTGGCCTCGGCCCTGGCCCGCGCGGTCGGCGACCCCGCTCTCGCCGAACGGGCGCGCGTCCTGGGCGAACGGGTGCGCGCCGAGGACGGCGCGGGCACGGCGGTGCGGCTGCTGGAGGAGGTCGTCGCCCGGCGCGGGGGCTCCTGAGCCGGGCCCGCGGCGGCCGCGTTCCCCGTCGGCCACGGCTCCGGGAGGGGCCGCGCCCGGCTTCGCCGCGGGGCGGACCGGAGCCGGGCCGACCGCGCGGATCCCGGCTCGGACGGCGCCCCGGCCGGGACCGCGCCCCGGTCCCGGCCCTCACACCGCCGCGATCAGGCCTTGGCCTGGTAGGTGTCGACCGTCCACGCGCGCGCCTGATCGCTCAGGCTCACCCCCAGGCCGGGCCGGTCGGAGAGGTGCATGCGCCCGCCCGAGATCTCCAGGTGTTCGTTGAAGAGGGGGTCGAGCCACTCGAAGTGCTCCACCCAGGGCTCGTGCCGGTAGGCCGCGGCCAGGTGGATGTGGACCTCCATCGCGAAGTGCGGGGCCAGCTGGAGGTGGCGCCGGTCGGCCATCGCCATGACCTGGAGGAACTGCGTGATGCCGCCGATCCGGGGCGCGTCGGGCTGGATGATGTCCGCGCCCCCGTGCCGGATCAGCTCGGCGTGCTCGGCGACGCTGGTGAGCATCTCGCCGGTGGCGATGGAGGTGTCGAACGTCGCGGCCAGGCGCCCGTGGCCCTCGAAGTCGTGGGCGTCCAGCGGTTCCTCGATCCAGACCAGCCCGAACTCCTCGAAGGCCCGGCACATGCGCTGGGCGTCGGCGCGCGACCACTGCTGGTTGGCGTCGACCATCAGCGGCACGCCGTCGCCGAGGTGCTCGCGCACCGCCGCGACCCGGGCCAGGTCCGTGGCGCTGTCGGGGTGGCCGACCTTGAGCTTGATGCCGCCGATGCCGTCGGCCACCGCCGCGGCCGACCTCTCCATGACCTCCTCGACGGGCGCGTGGAGGAAGCCGCCCGAGGTGTTGTAGCAGCGCACCGAGTCGCGGTAGCTGCCCAGGAGCTTGGCCAGCGGCAGGCCCGCCCGCTTGGCCTTGAGGTCCCACAGGGCGATGTCGAGGGGTGCGATCGCCTGGGTGGCCAGCCCGCTGCGGCCCACCGAGGCGCCCGCCCAGACGAGCTTGTCCCAGATCTTGCCCGTGTCGCTGGGGTCCTCCCCCAGCAGGACGGAGGCCACCTCCCGGGCGTGGGCGAACTGTCCGGGGCCGCCCGCCCGCTTGGAGTAGCCGAACCCGACGCCCTCGTGACCGGCCTCGGTGGTGATCTCGGCGAAGAGCATCGCGACCTCGGTCATCGGGCGCTGGCGCCCGGTGAGGACCTTGGCGTCGCTGATGGGCGTGTCCAGGGGAAGGGTGACCGAGGAGATCGTGACGCTGGTGACGCGGTCCTGCGTGGCCGCTCCGGCGGGCGGGGTCATGGACGTCCTTTGCTCGTGGTCGTACGAGTACGTGTGTGTGCGGGTGTGCTGTCGTGCGGGCGCGTGTGGGGGGATTGCGTGCGTGTGCGTGCATGCGGGCGCGTGCGTGTGCGGTCGTGGCCGTGCGCGTTCGCAGGCGTGGTCGCGCCCCTCGGGTGGCGTCCGGTGCGGGTCTCACCCGCACCGGACGCCGCGCCGGGCGGCTCAGGAGGTCTCGATGGCCGCCTCGACCTCGGTCATGAACTGCTCGGCGGCCTCGGCCGGGGTGAGGTCGCCGAAGGCGAGCCCGTCGCTGACGCGGCTGCTGATGTCCACGACCTGGCCCGCACCGATCGGCGCGGGCGGGTTGCCGTCCACGATCGTGCCCTCGATCTCGCCCATGAACTCGGCCATCCGGGCGTCGGACTCGGGCAGGTCGTCGAGGATGGCCTCGCGGACCTCGGTGTTGGCGGGCAGGCCCAGGTCGGCCAGGAGCAGCTCGGACGCCGCCGGGTCGTTGAGCATGTAGTCGACGAAGCGGGCCGCCTCCTCCGGGTGCTCGGAGCCCGCGGAGATCGAGTAGAACATGGCCGGCTTGAAGAACAGGCCGGTCCGGTCGAACTCGGTCTCGCCCGGGTAGCGCAGGAGCTGGATCTCGCGCCCGGAGGCCTCGACCACGTTGCCGAGCTGGTTGCTCCAGAAGTGCGCCATGGCGCCCTCGCCCGTGGCCACGACCGACTGGTCGATGCCGCCAGCCTGGATCTCCACGCTCCGGGCCGCGCTGGGCTGGCCGCCGTTGTCCAGCAGGTCCTGGGTGATCTCGAACCAGGCCTCCAGGGTCTCCTGGGAGAAGCCGAGGCCGCCGTCCTCGCTGTAGAGCGCCTCCCCGTGCTGGCGGGCGAAGACCTGGAAACCGGCCTCGTTGTAGCTCATGCTCTGGGCGCCGACGAACTCGCCGCCGCTGCCCTCGCTGATCTGTCCGGCGATCTCGACGTAGTCCGCCCAGGTCCAGGTGTCGTCGTCGGGCATCTCCACCCCCGCGGCGGCGAAGGCCTCGGGGTCGGCGTGGATGGAGTAGGCGTTGACGCCGCTGGCCGCGCCGAAGGTCTGCCCGTCCAGCTGACCGCTCTCGGCGACCAGCGGGTCGATCAGCGACAGGTCCAGCCCCTCGGCCTCGGACAGGTCCATCAGGGCGCCGCGGTCGGCGTACTCGCGCAGGTAGCGCTCCTCCTGCATGAGGATGTCGGGGGAGTCGTTGGCCGCGGTGGTGGTGGCCAGGCGGTCCCAGTACGCGGACCAGTCGGTGGTCTCCGCCGTGATCCGGATGTCGGGGTTGTCGGCCTCGAAGTTCTCGATGACCTGGAGCATGGTGGCCTGGCGCTCGTTGGAGCCCCACCAGGAGAAGCGCAGCTCCACGGTGCCGTCGTCGGAGCCCGAGCAGGCGGAGGCGAGCAGGACCGTCGCCGCGGCCGCGGCGGTCGCGGACAGGGCGGTGCCGCGGCGGCCGTGGCGGCGCCCTCGGCCCGGGGGTACGCGCATGGTGGTGTTTCCCTTCGGCTTCCGGCTCGCGCCGGTGACGGCTGGGGCTTCGGCGGGGGTGACCGCGTCCGGCCGTCCGGGGGGACGCGGACACGGACGTGTGCGTGGGAACACAGGGGCGGAACGGCTCGGAATGGTCTGGTAAGCGCTATCCAAGGACTAGGATGGTCAGTTTTTAGCACTGTGTTCACATGTGTGTCAACGGTTCACATCCGTGGACCACCTGGTGGACCATCCCGCCGCTCCGACAGTCCCTCTCGCCACGGCTGCCACCGAAGCCGCATGACCGAGCACGAAGGGCGACTCGGGGCGGCCTGGGTTCCGCCTCGGAGCGGACGTGTGCGGCAGTTCTTGCCCCTCAGTATGGAAAACGCTTACCCTTCCCCGGTGCGCAGCGAAACCTCGCGGGGGGAGGGAGCCATCACCTGCGCCGGCGCGCACGCCAGAGCTGCCCGGGTCAGGAGGTGCGGCCCCGGCCGGGGACCAGCGCCGCTCCGGCGAGCGGCACCAGGGCGAGCAGGAGCCAGGGAAGCGGTCCGCCCAGGTCCAGCAGCGCCCCCGCGGGCACGCTGCCCAGGAGCACCACCAGCCCCGACAGCGAGGACAGCGCACCCGTGAACAGGCCCAGGTGGCGGTCCTCGACCAGGTCGGGGATCCAGGCCCGCACCGTGGGCACGATGAGCACCTGGCCCAGGGTCAGCCCGGTGACGAACACCGCGGAGGGCACGAGCCCGCCCAGCGCGCCGACCGGCATCGACGCGGCGGCCCCGGCGAAGCCCAGGCAGATCAGCACCAGCCCCCACACCAGCGTCGCGCGCCGCGTCAGACGAGCGGAGGCCCAGCGCAGCACGGGCATCTGCGTGACGATGTAGAGCAGCGACGCCCAGGCCAGCAGCCAGCCCAGCGCCGTCTGGGAGCCGGTCGCCCGCTCCACCTCCGCGGGCAGGGCCAGGTAGAGCTGGTTGTAGGCCAGCAGGTAGCCGCTGTAGGCCAGGCTCAGCGCCAGGAACCGGCGGTTGCCCAGCAGCAGCCGCAGCCCCTCCCGCAGGCGCGGCGTCCCCCGGTCGACCGCCGCGGGCGCGTCCGGCGCGGTGCGGGGCATCAGCCGCAGGTGCCCGGCCAGCACGGCGGCGAAGACCGCGGCCCCGACCAGGCAGGCGGCGCGGAAACCGCCGAGCAGCAGCAGGGCGCCCAGCGGCGGACCGACGAGGGTTCCCGCCTGCCCCGCGACGGAGAACAGGGCGAGCATACGGGTGCGGGGTTCACCCGTCCGCCGCTCGTGCCGCACGGCCTGGCGCACGATCTCGGTCTCCACCGCCGGGGAGAACAGCGCGGCGGCGAAGCCGATGAGCAGGACCGAGGCGATGACCGACCCGGTGTCCTGCGCGAAGCCGAGCCAACAGAACCCGGCCACGCGCAGCGCGCAGCCCGCCAGCACCACCGGGCGCGCCCCGAACCGGTCGGTGAGCGTGCCGCCCACCACGAACAGGCCCTGCTGGCTGAAGGTGCGCAGGCCCAGCACGAGGCCGACCAGCCATCCGGCCAGGCCCAGGGCGCCGCCGAGGTGATCGGCGAGGTAGGGCAGGACCGCGAAGAAGCCGACGTTGAACGCGAACTGCGAGCCGACCAGCAGCAGGGGCAGCGCGGGCAGGCCGCACACGCCGCGCAGCGCCGCGGCCCCGCGCGCGGTGGTCCGGGACAGGACGCTCCCGCTCCCGCTCCCGTGTCCGTTCCCGCTCCCGTCTCCGCGTCTGCGGGGAGGCCGTTCCGGGCTCACGAGGCGCTCGGCAGCGGCCGGTCCCGGAAGGTGCCGGGGAAGGCCGGGACGGCCTCCACCAGTTCGCGGGTGTAGGGGTCGGCGGGGTCGGAGCAGACCTGGCGGGCGGGGCCGGTCTCCACCAGCCGACCCTCGCGCATGACCGCCGCGCGGTGCGCGACGTGCCCGACGAGTGCCAGGTCGTGGCAGATGAACAGGTAGCCCAGCCCCAGTTCGTCCTGGAGGCCGGTGAGCAGGTTGAGCACCCCGGCGCGCACCGAGGAGTCCAGGGCGGACACCGGCTCGTCCAGGACCAGCAGCCGCGGCTCACAGGCCAGCGCGCGGGCGATCCCCACGCGCTGGCACTGCCCGCCGGAGAGCTCGTGCGGCAGCCGGTCGCCGTGCGCGGGGTCCAGCCCGACCTTCTCCAGGAGCTCCGCCACCCGAGCGGGGCCGGTCGCGCGGTCCCAGCGGCCGTGGATGCGCAGGGGTTCGGCGACGGCGTCGCGCACGCGCAGGCGCGGGCTGAGCGAGCCGTAGGGGTCCTGGAAGACCGGTTGGAGCGCGGGGCGCAGGGCACGCAGTTCCCTCTCGCCCATGGCGGTCAGCTCCCTGCCCTCGAAGCGCACCGTTCCGGCCTGGGGGCGGCGCAGTCCGATCACGGCGGCGGCGGTGCTGGACTTGCCGCACCCCGACTCTCCGACCAGAGCGAGCGTCTCCCCCGCGTGGATGTCGAAGGAGATCCCGTCGACGGCCGTCACCGGGTCGGCCCGCCGGGTGCGGCCCGGGTAGCGCACCACCAGATCGCGCACGCTCAGCAGCGGTGGGGTGGTCATGTCGTCCTTCCTCATGGTGTGTGCGCGGTGCCCGTGAACAGGGAGAACGCCGGGTCGGGCAGGTCCTGCCAGCGGTGGCAGGAGACCAGCCTGCCCGACTCCCCCGCCGCCGCGGGTGAGGGCTCCTCGGCGTGGCACCGATCCTCCGCCAGCGGACAGCGGGGCGCGAAGGCGCAGCCGCCGGGCAGCGCCTCCGGCGATGGGGGCGTTCCGGCGATGGCGGGAAGGCGGCGGTCCTCGGCCCCGGGCCGGGGCAGAGCGGCGACCAGGCCCGCGGTGTAGGGGGCGCGGGGCCGGGTCAGGACCGGCCCCACCGGGCCCGACTCGACGTGGCGCCCGGCGTAGACGACCACCACCCGGTCGGCGTAGCCGCCGACGACGCCCAGGTCGTGGGTGACCAGGACGACCGCGGTACCGGTCCGCTCCCGCAGCCCGCACAGCAGTTCCAGCATCCGGGCCTGCATCCTGGGGTCGAGCGCGGTCGTGGGCTCGTCGGCGAACACCAGGGCGGGTTCGTTGACCGTGGCCATCGCGATGACCGCCCGCTGGCGCATGCCGCCGGAGAACTCGTGCGGGTAGGCGTGCGCGCGCCGGGCCGCGTCGGGGATGCCGACCCGGTCCAGGGCGGCCACCGCCCGCTCCCACGCCGAGGCCCGGCTCATCCGGCGCACGGAGCGCAGGGCGCGCACGAGCTGGGCGCCCACGGTGTGCACGGGGCTGAGCACCGCGAGCGCGTCCTGGGGCACCAGGGACATCCGCCGCCCGCGCAGGGGCCGCAGGGCCGAGGGCGGGGCGCCGACCAGTTCCCGTCCGTCCAGGCGGACGCTTCCGGCGACGGAGGCGCCGGAGGGCGCCATGCCCAGGACGGCGCGGGCGGTGACCGACTTCCCGGCCCCCGACTCCCCCACGAGCGCGAGCACCTCGCCGGGGCGCACGTCGAAGGAGAGCCCGCGCACGGCGCGGACCCCGCCACCTCGCCGTCCGGGCAGGGTGACCCGCAGGTCGCGGACCGACAGCAGTGCCTCACCGCTCACCGCTTCCCCGGTCTCGGGCGCCCCGCCGTCCGGGACCGGAAGGCCGCGCCCGTTCGTCCTCACTTCCTTGTCGCCGATCGTCACGTCAGGGCTCCTTGGGGTGGTGCGGCCGCGGCGGGACGGAACGTCCGGCGCCGCGAGGGCGTCCACGAGCCCCGGGGGAGCGTGGACGAGGAGACGGCGAACGCGGCCAGCAGCAGGAGCATGGCGGCCGGGGCCAGGGCCGCCAGGGGCGCGCGCTCCACGTAGGCCAGGGACTCCGACAGGCTCAGGCCCCACTCGGCCGAGGGCGGCTGCGAGCCCAGTCCGAGGAAGCCGAGCGAGGCGATGGCCAGCGCGATGCCCGGCAGGCGCAGCGCGGCGTGGCGGGTCACCGGCCCCAGGACCGCGGGCAGGACGTGCCTGACCAGGATCCAGCGGGAGTCGGCGCCCAGGGCACGCTGCGCGGTCAGGTAGGCGGCCGCGCGCGTCTCCTGGACCAGCGCGGAGGTGTGCGCGGCGAGCGGGGGCCAGGAGACCAGGGCCACGGCCACGGCGGCGCCGAGGGGTCCGGGCCCGGCGATGGCGGCCACCAGGATTCCGGCGATCACCGGGGGCAGGGCGTTGGCTATCTCCGAGGCGCCCGCCGACAGCGCCGGTGCGAACCCGACCAGCAGCGCGACGGCCAGGCTGGCCAGGCACACCAGCGCCGCCGTGCCCACGGTGGCCAGGGCACCGTGCCCGAGCCGGGCCAGGACGTCGCGGCCGACCGCGTCGGTGCCCAGGGGGTGGTCCCAGGAGGGCGCGGCGAGGCGTTCGGCCACCTGGACGGTCATGGCGTCGCGGGTCAGACCCCACAGGCACACCGCCAGGATCAGCGCCGCGCACACCGCGGGCACCGCGCGGCGCACTGCTCCCGCGGGGGCCGTGGGCGGCGGGGGCAGGGACAGGGCCGCGTCGTGCAGGCCCGGGCCCAGCAGGAGGCGGCGCGCGGCCTGGGCGGCGACCCCGGCCGCGGTGCCGAGCAGCACCAGGCCGAGCACGGAACCCTGGAGCAGCGGCAGGTCCTGGGACTGGGCGGCGCCCAGGGCGGTGCGGCCGATCCCGGGGACGGCGAAGACCGTCTCGACCGCGACGGCGCCGCCGGTCAGGCCGACGACGACCATGGCGAACTGGGGGATGAGGGCGGGGGTGGCCCGGCGCAGGGCCGCGGCGGCGATGGCGGCCGGAGAGCAGCCCGAGGCCGTCCACAGCCCCACCCAGCGCTCGGCGAGGACGGCGGGCAGCGCGTCGTCGAGCAGTCGTCCCAGCAGTCCGCCCGCGGGCAGGCCCAGCGCCAGGGCGGGGAGCACGAGGTTCACCGGCCCCTGCCAGCCGTAGGGCGGCAGCCAGCCCAGCCACACCGAGAGCGAGACCATGAGCAGGACGGCGACGAGGAACTCGGGCAGGGCCGTGAGCATCGCGGCGGCGGCCCCGCTGCCCGACCCGCCCGGGCGCTGGGTGCCGCGCGCTCCGCGCACCAGCGCGGGGGCGCACAGCGCGGTCGCGACGAGCAGGGCGACGACGAGCGCGGCGCCCATGACCGTCAGGGACACGCCCATGGCCGAGACGACCGAGGGCAGCACGGGCGCGTCGGAGACCCAGGAGCGGCCGAGGTCGCCCTGCAGGACGCCGCCGAACCAGCGGGCGAGCGTCACCGCGGGGCCGTCGGCCAGGCCGAGGTCCTCGCGGATGGCGTCGAGCACCTCGGGCGTGGGCGCCTGCTCGGCCGAGCGGGCGCGCAGCACCGACAGGGCGGGGTCGCGCCCGGACAGCCAGGGCAGGAGTCCGACGACGACCGTGACCAGGGCCAGGGCGGCGACGCGGGAGACCAGGGGCAGGAGCCACCCGGCCCCGGTGCGGGCGGGGGCGGCGGTGCGGGCGGGGGCGGCGTCCATCAGTCCAGCCGGGTCCGCGGGGTGACGAGCAGGCGCTCGCGCGGGTCCTTGGCCGAGTCCACGACGTTCGCGGCGTCGCCCTGGATGACGCGTTCGTGCAGCATGGGGATGGCGGCGTCGGTGGCCAGGACGGCGGCCTCGGCCTCCAGGATCGCGGCGCGCCGCTCGTCGCCCGCGGGAGTCCGCTCGGCCTCCTCCAGCGCCGCGTCCACCTCCTCGTCGCACAGCTGGGCGATGTTGAAGGAGCCGTCGCAGGAGAAGTCGCTCGTCATGTAGGCGGCGGGGTCGCCGGAGTCCAGGACGGTCGCCCGGGAGAGGATGAACGCGTCGAACTCGCCGTTGAGGGCGTCCTCCTCGATGTTGGCGTACTCGCGCACGACCTGTTCGACCTCGAACCCGGCGTCCTCCAGCTGCTGCTCCAGGACGGTGGCGACCTCGGGCAGCTCGGCGCGGTCGGTGAAGGTGGCCAGGGTGATGACGGCGCCGTCGGGGGCGGCGGCCTCGGTGGCCCCCGAGCGCTCGGGGCGGTCGGCGGCCCAGGGCAGCGCGGGGCCCAGGAGGCCCTCGGCCACGTCCGCGCGCTCCTCGTAGACGCCGTCCACCAGCTCCTGTCGGTCGATGGCCTCGCGTGCGGCGGCGCGCAGGCCGGGGTCGGTGAAGGGCCCGTCCTGGGTGTTGAGGTAGAGGGTGTTGGTGCGCGGCATGGGCACCTCGGTGATGAGCTCCTGGTCCAGCAGGGCGGTCTGGGAGGTGGGCACGGCCTCCACGATGTCGGCCTCGCCGGTGCGCAGGGCCGCGGCGCGGGCGGTGCCGTCGGGCACGAAGCTGACGTCGATGCCCGGGGCCAGGGCGGCCTCACCCCAGTAGTCGTCGTAGCGATCCAGGCTCGCGGAGGTGGTGCCGTTGACCTCGACCAGCTCGAAGGGGCCCGAGCCGGTGCCGACCGGGCTGACCGTGTCCCCCTCGTAGGCGCTCTCGGCCAGGATCGACAGCTGCGGCGAGGACAGGCGCTGCGGGACGAGCGGGTCGGCCTCGGCGGTGGTGACGGTGACGGTGTCGCCCTCGGCCTCGATCCCGAGTTCGACGCCGTCGAGGATGCGCGGCTTGGGCGAGGCCTGCGCGGCGTACTCCAGGGAGTGCGCGGCCACGTCGGCGGTCAGTTCCGTGCCGTCGTGGAAGGTCACGCCGTCGCGGATGGTGAAGGTCCAGGTGGTGTCGTCGACCTGGGTCCACTCGGTGGCCAGGCCGGGCTGGGGGTCGCCGACCTCGTCCAGGACGACGAGGGTCTCGGCGGTGCTCCAGCGGGAGAGCTTGAAGGCGTCGTCGGTGAGCGGCGAGAGGGCCGACCTGGGCGGCTGCATCATCGCCACCGCGATGCGCCCGTCCTCGTCGGAGGCGGCGTTGTCGCCGCCGGAGGGGAAGCAGGCGGTCAGCAGGAGGGCGGAGGCGGCGGCCAGGCAGGCGCCGGGAGGGATCTTGCGCAGGTGCACAGCGGTTCTTCCGGGTCGGGGGCGGGGAGGCCGCCGCGGCGCGCGGACGCCTCGGCGGACCAGAGCAGCATATGACAACCGTTTTCATTATTAATCCCCCCGCCCCCCGCCGAACAGGGACAAGGCGGGACCGAGGGGGCGCGCCGGACCGCCGCGCGTGGGGACGCGGAAGCCCTGCGGGGAAGGGGATACCCGGTTTGCCCCGGGGGCCCCGGCCGCCGGGGCAGCGGTCGGCCCGGGTTCCGCCCGGGAGGCCCACGCCACCCGCGCGTATGAGGGCCGTCACTCCCCCTGCGTGCCGACGCCCGGTTCCGAGGTGGACGTGGACTCGGGGCGGGTGGGATCCGCGCGCGGCGGTGGGGACGCCGCGCGCGGACGGGCTCGGGGCAGTGCCGTTCGGGGCGACCGGTGCCGACCCGCGCCGGTCGGAGGGCCGGTCCGGGTCAGGAGGGTTCGGCGGTCAGCCTCCAGCCCCGGGCCCGCTCCCGCGCACGGACGAAATCGGCGTGGCGCCCTCCCGCGGCGAGGAGGCCGTCCGGGGTCCCGGTCTCGGCGACGCGTCCGGCGTCGAGGAAGACCACCCGGTCCGCGGCGGCCACGGTGGCGGGCCGGTGCGCGATGACGAGCACCGTGCGCTCCCGCGCGAGAGCGACGGCGGTGGCGGTCAGCAGCGCCTCGTTCTCCGCGTCCAGGGCGGCCGAGGCCTCGTCCAGGACGACGACCGGCGCGTCCTTGAGCAGGGCGCGGGCGATGGAGACCCGCTGCTTCTGCCCTCCCGAGAGCGAGGCGCCGCCCTCGCCGACGCGGGTGTCCCAGCCGTCGGGGAGCTCGGCCACCACCGCGTCGAGGCCGGAGGCGACGGCCACCCGGTCCAGGTCCTCGCGCGTGGCCCCGGGGTCGGCCAGGAGCACGTTCTCGGCGATGCTCGCGTCGAACAGGTACACGTCCTGGAAGACCATCGCCACGCGCCGGGACAGCTCCTCGCTGCCGACCGAGCGCACGTCGACACCGCCGAGGCGCACGCTGCCCGCGTCGGCGTCGTGGAAGCGCGCCAGCAGCCGGGCCACCGTGGTCTTGCCGGAGCCGGAGGGCCCGACCAGGGCGGTGAGCGTCCCGGGTTCGGCCCGGAAGGAGACCCCGTCCAGGACGCGGGGCCCGTCCGGTGTGTAGGAGAAGGACACGTCGTCGAACTCCACGTCCGCGCCCCGGGGCGGGACGGGAGCGTCCGGCTCGGGGAGGGGGCGTGCCTCCAGGACGGCGTTGATCCGGTCGAGCCCGTTCGTCGCCATCCTCAGGGCGGCCCCCTGGTCGGCCGCGCCGGACAGGGGGTGGACGAACCTTGCCGCGAGCACGAGCAGTGCGACCGCCAGGGGCGCGTCGAGGGTGCCGCCGAGCGCGAGGAACACGGTGGCCACCAGGAGCAGGCCGAAGGCCAGCCGCACGGCGAAGGAGTAGCAGAGCAGGGCGGGAACCGCACGCAGCAGCAGTCGGCGGGCGGCGCCGTGCTCGGCCTCCAGCGCCGCGTCGAGCCGTTCACCGCCCCGGTCCGTCCGCCCGAAGGCCCGCAGCACGGGCTGGGCGCGGGCGTACTCCAGCACCCGGTCGGCCGCCTCGTCGGTGACGGCGTCGCGTGCGGCGTCGTTGCGCCCCACCGCCTCGCCGGACAGGGTGAAGACCATCCACAGCAGGGGCAGGCAGGCGGCGGCGGCGAGTGCGATCCGCCAGTCCCACACGAACAGGGCCAGGACCGAGACGACGGGGGTGACCACCGCGTCGGCCAGGGGCGGGTACAGGTGCACGGGCAGGCTGGTGGCCCGGGAGACGCCGTCGGTGGCGAGGCGGTTGAGCTCCCCGACCCGACCGCCGGTGAACCATCCCAGGGGCAGGCGGACGACGTGGTCGCCGAGCCGGTGGTGCAGGCCCCGCGAGAGCGCGCCGCCGACGCGGAAGTTGAGGTACAGGCTGCCCGCGCGCAGGACCGCGTAGGCGGCGGTGGCGGCGAGCAGGACGGCCGCCCAGGGCCAGGCCCGGTCCGGGTCGGGGCCCAGGAGGCGGGTCAGCACGGGCACCAGGAGGGCGAACAGCACACCCTGGAGGGCCGAGACGACGGTGGTGAGCGCGAGGCTCGCGCGCATGGGCCCGGCCTGCTCGGGGCCCAGGGCCTTGAGGAAGGCTCGGATCACTGGTCTTCTCCCGGTTCGTCCCGTGCGTCTTCGCCACGGGTGCTTCCATGGGGCGCGCCCCCGTCACGGGCGCCTTCACCTGGGACGACGCCGTCGCTGGCATCCCCGTCGCCCGCATCCGGGTGCTGGGCGCGCCACAGGTCGGCGTACCGGCCGCCGCGCGCCAGCAGCTCACCGTGGGTGCCGCGCTCCACCACGCGGCCGTCGTCCATGACCGCGATGAGGTCGGCCCCGGCCACGGTGCTCAGCCGGTGCGCGATCACCAGGACCGTGCGCCCCCGGGCCAGTTCGCTGAGGGCGTCCTGGATGGCCGCCTCCGACACCGGGTCCACGGCGGCGGTGGCCTCGTCCAGGACCAGCACGGGGGTGTCGGCGAGCAGGGCGCGGGCGATGGAGACCCGCTGGGCCTCGCCGCCGGACAGGTCGGCGTCCTCGCCCACCACGGAGTCGTAGCCTCGCGGCAGCGCCTCGATCCGCTCGGCGACGCGCGCGGCCCGGGCGGCCTCCTCCACCTCCCCGCGGGTCGCCCCGGGACGGCCCATGGCGATGTTGTCGGCCACGGTCTCCCTCAGCAGCCGCACGTCCTGGAACACGAAGCCGACCGTGCGGTACAGCTCCTCGGTGGGGATGTCGCGCACGTCCGCACCGCCCACGGTCACCGATCCGGCGGTGACGTCGGCGAAGCGCGCGGGCAGGGTGGCCAGGGTGGTCTTGCCCGCGCCGGACGGACCGACCAGCGCGGTCACGGTGCCCGGTTCCAGGGCCAGGTCCACTCCGCGCAGGACCTCCTCGCCCACCTCCCCGCCTCCCTCGGCGCCGTCCTGGGCCGGGTAGGCGAAGCGCACTCCGTCGAAGACCACGCGGGCGCCCCGCGGTCCCCCTCCGGAGCCCTCGGGCAGGGGCGGGGTGGCGAGCAGGTCGCGGACCCGTCCCGCGGCGGCCCTCGCCGTCTGGATCTGCTGCACCCGTGAGCCGATCACGTTCACCGGCGCGCACAGCGCCGGGGCCAGCAGGGCGAAGGCCACCACCGACACGGGGTCGCTCCACCCCAGTGCGGTGAAGCCCGCCCCCGCCGCCACCACGGTGACGGTGACCGTGGGCGCCGACAGCACCAGGAAGGAGGCGACCGTGGCCGGGGTGGTGGCGCGCGACCAGGAGACGAAGAAGTCCGCGAAGGCGTCGGCGGCCCGGGTGAAGCGCTCGTGGGCCCTGCGGTGCCCGTTGAAGTGCTTGACCACCTGGATGCCGTCGACGAACTCCACGGCCGCGGTGTTGATCGCGCCCATCGCCTCGGCGTACTCGGCCATCTTGTGCGTGGACCCGGCCATGGCCCGTGCGAACAGCAGCACGCCCGCGGCCACCGGCAGCACCGCGACCAGGGTCAGGCGCCAGTCCACGGAGGCGAGGTAGGCCAGGGCGACGACGGGGACCGTCACGACGGCGGCCAGGTCGGGCAGGGTGTGGGCGACCAGGGAGTGGACGTCCTCGATGTCGTCGTGCAGGGCCTTCTTGACCCGGCCCGAGCCGCGGCCGGAGAACCAGCCCAGCGGGACCCTCCCCATGTGGCGGGCCAGGGCGCGCCGCACGGACAGCTGCATGTCGTTGTCGGCCAGGTGGCCGACCAGGGTGGAGGCGGTGCCCGCGGCCAGGGCGGCGACCGCTCCGGCCAGCGCGACCGCGACCAGCGTCCACACCAGGGCGGTGTCGGTCGGCCCGTCGGCGAGCAGCGCGGCGGCCGCCTCGGCCAGGCAGATCAGGGGGACGAGGCCGAGCGCGCTGGCCAGGCCCTGGAGGACCACGGCCGCGCGGACGCGCCCCCTGACGGGTTCCATGAGGACGCCGAGCGGGGAGGCCGCGCGCCCGGTCTCCGGTTCCGGCGCGGCCTGCGTGTGCGGTGCGGTGTCCTGTGCGGTGCTCACCTGGCCAGCACCCCGGTCTCCGGGGCGGCCTCGCGGCCGGTCCGGGGCAGGCGCCGCACGGACGGGCCGGTCAGCGCCGCGCGCGGGGCGGGCGTGCCGGTGACCATGTGCCGGTGGCCGACGGGGGCGAAGAACGCTGCCCCCGGTGAGCGGTGGTCGATGGCGGGAATGGTGTCCTCCAGGTTCTGCGGCGTGGTCAGGGGGTGCTCGGCCAGAGGTCGGGCGGGGGTCGGGCGGAGAGAGCGGCAGGACGCCCGCGGCGGCCCCGGTGCGCCTCTCCAGCCCGCCCGCGTGGGCGCTTGTCCGCTCCAGGCCGTGCCGGGCGGCGAACCGGCGCGGCAGCAGGACGGACAGGCCGGGGAGCACCCCCGCCGACAGGACGATCGCGTAGTCCCGTGCGGCGGGGATGCGGCTCAGGCGGTCGTGCGCGGGCCCGTCGCCCGCCACGTCCACGTGGTCGGCTCCGGCTGCCGGGGCTGCCACCGTCTCCGCGTCCGCGATGCGGTGGGAGGGCCCGGCGCAGTCGAGTACCACGCCCGGGCCGGAGCAGCGGGCCCGCAGCGGCTCCGGGGAGTCGGCGTCCACCGCCCGTTCGACGGAGTCCTCGTCGGTGACGTCGACCGCGTGGCCGCGGGCCCTGCGGCCCCGGTCACCAGGGCCACACCGGGGCCTTGTGCGGAACGGGTCGTGGACACGACCCTCCTCTCGTGGAATGCGGCAGCGGGCCCGGAGGTCCGTGGCTGGCGAACCGGCCCGCCCCATGAGCTGGCCGAAAACGTTTCCGGTGTGACGCGAAGGGTCTGACCTGCGGTGATCTTGTACTTACAGCGAGTTTGGTGCACCGAACCTCGCTACAAGTACAAGATCGCGACGGATCGGCGCACCCTTTCGGCCGCTGCCTAGGCACAGCCCGGGCACACGCCCGACAGCTCGAAGGAGTAGTCCAGGGAGCCGTAACCGCTGTCCTCGCGGATACGTTCGACGACACCCCCCAGCTCGTCCGCCTGCGCGATGTCCTCCACCCGTCCGCAGACCCGGCACAGCAGGTGGTGGTGGCGGGAGGAGGTCCTGCACAGCCGGTAGAGGCGCTCTCCCTCGGGCGAGTGGAGGGTGTCGAGGACGCCCTCCTCCGCCAGCCGGTGGAGCGTGCGGTAGACGGTGGACAGGCTGGGCGGCCTGCGGGCGGGGGGACGCCCTCCGGAGAGGGCGAGGTGGATCTCCTGGCAGCTGCGGAAGCGCGTGCTCCGCCCCAGGGTCTTGAGGACGACGTCGTCGTACTGGGACACCCGGGGCATCTCAGACAGCCGTCCGATCGGTCCTCACCGCGAACGGCGTGCCCGCCGCCCCCGGCGCTCGGCGCCGTCGCCTGCCTCCAGACACGTCACGGGCCTCCGGTCATGTGACACAGACTGCATGGAAATGATTTTCATAACCGTACTATGCTCATGCCCGTATCACCTCAAAACCTCCCTAACCACACCGGAAACCGCTCCCCCAGACCCCGCCGAAACCACCGCCCGACCGGGCCCGACACGCGCATCGCGGAATCCGCGAGGAGCCCGGGGCCCGCCCCCGGGAACCGGGACGTCGGCGCACGGCCCTACGCTCGGTCCCGCACGTTCTTCTCCTTCCACCGCGGAGGCACGGCCATGGGCGTCTCGCTCCACTACAGCGCCACGCGCGCCACCCCCCTGGACGCACGCGAGCACGCCCTGGCCGCCGAGGTGCTCGCGGAGGGCGAGAGGGCTCTCGTGGAGGAGGCCGCCGCGCTGCTGCCCCGGTGGCACGCCGTGGGCGAGGTGCCCGAGTCCCACCAGGGGCCGGAGGAGGTGTTCGAGGGGCTCGGCCTGTACGACGGCCGCCACCTGTCGGAGGGCGAGGTGCTGGCTGGCTCCAGCAGGCTCCCCCACCACACCTGCGGCGTCGAACCGCTCCTGTGCCAGCTGCGGCACTACCTGGGGGCGCTCACCCGGCTGCGCGGGGCCCTGCCCGACGCGCGCTGGAGCGTCCGGGTCGGGGACGCCGAGGTTCCCTGGACCGAGGAGGGCGGGTACGACATGGGCGGCGCGTCCGCCTGAGGCCGCGCCGCGGCCGGGGCCTCAGGGACCGGCCCCCTCCCCCGACGGGTTCGGTGCGGTGGGCCGCAGGCCGACGAGGCCGAGGAAGTAGGCCATGTGGTCGGCCATGTCGACGCCCGAGTCGTAGGCCCACTGCGCCTGCAGGCCGTCCATGAGGGCCACGCCCAGGACCGCCAGGCGGTCGGCGTCCTGCTCGGCCGGAAGCTCCCCCTGCCTCTGGAGGCGCCGGATCTCCTCCGCGATGGTCTCGCGGGCCGTGGCGTAGCGTTCCCGGAAGAAGTCGTGGGCGGGGTGCCCCTCCTCGGCGGCCTCCGTGGACAGGCGCGAGTACAGCTGCACGAGGCCGGGCACCTCGGCGTTGTGCCGGACCAGCCGGACCAGCGACTCCGCGATGCCGGGGCGCCCGCCACCGACCTCGGGGCGCCCGTCGGCGGCGCCGGAGTTCTGGCCGACGGCACCGGAGCCCCGGCCGGGAGCACCGGGACGCTGGTCGCCGGGGCGTTGGCCATCGGGGAGCCGGTCGACGGCGTCAGCGCCTTGACCGGCGGCGCCGGAGCGCTGCCGCGCACCCTCCCCGTAGGCCAGCAGGTCGAGCTCGTCGCGGTGGCGCAGGACCTCCACGAAGAGCCGTTCCTTGCTCCCGAAGTGGTGCAGCAGGCCGTTCTGGCTGAGTCCGACCGCGTCGGCGATCTCGCGCACCGTCGCGCGGCTGTACCCGTCGCGTCCGATGACGGTGAGCGCCGCGTCGAGGATCTCCCCGCGCTTGGCCACGCCCTTCGCGTAGGGACCTCGTCGTGCCATGGCGCGACTCTAGCACTTGCCGCGCAAAAACCGCATGACGTACTGTTTTCACACGGACGCGCCACCGCCCTCCGTTTCCTCTGGACAGGAGCGAGCACCCATGACCCATGACCCGACCCCCGGCCTGAGCGGACTCACACTGGCGGAGAAGGCCTCGCTGAGCAGCGGCGCTGACTTCTGGACGACCAAGGCCGTGGGGGACGTCCCCTCGCTCGTGCTCACCGACGGGCCGCACGGCGTGCGCCGGCAGGCCGGTGCCACCGACCACCTCGGCCTGTCCGAGAGCCTGCCCGCGACCTGCTTCCCGCCCGCCGTCGGCCTGTCCCAGAGCTGGGACCCCGACCTGGTCGGGCGGGTGGGCGCGGCCCTGGGCGCCGAGGCCGGGGCGCTGGGCGTCGACGTGCTCCTGGGTCCGGGAATCAACATCAAGCGCGACCCGCGCGGCGGGCGCAACTTCGAGTACTTCTCCGAGGACCCCCTCCTCACCGGCGTCCTGGGCGGCGCCTGGGTGAGCGGTCTCCAGAGCACCGGCGTGGGCGCCTCGCTCAAGCACTTCGCCGCCAACAACGCCGAGCACGACCGGATGCGCTCCAGCTCCAACGTCGATCCGCGCACGCTGCGCGAGATCTACCTGCGCGCCTTCCAGAAGGTCGTGCGCACGTCCGCCCCGTGGACCGTGATGTGCTCCTACAACCGCATCAACGGCGTCTACGCCTCGGAGGACCACTGGCTGCTCACCACGGTGCTGCGCCAGGAGTGGGGCTTCGACGGCGTGGTCGTGAGCGACTGGGGCGCGGTGCAGGACCGGCCCGCGGCGGTCGCCGCCGGGCTGGACCTGGAGATGCCCGGTGACGGCGGCGCGAGCGACGCGCGGCTCGTCGCGGCCGTGGAGGGCGGGGCCTGCTCGGCGGAGGACGTGGACACGGCCGCCTCCCGCGTGGCCGCCCTGGCCGCCAGGGCGCGCGCCTCCCACCAGGACCGCGCGGACTCCGCACGAACCCTGGAGGTCGGCGCGCACGACGTCGAGGCCCACCACGCCCTCGCCCGCGAGGTGGCGGCGCGGTGCGTGGTCCTGCTCAGGAACGACGGCGCGCTCCTGCCGCTCGCGCCGGACGGATCCGTCGCGGTGATCGGCGGATTCGCCCGGAACCCGCGCTACCAGGGCGGCGGCAGCTCCCACGTGAACCCCACGCGCGTGGACGTCCCGCTGGAGGAGATCCGCGCCCTGGCCGGTTCCGGCACGGTCACCTTCGCCCCCGGGTACACCACCGAGGCGCGGGGCGGCGTGGAGTCGGGTGGTGCGGAGTCGGGCGGCGCGACGGACCTGCGCGAGGAGGCGGTACGCGCCGCGGCCGCGGCGGACACCGCCGTGGTCTTCCTGGGCCTGGCAGAACACCAGGAGTCCGAGGGCTTCGACCGGGAGCACATCGAACTCCCCGCCGAACAGCTCGACCTGCTCGCGGCCGTCGTGCGGGCGCAGCCCCGGACGGTCGTCGTGCTCTCCCACGGCGGCGTGCTGCGGCTCGCCCCGGTCGCCGAGCTGGCCCCCGCGGTCCTGGACGGGGCCCTCCTGGGCCAGGCGGGCGGCGGCGCGATCGCCGACGTGCTGTTCGGCCGGGTCAACCCGTCCGGGCGGCTCGGCGAGACGGTGCCGGTCCGGTTGCAGGACGCCCCCGCGTACCTGAACTTCCCCGGCGAGAACTCCGCGGTGCTCTACGGCGAGGGCCTGTACGTGGGCTACCGCTGGTACGACGCCCGCGACATGGAGGTGTCCTTCCCCTTCGGGCACGGCCTGTCGTACACGAGCTTCGCCTACTCCGACCTCGAACTGGAGCAGGACGGCACCGGCGTCACGGCGCACCTGACCGTCACCAACACCGGGGACCGCGCCGGGCGCGAGGTCGTGCAGTTCTACGTCTCCAAGCCCGACTCGGCCGTGTCGCGGGCCCCGCGTGAGCTGAAGGGCTTCACGGGCGTGACCCTGGAACCCGGACAGAGCGAGCGCGTCAGCGTCCTGCTGTCCCGTGAGGACCTGGCGTACTGGGAGGTGCGGGCCGACCGCTGGGTGGTCGAGGACGGCGAGTACGTGGTGTCGGCGGGCGCTTCGAGCCGGGACCTGCGGGCCTCGGCGGCGATCGCCGTCGAGGGCGACGCGCCGCGCCTGCCGGTGACGCTCGACTCCACGCTGGGCGAGGTGATGGCCGACCCCAGGGCCGTGGCCCTCCTCGCGGAGGCCTTCACGCCGCCGGTGGCGGCCGACGGCTCCGCCAACGCCATGGGGATGGACATGGTGCGCATGATGGCCTCGATCCCGATCCGCCGCCTGGCGAACTTCGGCCCGGTGGGGCTGGACGACCTCGAGGAGCTCGTCGCGAAGGTCAACGCCGAGAACTGAGCGCCCCACCCGCCGGGCCGCCCCCTGTGGGTGCGGGGCGGCCCGACGGGTCGGCGGCGGGGCGCTGGGGCGGTGTCCGAGGGTTCCGCCCCCGGTCCGTCCCGCTCGGCGACGCGACCGCCCCCGTGCGCCGCGGTGGCCGGGGACCGGCGGTGTTGTCGGTGGTTCGGGATACCGTGTGCCGCGATGGGCCGGACGGAGACCGTGAGGGACTCGCGGCCGTGGGGGCGGGAAGGTCCCCGGCCTCCGGTTCGGGACTGGTATTCGAGTATCCGCGCCCCCGCCCCGGTCCCCGGGCCGGGGACCGGCCCCGGAACACCACCCGCACGGCGTCCACAGGAACCCGGCCCGAGTCCGGGTCGTTGCACCTCCGTAGTACCCGCCGGAGTTTTTCGACAAAAACGCGGGGAATGCGTTCGGGAAGTAGCCGATGACTGGGTAGAGGGCTGGGGATGTGCCAAAGCAGACAGCCGGAGGTTGAGATGACGCAGGGTATCGGCGACCCCGGACCGATCGTGCGCGCGCTGACCGCTCTGGGCCTCCCCCCCGTGTTCGATCCCCAGCACCGCAGCGGCGGCGCGAGCGAGGAGGACGTGCCCGCGCTGGCGCAGAGCCTGATCGCCGCGGCGGAGATCCAGGCCGGTCCGGACTCGGTGCGCCCCGGCGAGGGCGGCCCGAACGCGTGGGCCCACGCGGTACAGGATCGGGAGGTGGGTCAGGCCCTGCTGTACCGCAGGATGGAGCGGACCGTCAGCGACTGGCAGTGGGCGACCGACCCGGACCCCTCACGGCCGGGTGCGGCGGCGGAGGCGGCGATGTGCGCGGCGCACGCGCTCATCGCCGTGCACTCCGCCCCCGACGGGCACCACGTCCGGGCCGCGCTGGACGAGGCGGAGGACGCCCTGTTGGCCGCCGTGGTGCTGGTACGCGGTTCCCGCTCCGCGGCGGCGTGAGGCGCGCGTCCCCCGCGTGCCAGGAGTCCGTACCGCCTCGGGGGTACGGGCTCCTGGCACGTGCGGGTCCTACCGTTCCAGGAAGTCGGCCGTCACCGCGGCGAGGCGGCGGTGGGCCTCGGCGTCGCCGATGTCGGCGGGGAGGTCTCCCGCCTGGGCCCCGTAGGCGCCGAACTGGGCGTGGTTCATCCCCTGGATCTGGTGCGTGTGCGCGCCGGGCGGCAGGTTCACGCGGTTCTCCTCGACCGTCGCCGGGTCGGACAGGCCGTCCCGGCTGCCCGAGACCGAGATGACCGCGAGGTCCTCGCGGTCGGCCAGGCCCGCGCCCTCCGTGGCGTAGGAGCCCCACAGGACCAGCCCGACGACCGTGTCGTCCGTGCGCCCGCCGAGGTGGGAGGCGGCCATCGCGCCGCCCAGCGAGTGCCCGCCCACGTACCACGCGTCGACTCCGTCGCCGTGCTCGGCGATGGCCCGGTCGGCGCGGTCGGTGTCGAACACCGCGAAGTTCAGCGGCATCCGCGGGATGACCACCCGCACGGCGCTGTCGGCGGCGATCCGCGCCCAGGGCGCGGCGTAGGCCTCGGGTGCCACGCGCGCGCCCGGGTAGAAGACGACTCCGGCCTCGGGCGGGGCGTGGGTGGAGGAGACGACCACGGCGTCGTCGGTCGCGGCCACCTCCACGCCGGGGGCGGCGACCGCCTCCCGCAGCGCCCGCGTCTGCGCCTGGTAGGGGTTGAGCGCCCAGACGGCGAAGCCGCCGACCGCGAGGACGAGCAGGAGCGCCAGGGCGAGCGCGGCGATCCCCAGCGCCTTCTTGGCGCGGCCGGGTTGTCGGTTCTCTTTCTTCACGCTTTCCAAGATACTTGTTTAGTGAGGAAAGATCGGAGGTAGCGGTACGGGCACGCGGGCCGGGCGCCCGCACCGACCAGACGCCGACCGCCGACCACGGGGAGCAGCCGTGACCGCCGCAACCGCCTCGCACACCCCGTCCACCCGCGCGTCCCTGCTGGCCCTGGCCGGGTTCGCCGCCGCCGTCACCGCCGCCGCGCTCGTCGGGGTGCTCTCCAGCACCAGCACCGCCGCGGAGTACGCCGCCCTGCGCCAGCCCTCGTGGGCCCCGCCCTCCTGGGTGTTCGGCCCGGTGTGGACGACGCTGTACGCCATGATCGCCGTGTCGGGGTGGCTGGTCTGGCGCCGCCACGGCTGGCGCGGCGCACGCGCGGAGCTGTCGCTCTACTTCGTCCAGCTCGCGCTGAACGCGGCGTGGACGCCGCTGTTCTTCGCCGCCGGTCTGCGGGGGGCGGCCCTGGTCGACATCCTCCTGCTGGTGGCGGCGCTGACGGCGACCATCGTGCTGTTCGCCCGCCGGTCCCAGTGGGCGGCGGCCCTGCTGGTGCCCTACTGGGCCTGGACGGCGTTCGCGACCGCGCTCAACCTCTCCGTCTGGTGGCTCAACGCGGGCGGCTGAGGGCGGGCACACCGCGGGCGCAACCACAGGACGGTTTTCGGTCGGAAAAGAAACCCCTTTGTGGTCCTGGGTAGATTGCCCGACTCGGAACCCGGCCCCGACCCGACCGCGGCAGGGCGTTCCCGCAGTTCACACGCTCCTCTCACCACGTTCACCCCGGTTCTGCGCGCGTCATCGGAGCGACACGGAGCACACGAAAATCGCTGTCCTGATTTTTATCGTTCCGTTATGGGGAATGACCTGGACACCAGACGGAGAGTGCTGCCGTCACACAGGAGGAGTACCGAGCAAGAAAGAGGAAGCATGCGGATCACCCAGCCGAGCATGAAGCGCATCAAGCTGGTCGTCCCCGACACCGTCGACTTCGTCGGCATCCGCGACCTCGACGGGACCTTCACCAAGGTGGCCTCACCGAAGAAGAGCTACCGCTTCAAGCGTGAGGACGCCTCCTTCGACTTCGCCTCCACCGGCCGAACGGTGGACGAGAACGGAGACAAGGCCGAGATCTTCACGGCGGTGCGCGTGAACTGACGGCGTCCCCACACCCGCCTTCCTCGAAGAACCCCTCAGCGCACGGAGACCGCCACGGGCGGCCCGGGACCACCTCCCGGGCCGCCCGTGCTGTGCGCGGGGCCCACAGGGGACCTCACCCACCTCGGGGGCCTCACCCGTGCCCGGCGCCGCCGCGGCCCGAGAACAGCACCAGGGCCTGGGCGGCCTCAGCCGGAACGGTCAGGTCCAGGCCCGTGGTCCCGCGGAACGCCTGGAGCCGGTTGACCACCGTGTTGCGGTGGCAGTACAGGGCCTCGGCGGTGGCCTTGACCGACCCCGTGGCGGCGTAGTGGGCCAGCGTCTCCAGCAGCCGCGCCCGGCTGTCACCGTCGAGCCGCTCGAAGCGCTCCACGCGGTCGCGTCCGAAACCGGGGATCAGGCCGCGCAGCTGGTCGTGGGCGATGGCGGACCAGACGTCCTCCTCCCGGACGAACCCGCCGCCGGTGTCGGCGTAGCCGGACAGCACGCGGGCCGCCTCGACGGAGGCGGGGACCGCGGCCAGCCCCCGCACCCGCGCGACCAGTCCCCCCGAGGCCCCCGGGGGCAGGTCCGGCCACGGCGTCCGGCCGGTCTCGCGCACCAGGGCGACGCCGTCGTCGAACTCCCACGCCAGTCCCCCGCCGCGTTCGCGGACGCGGGCCGCGGGCCGCTGCTCCCGTTCCGGGGGAGACACCACGAAGGCCACGTCGAAGGTCCCGTGCTCGGGGAGTCCCAGGGTGCCCGCCACCTCGGACGCCACGTCGGCGGCCCGGCTCCCGGAGTTGAGCAGCCGGGAGAACGCCTGGGCCGCCGCCGCCCGGGAGTCGCGTTCCAGGGCGGCCCGCTCCTCCAGGAAGGCGGCCTGCACGTCGCTGATGTACTGCTCGACCGTGGTCAGGATCTCCTCGGCGTGCAGCACGAGGATCTGCGAGGAGCCGGGCCCGCCCGCGCGCACCAGGCCCGCCCAGAGCACGCGGAAGTCGAGCCGGACCGCCTCCAGCAGGTGCTCGCGTGCCACGCCCTGGCGGGCCCGGCGCACGCCCAGGCGGGTGGAGAGGTCGCGCAGGTGGTCCGGCAGGGGCACTCCGGCGATCCGCCGGGTGAGCATGTCGAAGGTCTCCGTCGCGCTCTGGCGCAGGTCGGAGTCGGGAACCATGCCGTCGGTGTAGTTGCCCAGGGCCGCCAGGCGCTGGAGGAAGTCCTCGACGAGGTTCTCCCGGTCCTCGGCGAGCAGCTCGACCATGCCCGCCCAGGAGCGGGGCTCGTCGGCGGGCGGGGCCTGCTCCGCGGAGTCGTCCGTCACGGCCGCCTCCCTTCATGCGTCTCGGCGGCGTTCGGCTTCCGGCGTCCGGTGTGCGGCACCGAGCACCGAGCACCGAGCACCGAGTCTATGTGCACATGCACAGCGCCCCGGGGGAATCTTGTGTGGATGACGATTGAGCGGCGCGGGGCGCGTGGCGAGGATGGACGTGGCCCACGCCCGGCCCCCGCGACCCGACGTTCTCCGAGAGGAACACCACCTTGACCGCACACGAACAGGGCCCGTCGCAGGACGCGTCGTCCGCCGACACCCGCTTCCTGGAGGACTTCCGGGCCATGAGCGCCTTCGGCGCCACCCCGTCGGGGGGCGTTGACCGGCAGGCCGCCACCGGGCCCGACATCGCCCAGCGGCGGTGGCTGGAGGGACTCCTGACCGAGCGGGGGCTGCGGGTGGTCTACGACCGCGTCGGCAACCAGTTCGGCCTGTTGGAGCGGGTGCCGGGCGCCCCCTACGTGGTCGTCGGCTCGCACATGGACTCCCAGCCCACGGCGGGGCGCTACGACGGGGCCTACGGCGTGCTGGCCGCCGCCCACGCCGTCTTCCGGATCGCCGAGCAGGACGCCGCCGCCGGAGCCCCCGCGCCCGTGTACAACCTCGCGGTCGTGAACTGGTTCAACGAGGAGGGCTCGCGCTTCACGCCCTCCATGATGGGCAGCGCCGTCTACACCGGCGCGCTTCCGCTGGAGACGGCGCTGGCCGCGCGCGACGCGGCCGGGGTCACGGTGGCCGAGGCCCTGGCCCCGACGGGCTTCCTGGGGGAGGACGACGGTCCCGAGGCCGCCTTCTGCGCCGAGATCCACATCGAGCAGGGACGCGTCCTGGAGGAGTCCTCCACCACGATCGGCCTGGTCAGCGCCAGCTGGGCCGCGCGCAAGTACGCGGTCACCGTCCACGGGGAGCAGGCGCACTCGGGGGCGACCGTGATGGCCGACCGCCGCGACGCGCTCGTGGGCGCCTCCATGCTGGTCGTCGCCGCGCGCGAGCTGGCCGACCGGTTCCCCGGGGTCCTGCACACGGCCGTGGGCCAGCTGGACGTCTACCCGAACTCGCCGGTGGTGGTGCCCTCGCGCGTCGAGCTGCTGCTCGACCTGCGCTCGCACGACGAGGAGGCGCTCGCCGAGGCCGACCGGCTGCTCCAGGAGCACGTCGCCCGCATCGAGGCGGCGGCCTCCGTCACCGTCGAGCAGACCCTCTCCCACTCCTGGGGCGTCAACCCCTACCAGCCCGAGGGCGTGGCCCTGGCCCGCGCCAGCGCCCGGAGCCTGGGCCTGAGCAGCGGCGAGGTCATGACCGTGGCCGGGCACGACTCGATCAACATGAAGGAGCGCGTGCCCACGGTCATGCTCTTCGTGCCCTCGGTCGAGGGCGTGTCCCACAACGAGGGCGAGTACACCGAGGACTCCGACCTGGTCGCGGGCCTGGCGGTGCTCACCGACGTGGTCCGGCGGCTCGGCGCGGGCGAGCTGGCCTCCGACGGGTCCTACACCCCGGGGCGCGCGTGAGCGCACCGCCCTGCGTCTGAGCCGGAGGGCGCCGAGGGGCCCGCGCAGGCCGCGCGGGCCCCTCGGCGCGTCCGGGGAGGACGACCGCCCTCGCCGTCGGGCGGCGCGGCACCCGCCGGCTCCCCGTGCTCGTGTGGGCGGGCCCGGAACGCCGAACGGGCGGTGACCGGGAAGCCCCGGTCACCGCCCGTCGCGTTCTCCTCCCCGAGGTCAGCGCACCACCACGTCGTCGCGCACGCGCAGCCGCTCGCCGTAGAAGCCGCCGACCGCCGTGACCAGGGCGATGCCCAGGAACAGGGCCGAGGCCACCCAGGACCGGCCGTCCGCGCTCTCCAGCAGGGCCGTCGCGACGAACGGCAGGAAGCCGCTCAGGGCACCGGCCAGGTTGTAGGCCAGCGCGACGCCGCTGTAGCGCAGGTGCGCCGGGAACAGCTCGGTGAGCAGCGCGCCGGAGACCGCGTAGGCGATGGACAGGAAGCCCACGCCCGCGGCCACCGCCAGCACCACGAGCACCGGGGAGGTCGTGTCGATCATCCAGAACACCGGGAAGGCCATCACCGCCGTGGCGATACCGCCCCACATGGTGACGCGGCCGGGGCCGAGCTTCTCCGCCAGGCGCCCGAAGTAGACGATCACGGCGATCTGCACCACCGCGGCGACCAGGGTGGCGTTGACCATGAGGCTGCGCGACAGCCCGAGGGTGTCGGTGCCGTAGCTGATGGCGAACGTCGTCATGACGTAGAAGCCGCCGACGCCCAGCATGGCGGAGGCGATCGCGATGAGGAGCCTGCCCCACGCGTGGCGGAACACGTCGATCGCGGGGACCTTGGAGCGCGCCTCCTGCTTCTCCATCTCCTCGAAGACCGGCGACTCCTCCACCTTCTGGCGGATGTAGACCGCGATCAGCAGCAGCGGGAAGGCCGCCAGGAACGGCAGGCGCCAGCCCCAGGAGTCGAACTGCTCGGCGGGCAGGAGCAGGACCAGCGAGAAGGCGCCCGAGGAGAGCAGGGTGCCCACGGGCGACCCGATCTGCGGCAGCGCCGCGTAGCGTCCGCGCTTCTCCGGCGGGGCGTGCTCGACGGCGATGGTCACCGCGCCGCCCCACTCGCCGCCGACCGCGACGCCCTGCACGAGCCGGAGCAGGGCCAGCAGCAGCGGAGCGGCGATGCCGATCGAGGCGAAGTCGGGCAGCAGGCCGATGAGGCCGGTGGCCACACCGATGGAGACCACCGTGATCAGCAGCGCCGGTCGCCGTCCGATCCGGTCGCCCATCCAGCCGAACAGCACCGCGCCCAGCGGACGCGCGACGAAGCCGACGCCGAAGGTGGCGAACGCGGCCAGGGTGGCGGCCGTGGCGTCCAGCGTCGTGAAGTACAGCCGGTTGAACACGAGCGCGGCGGCCGTGCCGAAGAGGAAGTAGTCGTACCACTCCAGGGCGGTGCCGACGAAGGCCGCGAAAGCGATCCGGCCCGCGTCGCGACCGCTCACCTCCGGCCCGCCCCGGGCCGGGCGCTCCTCGGTCGCCTCTGGGTCGAGGTCACTCATCTGTTTGTCGGGCGTGGATACCCCGTCCCTCAGGACGGGAAGAACACGCCCTCTCCTTTCTGTGACTTTCTGTTGGATTCGGCTCACGCGACCGCAGGGCGGTCGCTACGGTGCGTGCCATGACCAGGAGGAGCGTGAAGCGGGCCTATCGGTACCGCTTCTACCCCACCCCCGTGCAGGCGGCTGAGCTGTCGCGCACGTTCGGGTGCGTGCGCCTGGTCCACAACCGCGCTCCGGCCGAACGCAGCGCCGCCTGGCATCAATGCGTCGTTGCCGCTGCGTGTACGGACGTGGACGTGCCCCCGGTGCGGGGCGGCCCATGATCGGGACGTGAACGCGGCGAACAATCTCGAAGCCGCCGGGCTGGCGGTTGTTGCCTGTGGAGCTGGTGTGAGACCTCAACGGGAGTCCTCCCGGACGGGGCGACCGGCAATGAAACAGGAAGGCCACGGGGCGACCCGTGACGAGGCTCTGGCCTCGAACCACCGGTAGGTGGTCCCGGAATCTCCTGCCTTCAGGCAGGAGAGGAAGTCAACGTTGGTTTCTCCTATTCGCTGGGGGATCGGGGCCGGGCGGGCGTTCGCCCGGTGCCGCCCGTGGGACACGGGCGGGGCCTGGCCGGGTGGGCCCGGGCCGGAAGCCGTGTCAGGCCGGTTCGGGCCGGAGCTCGTCGGTCCGGCCAAGCCGGGTCAGGCCAGACCGTCGAGGTTCTCCGCGCCGTGCACGCACTCCCCGCCGACGAGGGTCGCCAGGACGCGGATCGTGCCGATGCCCTCCTCCGCGGTGTCCACGGGGTCACGGTCCAGAACCACCAGGTCGGCGAGCTTGCCGGGGGTCAGGCTGCCCCTGCGGTGCTCGTCGTGGCTGGCCCAGGCCGCGTCCATGGTGTAGGCCCGCAGGGCCTGCTCTGCGCTGACACGCTCGTCGGCGGCCAGGACGGTTCCCGAGGCGGTCGCGCGCTCCACCATCGACTCCATGCCCAGGAGCGGCGCGCCCGGGGCGACCGGCCGGTCCGAGCTGCCCGGAACGCGCAGTCCGTGGTCGAGGAAGGACCGGTGCCGGTAGAGCCAGGGCACGCGCTCGGGGCCCACGGCGGCGGCCATGCCGTCGCCCAGGGCGTACAGGAACCGGGGCTGGGGCACGGGGACCAGGCCCGCCTCGGCGATGCGGGGCAGCTGGTCCGGGCGCACCACGCCCGCGTGCTCGATGCGGTGGCGCACGTCGGGGCGCGGCAGCGCACGCTGCGCCTCGGCGAACGCCTCCAGGGCGACGTCGACGGCGTCGTCGCCGATGGCGTGCGCGGCCACGCGCCATCCCGCCCGGTGGGCGGCGACGACCAGCGCGCGCATCTCCTCCGGGGAGTCCTGGTACACGCCGTGGCCGTGCCCGCAGAGCGGTTCGGTGACCGCGGCGGTGCGGCCGATGAGGGATCCGTCGAGCCAGATCTTCATCGGCCCCAGGCGCAGCCGGTCGTCACCGAAGCCGGTGCGCAGCCCCAGGTCGATACCGGTGTCGATACCGTCGTCGGCGTGCCCGCCCAGCGGGTGCATGTTGTCGGCGGCGACCATGAGCTCGACCCGGGGAAGCAGCTCGCCGCGGTCGCGGGCGAGCTGGTAGGCGGCGGCCTCCACGGGGGTGCGGCCGATCAGCCCGCGCCCGATGCCCGCCTCCACGACGTGGGTGAGGCCCTCGGAGGCGTAGACCCGGGAGGCGCGCGCGAGCGCGTCGGCGAGTTCGGTCACGGGGTAGGGCATGACCAGCGCGGTCACCCGTTCCTGCGCGCGCTCCTGGAGCAGGCCGGTGGGAGCGCCCGCGCCGTCGCGGACGATCACTCCCCCGTCCGGGTCGGCCGCGGCGGTGTCGGACACGGAGGTGTCGATCCCGGCCTGGCGCAGGACCGCGCTGCTGACGGTGCACATGTGGCCGGAGCGGTGCTTGAGCCACACGGGTCGGCCGCCCCCGGCCCGGTCGAGGCCGTGGCGGTCGGGGTGGGCGCCGAGCAGGGCGTCGTCGTAGCCGGAGCCGACGATCCACGTGTCCTCGGGCAGCGCCGCGGCCGCGCGGGCGACCGCGTCGTAGAGGGCCTCCAGGGTGGACACCGTCTCCAGCTCCAGCTCGGCGAGCGACTGGCCGAACCACGCCATGTGGTTGTGCGCGTCCCCGAAGCCGGGGACGACCACGGCGCCGCCGCAGTCGACCGTCCTGCGCGCGGGCAGGTCGGCGACCTCCTCGTCCAGGCCGAGGACGCGCCCGGCGGCGATGCCGAGCACCGTGGCGCGGGGCCGGTCGTCGTCGACCGTGCGGATACGGGCGTTGGTCAGTTTGAGGTCGAGCATGCTGGAGGCGTTCTCCGTGGGGTGGAGCGGTTGGGACGGCCGCGGCGGTTGGGTCCCAGGCGGGGCGCGCGGCCGGGCCGGACCTGCCGGACGGACCTGCCCGGCGGGCGGGCCGGACGGACCGACGCGCCGGACGGGCAGACAGACCGGACGTACCGGACCCGCCGGGCGAATCCGGCGTGCCGCGCGGACGTACCGAACCTTCCGGCGCGTACCGCGCGAGTGTTCGGCGGCGGGCGTGGGCCCGCCCGCGCCGTGGAGGGCGCACGCGGTCCCACCCCTGATGGTGCCGCACGGCCCATGCCGTTCCCACCTGGGATTTCCTTCCAGGTTGCAGCAACTGTGAGCTGGCGAACAATGGCGATTCGCAGCGGATTGGGCGCACGGCGATAGGCATGTGCACAACGACAGCCCGGTACGCGACACTTCCGAAACACGCACGTCATACGCCGTTACCTGCGCGGTGTCACATCGCACAGTCGCGCGCCGGGCAGGCATCGGTCCGCTCTGCGGGGCGTCACTCCCCCGGCACCCCTCCCGGCGTCCCCGGCGGTTCCTCCCGGCCGGCGGTCAGACCCCAGGTGTGTCCCCCGAGGCCGACCGCGGGTGCGCGGGTGCCTGGCCGGGGCCGCTGCCCGGCCGGGGCTGCCCGTCAGCGCCAGGGGCCCGGGCCGGTGGACTCGCGCCACAGGATCGTGTTGAGCGGCTCGTTCCCGACCTCCGCCGCCGTGCCCCGCACGGCCGCGACCAGGCGGCGCATGGCGTTGCCGCCCAGCCGTTCGAGGTCCACGTCGACCGTCGTGAGCGAGGGCGACAGGTAGGCGCCCACCGGGTTGTTGTCCCACCCCGTCACGCTCAGGTCGCCCGGCACGCTCCACCCGCGTTCCATCGCCCCGCGGACCACGCCCGCCGCGACCACGTCGTTGCCCGCGATGACGGCGCTGACCCCGCTGTCCTCGGGCAGGGAGCGCACGGCCTCGGCGCCCGACCCGGCCGACCAGTCGCCGTCGACCACGCCGTGGGACTCCAGCCCCAGGCGTTCGACCGTCTCCAGGTAGGTCTGCCTGCGCCCCCGCGCCGAGGCGTACTGCAGGGGGCCGGACACGTGCAGGAAGCGCCGGTGCCCGGCCTTGGCCAGCCCCTCGACGAGGTCGGCGACGATCGACCCGTCGGCGATCTCGCCCAGGCCGCGCATCGCGTCGTCGTAGTCGGGGGAGACGACCACGGAGGCGCCCTCGCCCGCGCTCCGGAGGCTGTCGGGAGCGACGGGGGCCAGGGAGAGGATGCCCTCCACCTGGCCCGATTCGGCGAGTTCGAGCATGCGCTCGGTCCGGGCCCCGACCCCGCCGTCCATGCTCACCGCCTCGACGACGAAGCCCTCCGCATGGGCGGTCGCGATGGCCCCGGCGAGCAACCGGCTCGGGCTGGCGGTGGGCACACCGGGCAGGAGGACCGCCAGGCGCCCGGTCCGGCGCGTGCGCATCGACCGGGCCCCGAGGTTGGGGCGGTAGTTGAGCTCCCGGACCGCGGCGTCGACGCGTTCGCGGGTCGCCTCCTTGAGCCCGCCCTCGAAGCGCAGGTAGCGCGAGACGGTCTGGTGGGAGACGCCCGCCAGGCGGGCGACCTCCATGATGGTCGGTCGACGCCTCGGCGGTTCGGGCTCGGCCATCGACTCCTCCTTCGGCGGGCCCGTCGACGGCCTCCGTCGGCGGGATCGGTCTTGACTGCTGATGTGAACGATCACTATTTTAGACCCGGCCGCAGAAAGTGAACGTTCACCATGGGTTGGTGATCCGAGGGGTGTGCCAGTGCCGAGTAGCAGTTCACCGATCCGCGTAGCCGTCGTCGGAAGCGGCGGCATCGCCCGGGGCAGGCACCTGCCCGCGCTCGCCGCCCTGGGCGACAGGGTCGACGTGGTCGCGTTGGCCGACCTCGACGCGTCCCTCGTGGCCGCGACCGCCGACGAGTGGGGCGTGCCCGGCCGCCACACCGACCTCGACGCCCTGCTGCGCGCAGAGTCCCCCGACCTCGTGATCGTGTGCACGCCGCCCGTCGCGCACAAGGACGCGGTGATCGCGAGCCTGGACGCCGGGTCCTGGGTGTGGTGCGAGAAGCCGCCCGCGCTCTCCCTCGCCGAGTACGACGAGGTCCGCTCCCACGAGGGGGGCGAGCACGGCCCCTTCGTCAGCTACGTGTTCCAGCACCGGTTCGGCTCCGGCGCCCAGCGCCTGCGCCGCCACATCGCCGAGGGCACGCTCGGCCGCCCGCTCGTCGGCGTGTGCAACACCCTGTGGTTCCGCGCCCCGGAGTACTTCGAGGTCCCCTGGCGCGGCCGGTGGGAGACCGAGGGCGGCGGGCCGACCATGGGCCACGGCATCCACCAGATGGACCTCATGCTCTCCCTGCTCGGCGACTGGTCCGAGGTCACGGCCGTGATGTCCACGACCGCGCGGTCCACCGAGACCGAGGACGTGTCGATGGCGATCGTGCGACTGGAGTCGGGCGCGACCGTCTCCGTGGCCAACAGCCTGCTCTCCCCCCGCGAGACCAGCTACCTGCGCTTCGACTTCGAGCACGCCACGGTCGAGCTCGAACACCTCTACGGCTACGACAACGCGCACTGGCGCTGGACCCCGGCGCCGCACGTGCGCGACGCCGACACGGTCGCGTCCTGGCCGCCGGTGGAGGACGAGCCGAGTTCGCACCGGGCCCAGCTCGCCGCGCTGCTCGACGCGATGGAACGCGGGGAGCGGCCCCGCGCCAGCGGCCGCGACGGGCGGCGCGCGCTCGAACTCGTCGCAGGGATGTACCGGTCGGCCCTGACCGGCACGACGGTGCCGCGGCGGGACCTGACCCCCGACGACGGCTTCTACCACACGATGCACGGGGGCGACGCGGAGACCGCCGCGGCCGTCCTCACTCGAACGGAGGCGACCACAGGTGTCTGAGACCCCCACCCTGACCGAAGGCGGCGACGCGCTCACGGTGGCGGTGGGCGGGGTCGAGATCGCGCGCTACGTGCTGCGTCCCGACTCTCCCGCCACCGAGTCGCCCAAGCCCTACCTGCACCCCCTGCGCACCCTCAGCGGCGCGCCGCTGACCGCGTTCCGGCCGTGGGACCACCGCTGGCACAAGGGCCTGCAGATGACCTGGTCCCACGTCTCGGGGCAGAACTTCTGGGGAGGGCCGACCTTCGTCCGCGGCGACGGCTACCAGTGGCTGGGCAACAACGGCGGCATCAGCCACGAGGGGTTCACCTCCGTCGCCCGGGACGGGGACGGCGTCTCGGTCACCGAGCGCCTGGCCTGGACGAGTTCGGGCGGTGAGCGGTGGATCGCCGAGGTGCGCACCCACCGGTTCCACTCGGTGGACCGCGAACGGGGGATCTGGGCACTGGACTTCGCGACCTCGCTGACCAACGTGCGCGGGAAGGTGCTCGAACTGGGCAGCCCCACCACCCACGGACGCGCCGCCGCGGGCTACACCGGGCTCTTCTGGCGCGGCCCCCGGTCGTGGACCGGCGGCGACGTGGTCAGCGCCACCGGCCTCACCGGCGCCGACGTCATGGGCACGGAGGCGAACTGGATCGCCTTCAGCGGCCGGCACGACGAGATCGACGGCGGCGCGACCATCCTGGCCTACGCCGGGACCACGAGCGCCTCCGTCCCGATCAGGTGGTTCGTGCGGACCGAGCCCTTCCCCGTGTTCAGCCCCTCCCCGTCCTTCGACGAGGAGATCGTCCTGGAGCCGGACCACACGCTGTGCCTGCGCCACCGCCTGGTGTTCGTCGACCGGGTGTGCGCCGCCGACGAGGCCGGTGCGCTCGCACGGGAGTACGCGCCGGGGGAGGACACGCCATGAGCACGCCCCGTTTCCCCGGCGGCACCGCCGTCAGTGGCCTGCGTGTCTACGACTGGGAGGCCCCCGACGGCCTGCACGGCGGCACGCCCCACGTCCACACCGCGTCGTCGGAGGCCTACGTGGTGGTCGCGGGCGAGGGCGAGGTGCACACGGTCACCCCACGGGGCGTCGCGGCCGACCCGCTCGCGGTCGGCGCCGTGCTGTGGTTCACCCCGGGCACGGTGCACCGGCTGGTGAACTCCGGCGGGCTGGAGATCACCGTGGTCATGCAGAACGCGGGCCTGCCCGAGGCGGGCGACGCGGTGTTCACCTTCCCGCGCGAGGTGCTGGCCGACCACGGGGCCTACGCCGCCGCGGCGGCCCTGCCCGCGGAGGGGCCGGAGGAGCTGCGCGCGGAGCGGGCGCGGGCCCGGCGAGACCTGGCCATGCGGGGCTACCTGGAGCTGGTCGCGTCGGTCCGGGAGGAGGGCGCGGGGGCGCTGGAGGAGTTCCACCGGCTCGCGGCGGAGGTGGTGCGGCCGCGTGTGGAGGAGTGGCGGGAGATCTGGCGCGAGGGCGTGGAACGGGAGGTGGAGCGGACCCGGGATCAGCTCGCGGCGCTGGCCGGGGGCGACCCGGGGATCATGCGGGAGGCCGCCGTGGTGCGCACCGAGCCGAGGCCGGGGCCCCGGGCGTTCGGGATGTGCGGACGCCTGCGTACCTGGCGGGTCACGGACGTCCCTGCTCCCGGCGGGGGCACGGGGACCCCAGAGGCCCCCTAGACAGTGTTTTTTGGGACCTCCGCTTCGCTTCGACCCGTGTTCGGGCGCCCGAAGCACGGGAACCTTCGGTGTCTCCGGCGGGTTCGCTCGTGCCCACCCGTCGCCCGCCACCACCCTCAACGGACGCCTACGGCGCGGTTCTCCCACGGAAACCCGCCTCCACCACCTCCAGAACCCCGTGGGCGCCCGAACCAACCCCCCCACAAGCTGAGGCCGGTTCAAAAAACAGACCCTAGGTTCCGAAGACCCGGAGCATCTCGCGGGTCCGCACACCTCAGAGGGCTCAGGGGCCCCGGGCGCCCCGAAGGTCCGGGGCCTCTCGGAGATCCCGGAGACCCAGAAGGCCCCAGAGACCCGGAAGGGGACGCTGAGCGCCCCGGAGGCCCGAGCGCCCTCGACGCCCTGGAGGCACCGGACACCCCGGAGGCCCTGTCCGCCTCCTGGCGCCGCATGGCGCCAGCGTTCACCGGTTGCTTGGTAAGGGCTTTCCGTACCACCTGGTTCCGCATCTCCGACCGTGCCGTCAGACCAGGTCGGCACTCTCACAAAGCGCGCCGCCCGAACACAACCGAAATACCCTTCTTCACTTGCGCACCTCATTTCCCACTGGGCTCACAAACGGAAACCCTCGCACCCCGAACGCACAGCACCGCCGCCGCACCCGAGCGTGACGAAGCTCGGGGCAGAGCAGTTCCGAAAAAACGAGCACTGCCCCGACCAGGAAGAACTCCGCTCCCTTAACACGAACCCGCATAGAGGACAAGACCGTTGACGTGTTGGGAACGAACACTTAACTTCTCCGTTGAAAGCGCTTTCCGTACTGTGAGTTCCGCCGTTGCGTCAGCACGGCTGTCTCCCGCGGCACCGCCGCCGCACGACCGGCCGCTCCGCACCGGCCCGCATCCACCGAGTCCCCGTCCCCCAGCCGATCCCCGGTCCCCGCCCCCCGGGACCACCGTCCCCTTCCGTTCACCGTCCCGATGGTCAGACGCACCAACCCCCCTGGAGACGAACGATGAAAACGAGACCCGCCCTCGCGTGCGCCGCCTTGCTGGCAGGCACGCTCGTCACGCTTTCCGGCACCACGGCGCACGCCGCCACCACCCGCTACGAGGCCGAGGGCTCCTCGGCCTCCTGCAACGGCAGCATCGAGACCGAGTGGCCGGGCTACTCCGGCGACGGGTTCTGCGACACCGAGAACGAGGAGGGCGCCCACGTGCAGTTCAACGTGAACGCCTCCGCCCCGGGAACGGCCACGCTGACCGTGCACTTCGCCAACGGCACCTCCTCCGCCCGCCCCGCCGACGTCCTCGTGAACGGCTCCCGGGCGGCGTCGGTCTCCTTCGAGGGCACCGGCGACTGGGACGAGTGGGCGACCAAGACGCTCACCGTGCAGCTGGACGAGGGCGGGAACACGATCCGGTTCGACCCGACCGGCTCCCAGGGCATGCCCAACGTCGACTACCTCGACGTGGAGGTGAGCGGCGGTGGTGACGACGGCGGAGGCGATGACGGCGGCGGTGACGACGGCGGTGGCGACGACGGAGGCGGCGACGACAACCCGCCGACGGCCTCCGCCCTGTACGTGGCTCCGGACGGCAGCGCGGGCGCGGACGGCACCGAGTCCGACCCCACCACGCTCACCTCGGCCATCGACCGGATCGAGTCCGGCGGGACGATCCACATGCGCGGCGGCACCTACGGGCTCCCGGACACGGTCACCATCCCGCAGGGCAGCGACGGCACCGCGGGCGACCGCACGGAGCTGTCCGCCTACCCGGGTGAGACCCCGGTGCTGAACTTCTCCGCCCAGAGCGAGGACTCCACCAACCGCGGCCTGGCGCTGGAGGCGTCCTACTGGCACATCGAGGGCATCGTCGTCGAGCACGCCGGGGACAACGGCATCTTCGTCAGCGGCAGCCACAACGTCATCGAGGGCACGGTGACCCGCTTCAACCGCGACACCGGCCTCCAGCTCTCGCGCCGCGTCTCCAGCACCCCCGAGAGCGAGTGGCCCGCCCACAACCTCATCCTGAGCGCGGAGTCGCACGACAACGTCGACTCCGACGGCGAGGACGCCGACGGCTTCGCCGCCAAGCTCACCTCCGGTCCCGGCAACGTGTTCCGCTACGCCGTGGCCCACAACAACATCGACGACGGCTGGGACCTCTACACCAAGAGCGAGACCGGCCCCATCGGCGCCGTGACCATCGAGGACTCGCTGGCCTACGAGAACGGCACCCTCAGCGACGGTTCCCAGGCCGGGGACGGCGACCGCAACGGCTTCAAGCTCGGCGGCGAGGACATCGGCGTCGACCACGTCATCACGGGCAGCATCGCCTACGACAACGGCAAGCACGGGTTCACCTACAACAGCAACCCCGGCTCGATGACGGTGTCGGACAACGTCAGCATCGGCAACGAGGAGCGCAACTTCAACTTCGACGACGGTTCCTCGGTGTTCCGGAACAACACCTCGTGTGACAGCGGGTCCAACGACCGGATCATCGGCAGCGCCGACAGCTCGAACCAGTTCTGGTCCGGCTCGAACGGGTCGCGGTGCTCCTCCTACGACGGCGGCCTGGACTGGTCCTACGCCTCCGACGGCACCCTGGTCGTGACCTTCGGGGGCCAGCGGGTCACGCCGTGACCGGCGCCCGCGCCGGAAGCGGCACCGCGGGCCGGGTGCGCTGACGCGACCGAGGCGCCCGCCCCGGTTCGGTCCCCGGACCCGCACCCGCATCCGCACAAACAGGAGGCCCCGACCAGCGGGGAAGTCCGCTGGCCGGGGCCTTCGCGTGCCCGGGAGGGCACCGAGCTTCCCACGGGACGTGCGCGGACATGCGGGCCCGCACGCGTGCCGGGTCACCGCCCGGCGCGAAGCCCTGCGGGAAAGGTGTTCAGTACTCCAGCTCCGGGCGCAGCGGCCCGCCCACCCTGTGCAGGTGCCGCAGCACCTCGGCGTAGGAGTGCAGCAGGCCCGTCTCGTGATAGGCCAGCCCGTACCGCTCGCACGCGGCCCGGACCAGCGGCTGCGCGCGGCGCAGGTTGGGCCTGGGCATCGACGGGAACAGGTGGTGCTCGATCTGGTAGTTCAGCCCGCCCAGGACCAGGTCGGTCAGCGGCCCGCCCCGGATGTTGCGGGAGGTCAGGACCTGGCGGCGCAGGAAGCCCGTCTTGGTCCCCTCCTCGAGGACGGGCATGCCCTTGTGGTTGGGCGCGAAGGAGCACCCCATGTACAGGCCGAACAGACCCTGGTGCACCAGGACGAAGCACAGCGCCTGGAGCGGGGTGAGCGTGAGCAGGACGATCGTGAGGTAGCCGCCCAGGTGGAGCGCCAACAGCACGCCCTCCAGGACGCGGGACCGCACCGGCAGCGTGTCCCTGGCCAGCTCGCGCACCGAGGCGACGTGCAGGTGGAAGGCCTCCAGGAGCAGCATCGGGAAGAACAGCCACGCCTGGCTGCGGGCCAGCCACCGGGCCGGGCCCCGTCGGCGCGACAGGGCCTGCTCCCGGCTGAAGGCCAGGGCGGCCCCGGCGATGTCGGGGTCCCTTCCCTCGTGGTTGGGGTGTGCGTGGTGGCGGTCGTGCTTGCCGACCCACCAGCCGAACCCCAGTCCCACCAGCAGGTTTCCGTGTATCCGCCCGATCAGGCGGTTGACCCGCTGGCTGGCGGAGATCTGCTGGTGCCCGGCGTCGTGCCCGATGAAGGCCGTCTGGGTGAAGAGCACCGCGAGCACCGCGGCCGTCACCATCTGCCACCAGGAGGGCCCGATCAGCGCGAAGGCCGTCCAGGTCGCGGCGAGCAGTGAGAGTGTGAGAGTGATCCGTAACGTGTAGTGGCCCGGTCTCCTTCTCAACAGTCCGGACTCGTCGACGGTCCGGGAGAGGACGGCGAAGTCGCTTCCCCTCCGCTGTCGCGTTCGCGTGGCGTTGGCGGAATCCGTCTGGTCACCTTCGGTCGTCAACCAGGGCCTCCTCCGTTGTCGCGTGCACCGGCGGGAGGTCCCGCGTCCCGACGGGTTCCAGGAGCCTTCGGGCCTGGACCAGTGGGGACGCCAGCCGCGGGTCCACGCCCGGCGTTCGGGCCCGGACACGGGCCCCGACCATGAGGGATATACCCGCCGACCCGAAGAAGGTCACACCGGTCGGGTCGACGACGACGGGAACCGGGGCGGGGGTGTCGGCGGCGGAGGGCGGACGAAGCGTGCAAGGAGCCATGAGTGGAGTGCTCCACCATCCCCGGGGCGGACGGGTCGTGCTCGGGCCGCTCCGGACGAAGAGACGTGCGCGCGGTGGGCGCGCCACGGGTGCACGGAAGAGGGCACGGGTCCCCGGCCCGTACCGGGAGCGGGTTGGCCCGGGTCTCGCATGGTCGGAACGCGCGTCGGCGCACCCCGGCCCGGCGGGCCGGACCCTCTCTCCGAACGGAACACCATCCCCGTTCGGTTTTCAGACTACACGCGCCCCCTCGCCCTTCCCTGGTGCGAAGGCGAAGTCCGGGAGGCGGAAGGGAAGGCACGGCCCGGCCGCGGTCCCTCAGGGGTCGAGGCTGCGCAGCGCTTCCTCCCAGCGGTGGCGGCGATCGGCCTCCGGCAGCTCCCACCAGGGCGTGCCGCGCTCGCCCAGGCCCTCCTTGGCCAGGCCCACGCGTGCGCGCGCACGCCCCTCGGCGTCCGGGTCCCCGGCGCGCAGCGCAGCGGCCACGTCCCTGCGCGCGGACATCAGGTGTTTCACCAGGCGATCACGTACCGGCTCCGGCAACCGCGGGTCGCTCGCGCGCCAGCGGCGGCCGGAGACCACCACGTAGCGTCCGTCCTCGGTGCGTTCGGGCATGTCCGTGTGGTGCCCGCGACCGGCCCGGGGCAAGCGCGCCGCTCGCCTCAGGACCGGTCGGCCCCCTCACCCGCGCAACGTCTCCCCGCCGTGATCTTGCTACCAGCGTCACTTTGGGCGGCGAACGTGACGCTGGTAGCAAGATCACCGCTCATAAGGCGTGTGTTGTCCACAGGTCACGAAGAACCGCAGACGTCAAGGACGGCTCTACCGCACGGTTGGGACATGGACACCTCTGTTGCGCGCCCCCACACTGACGCCGTCTCAGCCACTACCGCATACCACCCCACCCCAGCCGCCACCGGCTCCCACCCCACCGCCGCCGCGCTGGCGACGGCCTCACGGCAGTACGGCCTCCTCAGCTGGAACCAGGCCCGCCACGCCGGACTCACCAAGAGCGACGTGCGCAGGCTACTGCGAAACGGAACCTGGGAGCACCCCTATCCCAGGGTGTACTCCGTGCGCGCCCTGCTCGGCCTCGCCGACCCCGCCCGGCGCCTCCGAACAGCGGCGATGGCCGCCCAGCTGGCGCTCGGTCCCCGGTCCTTCGCCGCTGGCGAGACCGCCGCGCTCCTGTGGGGGATGCAGGGCCTGCCCGAATGGGACGGGTTCTCGGTCCACATGGTCATACCGGCACTCGGCGCCCAGAGGCACGTCCACGGCATCACCCTGCACAGCTGGGACACCCTCCCCGAGGAGGTCGGCACCATCAGCCACGGCATCCGTCTGACCACCCCGGGCAGGACCCTGCGGGACACACTCCTACAGGCGGACCGGGAGACCGCCGTGTGCCTCATGGACTCGGTGCTCAACCAGGGCCTGGTCCGCGACGAGGAGGTCGAACACCTGGAACTCGCCAACCGCGGACGCAGGGGGTGCGTGCGGGTACGCAGCTGGTGGCCCCTGGCAGACGGTCGTTCGGCGAGCCCGTTGGAGACCCGCGTGCGCCTGGTGTGCACCGACGGCGGTCTGCCGCCCACCGACTTGCAGCGCCGCTTCCACGACGGCACCGGAAGGCTCATCGGTGTGGTCGACTTCTGGTGGGAGGAGTTCGGGCTCATCGGTGAGGCGGACGGTATCGGTCCGCACAGCCAGCCCCACGTGCTGGCCAGGGACCGCGAACGGCAGAACGCCCTGCAGACATGGCACCCGCAGGCCCGGGTCGTCCGGTTCACCTGGCGGGACCTCCAACGCCCCGAGTACATACTGGCAACCATCGCCCAGGCCGGGGCACGCACCCCACGGACGTGACGATCTTGCTACCAGCGTCACGTTCGCCGTCCAAAGTGACGCTGGTAGCAAGATCACCGATATACGGCACGGTGTCCGGGTGGCCTCAGGACCGGTCCACCGTGTCCAGGAAGGCGGCGACGTCGGCGGCCGTCTCCTCGGGGTACTCGCCGTTGATCGCGTGCGAGGCCTCCGGGTAGACCTCGACCCTGCCGTGCGGCAGGGCCCGCTCGGCGGTGGCCTCGGCGGTGTCGGGGTCGTGCATCACCGACCGTCCGGCGACGAACGCCAGCACGGGCACGTCCAGGTCCGCGAGGGCCTCCTCGCTGATCCGGCCGGGCTGGGGCAGCTTGAGCGCGTAGTTCTGCATGGCGGACTCGATCATCCGGGCGACCGGCACGTCCTCCACCGGCGCCCCGCCCGCGGTCCAGGAGTTGAACCCGTCGCGCCAGGAGCGCGGCAGCCAGGGCAGCGTGGCCGGCAGGGAGCGCAGGACCACTTCCAGGGGCATGTCGTCGAAGACGAACACCGGGTCCACCAGCGTCACCGAGGCCAGGAGGGCGGGTTCGCGGACGGCCAGGTTGGTGGCCGTCCAGCCGCCGATCGACAGCCCCACCAGGTGGAACTCCTCCTCGGGCAGGCCGTCGAGGGCCTGGTGCAGCCACGCCGCCTGGTCGGCGTCGTTCTCGATCGGCCGGTCCTGCACGCTCATGCCGGGTTCGCCCAGCAGGTCGACCGTGTAGACGTCCCCGACCTCCAGCAGGGAGGGCAGGTTGTCCGCCCAGACCGGGGAGGGCGCCGCCCGGCCGGGCAGCAGGACCAGCGGACGCTCCCGCTCCCCCGCGCCCTCGAAGCGGTACATCCGCACGACGCCGTAGTCGGTGCGCACGTCGATCTCGGCGTCGGGCCGGGGCAGGTCGGCCATCGCCGCCTCGTAGGTGCGCATGAAGGCCTCCCGGCCACCGGCCGAGCGCCAGTGCCCCACCGGGGAGGGCGTGCGCAGGGCGACTGCGGCGAGGAGCACCGCGACGACCACGGCGCACGCCACGAGCGTCCACCGGTTGCGCTTCTTCTTCTCCATCACATCCCCTAACCGCTTGGTAAGTAATCTGACCATACGGTAAGTTCTGGAGTCATGACAAGAGAGAACCCCCGACCGCAGGGGCGCGAACAGAAGCATGAGCAGACAGAAGGGCAGACCCGGGGGCAGGAGCGCCGCAAACCCACCCTGACCGAGCAGGCGCGACGCGCCCAGCTCATCGACGTGACGGTCCGGATCATCGCCGAGCACGGGAACGCGGGAACCTCACTGGCCCGCGTCGCCGAGGCCGCGGGCATCACCAAGGCGGCCGTGCTGTACCACTTCCGCTCCAAGGACGCCCTGGTGCGCGCGGCGCACGAGAGCGCGCTCAACGGCCTGGTCGAGCACGTGGGCCGGGCCGTGGAGGGCGTCGACGCCGAGCGGGCCCCCGCCGCCTACGTCCGCTCGCTGGTCGGTTACCTGCGCGACCACCCCGGGCACACCCGGGTGGTCATCGCGGGGGTGAGCGACGAGGACCGCCGCTCCAGCCAGCGCTGGCGCCCCCTGGCGGACCTGATGGCGGCCGCCCGGCGGGCGCGCGGGACGGATCCGGACACGGAGGGCCCGCACACGGAGAGCCAGTCGGAGGGCCCGGACCTGCGCACCACGGCGCTGATCGTCGGCGGCGGCATCGACGCGATCGTGGCTGAGCACCTGGACCACCCCGACTACGACCCGCTCGCGGCGGCCGAGGAACTCGTCGCCATGCTCGACGGCGTCCTCTTCCCCTGACGCGCGCGACTCCCCGACCCACACGTCCCACCCGTGACGCGCCCGCCAGGACCCGGGAACGTGCGGCCAAACAGCGGCTTCAGGGCGGACGACCGAAGGACGGGCCCAGGTGGCACGTTCGAAAGCGGACGAGTTTCGCGAATCGGGACGCACACAGCGGGGCAGAAGGGGTTCCCGAAAAGCCATCTAAGGAGTTAGCAAAGCGTGAGTGGGAAGTACTGTCCCGCCGAAAGGTGATGTGCGATGATCGCACACATGACGGAGGCGCTGAGTTGGGCGGCAATCGGTGAACGGGTGCGGGAGAGCCGCGCCTCAGTGAAGCTTTCCCAACAGGAACTCGCCGATCGGATCGGCCTGGAACGCAGCATGATCTCCAAGCTGGAAACGGGTGACCGTCGCATCGACGCGATGGAGTTGACCCTGATCGCCAGGGAGTTGGACTACCCCGTCAGCCACTTCCTCACCCCCTCTCCCGAACTCGTCTCCCGCAGGGCTTCCGCGGTGGCGGACAGCGGGGAGGTCGGTGAGACGAACACGACCCGGGCCGCCTACCGGACGGAGTCCCTGCTCGCCGCTTGGCTGCGGGACGTGCGCCAGCTCGTCGACACGGGCCTTTTGGAGAACCGCCCGATCCTGCGTTACGCGAACACCGTCCCGGACAAGGTGGGAGCACGCGAGGCGGCCCTGTGGCTGCGGACGGAACTCGGTCTCGGCCGGGAGCCGATCGAGTCCGTCGCCGACACCTGTGAGCGTTCCGGGCAGTTCGTCGCGGTGCTCCCCCTGGACACGGACGGCGCCTCCCTCGTCGACGGCGACATCTCGGTCGCGGTGGTCAACGCCCGTCTGGAACCCGGCCGCAAGCGTTCCACCGCCGCACACGAACTCGGCCACATGGTGTTGGGGGACGAGTTCTCCAGCGACCTGGGGGTACACGCCTCCCGCGACGAGAGGGAGGCCGTCATCGAGGCCTTCGCCGCCGAGTTCCTCCTGCCGCACGACCAGATGCGAACTGTCGGGGGACGCAAGGGGCAGGAGGAGCGCAGGCAGGAGCTGATACGGCTCTCCGCGACCTACCGCGTCTCCTGGAGCCTCGCTCTGGCCCAGCTACGCCACACCGACACCGTGGATCGCGACTTCCTCAACTGGATGCGCGCCCGTACCCCCACTGCTGTCGAGTTCAAGGACGCTCTGGGCTGGAAGCCCCTGCCCGATCTCGACAAGATCAGGGTCTCCCCCCGGTACGCCTCCGCGGTGATGGCCGCGGTCAGGGGGCACGAGATCACCAAGCACCGGGCCGTGGAGATGATGCGCGGCGAGATCACGCTCGAAGACCTCACCGAGGAGTAGCGGGTTGCCCTCCTCCCACGACCCCCTGTTGTTCGACGCCTCGCCGCTCCTGCATGCCGCCAAGGCCGACCGGCTCGACGTCTTCGGCAGTCTGGTCAACAGTGCCCAGTGCCTGACCACGCGGTCGGTCCTGGACGAGATCCGGCGCAACAGCGCCGACGCCCACGCAGAGGTGGTCCGGGCGCCGTGGATCACCGTCGTGTCCACCGACTCCCTGGACTTCCTCGTCGCGTACAACACGTGGAGCGTCAGGATGGGACTGACCGATGACCACAACGTCGGCGAGACCATGCTGTGCGCCTACGCCGAAATCAACGGTGGAACGGTCGTCCTGGACGACAGGGACGCGCGCAAGGTGGCCACCAGACACGGCCTCCAGGTGCGGGGAACCGTGGGGCTGATCGCGGACGCCTGCGAACGGGGTGAGTGCACGGTACCGGGTGCGTCGATGCTGGTGGACACGCTTCACGAGTCGGGGATGCGGCTCCCTTTCGCCAAGGGCGGCTTCGAGGCCTGGGCACGGAAGAAGAAGTTGCTCGGCTAGGGCTCCCGGCGGCACGGGAGCGCGGAAATGGGCTGGTCGCGGAGCGGACGGGGCGTGGCGGCTTCGGGGCTTGGGCCAGGACGCGGCCGCGCGGAACGGGTCAGACGGGGGCGCCGGAGCGGAACCGCTCCCGGTAGGCGAGGGCCGTTTCCGTCAGGCTGTCGAGCGCGTCACGCGTGCGCACCAGCTCGGTGATGTGCTCGGTGAGCCGGTCGCGCTCCCGGGCCATGCGCTCGATCGCCGCGTCGGAGTTCCTCTCGCTGGGCGCCTCGGCGCAGGGCAGCACCTCGGCGATGGTGCGGCTGGACAGCCCGGCGGCGTAGAGGCGCTGGACGAAGGCGACGCGCTCGACGGCGGCCTCGGTGTAGTGCCGCTGCCCGCTGGCGCTGCGGATGCTGCTGAGCAGTCCCTGCTCCTCGTAGTAGCGCAGGGACCGGACGCTCACACCCGTCCGTCTGGCCAGTTCTCCGATGCGCACGGCTTCCTCCCTCGTGACCTGCGGCACAACCGCTTGCCTCTCACATCAATGTGAGGTTTTAGCGTAGTCGACGTGCCCGCCCGGGGCACACCGCCCACGGAGGAGAACCCGTCGTGACCAGCCTGTTCCAGCCCTACCGAATCGCCGACCTGAGCCTGCCCAACCGGGTGGTGATGGCGCCGATGAGCCGCGTCCGCGCCGCCGGGAGCGGCCTGGCGACGCCGTCCATGGCGGCGTACTACGCCCAGCGCGCGACCGCCGGACTGATCGTCTCCGAGGGGGTGCAGCCGAGCCTGGTGGGGCAGTCCAACCCGGGAACGCCGGGGCTGCACACCGACGAGCAGGTCGCCTCCTGGAGGCCGGTGACCGACGCGGTGCACGCCAACGGAGGCCGTATCTTCGCCCAGATCATGCACGGCGGACGCGTCTCGCACCCCGAGACCACCGGAACGCAGCCGGTCGGCCCCTCGGCCGTCGCGGCCGTGGGCAACGTGTTCACTCCGAGCGGCCCCCAGCCCGTTCCGGTACCGCGTGCGCTGGAGGAGGCCGAGGTGCCCGAGCACGCCGAGTCCTACGCCCGGGCCGCCCGCCGCGCGGTCGCCGCAGGGTTCGACGGGGTCGAGCTGCACGGCGCCAACGGCTACCTGATCTCGCAGTTCCTCTCGGACAACGCCAACCTGCGCACCGACTCCTACGGGGGCTCGGTGGCCAACCGGATCCGGTTCGCCGTCGAGGCGGCCGCCGCCACCGCCGACGCCGTGGGGGCGGAGCGCACCGGTATCCGCCTCTCCCCCGGCGGCGGGTTCTGGGGGGTGGAGGAGACCGGCGTGCGCGAGCTGTACACCGCGCTGCTCGCCGAGCTGGCCCGGATCGGGGTGGCCTACGTCCACCTCGAAGCCACCACCGACGACGAACTGCTGCTGGAGCTGCGCCGCGCCTGGCCGTCCACCCTCATCATGAACCCGACGCTTCCCATGGGCCCCAAGCAGACCGACCGGGCCGAAGCCGACCGCTGGCTCGGGCTGGGGGCCGACCTCGTCAGCTTCGGCCGCGCGTTCATCGCCAACCCCGACCTGGTCGAACGGCTGCGCACCGGGCTGCCGATCGCGCCGGTGGACGAGGCCACCTACTACCAGGGCGGCGACCGGGGTTACCTGACCTACCCGGCGTACCAGTACAGCGCGTAGGCCAGGGAACGCGGCGGCCCTTCCGGGAAAGCTCCCCGGAAGGGCCGCGCTGCAGGGAAACCGGGTGTTCGGGCGTCGCGGCCGGAAGCCGTAGCCCTCAGGCCATGGCGGGAACGCGAGTGCCGCCGACCGCGTGTGACCAGGGACGGGCGGCGGGCGGGTCGGCGTCCAGGGTGCGGTGCGGCTGCGGCCACAGGGCGAGGAGGAGTGCTTCCACGCTGGGGGCTTCCAGAAGTCCGGTGGAAGTGATGGCCCAGAACGACTGGGTGGCCTCGCCGAAGTAGACGATCAGGTGGCGGTGCCGGGCCTGGAGGGCAGCGGCCTGGGCGTGTTCGCGGATGAATTCCGCACGGTGGCCGCCCAGGCGCGGAAGCCGCTGGGCGCGGCGAACCCGGCAGGAGGGGTGGTCGCACACCGGGCAGACCGGCCCGATGAGCGGGGTCCGGCGCGGGAGCGGGGGGCGGACGGGGTGGGGCGGTCGGCTTGGTCGAACATCGTCCGAACGCCTGGGCGAGGGGATAGGGTTCTGCATCAGATCCTCTTTCCTTGCATATGAGCGTGTTTGGTTTCGGGGATTCAGGGCCCGGGAGAAGCGTTGGCGCGCTTACCTGGGCCCGTCTCATGTCATCTACATGTCAGAGCGCGAAGCTCGGTGGCTGGTTATTGGTGTCAGTCGCGGCCGTCAGTTGTCGGTGGAGGTGTCCCACCGGCTACCGGTGAGGTCGTAGGCCAGGTAGAACCACACCGTGCGGAACTCCGCGTTGCCGTTGTCGCCCCACTCAGAGGCGAAGGCGTTGATCATGGCCAGGCCCCGGCCCGATTCGGCGGACAGGTTCAGACCGTTCGCCTTGGGCGTCAGGCGGGCGTCGTGCTCGCGCAGGCCGCCCCGGTCGCGGCAGGCCAGGTGCAGGCCCTCGCGGTGGCGGTGAACCAGGAGGCTGTAGCTACCGCCGGGACGGCCGGAGAGGCTGTGGCGGATCGCGTTGTTGGCGAGTTCGCTGCCCAGCAGGGTGAAGAGGTAGCGGTAGTCCGCGCAGCGGGCGGCGGCACAGGTGTCCAGGAACGCCCGGACCAGGGGCATGACCGCCGGAGTGCCCGCGAAGTTGTAGCGGCGCATCCGGTAGTTGGGCCGCTCGGGCTGACGGGTGAAGTAGTGGCGGTGCGCTGGCTGGATGAAGCTGGACAGCGGCACAGTGGCCTCACCCAGCACGGGGACGGGCACAGGCGCGGGCATGGCCACCGGGGTTTTTGCAGGCATGACGAACACACTCCTTGGCACGGACCTTCAGGTCAGAAGACAGAGGCCAGCACACACGAACTTCCACGTTGTGCCCTTGCTGCGGCAGGTGGCGCTGTAGCTTCGTCTTGAGACCTTGAGAGTCAAGATTGATTTTCAATATAGAATGTCAATCGCAACTTCGCCAGCGTTTCGCAAGGCTGGCTAGCCAGGTTTTCCGCAGCCCCAGAGAAGCAGGGCTGACGCAGTTCACGGTCGATGGACCGATACAAAACGGACGAGGTGTTGCATATGGGATCAAGTCCGACTGTGTGGCGGCGTTGGCTCGCTCATGAATTGAAGCGCCTACGCGAAGAGGCCGGGCTCAGCCGGAAGGAGGTCGCCGCCAAGCTCCGATGCACTGCGGGCAAGCTCCACTACATCGAAACCGCGGTGGTCGCCCCACGTTCGCGCGACTTGGAGGAAATCCTCTTCGACCTCTACCAGGTTCCTCAGGAACGTCGAGAGCACTACCTGCAAGCCGCCCGAAACGCGCGCAAGCGAGGATGGTGGGAGAAACAGGACGAAGGTGTCGCGGTGCCCAAGTGGTTTTCGCTGTACCTGGGTCTGGAGCAGGGCGCGTCTGAGATCTACGCCTGGGAGACCCAACTCATCCCAGGGCTGCTACAGACCAAGGATTACGCACATGCGGTGATTGGTAGTGCAACCGCCGAGCAGAGCACCGAGGAGATAGAAAAACTCGTCAACGTACGCCTCGCTCGTCAAAGCATCCTCGCTGGGAACGAGGCCATCCGATTCTGGGCAGTGTTGGATGAAACCGCGCTTCGACGTGAGGTCGGAGGGCGCGAGGTCATGCGGGAACAGATCGAGCGTATTCTCACCGTCAGCTCCTACCCACGCGTTACCGTCCAGGTTTTGCCCCAGCCCAGCGGAATCCACGAGGGCATGCTGGGAAGCTTCTCCATCCTGGGGTTCCCCGCCCCCAGCGATCCAGGGGCCATCTACATTGAGTACCGCACCGGAGCGGTGTACCTGGAACAACCCTCGGAGATCAAAGCTCACCAGATAGCTTTTGAGCACCTTCGCATCGCAGCTCTCAAGCCCGACCAGTCCCGTTCACGCCTGAAGCAGATCCTGGAGGAACACGAATGACTCAGGGCTCAAACGAGCTCCTGTGGCGCAAGAGCAGCTACAGCGGGCAGACAGGGGGCAACTGTGTAGAGGTTGCCCATATACCCACAAACTTCCGCAAGAGCAGCTACAGCAGTGATCGCGTCAACTGTGTTGAGGTCGCTCACCTCCCCACCGGCTTCCGGAAGAGCAGCCACAGCGGTGCCAGCCAGAACTGCGTGGAGGTGGCCGACCTCCCCTGCGGCGCAGCCATCCGCGACTCCAAGCACCCCGACGCCGGGCACCTCCCCTTCCCCGCCGCCGAGTGGACCGGATTCCTCAACGCCGCCCTCTCCCGATAGCCACAACAGTCAACCCCTGCTGCATCTGCCCCCTGCGCTCGGTCGCCCGGTCGTGTCCCGCGAAGCCACGACCGGGCGACCGGGTCCCGCCTGCCCCCGGGACCACAGACGCGGATGCCCGGACTCACGACCAGGGCATCCACCCCACAACGCGTTCCGGTAAGCTCCGGACGGCATCCGCGCCGCCCGGCGACGGGCCCGCGCGACGCCCTGCTCGCCCGCCCGCGACCCGAGGGAGGCCCCGTGCCGACGACCACCGCCCCAGGACCTCGGTCATGAAGCTGTCGAGGGTGGCACCGGAGCTGCGCGGCCCCCTGCTCCGTTCACCGGAGATCCCCGTACACCGCCCCTGGGCCCTGCACCTCACGCGCAAACTCATGGAGGACCTGGACGCCCAGCACCTGCCCGGCGTCACCATGGAACTCCCCGAGGAGGCCGCGCCCGGCGTACGGGTCTACCGCCCCGACGACAAGCGCTCGGACGGCGCGCTCGTGTGGATCCACGGCGGCGGCCTCGTCATGGGCCGCGCCGTGCAGGACGACCCGCTGTGCAACACCACCGCCCGGGAACTGGGCGTCACCGTCGTCTCCGCCGAGTACCGCATGGCCCCCGAGGACCCCCATCCCGCCGCCCTGGACGACTGCCACGCCGCCTGGACCTGGCTCCAGGACAACGCGGCCTCCCTGGGCGTGGACCCCGCACGCGTGGCCATCGGCGGCCAGAGCGCGGGCGGCGGCCTCACCGCCGCACTCGTTCAACGCCTGCACGACGAGGGCGGAACCCAGCCGATCGGGCAGTGGCTGCTGTGCCCCATGCTCGACGACCGCACCGCCGCCCGGCGCGACCTGGACCGGGTCCGCCACCGCATCTGGAACAACGAGGTCAACCGCTTCGGCTGGCGTTCCTACCTGGGCACCGAGCCCGGCGCGGCCACGGTCCCGCGCTACGCCGTGCCCGCACGCCGCGATGACCTCGGCGGCCTGCCGCCCGCCTGGATCGGCGTCGGCGACATCGACCTGTTCCACAACGAGTCCCGCGAGTACGCGCACAGGCTGCGCGACGCCGGAGTGGACACGACCTTCCACCTGGAGCCCGGCGCTCCCCACGGGTTCGACTCCTGGGGCGCCGGGACCTCCGTCGCCCGCGACTACCTCACCACCGCCCGGACCTGGCTGGAGAAGGCCCTGGCCCGGGAACTGGACGGCTCCTGACACCCCGCCCCTGAACCCCCGCTCACGGATACCCGCTCACGAGGCCCGGCACCGGACCCGTGGGCGCCCGCACCCCCGACCCGAGAGCACCGGCATCATAGGGAGGGGACTCAGCCACACGACGGGGATGCGCATGACCGGAGCAGTCGAGACGGGCGTCAGGAAGAGCACGGACGGCCGGGCCTCCGCGCTCGCGCTCTCGCTCGCGACGCGGATCAGCGAGCTGGCGCGGACGGGCGGTCTGGACGAGGGCGCGCACCTGACCGAGCAGTGGATCGCCGACCGGCTCCAGGTGTCACGGTCCCCGGTCCGGCGCGCGCTGGCGCTGTTGGACGAGATGGGGATCGTCGAGCACATCCCGAACCGGGGGTACTTCCTCACCCGCCCCGGCAGCGAACTGGCCTCCGTGGACGCCGTGCCGGAGCGGGACGGGCAGGAGGAGCTGTACTTCCGCGTGGTGGACGACTTCCTCAACGACCGGCTGGACCGGGAGTTCACGGCCGCGGAGATCGCGCGCCGCCACGGTGTGGCGGCCCGGCACGTGCAGCAGGTGCTGGTCCGGATGGAGGCCGAGGACCTGGTGCGTCGGCGGGCGGGCCGGGGGTGGGAGTTCCAGGAGGTGCTGTCCACCGCGGAGGGGCACGACCACAGCTACCGGTTCCGGATGATCGTGGAGCCCGCCGCGCTGTTGGAGCCGGGGTTCGCGGTGGACGCGGAGGCCTTCGCCCTCCACCGGGAGCGCCAGGAGGGCCTGGTGCGGGGCAGGGCGCTGTCGTCCGCGCGCGGCACCCTGTTCCAGACGGGGGCGGAGTTCCACGAGATGCTCGTGGGGTGCGCGAACAACCCGGTCCTGCTCGACGCGGTGCGTCGGCAGAACCGGGTACGCAGGCTCATCGAGTACCGCCACCAGGTGGACCGCACGCGGATGGTGCACCAGGCCCGCGAGCACCTGCTCCTGATGGACCTGCTCCGGGAGGGGCGGGTCGAGGAGGCGTCCCGGGCCCTGCACGCGCACCTGGACCGGGTCCGGTGGATCAAGACCGGGATCGGCGCGGAGCCGCCCGCCCTGCTGTGACGGACGGCTGCCGCGCGAACGGCCACGGCCGGTGAACGCCCGCGCTCCCGGTTCAGTGAGCCGAGCGCGCGGGCGTTCACCCCGGTTGGGGGCAGCCTCGGGCAGGACGGTCTCAGGCGGGGCGGCGGTCCGCGAAGCGGCGCGCCACGTAGGGCATCGTGCCGCCGTGCCGCAGGTAGGCGACCTCGTGCCCCGAGTCCAGGCGCAGCAGCACCGTGTACTCCCGCGTGCTCCCGTCGGCCTTGGTGGCCCTGAGGACGAGCGGCGTCACCCCGACCCCGATCCCGCCGAGCCCGAGGACGGTCAGCCGCTCGCTGCCGTCGAGTTCCAGGTCGGCCGCGGTGCTCCCCTCGGGGAACAGCAGCGGCAGGACCCCCATGCCGATGAGGTTGCTGCGGTGGATGCGCTCGAAGCTCTCCGCGATCACCGCCCGCACGCCCAGCAGGGCCTGGACCTTGGCCGCGACGTCGCGGCTCGACCCCGTCCCGTAGGACCGGCCCGCCAGGACCACCAGGTCCACCCCGGCCTCGCGGTAGGTCGCGGCGGCGTGGAAGACCGGTTCCACGCGCGAGCCGTCGAGGACGCGGGCGTGCCCTCCCCTGCCGCGTTCGTCCTCCGGCAGGAGCAGGTTGGCCACGGCCAGGTTGGTGAAGGCGCCGCGCAGCATCACCTCGGCGTTGCTGCGCCGGGTGGAGTACTGGTTGAGGTCGCGGGGCTCGGTGCCCAGTTCCCGTAGGTAGGCGCCCGCCAGACTGCTCCGGGGGATGGCCCCGGCCGGTGAGATGTGGTCGGTGGTGACGTGGTCGCCCAGCCACAGCAGGACCCGGGCGTCCTCGACCCGGACCTCGCCGCCGGGTTCGGGGCGCACGCCGGTGAGGTAGGGCGGTCGGCGGATGTAGGTGGAGCGCCCGTTCCAGGGGAAGTGCGTGCTCCCGGCGGCGTCCAGCGCCCGCCACTGCTCGGTGCCCTCCCAGACCTCGGCGGCGTTCTCCCGGAAGGCCTGGGGGTCGACCGCCCTCTCCGCCACGCGAGCGACCTCCTCGTCGTCGGGCCACAGGTCCGCCAGGTGGACCGGGTTCCCGTCGCGGTCGCGGCCCAGGGGCTCGGCGGCGAAGTCGTGCAGGACCGTTCCGGCCAGGGCGTAGGCCACCACGAGGGGCGGCGAGGCCAGGTAGGCGTGCGAGACGCGCGGGTTGACCCGGCCGGGGAAGTTGCGGTTGCCGGACAGGACGGCCGCGGCCTCCAGCCCCTCCCCGGCCAGCTCCTCCAGTTCGGGGACGAGGGGTCCGGAGTTGCCGATGCAGGTCATGCAGCCGAAGCCGACGGTGTGGAAACCGGCCGCCTCCAGGGGTTCCATCAGCCCGGCCTTCTCCAGGTAGCCGACGACCACCCGCGAGCCCGGGGACAGGGTGGTCTTGACCCAGGGCTTGACGCGCAGGCCGCGTTCCATGGCCCGTGCCGCGAGCAGGCCCGCCTGGATCATCAGCGCGGGGTTGGCGGTGTTGGTGCAGCTGGTGATGGAGGCGATGCCCACCGGTCCGCGCGGGAGGGGTTCGCCGAAGAGGTCCTCCCCCTTCGCCGCCACGGCGTTCACACCTTCCGTGTCCGAGGCGGGCGCCGGGGACGCGCCCGTGTCCGGGGCCGCGGCGTCCTCCACCGGAGCGGAGGCCGTCTCCAGGAAGGAGGCGGGCACCCGGGACAGCGGAACGCGCTGGTCGGGGCGGTGCGGACCCGCCAGGCAGGGCTCCACCGTGTCCAGGTCGAACTCCACGAGCCGGTCGAAGCGCGGCTCCGGGGAGTCCGCGTCGCGTGCCAGCCCCTGGGCGCGCATGTAGGCGTCGACCGTCTCCACGTGGCCGTCCTCCCGCCCGGTCAGGCGCAGGTAGTCGCGGACCTCGCGGTCGTAGGGGAAGTAGGCGCACGTGGCGCCGTACTCGGGCGCCATGTTCGCCACGGCCGCGCGCGCCGACCAGGACAGGCCGTCGACCCCCGGCCCGCAGAACTCCACGAACGCGTCCACGACGCCCGTCGCGCGCAGCAGCTCGGTCAGCGTCAGCGCCAGGTCGGTGGCGGTGACGCCGCTCCGCAGGCTCCCGGTGAGCCGGACGCCGACGACCTCGGGGAAGTTGAGCATCACGGGTTCGCCGAGCATGGCGGCCTGTGCCTGGAGTCCGCCCACGCCCCAGCCCAGGACGCCGATCGCGTTGATCATCGGCGTGTGGCTGTCGGTGGCCACGAGGACGTCGGGGTGCAGCAGGTCGGGGCCCCCGCCGCCGTCCTCGCGCCAGACCACGCGGGCGAGGGTCTCCATGTTGACCTGGTGGATGATGCCCCGGCCCGGGGGGACCACGCGGAAGCCGCGCACGCTGCGCTCGGCCCACTTGACGAACTCGTACCGTTCGGCGTTGCGCCGGAAGTCGATGTCGAGGTTGCGGGCGAAGGCGGCGGCCGAACCGTGCGCCTCGGCGATCACGGAGTGGTCCACGACCAGGTCGGTGGCGATCACCGGGTTGACGTCCGCGGCGTCGCCGCCCAGTTCGGTGACCGTGTCGCGCAGGGCGGCCAGGTCGGTGAGCGTGGGCAGGCACGTGGTGTCGTGCAGCATCATCCGGTTGGGGTGGAAGGGGACCTCGCAGTCCCCGCGGCCCGAGCGTACGCGGGCGAGCACCGCGGGCAGGGCCTCGGGCGCCCGGCGGGCCACGTTCTCCACCAGGACGCGGACCGTGTAGGGCGTGCGGTCCAGCTCGTCGGGGGTGAGCAGCCGGTCGAGCGCGACGTAGCGGAACTCGCTTCCGGCCGCGCTGAGTACCGCTGTCGCGGCGGTTCTGGCCACGGAGTCGTCCATCGTCTCCCCACGGTGGTCCTTGGACGCGCCGGTGTATCCGACGCACCCATGATTGTTCTAGCAACGAGACTAGTACAAAGTGGAAACACTCGGCGGAGCCAGCCCCCGGGAGCGACCGCCCGATCCTCCGAGGCACCCCTCCAGGTCGCGACCGATCCCGCCCCCTTGCCGTGATCCTGTACCTGCAGCGAGGTTCGAGCACCCAACCTCGCCATAAGTACAAGACCACCGGGGTCAGGGCGCCGTGCACCGCACCCGCGACCCCCCCGGCGAGCCCTGGGTCGACGCGGGCGAACCGGGAGGTTTCCGAGGGGCGTCGAGCGCTGATCTCGGGTTCCGCATATTGCACTCGCGTTCATCTTGGTGCAATATCTCCAGGTGTGTGCCCCGCCTCACGAGGCACGCGTCACACAGGGACCGGGCCCGGCACCGGTCACGCGATCCGTGGGGGAAGCAATGCAGATAACGGCTCCGAGCCGGCGCGAGGCGATCGCGGGTGCGATCGGAGCAGTCGCCCTCGCCGGTGCCCTGGTGGAGGTCCGCGCTGGCGAGAACTCCCGTGAAGCGGGTACGGGCGGTGGGCGCCTGGAGGTCGTGGTCCCCGCCGCGGCGGGCGGCGGCTTCGACACCGTCGCCCGGCAGACGCAGTACGCGCTCCAGCAGAACGGCCTGTCCCGCGGGGTCGAGGTGCTCAACCTGCCCGGCGGTGGCGGAACCGTGGGCCTCAACCACACGGCGCAGCAGCGCGGGCGCGGGGACGTGCTCATGGTGATGGGCAGTTCGATCCTGGGCGGCATCGAGATCACCGGTTCGCGGACCACCCTCGCCGACATCACGCCGCTGGCCCGGCTGGCCGAGGACTACATCGTGGTCGCGGTCCGCCAGGACTCCCCGCTGCGGACCCTGGAGGACCTGGCCGCGGCCTGGACCGAGGCGCCCCGCGACCTCGTGGTGGGCGGGGGCGCCATCGGCACCTCGGACCACCTGCTGGCGGCGCTGATGCTCGACGGACTCGGGATCTCGCCCTCCGAGCTCAACTACATCGTCTACTCGGGCGACGGCGAGGTGCTGACCTCCCTGCTCTCGCACACCTCCGACATCGCGGTGTCCAGCTACAACGGCTTCCAGTCACAGATCGAGGCCGGGGAGGTGCGGGCGCTGGCCGTCTCCGCCGCCGAACCCCTGCCCGGCGTGGACGTCCCCACGCTGCGCGAGGCGGGCATGGACCTGGACCTGGCCAACTGGCGCGGCCTGGCGGCGCCGGGCGGGCTGGACGAGGACGAGCGCGAGGTCCTGCTGGACCTGGTCCACGCGCTGGTCGAGACGCCGGAGTGGCGGGACGCCGTGGAGCGCTTCGGGTGGCGGGAGGCGTTCGTCGCCGGGGAGGACTTCGACGCGTTCCTCACCGAGGAGACCGCGCGTCTGGAGCAGATCATCGAGGGATTGGGACTGGCATGACCCGAGAAAGACCCGCCGGGGTGCAGTCCCCGGACACCGACGCGGAGACCGGGCCCGCCGCCGGGAGCGGGAGCGAGGCGCAGCCCAGCGCCCGGGCCGAAACCGGGGACCGCGACGGTACCGGTTCTGGGAGCGCCGTCGAGAGCGCGACCGGCGACCGGGCCGGAACCGGCGCCGAGGGTGGAAGCGGCACCGGCGCCCCGGAGCCCGGGCCCGCGGCCGGTTCCCCACCCGCCACCCTCGGCACGGCCCTGGCCGTACCCGCGGTGACCCTGGTGACGGCCCTCTTCCTGCTCGTGGGAGGCGTGGTGATCCGAGCACCGGAGAGCAGCGGCTTCCTGGGCCCGCAGTTCTTCCCGCTGACCGTGGGCGCCCTCCTGGGCGTCACGGCGTGCGTGGCGGGGGCGCGCGCGTTCCTGACCGTGCGGCGGTCCCCGTCCGCCAGGGCCGCCGAGACCGCGACCGCTCCGACCTCGGCCGAAGCGGCCACCGACGCCGACCCTGTCACCGACGGCGCGGCCACCGACGCCGACGCCACCGACGATGCGAAGAGCGCGCACGGCGACTGGCGCACCCTGGGCATCATGGCCGCGACCCTGACCGCCCACGTCCTCCTGCTCCAACCGCTCGGCTGGCTGCTCTCGGGCACCCTGCTGTTCTGGGGCGTCAGCTTCGCCCTGGACCGGCGCTCACCGCTGCTGGACCTGTGCGTGGCCGTGGCCCTGGCCGCGATCGTGCAGATCTGCTTCTCCGGCCTGCTGGACGTGTCGCTGCCCAGCGGCCTGCTCGGAAAGGTCCTGTGACACCGTGGACACCTTCTCCCTCCTGATGTCGGGGTTCGCCGAGGCGCTGACCCCCGTCAACCTGCTGTGGTGCCTCCTCGGCGTGGTCCTGGGCACGGCCGTGGGCGTCCTGCCTGGTCTGGGCTCGTCCATGGCGGTCGCCCTCCTGCTCCCCCTGACCTTCCTGCTGGAGCCGACCGCGGCGTTCATCATGTTCGCGGGCATCTACTACGGCGGACAGTTCGGCGGCGCGACCACGTCCATCCTGCTCAACACCCCCGGGCAGAGCTCCTCGATCGCCACCGCCTTCGAGGGCCACGCCATGGCGCGGGGCGGCAGGGCCTCCCAGGCCCTGGCCGCGGCGGTGATCGGCTCCTTCATCGGCGGCATCGTGGCCACGACCGTGGTGGCCTTCTTCGCCCAGCGCATGGTGGTCCTGGCGCTCGGGTTCGGACCGGCCGAGTACTTCGCGCTCGCGGTCCTGGCCTTCGTGTGCACCGCCGCCGTCGTGACCTCCTCCCCCCTGCGGGGCATCTCCGCGCTGGGCATCGGCCTGGCGATCAGCGTGGTCGGCATCGACGACCAGAGCGGGGCCATCCGCCTGACCCTGGGCGTCCCGCAGCTGCTGGACGGGGTCAGCATCGTCGTGATCACGGTCGGACTGCTGGCCGTGGGCGAGGTCCTGCACACCGGGTTCCGGCCCAAGCGCGCCTCCTCCGGACAGCTGGTCGCGGCGGGCACGCCGTGGCTGGGGCGCGCGGACCTGCGCCGCTCCTGGAAGCCCTGGCTGCGGGGCACGGCGCTGGGCCTGCCCTTCGGCGTGATCCCCGCGGGCGGCGCCGAGATCCCCACCTTCCTGTCCTACGGAACCGAGAAGGCGCTGGCCAGACGGCGCGGGAACAGCGAGTTCGGCCGGGGCGCGATCGAGGGCGTGGCCGGTCCGGAGGCGGCCAACAACGCGACCACGGCGACCGCGATGGTCCCCCTGCTCGGGCTCGGCCTGCCCACGTCCGCGACGGCCGCCGTGATGCTGGCGGCGTTCCAGCAGTACGGGATGCAGCCGGGCCCCCTGCTCTTCGAACAGGAGGGCGACCTGGTCTGGGCCCTGCTGGCCAGCATGTTCATCGGCACCTTCCTGCTGCTGGTGATCAACCTGCCCTTCGCCCCGCTGTGGGCGCGGCTCCTGCGCCTGCCCCAGCGCCACCTGTTCGCGGGGCTGATGGTCTTCGCCACGGTGGGCGTGTACTCGGTCAAGGGCTCGGTGTTCGACGTCGTCCTGCTGTTCACGGTCGGCGCCCTCGGGCTGCTGATGCGCAGGTACGACATCCCCGTGGCGCCGGTCCTCATCGGCGTCATCCTGGGGCCGCTGGCCGAGAGCGAGCTGCGCCGGGCGATGGCCGCGAGCCAGGGCGACGTGTCGATCCTGTTCGACAGCGGCATCGCGGTCGGCATCTACACCATCCTCGTGGCGGTGGTCGCGGTCTTCGCGGTCAAGCGGGTGCGGGACCGGCGCCGGTCCGCGACCCCGGCCGACGGGCGCCGGGTGGACACCGTGTAGAACCAGATGGTCACGTCATCGGATGACCCCGGGGGCCCAGCCCCGGGGCGCCGTGGCGTCGGACGGGGAGTACACGGACGAGGGGGGAGAACGTTGGGAAGCGGCCGCGTCAGGGGGGCGTCGTGGCTCTGGCCACTGTTACTGAGCGTCATGTGCACCCACACCGCGCTCAACCTCGCCCGCCCCCTGATCTCCTACCGGACGATCGCCCTGGGCGGTGACGCCGTGGCGGTCGGCCTGGTCACCGCCGCCTACGCGCTGCTGCCCCTGCTGGTGGCGGTCCCGCTGGGGCGGGCGACCGACCGGTCCCGGCGCACGGCGTGGATCGTCGGCCTGGGCGCGGCGGTGCTCGGCGCGGGCTCCCTGCTGCTCGCGTACGGCACGGGACTGCTGGCGATCGCCGCGGCCAGCACGGTGCTGGGCATGGGCCACCTGCTGTGCATGGTCGCGGGTCAGGGGCTCATCGCGCGCCTGGCCGCACCGGGGAACCTGGACCGCGACTTCGGGTGGTTCACCGCGGCGGCCTCCCTCGGCCAGCTCGTGGGACCCCTGCTGTCGGGCGCGATGCTGGCCGACGCGTCGGGGGACGCGCTGCTGTCGGCGACCTCGTCCGCCCTGCTCGTCGCCGCGGCGACCGGCGGACTGGGGCTGGTGCCGATCCTGGCCTTCGCCCGGGTGCGCATGCCCGCGCCCACGGGCAAGAAGGGTTCGGAGAGGCCCCCCGCGCGGGAACTGCTGCGCAGGCCGGGCCTGCCCTCGGGACTGTTCGCCAGCCTCGCGCTGCTCTCGGCCGTGGACATCCTCACCGCCTACCTGCCGCTGGTCGCCGAGAACCGGGGCATCTCACCGATGATGGTCGGCATCCTGCTGAGCCTGCGCGCGGGGTTCTCGCTGCTGTCCCGCCTGGTGCTGTCCCGCCTGGTGCTCCGGTGGTCGCGCGAGACGCTGATCGCGGTCAGCGCCGGAGCCGCGGGCCTGTCGATGGCGGCGGTGGCGCTACCGGTCAGCAACCTGTTCGTGCTGGGGGCGGTGCTGGCCGTCGGAGGGTTCCTGCTGGGCCTGGGACAGCCGCTGACGATGTCGGCGGTGGCCACGGCCGCGCCGGAGGGCTCGCGGGGGGCCGCCCTGGCGCTGCGGATCTGGGGCAACCGGCTCGGGCAGGTCGGGATCCCCGCCGTGGGCGCGGGGGTCGCGGGCGCGGTGGGCGCGCCCGGGGCGCTGTGGTTCGCGGCGGTGGTGCTCGTGGCGTCGGCGTTCACGGCGGCCAAGCGGATCTGATCCGCCGGGGCTCGCGGGGCGGAGGGGCAGCACAGGGAACCGGGTACGCCTGGGTCACATGAACCGTGCGGGCACCCCCGACCGTGTGCGACAGACGCGCAGCACAGGGAACCGGGTACGCGTGTGCCTCCTGAACCGCACAGGCAACCCGGAACACACGAGACAGGCGCACGGCACAGGCGTCACGACCGCGCGCCCCCGGCGCGGAACCGGATCCGGCGACCGCTTCGGCAAAAGCGCACGGGCCCCGCGCACTCCCCTGGTCGAACACCCCCCGGGGGCGTACGATGAGACGTCAGGTGTGTCGGCAGTCGGGTCCACCGGCCCCGGCGTCTCCACGGAACCAGGCAACGTGAACCACCCCGCCCCCTCCCCCGCACAGCGCGTCTACCGTTCCCGGACCACCAGACAGGCCGTCCACGACTGGTGCTGGAACAGGCTCAACGCCCAGCCCCTGCTCACCCCGCTCGCGACCGTCCCCTGCTCCCTGGGCGTCACCCGCGTCTTCAGCGCCTCCGGAGGCCCCGGCACCCCGGTCCTCGTCCTGCCCGGATCGGTCCTGAGCACGGCCACGCTCCTGGACGCCGTCGGCGTCCTGTCCGAGGACCGCCCCGTCCTGATCGCCGACCCGCCCGGGCGGCCCGGCCTCAGCGACGGCGACCGCCCCCTGGTCGAGCGTCCGGCGTACTACGGCGGCTGGCTGGACGAGCTGCTGCCGCAGGTCACCGACCGGCCCGTCCTGGTCCTGGGCCACGGCATCGGCGCGGCCATCGCGCTCTCGGCGACCCCCGGCCCCCTGGTGGCCGGACTCTGCCTGGTCAGCCCCGGCGGCCTGACACCGGCGACCGGCGGCACCGCCCTGGCCGCCGCCCTGGTGCGCTGGAGGTTCCACCCCGACACCCGGTCCAGCTCCGCGCTGCTGCGCGCCATGTGCGGCCCCGGTGCGGCCGAACCCCGGGACGCCACCATGCTGGAGTGGGCGACCCTGGTCGGCCGGTCCTGCCGCGCGGTCAACGCGCTGCCGCCCAGGCCGCTGCGCGCGGAGGCCCTCCACCACTGGAGGCAGACCCCGGTCGGCATCGCCACCGGGTCGCACGACCCCTTCTTCTCCCCCGACCTGCTGTACAGCCCGGCCCTGCTCTTCCTGGACGCCGCCGTCCACACCCTCCGGGGCGCGGGGCACCTCGCGCTGCGCGAACGCCCCGACCTGGTGCGGGACCTGCTGCGGGGGCTCCCCAACGCCTGAGGCCCCCGGCCGCCAGCGCGGCCGGGGCCCGTGTGACCGCCCGCCGGGGAGGCCGGGCGACCGGTGACCGCCCGCAGGCCGCCGTGTGCGCGACGGCCTCCGGGCGCTCGCGGCCGGGGCGGGCCCCGGCCTGCCCGAGGTCAGGACCCGGGGTCAGGTCTCGGGGTCAGGCCTCGGTGTCGGGGCCCGGCTCCTCAGGGGCCTTCAGCGGCTTGACCAGCGCCCAGCCGCCCATGAACACGGCGAAGGCGAGCATGCCCAGGCCCGACCACAGGTTCAGGTTCGTGCCGCCCTGTTCGATCTGCTCCGGCGTGGTGAAGAACCCCATGACCGTGAGCACGACGCCGTAGATGGCGAACAGCAGCGCGATGACGGTCCGGATGTCGAAGACCCGGGAGGCGGTGCGGCCCTTCCTCTTTCCGGGGCTGTCAGCACTCATCGGATGACCTCCTTGCCAGCTTGTCTCAGCACGGGTGCACCTCTCGGGGTCGCTCAGGCGAAGATGATGTTCAAGACGACGACGATCGCCAGGGCGATCCCGGCCAGCAGCCACGGTCGGCGGTACCAGCCGGAGTCCTCACCGGTGGTGGAGGCCCTGCGCGACTCGCGCGGGGTCAGCGAGTGCACCAGGCCCACCAGCTCGGAGTCGGGCTTGGGCCGGGTGAACATGGTGACGACGACGCTGACGAGGATGTCGACCACGAAGGCCGCGCCCGCGCCGACGAAGCTCGCGCCCTGCGAGGACAGGGCCAGCACGCCGGTCTCGGCGAGCAGGAACACACCCACGGCCGCGAGGGTTCCCGCCGCCAGGCCGCTCCAACCGGCGTGGGGCGTCATCCGCTTCCAGTACATACCGAGGATGAACGTGGCGAACAGCGGCGCGTTGAAGAACGAGAACAGCTGTTGCAGGTAGTCCATCAGGTTGGAGTAGCCCGAGGCGATGAACGCCGTGCCCACGGCGCCGACCGTGGCGCCGACCGTGACCCACCGGCCCATGTTCAGGTAGTAGGAGTCGGGCCGGTTCTTGACGACGTAGGACTGCCAGATGTCGTAGGTGAACACGGTGTTGAAGGAGCTCAGGTTGGCGGCCATACCGGCCATGAACGACGCGAGCAGACCGGCCAGGGCCACGCCCAGCAGTCCGTTGGGGAGCACGTCGCGCATCAGCAGCAGGATCGCGTCGTTGTAGTCGACGCCGGGGTTCTCACCGGCCTTGAGCTGGACCATCTCCGAGACGCTCACGCCCGCGATCATGCCGGGGATGATGACGATGAACGGGATGAACAGCTTGGGGAAGGCGCCGATGATGGGGGTGCGCATCGCGGCCGACATGCTCTTGGAGGCCATGGCGCGCTGCACCTCGACGAAGTTCGTCGTCCAGTAGCCGAACGCGAGGACGAAGCCGAGGCCGAAGACGATGCCGAGGATGCTCAGGAAGCTGTCGCCGAAACCGGTCAGCGCGTTGCCCGGCCAGGCGGAGAGCTGTTCGGCGCCCTGCGGTGAGGCGGTGACCTCCTCCACCAGGCCCGACCAGCCGCCGACCCGGTTCAGCCCCGCCAGGGTCAGCGGCAGCAGCGCCGCGACGATGACGAAGAACTGGAGCACCTCGTTGTAGATCGCCGCGGAGAGCCCGCCCAGCGCGGTGTAGCTGAGGACGATCGCGGCGGCGACCAGGAGCGACAGCCACAGGGGCCAGCCCAGCAGCGCGTCCACGATGGTCGCCAGCAGGAAGAGGTTGACTCCGGCGATCAGGATCTGGGCGACCGCGAAGCTGATCCCGTTGAGCAGGTGGGCGGCGGTGCCGAAGCGGCGGAGCATGAACTCGGGGACGCTGCGGACCTTGGAGCCGTAGTAGAACGGCATCATGACCAGGCCCAGGAACAGCATCGCCGGGACGGCGCCGATCCAGAAGTAGTGCATGGTCGGCATGCCGTAGTTGGCCCCGTTGGCCGACATGCCGATGATCTCGATGGCGCCGAGGTTGGCCGCGATGAAGGCCAGACCCGTCACCCACGCGGGCAGGGAGCGCCCCGACAGGAAGAAGTCGAGGCTGTTGGAGACCGAACGCCGGGCGATGAAGCCGATGCCCAGTACGAACAGGAAGTACACCGCGAGCAGGGTGTAGTCGATGGCGTTGGCGTCCAGCCGCAAGGAGTCCTGTGCTAGCACGGTCACGTCGGCTGGTCCTCTCTCGACGCGGTGGCCCCTCCGTGACAGGCCTGGCCGCACCATCGGAAGTGACGCGCGCGAGCCACCACCGGATCGCGGGCGTCGGAGAACGCGGCGTCGCGAACCGGTACCCGTATCTCCACCTCAGGACGGGGTGCGCCCATGTTCTTACTCCGTTCACGCATGTGCGCCGTGCGCATGAGGACCATTCCCCACATTTTTCCACGGAACCAAACATTAACCATCAAGGTAAGCAACCATCTTGCACCAGCACCGGTGTGTCAAGGGGCTGGCGTCACCCTGTTCGGGGTGGCCTCCGAGGTACTGCACCAGGTCGCGGGCACCGGAGAGAGCGGCGTCGCGGAAGGCCTTCTCCTCGGCGCCGGGGGGGCAGGGGCGCCTGTGCACCTACCCCGCCGGAACGCGCCTATCGTGTGTTTTCGGGGCTTTTCCTCATGAAATCCCGCCGTCGGGGACAGCCCGGAGGCAGCGGGAAAGCCGTGGGCGGGCGGCGCGCGGAGGAGGGTTGACGCTGCGCGACCCCGACCTTACGATGCACGCACGGTGATGAGGCGTACTCGCCACCGTGAACGACACCCGCCCCCACCCCACGGCACACGACCCCCCGTGCCGACACGGACGCCCGGCGGACCGCCCCCCGCACCCGGGCGGACCGAGGACCAACCGCGACGCGCGGCCCGTCCCTCGACCGGCGCCCGCACAACCCCCGCTTCCGGAGTCCGTCACACGCCACTCACGCGACGCGCTTTGTTAGCGCTAACAAAGCGTCGGCGACACGCTCTCGCGTGGTGGTCGAACACCCATCGCCCCCGCCCCCGAGGCACCCTCCGGGCCGGGGTACTCCGCGAACCGGAACACGGCGCCGCCACGGCGACGCCACCCCCCACCCCCCAGAACCGAGCCCCAGGAGGCTCCCCGTGACACCACAACCGCACACCCCCTCCTCCCCCCTCTCACGCCGCGGAATGCTGGGCGCCGCCCTGGCGGCGGGGGCGCTGGCCGCGACCGCAGCCGACGCGATCTCCCCCCGCCCCGCCGCTGCCGCCGACTACCCCGGCCCCGGCCACGTGACCGGCGACGTCCGGGTGCACGACCCGTCCTTCGTCAGGCGACCCGACGGCGGTTACCTGATCGCCCACACCGGCGACAACGTGGCCCTCAAGACCTCCGCCGACCGGACCGCCTTCCGCGACGCGGGCCCGGCCTTCCCCGGCGGCGCCCCGTGGACCAGCCCCTACACGGGCGGCGCCCGCAACCTGTGGGCCCCGCACCTGTCCCACGCCGACGGGCGGTACCGCCTCTACTACTCCGCCTCGACCTTCGGCTCCAACCGGTCCGCGATCTTCCTGGCCACCAGTACCAGCGGGAACTCCGGCACCTGGCGCGACGAGGGCCTGGTCATCGAGTCGTTCCCCTCCGACGACTTCAACGCCATCGACCCCCACCTGGAGGTGGACAGCCAGGGCCGCTGGTGGCTGGCCTTCGGCTCGTTCTGGTCGGGGATCAAGATGGTCCGCATCGACCCGGCGACCGGCAGGCGCGCTGACCGCGTCCTGCACTCGATCGCGGGCCGCGGCGGCGACGCCGTCGAGGCACCGACCCTCTTCCAGCGCGGCGGCTGGTACTACCTGTTCGTCTCCTTCGACCTGTGCTGCCGGGGGGCGGACAGCACCTACCGCATCATGGTCGGCCGCTCCGCCAACATCACCGGCCCCTACGTCGACCGCGCCGGAAGGGCCATGACCGCGGGCGGCGGCACCGAGGTCCTGTCCGGCCACGGCGGCGTCCACGGCCCCGGCCACCAGGACGTCTTCGCCGACACCGACCACGACATCCTCGCCTACCACTACTACGCCGACGACGGCACGGCGCTGCTGGGCGTCAACTGGCTCGGCTGGGACTCCGCCGGATGGCCGTACGTGCACTGACACCGGCCCGGGGGCGGCCCGGAGCCAACCCGCCCCGAACCCGGGGGTGGTAGCCGGGGCGGGACGCGGCCGCGCCGCCAGCGGGACACGGTCTCACCCCGGTGGGTACGGTGCGCCCCGCCCCGCAGGACGGGGCGCGCCGCCCACGGGACCGGTCAGCGGCCCCGGTCGGGCTCCGGGAAGGTGAGAACGCCGATCTCGGGGGCTCCGGGCAGACCGGGCTCGCTGACCAGGCGCCCGGTCATACCGGCTTCCTCCGCGAGCCCGGCGATGCTGAGGTTCTCCCACACGTAGGTGTCGCTGGTGCTGCGCACCACCGTGTCACCGTGGAGGACCTTCCATGTGGTCTCCCACCGAAGGACCTCGGTCTCGGCGCCCTCGACGGGGTCAGCCCGCGTCCACCATTCGTAGGTCTGCTCGCCGATGCGCTCCCGCAGCATACGGAAGGGGGGAACGGCTCTGGCGGAACCGGTGCCCATGAGTTCCACGACGATCGGCGCACCGGGCGGGACGTGGGCCCTCAACTCGTGCCACAGCGCCATCCGCTCGTCCCTGGTGAGGTGACCGATCACTCCGAAGACGACCACCGCGCCGACCCGGTCGGGCAGCCGCAGGTGTTGGGCGGGTTCGGCGCTGATGGTCACGCGTCGACGCAGGTCGTCGTCGCCGAAGACCCGGCTGGTGAGCATCGCCCGCATGGGCGCGGACGGTTCCGCGGCGATGATCGGAGCGCTCGGCAGGGCCTGCGCTATCACTTCGGTGATGCGGCCCGTGCCAGCTCCGATCTCGACGACGGGGCCGGAACCGGGGACGACCCCGGCCAGCGCCGCGCGCAGCGGTCCGGCGCTGGTGCGCACATGGCGTGCCGCGACCATCTCGTAGAACTCGGCCGAGGCCGTGTAGTAGTCGGCGACCATGGTGATCTCCCTTGTCGTAGTGGCGTCAGGGTGTGCTGGGCCAGGTGGGCGCCGTCTCGGTCGGTGCGTGGCCCAGGGCGCGGGCGACAGCCGCCGCGACCAGGCGGCGCTGTTGGGCGAGGAAGAAGTGGCCGCCCGGGAACACCTCGGTCGTGACCTCACCGGTCGTCGTGGTCTTCCAGGTCGCCGCGGCCTCCTCGGAGCACTCCGGATCCTGTGCGCCGACAAAGACGTGCACGGGCATGTCGAGCGGTTCCGCCCGGGTGGGCCGGTAGGTCTCGATCAGCCGGTAGTCGTTGCGCACGTAGCGCAGAACCGCGGTCCGCAGCTCCTCGTCGGCCAGGACCTCCGGCGGGGTGCCGCCCAGCCGGGTCAGGTCGGCCGCCAGCTGCTCGTCGTCGCGCAGGTGGACGTCGCCGGGCCTGACGTGGAGGGGCGCGGGCCGCCCCGACGCGAACAGCCGGACCGGGGCCGGGATCGCCCTCCGACGCGCTTCCACGGCCACCTCGTAGGCCACGGCGCTTCCCATGCTGTGGCCCAGGAGCGCGTAGGGGCGGTCCTGGAGGGGGTCGAGCGCGTCCACGACCGCGTCGACGACCTCGGACATCGTGTCGACCATGGGATCCCCGAACCGGTCCTCGCGCCCGGGGTACTGCACGGTCAGCGCTTCGATGCCGGGGGGCAGCAGGTACTGCCACGGCCGCAGCGAGGACGCCGACCCCCCGGCGTGGGGCAGGCAGACGAGCCGCACGTCCGCGCGCGGGCGGTGCTGGGGCCGGCGCAGCCACGGGCTGATGGGCGAATGCCGCAGGTCCATGGGAATTCCACTCCTCGCGATCTTTTCCGGTGAAAATAGAATGGCTTTTAATGGCACCGCCATTGATGGCGCCGGTGACATTGATCTCGGATCACATATTGCCAATCGGGTTGGAAATCGGATCCGTGCGCTGTAAAGTTATCAGTGAAGATCAGCCGACTTCTCCGTTTCCCCGATTTTTCTTGTCGTTTTTGAACCCTGCACAGAAGGGCTGGTGTGCGTATGACCGACGCCGACCGCGCGAGGCTTCCGGGTTTTCCCATGCCGCGCGAGTGCCCGTTCTCGGCGCCGAGCGCCTATGCCGACCTGCGCGGCCGGGGCCCCGTGTCGCAGGTGCGCCTGCCCACCGGCCGCACGGCCTGGGTGGTCACCGGCTACCAGGAGGTCCGCGCGGTACTCGCCGACCCCCGCGTGAGCGCGGACATCCGGCGCCCCGGTTTCCCCGCGCTGGTGGAGGGCGAGCAGGAGGCCGGCACGAAGACGACGCCGTTCATCCGGATGGACCCGCCCGAGCACTCGCGGTTCCGCCGGATGCTGCTGGCCGAGATGACGGTGCGCAAGGCCCGCCGGATGCGCCGTGATATCCAGCGGATCGTCGATGACCGAATCGACGAATTGCTGGCCTACGGACCGCCGGCCGATCTGGTGACCCATTTCGCCCACGTGGTCTCCAGTACCGTCATGTGCGAACTGATCGGGTTGCGTCGCGGCGACCAGCTGTTTCGGCGCGTCACCGAGACCCTGGGCTCCCAGGTCTTCGGTGGAGGCGGCAGCACCGCCGAGGGCGCCAGCGAAGGCATCGGAGCCCTGGGCGCCGTGGTGGAGGACGCCGTGCGCGCGAAGGAGAGCGACCCCGGCGAGGACCTGCTGAGCCGACTGGTCCACGAGCGGTTGCGTTCGGGCGAGCTGACCCGGCAGGAACTGGTGACCACGATCAGCATCCTGATCGTCGCGGGATGGGAGACCACCACCAACCAGATCGCGCTGAGCGTGCTCGCACTGCTGCAACGGCCCGACCTGCTCGACCGGCTGCGGCGCGACCCCGCGGTGCTCCCGCAGGCGGTCGAGGAACTCCTGCGGGCGCTCTCCGTGGGAGACTCCATCGCGCTGCGCACGGCGACCGAGGAGATCGAGGTCGGCGGGACCGTGATCCCCGCCGGCGACGGGATCATCCCGCTGCTGGCGGCGGCCGACCACGACCCCGCGGTGTTCCCCGACCCCGAGCGGATCGACTTCGACCGCACCGGCAGGACCCACGTGGCGTTCAGCTACGGGATCCACCAGTGCGTCGGCCAGAACATCGCCCGCCTCGAACTGGGTGTCGCCATCGGCACCCTGGTCGACCGGATGCCCGGGCTGCGGGCGGCCGAGCCGTTCGCGTCGGTCCGCTTCCGTCACGACGGAATCGCCTTCGGACCCGAACGGGTACTCGTCACGTGGTGACCGAACCGTCCCCCGGCGCCGTGAGCGTACCCAGGTAGGGCACGCTCGCGGCGTGGGGTGCGGGCGGCGGAGTGAGGCGCAGACCGCACTCCCGGGCGAGCTGTGCGAGCTCCAGCGTGTACCAGCGGTACTGCTCCCGGACCTCCCGGACGGGCTCGTCCCCCCGGAAGACGCGCCACTCGGTGTCGAGGAGCATCCGGTCCGGGCCGTCCGGTTCTCCGGACATCCACCACTCGTACCGCTGGTCGCCGAGTTCGGCGTGGCGCAGGAGGGTCGGGCGGATCGTCGTGGGCTCGCGCATCCCCGTCAGCTCGACCACGATCGGGGCCCCGGGCGCCAGGCGCCGGGCCAGCCCCAGCAGGAGTTCGCGTCGGAGGTCGGGTTCGAGGTGGCCCAGCACCCCGCAGACCACGACCCCGCACAGCCGTTCGGGGAGGACTCCCGGCTCCAGCAGGCTCTCCGCGGCGTGGGGCAGGACCGTCACCCTTCGCGCGAGCCCGGGGTCGTCGCCGACCCGGGCCGTGAGCAGGGCGCGCATCCCCGCAGCGGGTTCGGTGGCGATCAGCCGGGAGTCGGGGTAGGCCGCCGCGACCTGCCGGGTGACCAGTCCGCTGCCCGCACCGATGTCCACCAGGGGCCCGGCGTCCGGGTCGATCCCGGAAAGGCACGCGACGACCGCGGGGCCGGTGCGGGCGGTGTGCTCGCGCGCACCGAGGTCGAAGAACTCCGCGGCCTCGTTGTAGTCCGACAGGTCCGCCGCGTGCGGGCGGGCCGGTTCGCCGGGAAGGGGCGAGCGGGCCCCGCCGGCCCGGGGGCCGGCGGACCCCGCCGGGTCCGGGGCGCCGGGCGCCGCGAGCACGGCGGGCGCCAGGGGTTCGGGGTCGGCGGGACGGATCAGCTCCGGTGGTCCCAGACGGGCCATCAGGTCCCGCCAGACCGCGAAGACCGCGAGGTCGTGCTGGGCCGACCGGAGCGGGTCCCCGCCCGCGGCGATCGCCGCGGCGAAGCCGTCGAGGGCCTCGCCGATCGCCGCGGGCCACAGCTCCGAGAAGATGTCGGAGATCCGGGGCGGCGGGTCCCCCCGGTCCAGGACCGCCGACGCGGGCAGCCGGAGCGCCTCGGCTCCGGCCTCGGGCGTGAACACCAACCGGTGCCCGGAGTCGCGGGGGGAGTGCACCCGCGGGTGCCACAGCACCGGGCCGTGGGTATCGGCCAGGGTCAGGACCCCGCCTTCGGTGCCCACCGCCACGCGGTGCCAGAAGAGGGAGTGGTTGTCACGGTCGCCGGGGTGGAGCTGGTTGTGCACCCGCAGCGTCAGCGGGGCACCGGCGATGGCGCCGTGCAGCAGCCTCAACGGCGCCTCGCCGTTGGCGGCCGCGGTGACGTCCTCGGGCACCGGAGCCGGATCGCCCAGCCGCCAGGGACGTGTACCGCCCAGGGCGCGGGCCAGGATGTCGATCAGGGGGGCCAGGACGTGGACCGGGGCCGCCGCGTCGACGAACAGGACGCGCTGGAGCCTCCTCAGCCTGCCGGCCGCCTCGATGAAGTCGCGCACCGGGGCCACGTGGGGGTAGTGGGTGTTGACCTGGAACTGCCGGTTGGCCCGCCGCGCCGCGCGCAGGGACTCCGACAGCTCGTCGGGGTGCAGCGGGTGCTCCTGGAGCACGTGCACCCCCCTGTCGAGCAGGGTCCGCGTGAGCTCCGAACCCCTGCCGCCCATGACCGCCGCGGGAACCGCCACGAAGGCGGCGTCGATGTCGTCGGGCAGCTCCTCCGGGGCGGTGTGGCAGGGCACACCGTGCCGTGCGGCCAGTTCCCGGGAGTAACGGCTGCCCGTGGAGAGGATCCCCGCCAGGGTGAACTCCGGGTGGCGCTGGACGGCGTCGATGTAGAGGCGGCCGAAGTTCGTGCCGCAGACGACGGCGCGCAGCGGCGCCGAGGCACTCACAGCTCACCGTCCTCGACGGCGGCGTCCGCGTCCCCGGGGTCCGGCAGCGCGGAGGCGTGCTCGTGGACCGCGAACTCCGCGTCCCCGTTGGCGCTGAGCGCCGCCACCGTGGCCTGCGGGTCCATCGCCTCGGCGGCGTAGTGCAGCCCCCTGCCGACGCGGTCGGCCAGCACGTCCAGGACCGCGAGCGCCGCGACCGCCCCGGTGAGCTGGTAGCTGCTCTCGCTGTACACGACGCAGGTGCGCGCCCAGTCCTGCCCCGAGAGGCTGAACACCAGGCGGTAGTAGGGCGCGCTGCCAGCGGCGTCGACCTCGGCGGCGCGCCGGATGCGCTCGGTCACCGCGGCCCGCTCCCCGGCCGTGTCCATCGGCAGCGTCGGCAGCGCGGTGAACAGCTCGCGCACCTGCGTTCCGGGGAAGACGTTGTACCAGTCGGCCTCGGCCAGGCCCATCCGCGCGGCCAGGCGCTCCACCTCGGCGGTCAGGAGCGGGTGCAGGGCGACCCGGTGGGGGAAGTAGGGCACTTCGGCGCCGTCAGCCACCCGCAGGACCCTGTCGGCGCGGCGGCCGTGTCGCCAGGCCGCCAAGGGGCGGCCGAAGCGCTCGCCGCCCGCTCCGCCGGTGTCGAGGGAGAGCACGATGTCGGCCGCCACGCTCTCGGTCGCGTGTTCCAGCCCGCCGGCATAACCGGTCATCCTGCGCGCCGGCCCCTTCGCGGGGTCGGCTCCGGCGAGCCAGAGGGGGATGAGGCCGGCCAGGCCGGGGACGGTCCCGGCCGACAGGACGACGCAGCGGTCCGGCCCGACCGCGCCCGACTCCGTCAGGGACTCGTGGACGGGGTCGTCGCCGAGGACGTCGACGACGTCGGCTCCCGCGACCAGCCCGGCCCGGACGACGGTGTCCTTGAGCAGGTAGCTCGGTCCGGCGCAGTTGACCAACAGGGTGCAGTCCGCGCTGAACCGGGCGAGTGAGGCGGGGTCCAGGGCGTCGACCCCGACGGTCTCGCTGCCTTCGGGCCAGGGGCCCGGGGGGACGGCGGAGGGGCGCCGGGCTCCCAGGCGCAACGGGCCGACGCCGGCTCTGGCCAGGGCGGCGGCGGTGTGGCGACCGACCGCGCCCGAGGCGCCGATGAGGCCGATCATGACGTCTTCCCTTCAATGATCTCGTGCAGGTGGCCGTCCACGGTGGGGACGTTCTGACCCGTCATGCAGGTGAAGTGCTCGCCGGGAATGTCGCGGGTGCGCAGTTCACCGAGGCAGATCCGCGCCCAGTGGTCGGCGATGGTGTCGGCGCTTCCCGGGAAGGGGTAGGCGCCGTTGTGCCGCAGGAAGGTGATGTCGCCCGCGTAGGGTTCGGCCCGGTGCCGGCTCAGCGCGAAGATGCTCTGCTGGTAGGTGCGCAGCGCCCGCAGCAGGCCCTCGGGCTGGTAGGTGTCGGCGAGCTCGGGCGGCAGCGCCTCGCACATGCGCTTCACCCGGGCCATCCTGGGCAGCCCCTCCAGGGCCTCGAAGGAGGCCCCGACATCGGCGAACTCCCCGTCCAGGTCGGCGATCGCGCCGTCCAGGACGGCCTCCGGAGAACGGTCGAGCAGGGCGGAGACCGCCTCACCGACGCGGTCGGAGTCGGCGGGGAACCCGATATGGGCCTGGTCCATGCCCATCATGAGCGAGAAGGAGTACTCGGAGAGCAGCTCGTCGTCGATGCGGAAGGTCGGGCTGTGGCTGCTGATGACCGTGAGGCTCCGAACGGTGGCACCGGCCTCGGCGAGCCCCCGGGCCACCTCGGTGGCGATGACCCCGCCCACGCAGTAGCCGACGACGTCGACCCGCGTGTGCCCGGCGTCGATCAGGGCGCGCACGTACTCGGCGGCCGTGCGGTCGATGAGCCCGTTCGGGTCGGCGTTGCGGAAGTTCTCGGGCGCCGGCAGCTCCAGGCCCACCAGCCCGTGTCCTTCGGTGGAACGGGCGCGGAGCCGGGTGACCAGGGGCCGGTACGGCAGCAGGGTCCCCGTTCCGGCGTGCACGAGCACGGTCACCGGGGCGCCGGGCCGGGGCGCGATCAGCTCCACCAGCGGCGAGTTCTCGGCCTCGTCCTCCGCTTCGGGGGCGGAGAGTTCGCGCAGGTAGGCTGCCAGGCCCGCGATGGTCGGTCGGCGCAGCAGGTGGCGCAGGACGACCTCCCACTCGAGGTCCCATTCGTGCCCGGCCAACCCGTCGCGCAACCGCCCGACGATCCGGGCCACCAGCAGCGAGTCGCCGCCCAGCGCGAAGAGGTCGTCGTCGCGTCCGATGTGCTCCGTTTCGAGCAGCTCGGCCCACAGTTCCGCCAGTGCGCGCTCGAGGTCGTCGCGGGGCGTCTGGTCGCCGGACTCCTCCGCGGAGCCGGTTCCCAGCTGGAGCGACCGCTTCTCCAGCGCGCTGCGGTCCAGTTTGCCGTTCTCCGTTCTCGGCAGGGCGTCGACGATCTCCCAGTGCGAGGGCACCGAGTACTCGGGGAGCAGCTCGTGGCTGCGGCGCGTCAGTGATTCCACCGCCACCGGGGCCTGCATCGGTTTGGCCTGGACCAGATACAGGTGCTGGCCGAAGGCCCGGGCCGTTTCGGGGTCCTCGGGGAACTCCGCGGCGATCCGGCGGCCGCTGTCGCTGTCGCCGAGCAGTTCCCGCCACTGTTCGTGGCGGAGGAACGCCTGCTCCTGCTCCTGGCGGACGTCGGTGAACGGCCCCGCGTGCTCGGCCATGAACTCCGCGGAGATGCGGAGCGCGTAGTCGTCGTCATCGGTGTTGGCCAGCAGGAGCATCCACCCGCCCGGCGCCACCAGGGTGGAGAGCCGGTCCAGGGCGGCGTGCGCGTCGGGGAGGTTGTCCAGGACGCCGACGCAGACCAGCAGGTCGACGGAGTTGCGTGCCAGCCCCTGTTCGGCCGGGTCCTGCGCGGGGTCGAAGGCCGCGCAGCGCACTCGAGGGTCGTCGGAGAAGTTCCGCTCGAACGCGGAGCGGTTCTGGGCCGACCCGTCGGTCGCCAGGTAGTCGACCGGGTGGTCGGAGAGAGCGGACAGCAGGTCGGCGGCCACCCCGCCGCCGCGCAGTCCGACCTCCATGACCCGCAGCGGGTCCGGGGTGTCGCGGGCCCGGGCGATCCCGGCGGCCGCGGCGGCCAGGACCGAGCGCAGTGCCGAGGAGCCCGCGTTCTCCGCGTAGGCGGCGGTCAGCGCCTGCGGATCGGCTCCGGAGAACGGCCGGGCCGCCGCCTCCTCACGGCCGGCGATCAGGTCGGACAGGTGCTCGGCGCTGGAGCGCACCGTGGCGAACAGCTCGGTGCTCCACCCCGCCTTGCTCTCGAGCCGGGCGGCCTCGGCCCAGGCGCGGGCGGTGGCCTGCGGACCGGGCGCCCGCAGGCCGCTCAGCCTCCCCTGGGGCGTGCGCTCCAGGAGACCGGCCGTGACGAGCCCGTTCAGCCAGCGCCGTACCAGCCGGTGGTGTGCGGGGGCCGCTCCCAGAGCGTCGGACACCTCTTCCGGTGAGTGGGCGCCGCCATCGGCGAACACCGGCGCGAGCGTGTCGGCGACGGACGCCGCGGCCGCCTCGCTGAGCGCGGCGCGGAACGCGGCGAGCCCTGCGGTGTCCACCCGCCGCCCGACCTCCTGGGCGGCGTTCCGGACGGCGGGGACCAGCGTGTCGGGGATGGCGAGGGGGGTGTCCAGACGGGCGGGTTCGACGAAGGCCGTCAGGCTCTGTCCCGCGCCCGTGGGCGCGGTGCCGCGCCCGCCGGTGAGCACGACGGCGGCGGCGCCCACCTCGGGCAGCGACTCCACCGCCGCCTGGACATCGCCGAGTTCGATCCGGTAACCGCGGATCTTGACCTGCTGGTCCTCGCGTCCGAGGAACTCGATCACCCCGTCGGGCCAGTAGCGGCCCAGGTCACCGGTGCGGTAGAGGCGCTCACCGGTTTCCGGGTGCCGGATGAACCGGGCCTCGGTCCGCTCCTGGTCGCCGAAGTAGCCCTGCGCCAGGCCGACGCCTCCGATGTACAGCTCGCCGACGACCAGGTCGGGGCAGGGGCGCAGTGCCGTGTCGAGGACGTGGAACGTCTGGTTGTCCATCGGCCTGCCGTAGGGGATGCTGCGCCAGGCGGGGTCGACCCGGTCGATCGGGTGGTGGATGGACCAGATGGAGGCCTCGGTGGCCCCGCCGAGACTGTGCACCGCCATGTTCGGGGCCCAGGACCGCACGGCCTCGGGCAGGGCGGTGGGGATCCAGTCCCCCGACAGCAGCGCGACGCGCAGGGACGGCAGGGGCGGGTCGTCGGCGCGCAGGTAGTCGTGCACCATCTGGAGCTGTCCCGGTACCGAGTTCCAGAACGTGACCTGCCTGTTCCGGACGGTCTCGATCCACTCGGAGGGGTCACCGCGACGCGCGGGGTCCGGCAGCACCACGGCCGCCCCCACCGCCAGCGGGCCGAAGACGTCGTAGACGGACAGGTCGAAGCCGAGCTGGGCCAGCGCCAGGACACGGTCGTCGGCGGTCACGCCGAACCTGCGGTTGACGTCGGTGATCGTGTTCAACGCCGCGGCGTGGCTGATCATCACGCCCTTGGGCGCCCCGGTCGACCCCGAGGTGTAGATGACGTAGGCCAGGTCGTCGGGGCTGGTGTCGGGCCGCGGCGCGGGACCGGACACGGGAGGGAGGCCGTCGACGGCGACGGTCCTGCACCCCGGGGGCCACTCGCCCTCCTCGACCAACCAGGACTGGGTCAGGACCACCGAGGTACCGGCATCGGTGAGGATCGCCCTGCGGCGCTGCGGCGGCTGCGTGGTGTCCAGGGGGAGGTAGGCGGCTCCCGCGAGCAGGGTGCCCAGGACACCGGCGACCTGCTCCCATCCCTTCTCCATCGTGATCGCGACGAGGTCGCCCGCGCCGACACCGCTGGCGGCCAGCGCCCGTGCGACAGCCGTCGCGTGCGCGATCAGCTCGCCGTAGGTCAGCGAGCGGTCCCGGTCGAGGACGGCGACGCGCTCGGGGTCGCGCTCGGCGGCCGCGAGCACCCCGTCCTGCAGCAGGGCGCGCGGCACCGGAGCGGTGGTGTCGTTGACCCGCTCACGGACGGCGCGGGTGGCTTCGGGCAGCTCGACGCGGGCCGCCTCGTTCCAGGCGTCCGGGTCCTCCGCGAGGCGGGTCATGAGGGCCGTGAAGGCGGCGAAGAGGTCGGCGGCGGTGTCACCGCCCAGAACCCCTTCACGGACGTCCCAGCTCAGGGCCAGTTCATCGGCGCGTTCCATGACCTGGCAGTCGAGCCAGACCTGGGGGGTCTGGGTCTGGGCGTGGCGGATCGCGGCCGTGGGGCGGCGGGCCGCCGCGGAGCCGAGCGTGCTGGTGAACACGACCGGCATGAGCACGGTGTCGCTGTCGCTGCGACGGGTGAGGTCGGCCAGGACCTGGCTCCCGGTGTACAGGGAGTGCTCCAGGTCCTCCAGCAGGGTGTCGCGCAGGGTGGCGGCGCGTTCGGCGAACGTCTGCGCGGGCCGCAGGTCGACGGCGAGGAGCTCGACGGAGGTGAAGTCCCCCACGAGGCGGTCGACGTCGGCGTGCAGGGGCAGGCGGGTGAAGGTGGGGACGTTGAGCGTGAACCGGGGGCTGCGGCTCCAGCGGCCCAGCACCTCGGCGTAGGCGGCCATCGCTGCGGCCGAGGCGGTGACGCCCGCGCGGGCGGCGTTGGCTTCGAAGGACGCGCGCTGCTCGGCGCTCAGCACCTCCTCGAAGCGCCGGAAGGCGCCGACCTGCCCGCCGTCCGCGGGCAGCGGCAGGTCGGGGGCGGGAGGCAGGGTGGGCAGCCGTCGGGTCCAGTAGTCGCGTGCGCGGTCGTACTCACCGGTCAGGGTCTGGTTGCGGCGCGCCAGGACGTAGTCGCGGAACCCGATCTCCAGGGTCTCGCCCTCCCGGCCGTGGTACGTGTCCTCCAGCTCGGACAGGACCAGCAGCAGGCTGGCGTAGTCGACGATGAGCTGGTCGATCGACAGGTGCAGGATGAGTTCGTCGTCGCAGCGCGTCATGCGCAGCTCGAACAGCGGCGGCACGTCGGTGGGGGGAACCCTGGAGGCCAGCTCGCGACGCACCAGGTCCACACGCTCTTCGACCTCGGCGGAGGCGGCACCGCGCAGGTCGGCGGTCGGCACCGGCCTCTCGGGGATCTCCGGAAGCACCTCCTGGAAACCGTCGGGGTGGACCACCGCGCGCAGCATGCCGTGGCGGCGCACCACGGACCACCAGGAGTCCTGGAGCCGTTGCGGGTCGGTGTCGGCCGGGAAGGAGAGTTCGACGTAGACGTGACAGGCCACTCCGCCGTACCCGTAGGCGCTGCCGCGGCCGACCAGGTAGGCGGCCTGGATGTCGGTCAGCGGGAAGGGGGTGTGGGCCTGCTGGGGATCGGGGGTGATCCGGGCGGCGCTGCGGCGCGCGGTCAGGTGGGCGAGGACCTCGGCGCGGTTCTCGCGCAGCAGGGCCTTGCGCTCTTCGGTCAGCACGCCCTTGGGGGCTCGGAACCGCAGGGCACCGCCGTCCTCCCAGAGTCGAATGCCGTCCTTCTCCATTTCGGAAACGATCTGATGGGCGTTCAAAGGACTCCGCTTTCTTCGTCGTCGCGGGAGGCGAGCGCGTGGTCGACCTGTCGTGCCAGGTCGGCGAGGGTGGATGCGGTGAGGAACGAACGGACCGAGATCTCGACGCCGAACGCCTCGCCCGTGGCGGTGACCAGGCGCAGCGCGCTCAGGCTGTCGCCGCCGGCGGCGAAGAAGTCGGCGTAGCGGTGGTCGGCCCGCGTGCCCAGGATCTCGGTCCACAAAGCGGCGATCCGGATCTCGGTCTCCCCCGTGGGCGGACCCGAGGCGGCGTGCTCCTCGGCGAGGGCCGCTTCGGCCAGCGCGCCGCGGTCGACGGCGCCCGCGGCGGTCAGGGGCAGGCGGGGCAGCCGGGTGAGGCGGGCCGGCACGGCGAAGGGGGGCAGCAGGTCGGCCAGGTGCCGGGAGAGGCCGTCCGCCTCCCCGTCGTCAGCGGTCACCATGAAGGCGTGGAGCCGCCGTTCACGCCCCTCTCCCACGGTGACCACCGCCGCGTGGACGATGCCCGGGTGGGATTCGACCGCGCTCTCGACGGAACCGATGTCGACGCGGCGGCCGCTGAGCACGGCCTGCGGCTCGGGGCCGAGGAACTCGACCGTGCCGTCCGGCAGGTACCGGGCCCGGACACCCGCCGGGCGCAGGCGCCCGTCCGGGTCGGCGGGGCCGCCGATCCAGAGGTCGCCGATCACCTGGTCGGGGCATTCCCGGCCCACGGAGTCCAGGACGCGCAACCGGTGGCCCGGCAGAGGCGTCCCGGAGGGCGCGGAGCGGTCCGCGCCGCCGTCGAACTCGACGGCGCTCGCCCAGCCGGAGACACCGTGGCCGCCGTACAGCGCCACGAGCCCGCCTCCACCGCCGGTGGCCCCGCGCAGGCGCTCGGGCAGGCCGGTGCTCACCCGGTCGCCCGAGACGAGCGCCAGGCGAAGGCCGCGCAGCGGCGCCCCCTCCTCGGTCGAGGCCGCCGCGATCAACTCGTCGAGCAGCGTCGGCGGGCCGTTCCACACCGTCGCGCCGTGCTCGGCGGCCAGCGCGACCGCGGTGTGCGGGTCGCCCGCCCCCTCGGTTCCGGGGCACACGAGTGCGCCACCGACGCCGAGCGGGCCGAACACGGTGAACGCGCCCACTCCGGCCGCCGGGGGGTCGACCGCGAGCACCCGGTCCCGCGCGTCGACGCCGAACCTCTCACGCACCGCCGCGATCGTCGCCACCGCCGACCGGTGCTCGACGAACTCGACGGCGGGGTCCTCCCCGTCCTGACCGGCTCCGACGGTGACGTAGGCCGGTGCTGCGGGATCGGCGGCGATCGCGCCCCGCAGGGGTTCGGCGGCAGCCAGATCCCCGATGTCGGCCTGGTCCGGTCCGTCCGCGCGCCCGGGACCGACGATCACGGTACGGGCCCCGGCCGCCCGCTGGTCGGACTCGCGCCGGGAGCGGGGCGCACCCGGGTCGGTCAGCAGGTAGGCCGCGCCGACGGAGAGCACTCCCAGGATCCCGACGACCTGGTCGGCTCCGGAGGGCAGGGCGACGGCGACGACGTCGCCGGGGCCCACGCCCCGCTCCGCCAGGCCACCCGCGACCCGGGCCGCCCGCGCGGCGAGCCCGCCGTAGGTGAGGGGTTCGTGCTCCGGCGCTCCGAGTACGGCGGGAAGGTCCGGCCGGTCCTGCGCCCGGCGCAGGACCTCGCCGTGGAGGGTGCCCTCCGAGGCAGCGGGGACGGCGCCCCGGGCGGGGAGCCGCACGTCCGCCTGGGCGCGCGGCAGCACCGGCGGGGCGACCGTGTCCCAGTCGTTCTCGGCCAGCCAGGCCAGCATCGCGTTGTAGGCGTCGAACATGGCGTCGAGCACGCCGGGACGGAACAGCTCCTCGATGGCGTCCCAGGTGACCATGACACCGCCGTGGGCCTCGGTGACCTGGTTGTCCAGAAGCACCTGCGGGGTCTGGGAGATGCCCCACACCTTCTCGGGGAAACCGTCGGAGAGGTCCTTGACGGTGCGGTCGCCCACTCCGACGGAGCTGCTGAAGACCACGGGCATGGCCGCGTCGACCGCGCCGGTGCGCTTGGCGAGCTCCTGGAGCAGCCAGGTCACGGAGGCCTCGCGGTTGTCGAGGTCCTCACTCATGACGCGCTGGAGGCGGTGGGCGGCCTCCGACCAGGGCTCCCCGGTGCGCGGCTCGTATCCGAGCAGGGAGACCGAGGTGAAATCGCCCATGATCAGGTCGATGCGGGGGTGGACCGGCTGTCTGTTGAACAGGGTGAGGTTGACCGCCACGTCCGGGTGGTCGCTCCACGCCGACAGGACCTCGGCGTAGCAGGTGAGCAGGACGACCGACGGTGTCAGACCGTGGGCCCGGGCCCTGTCGGTGATCGCCTCCCACGACTTCGCGTGGAAGGGGCGCTGGCGCCGGGTGAAGCGGGGGTGCTCCACGGTGGAGGGGTCGGCGACCAACGGGAGCGCGGGTGCCGGAGGCAGCGTCTGGAGCCGGCGCGTCCAGTGCTGGCGCGCGTGCTCGACCGCGTCGGGGTCGGGTTCGGAGTGCAGGACGTAGTCGCGGAAGGAGACGTCGATCGGCTCCAGCTCCGCCCCGGGGTCGCTGTAGAGCCGGTCGAGCTCCCCGTACAGGGCGATGATGGACGCGGCGTCGAGGACGATGTAGTCGAGACCGATCGCCAGGCGCGTGCGCGTCGCGCCGCCGCTGGGGTAGCGCACGGCCCGCAGCTCGAACAGGGGCCACCGGGTCAGGTCGATGCTCAGGTGGGAAGCCTCTTCGCGCAGCCCGGCCAGGGCCTCCACTGCCTCCTCCGCGGAGTCGACCTCCGTGACCGCCACCGTGACCGGCGGCGCCTGCGGCAGGATGCGTTGCCTTCCGTCCTCGTCGAAGACGGCGCGCAGCATCTCGTGCCGGTCCACCAGGGCCGCCCAGACGCGTTCGAAGCGGTCGAGGTCGAAGTCGGCGCCGTCGAACTCGCTGTAGTGGTAGGTACCCACGCCCCCGAGGGAGAGCCTGCTGTCGCGCCCGATCCAGAACGCCCTCTGGACGTCGGTCATCGGGAAGGGCTGGTGGCGGTTGGCCGGGTCGCCCTCTCCCAGGACGGCGTTGGCCGACGGCTCCTGCCGTGTGAGCGTGGCGGCGAAGTCGGCCAGCGCGGGCGAGGAGAACAGGCGCGCGACCCGCGCGCCGCCGACGCCTCGTTCCCGCAGGGCGCCGATCATCCGGGTCGCCAGCAGCGAGTCACCGCCCAGGGCGAAGAACCCGTCGTCGCGCCGGATGGCCCCGACGCCCAGGAGTTCGCCCCAGACCTCGGCCACCACGGTCTCGGCCCACCCTCGCGGGGACCGGTCCTCGACGCGGTCGCCTTCGGGTGCGCGGCCGGTCACGGCCGCCGCCAGCGCCTCGGCGCGCCGCCGGTCGAGCTTGCCGTTGGCGGTCAGGGGGAGTTCGTCCACCAGCACGGTCTGGGAGGGGACCATGTAGGAGGGGAGGTTGCGCTCCAGGACGGCGCGGAGCTCCGCCTCGGCCGCCGGCCCCGTCACCCCGGCCGCCACCAGGGCGAGCCTGCGCGGTGTGCCCGTGATGAGCGCGACCGCGGCCGTGACCGCCGGACACGAGGCGGCGGCCGCTTCGACCTCGCCCAGTTCGATGCGGTGTCCGCGTAGTTTCACCTGGTGGTCGGCACGGCCGAGGAACTCCAGGACGCCGTCGGACCGGTAGCGCGCCCGGTCTCCGGTGCGGTACCACCGGCGGCCTCGGTCGGTCACGAACTTGTCGGCGGTGCGCTCGGGGTCGCCGCGGTAGCCGGTCGCCAGTCCCGCGCCGCTGACCCACAGCTCACCCGCCACCCAGTCGGGGCGGTCGCGGCCGCGGTGGTCCACGACCCGGGCGCGCATGTTGGGCAGCGGCTGGCCCCACGGGATCGAGGCCCACGAGGGGTCGACCCGGTCGACCTCGAACACCGTGGAGTGCACGGCGGCCTCGGTCATCCCGCCCAGGGCGGTGAACCGGGCGCCCGGGACCAGTGCGCGCAGGCGCGCGGGCTGGTCGAGACCGACCCAGTCACCGCCGAGCAGCACGAACCGCAGCTGGTCGCCGAGGCCCTCGGGACGTGACTCGGCGGCGGTCAGCACCATGTCGAGCAGAGCGGGCACGCAGTTCAGGAGTGTGACCCCGTGCTCACGGATCATCGTGACCCAGTGGTGGGCGTCGCGGCGGGACTCGTCGCCGATGAGGATGACCGAACCTCCCGCGGACAGGGGGGCGAAGAGGTCGTAGACGGACATGTCGAAGTCCAGGTCCGCCAGTGCCAGGCCGCGGTCCCGCGGCCCCACGTCGAAGCGGTCGTTCAGAGCGGCGATGGTGTTCATGGCCGCCCCGTGCGCGACCTCCACGCCCTTCGGAACCCCGGTGGAACCGGAGGTGAAGATGACGTAGGCGGTCGTGTCGAGGGGCTGCCGGAGCTGCGGCGGAGCGGGTGCGAGCCGGTCCGCGTCCTCGATCCGCACGACCGGCGCCCCCTGGCGGCCCCGCGGTGGGCCGGTGAACCGGTCGGCGTGCGCGGAGTCGGTGAGCACGGCCGCGGCGGCGGCCGCGTCCAGGACGCGCGCCGTCCGCTCCGCGGGCTGTTCCACTCCGACGGGGATGTAGGCGGCGCCCGCGCCCAGGACTCCGAGCACCGCGGCGACCTGTTCCACGCCACGGGGCAGGCTGACCACCACGGCGTCGCCCGGTACCACCCCCGCCTCCGACAGCAGCGCGCTGACACGACCCGCGCGATCGGCGAGCGCGGCGTAGGTCACCGGTTCACCGGAGTCGGGGACCAGCGCGACGGCTGCGGGATTCTCGCGTGCGGAGCGGAAGAAGCCCTCGTGCAGCCGTTCGGTCACGGCGGGCGCGTCGGTGGCGTTGACCGCTTCGCGCACGCGCGCCTGGGCCTCGGGCAACGGCGGATCCGCGGGCCCGGTCCACGCCGAGGCGTCGTCGACGAGGTCGCGGTAGGCCGCGAACGCGGCTTCGGGGACGCCTGGCTCGAACGCGCGGTGCCGCACGTCCCAGTTCAGGAGCAGCCCGCCGTCGAGTTCGGTCACCTGGGCGTCCAGCCAGACCTGGGGGCCCTGGGAGATGATCCACACCGGATCGCCGAACGCGTTCCTGACCTCGGAGTCGTAGATCTCGCCCAGGCCCAGGGCGCTGGTGTAGACGACGGGGGCCAGGGCCGGCACGCCGTCGGAGGCGCGGGAGAGGTCCCGGAGCACCTCGACACCGGAGTAGGAGCCGTGGGCGGCCGCCGTGCGCAGGCGGGTCTGCACGTGGCGCGCGGACTCGGCGAAGGTCCGCTCCTCGGTGAGGTCCACGTCGAGCAGGATCGAGCTGCTGAAGTCGCCGACGAGCGATTCGGCCCCCGCCAGGTCCAGGTCGCGGTGGAACAGCGGGAGGTTCAGCAGGAATCTCGGGGAGTCGCTCCAGGCCCCGAGGGTCTCGGCGAAGGCGGCCGCCAACGCGGCGGCGGGGGTGACCCCGTGGCCGCGTGCGGCGGCGATCAGCTGCTCCTTGCGCTCGGGGTCGAGCCAGTGGTGCAGCCGGGTGGTCGGGTGGAAGCGCGGCGAGGCGGAGTCCGGGTCGAGCGGGTCCACGACGGTGGGAAGGGCCGGTGGGGCGCTCAGCGATTCCAGGTGCTCGCTCCACCAGGCGCGGTCCTCCTCGCGCTCCCTCGCCCGGGTGGTCTCGGCCGCGCTCAGGTAGGCGCGGTAGTCCAGGGGGATCTCCGGAAGGTCCGCGTCGGGGTCGGCGTAGAGCAGCTGGAGGTCGCGCAGCAGCACCCGCATGCTCGCGGCGTCGGCCGCCAGCATGTCGAGGTCGATGTGCAACCGGGTGGCGCCGCCGGGGCGGAGCGTCAGCGCGAGGTCGAAGACCTCGCCCCGCTCGACGTCCATCCGCCGGTGGGTGTAGTACTCGCGCAGCTCGGCCAGCACCTGGTCGACCCGCTCGGCCGTCTCCTCCCGCAGGTCGCGCACGGTCAGCGCGGGCTCGGGCTGGCGGTCCAGGACGCGCTGTCGGCCGTCGTCGAGCACGGTGACGCGCAGCATCCCGTGGCGGCGGCGCAGCGCCGTCACCGCGGCCTCCAGGCGTGCCGCGTCGACTCCCGAACCGTCGAGCTCGGCGTAGAAGTGCGCGCCGACCCCGCCGAGGGGCTGTCCTGGCTGGCGCCCGATCCAGTAGGCGTGCTGCATGGCGGCGAGCGGAAAGGGACCGCCGGGGTCCTCCGCCTCGGAGCCGGGCTCCCGGGCCGGACCGGTCGGCGCCAGGAGCTGCTGCCAACCGCGCAGGGTCGCCGCTTCCGCGAGTTCGTCGAAGCCGACCCCCAGTCCGGCGCGCCGCCACCGCGAGGCCAGGCGCATCAGGGCGATGGAGTCCAGGCCGAGCTCGAACAAGTCGTCATCCGGGCCGACCTCCTCCGGGGGGATGTCCACCAGCGCGGCGACCGCGGCGCGCAACTCCCCTTCCGTCGTGGGCACCGTTGGCGGATCGGCTGGCAGCGACACGCGTGATCGTCTCCTTGACTCGCAGCGGGCTTCGGGGGCCGACCTGGACCCGGTGGGGGCCGGGGGCCGATGATTCGCTTGAAAACGAAAACCGTTATCTTTTTTATCCTAAGCTGGGCACTGAGCGCGATCCCCCCAATGTGTGGCATAGAACGCAAAAGGAGCAGAGATGACCAAGAGCGCAAACCCGCCCGCGACAGCTCCGGAACAGGACTGGCCGGGGTGGCCGGAGGAGGCGAGTCAGCGCTACCGAGAGGCCGGATTCTGGCGCGAGGAGGTCCTGTCCGACCTGCTGACGCACCAGGCGGAGCAGCGCCCCGACGCCGTCGCACTCGTCGACGGCGAGCGCCGGTGGTCCTACGCCGAGCTGGCCGCGGAGGCCAGAGCGGTGGCGGCCGGGCTGTACCGGCGGGGGCTGCGCCGGGGCGACCGGGTGGTGGTGCAGCTGCCCAACCGGGCGGAGTTCCTGCTGCTCTGGTTCGGGTTGCAGTACCTCGGCGCGGTCCCGGTCCACGCCATGCCCGGGCACCGGGGGCACGAGATCTCCCACCTCCTGCGGGTCACCCGCGCGGTCGGCTACGCGGTGGCCGACCGCCACGCGCGGTTCGACTACCGGACGCTGGCCGCGTCCATGCGCGAGGAGCACGAGGAGCTGCGCCACGTGATCGTCGTCGGCGACACCGGCGGGCTCGAGGCCGCCGTCGGCTTCGAGGACCTGCGCTCCGACGCCTCCGGTGACCGCGCCCCCGGCTCCGGGCGCCCCGCCCCCGGCGACATCGGACTCCTCCTGCTCTCCGGCGGGACCACGGGGACGCCCAAGCTCATCCCGCGCACGCACCGGGACTACGCCTACAACGCCCGCGCCGCCGCGGCCGCCTGTGACCTGACTCCGGACAGCGTCTACCTCGCGGTGCTGCCCGTCGCCTTCAACTTCACGATGTCCTGCCCGGGAGTCCTGGGCGCGCTCACCGTGGGCGCGACGGTGGTCATGGCGCCCAGCCCCGCCCCCGAGACGGTGTTCCCCCTGATCGAACGCGAGGGCGTGACCGTCACGGCGCTCAGTCCGCCGATGGTGCCCGTGTGGCTGGAGGCCTACGCCGACCGGGCTCCGGGCTCAGCGGAGCTGGACAGCCTCTCGGTCCTTCAGGTGGGGGGAGCGCGGCTGGCCGACGACCTCGCGCGCCGCGTCCGCCCGACGCTGGGGTGCCGCCTGCAGCAGGTGTTCGGCATGGCCGAGGGCCTGATCAACGTCACCCGTCTCGACGACCCCGAGGAGCTGGTGTGCACCACGCAGGGGCACCCCATCTCCACCGGTGACGAGGTGCGGGTGGTCGACGGGTCGGGCGCCCCGGTGCCCGTCGGCGCCGTGGGCGAGCTGCTGACACGGGGCCCCTACACGCTGCGCGGCTACTACCGCGCCCCCGAACTCGCCACCACGCACTTCACACCCGACGGGTTCTACCGGACCGGCGACCTCGTCCGGCTCCACCCCAGCGGCCACATCAACGTCGTCGGCAGGGTGAAGGACCAGATCAACCGCGGCGGCGAGAAGATCGACGCCACCGAGGTGGAGGGCCAGCTGCTCGCCCACCCGGACGTGTCGGCGGTCGCCCTGGTGGCCGCTCCCGACCCGGACCTCGGCGAGCGGTCGGTCGCCTTCCTGGTCTGCGCGGGCACCCCGCCCACGGTCCGCGAACTCGGTGCCTTCCTGCGCGGGAGGGGCCTGGCCGGTTACAAGGCCCCCGACCGGGTCGAGGCCGTCGACGCGCTGCCCCTGACCCCTGTGGGCAAGGTCGACAAGAACGCTCTGCGCAAGCGGATCCGATGAGGACTTTCGCCACCTTCCGCAACCGAAGCGACACGTAGAGCGTTGCGACCTCAGCCACACAGACGAACGCTTCTGGCGAAAATGATTATCATTTACGATCACACAAGCGCCTCCGGGCGTTCGGCGGCCCTGCCCGGGCCGCTCCACAGTGAAGGGGACGCCCCCGCGTGCGAGTCACCGTCCACCCCGAGATCTGCATCGGCGCTGGCCAGTGCGTCATCGCCGCCGACCGAGTGTTCGACCAGGGCGAGGAGGACGGGCTCGTGCGCCTGCGCACCGACCGGCCCGGCCCCCGCGACGCCGCGCACGTGCGCAACGCGGTCGACCGCTGCCCCTCCGGCGCGATCGAGCTCACCTCGGACTGAACCCTGGGCGCGCTCTCCCCCCGCTCCTCCCCTCCCTGCCCCGCACGAGGAGAGGAGTCGGCCGACCCCGGTCGGCGCCCCCTTGGACCCGAGGGACCGAGGCCGGCCGCTTCGGCGATCGCCGAAGCGGCCGTGACCAGCGGGGGCGGTCGGCAGCGGGCCGCGGGTGGGCGGCCGCGCACGTCCGACGAAGAGGCGGGCGTCCTCGCTGGCCTCGACAGAAGACCGGAGAAGAATGTTGACCACGGGTACACCAGACGCGGCCTACGGGTCCGTCCCGGGCGAGGAGACGGCCGTGAGCAGTCGTGAAACCGAACAGGTCGAAGGGCCGCTCGACCCCGTCGCGGCCGCCGCCCGGCTCGCGGGCTCGGGGCTCTTCCCCGAATACGTCCTCTACGAACGCGAGGGGGTCTGGCTCTTCGGCGGCGGTGTGCGGTGGGGGATCGACCTCGACAGCGACCGGGTCACGGTCCGCGGCGCCGACGGGACCGCCGACTCCCGCGACCACACCGGCAGCCCGGCCGACGCCTTGGACGCGGCCCTGGCCGGGCTGCCCGACCCGTCCTGGCGGGCCTACGGCTGGGTGGGGTTCGACTTCGCGCTCCGGTCACGCGGGGCCCACCCGTCCGCCCCCGGAAAGCCCGCGCGGCTCGCCCGCCTCATCGTGCCCCAGACCGAGGTCCGCATCACCGCTGACGGGGCCCGGGTCAGCGGAGGCGGAGCCCAGATGCGCGGGAAGGTGATCTCCGTGCTGCGCGAGCAGGTCGCCGAACCGGCGCGGGACCGCGTCACGGTCGATTCACGAGCCGGTTCCCCGGCCTACCGCGCACTCGTGGGCGAGGCCCTGCGCGAGATCGGACGCGGCGACTACCACAAGGTGATCCTGTCCCGGAAGGTCGAACTGCCCTCGCCCGTGGACGTCCCCGCCACCTACGCGGTCGGCCGCGGGGCCAACACCCCGGCGCGGTCGTTCCTGCTGGATCTGGACGGGCTCCGCAGCGCGGGTTTCAGCCCCGAACTGGTCGTCACGGTCGGACCCGACCGCGAGGTCCTGACCAACCCGCTCGCGGGCACCCGGGCGGCGGGGCGCGGAGAGGCGGCGGACAGCGCCGCCCGCGCCGAACTGGAGGCCGACCCCAAGGAGATCCACGAGCACGCCATATCGGTTCGCGAAGCCGTCGCGGAGATGCGCTCGGTGTGCGTGCCGGGCTCCGTCGCGGTGTCGGAGTTCATGGGCGTCTCCGTCCGCGGCAGCGTCCAGCACCTGGCGTCCACCGTCCGGGGGCGCCTGAACGAGGACGCCACTCCGTGGCACGCCTTCGAGGCCCTGTTCCCAGCGATCACCGCGTCGGGGATCCCCAAGTCCCAGGCGATCGGGGCGATCACCCGTTTGGAGGAGGAGCGCGGACTGTACTCCGGGGCCGTGGTGACCGCCACGTCCCGCGGTGAGCTCGACGCCGCGTTGGTCCTGCGTGCGGTCTACGAGGAACAGGGCCGGGCCTGGCTCCGCGCCGGCGCCGGAATCGTGGAGGGCTCCCGACCCGAACGCGAGTTCGAGGAGACCCGCGAGAAACTGGCCAGCGTACTGCCGCACGTCGTGCCCGCCTCGCGGCCGTGACCGCGCTGACGGACAAGCGCGACCGTCCCCTATCCGAGACAGCTCAGGTGGTCATGCCTTGACAGACATCCAACAGAACGGACTGATCCCCTACCTGCTCGCCAACCGGGCCTTCGTCGCCCCGGCCGTCGAACAGGCGGTCGGGGCGATGGACCTGTCCGGGCGCACGCGCCTGCTCGACGCGGGCACCGGCGCCGGAGGCGGGCTGGTGGCGCTGGCCCGGGCGGCCGGCCCGCGGGCCCGGGTCCTGGCCGTCGACCGCAACCCCGACGTGCTGCACCTCGCCCGGGAGCACGCGCGCTCCGAGGGGGTGTCGGACAGGGTCGAGGTACGCGCCGCCGACCTGGTCGACGTGCTCGACGAGGCCGCTGGATCCGGCGACGGGTTCGAGGCGATCTGGGCGTCGGACGTGGTCTGGCCCGGCAACTTCGACGACCCCGGGGCCCTGGTCGCACGCGCCGCGCGCGCCCTGCGCCCCGGCGGCCTGCTGGGGCTGTTCACCAGCAACTACTACCAGGCCATGTTCCTGCCCGGCCACTCACGGCTGGAGCGGGCGGCGCGCACCGCGTCCGAACTCAACTGGGGAATCCCCTCCGGGGGGCCCGCCCACTATGAGCGCCACACCGCCTGGATGGCTGCCGCGGGACTGCTCGACGTGCATGTGAACGTCTTCCCCAGAGTGGGCTCGCCCATCGACGCCGACCCGACCGTGCGCCCCTACCTGGAGAACGCCGTCTGGCCGGAAATGCGGGAGTCGGTGCTCAGGCGCGGCACCGACGCGGGTCTGAGTAGTGAGGAGGTGGCCGAAGTCGAGCGACTCCTGACCCCGGGCCATCCGGACTACGTCCTCGACGCCCCGGGCTACTACATGGTCCATCCGACCGTGCTCGCCCTGGGGCGGCGACCCTCCGACTGAGCCCCCGGCCGACTGGCCCCCGCCGACCGGGGCCAGTCGGCTTCGCGGAGGGCTCACCGTCCGCGGCTACCCGGGGGTCCCTCAGCGCACGCCCAGCGCGAACAGGAGTTTGCGCGTCCTGTCGGCGGTCTCCGCCGACCCGGCCCGGGAGTCGGAACCAGCCGTGACGCCTGCGCCCGCGAAGACGTCGATCCTTTTCGGGGAGACCTCGGCGCCACCGGGGGTGAGGACCCAATCGCCGTCGCCCCGTGCCGTGCTGTAGCCGACGGCTCCGGTGGGGAAACCCCGGCCGAACGGCTCCGGTCCGCCGATCGTCTCGGACGCCGGTTGCGGAGGAAGACCGCACACGGCGGCGGGGTACAGGGCCATCGCCAGGAGGTGGGCCGGAGTATCCGGATCGATCAGCGTCCCCCCGACCCGGGTGGACAGATGCCACCTGGTGGCCGTACGGACCATCTCGGGCCCCCTCGGCACGGACAGAGACCGGCAGTAGGGCTTCAGCGACTCCGCCACCGCGTCGACCACGGCAGCGTGCTCGCGCGTGTCCTCGGCCGAAGCGCGCAGCCTCTCCCGGCTGCGGTAGTCCCTGGTCGGATCAGCGCTGCCCGGAGCGGAGCCGGTCAGCGGGTTGGACACCACCTGGTCCCCGCGCTTGGAGACCAGCAGTTCCGGGCTGGTACCGAGAAGGGTGCGGGTCCCCCCGTCCGGATCCGGCAGGTCGAAGGCGAAGACGAACGCGCCGGGATCCCACCAGAGGAGGTTGTTCAGCACCGTCGCCGGATCGACCGGCGAGGTGCCGTCCATGCGCAGGCCCCTGGCCGGGACCGCTGTGTCCGGCCCGCCGCCGTCCGCCGTCGGCGGGACCGCCCGCTCGACCGGCGCCCCGTGTTCGCCGGGGGCGGGCACCGGCGCGGCCTTCCACTCCCCCGGCAGGGGACGCCGCCGCAGGACCGGTGCCCGGCCCTTCGGCGGTCCAGGTGCGTGGCGCACCGTTCGGGGGAGGAGGAACCGGGCCGGTCGTCGCGGGTCGAAGGGGACGGCTCCCACGACCAGGCCCTCGGGCCCGGCGTCGCCGAGCAGCGAGTCGGGGCCGCGCACGTCGTCCGAGACCGCCACCGCCCCCGTCGTGTGCAGCGCACCGGCAGCCGCCGAGAGGAAGACGTCCCCCGCCGTGTAGGAGGACAGGAGTTCGTCGACGGACGAGGCAGGCGTGAGCGTCCTTTGTTCGGGCATGTATCGCTTCCTCCACGCGAGTGGGGACGGCCTGCCGACGGCAGGCTCCGCCCCGCCGCACGTTTCCGCCCGATCGAGACGCCGACGGGGGACGGCGGCGCTTCGGCCGGGGACCCGCCAGCAGGCCCGTTCCTCCGTTTTTGAAAATGAAAACCGCTTCCAACGCTACCAAAGGCCCCATACACCGCGAAACGCCCGTGCACACCGGGGAGACCTCAGCGGGAGGAAGCCAGACACCCGGACGGAGAACCCGACCGGGGCGCGATCGCGGGGTGCCGCGAAGCCCGCGCCCGTGCGATCGAAGGCGTCGACCGGGCCGGCGCCGGGTGCGTCGGCTCCCCGTCGCCGAGGACGGCCGTGACGCGGTGAGCCGGGCAGGACGCAGGCGCTGCCACAGGCGGCGCTGGGTAGTGTTTTTTTGGACCTCCGCTTCGCTTCGGTCCGTGTTCGAGCGCCCGGAGAACAGGAACCTTCGGCGCCTACGGCGGGTTCGCTCGTTCCTCACGAACCCGCCTCCGGCACCTCCAGAACCCTGTGGGCGCCCGAACCAACCCCCCAGCTGAGACCGGTTCAAAAAAACAGAACCTAGGGCCCCGGCACGAGGCTGCGGTGCTCCGGGTCCAACACCAGCACCCGGTTCGCACGGTCGGCGACACGCCGGTCGTGGGTCACCATGACGACGGCCAGGCCCTCCTCAGCCCGCAGGGTGTCCAGGAGGTCCAGGATCGTGCGTGCGCTCGCGGCGTCCAGAGCGGAGGACACCTCGTCGGCCAGCAGCACCCGGGGGCGCGCGGCCAGGGCGCGGGCGATGGCCACGCGCTGGCGCTGGCCGCCGGAGAGGCGGACCGGCAGCGCACGCCCGGTCCCCGCTGGCAGACCGACCCGCTCCAGGAGCTCGGGGACCTCGGATGCGGCTTGGCCTCGGGTCAGCCCACGGAGCACCATGGCCGGGCGTGCGAGTGCCGTAGCGACGCGCTGAGCCGGGTTCAGGGTTCCGGCCGGGTCCTGGGCGATCAGCTGGACGGCTCGCAGCGTTTCCCTGGCACGGTCCGTGTGTCTGGCGGGCAGGGGCCGACCGCCGAGTGAGAACGAACCCGCCGCGGGGGGATGGAGCCCTGCCAGGCTTCTGAGCAGCGTGGACTTACCGCACCCCGAGGGCCCCAGGACGGCGACCGCCTCCCCCTGGCCAACGGTCAGGTCCACCTCGTCGAGCAGCTCCCGGCCGCCCGGAGCCGTGAGACGGACCCCCTGCAGGCCGAGGACCGCGACACCGCCCGGGTCCCGGGGGCCCGCCGTTGTGGCGCCGCCCCCGCGAACCGGTTCGGACTCACCGATGTCGAGACGGACGTCGGCCACGCGGTCGGCGAAGCCCCGGTCGTGGGTGATCACGACGGTGCTCCTTCCGGGGCGCCCCCGCCGCCGTTCGAGGACGTCGAGCACGAGTTCCACCGTGGTGGGGTCCAGGCCGCTCGTGGGTTCGTCGAGCACGAGGAGCCCGGGGTCGGCGACGACCGCCCGCGCCAGGGCCACACGCTGGGCCTGGCCTCCGGAGAGTTCGTGCGGGCGACGACGCCACAGGGCGTCGGCGTCCAGCCCCAGAGAGGTGAGCGCCGCTCGGACGGCCTCGGCGTTCGCCCGCCGGAGACCGCCCGGCAGGGCTTCGGCGACCAGGGCGGAGACCGGGCGCAGGGGGTGCAGGTCCGAGGCGGGGTCCTGTCCGAGCACGCCGGTGCTGGCCCGGCGCCACCGGCGCGCCGCACGCCCCGTGGGCACCGGCGCTCCCTGCCAGCGCACCTGACCGGCCCGGCGCACCAGCCCGGTCGGCAGCGCGTCCAGCGCGGCCAGGACGGCGCTGGTCTTGCCGCTTCCGGACGCGCCCATGACCGCGAGCACCGTGCCGTCCGGCACCCGCAGGTCCACCGGGCCCACCACGCGGGCGCCGTGTTCGTCCTCGACCAGCAGCGCCTCCGCGCACAGTCCCTCAGCCATCCGTGGGCTCCTTCAATGCGGGTCCGCTGTCACGGACCCGGCTCGTGCGGTCGTCGGAGAGGTACAGCTGGGCCAGGAGGGCGAGCAGGACGGTGGTGACGCCCAGTGCCACGGCCGGCGCACCGACGGCCCAGGGGTTGACCGCCACGCCGGGCATGTTCTCCCTGAGCATGAGGGACCAGTCGGGAGCAGGCGGTTCGGCGCCCATTCCCAGGACGCTCAGGGCCGCGGCGACCTGGAGCGCGACCACCAGGCGCAGCCCCAGATCGGCGGTGACCACCCCCCGCATGGCGGGGAGGACCTCCCTCGCCAGGATCGAGGCGGCCGTCTCGCCGCGCAGGAGTGCGGCCTCCACGTACCCGGAGGTGCGGACGGCACGGACCGCGTCCCTGACCACGCGCAGGGTGAGCGGGGCTCCTCCGCACACCGTCGCGAAGATCACCGCCGCGTGCCAGGGCAGGGCGATCGCCGCCACCAGGGCCAGCAGCAGGGAGGGCAGGGCGAGCAGCAGGTCGGCCACCGCCGTGAGGGCCCGCGAGGCCAGCCCTCCGAACCACCCCGCGGCCAGGCCTCCGACGGTGCCGACCACACAGGCGCACACGGCGGCCGTCACGGAGACGCTGAGCAGCCCCCCTCCGCCGGCCAGGACACGGGACCACACATCGCGGCCCAGGGCGTCGGTTCCCAGGAGGTGGCCGGGGGTGGGTTCCTGCCAGGGCGCCCCCAACGGGGATGTGGGGCTGTGTGGCGCCCACCATCCGCCGAACAGGGCCAGGGCCAGGACCGCGGCCGACAGCAGGGGGACGGCCGCGGAGGCGAGGAGCAGAAGGGGACGACGGTTCACGGCGAGTGCCTCCGGCGCGGTTCGGTCAGGGCGGCGACCAGGTCTCCGACCAGCAGTCCGGCCAACACGACCGCGGCGGCGACCACAGCGGTGGCTTGGACGACGGGCAGGTCCCGGGAGGCGATCGAGGACACCAGCAGGGATCCGACGCCCGGATAGCCGAAGAGGGTCTCCACCAGTGCCGCGGCGGCGATCAGCCCTCCCGCGGACACCGCCATGACCCGGGTGAAGGGGGCCAGGAGGAAGGGAAGAACGTCGGTCGCCGCGATCCGCCAAGGGGGGACGCCCCGTCGGCGGGCGTCAGCCACGTGGGGCAGGCGCACGGTGTCGGCCACCGCGCCCGTCAACAGGCTCGCACCGAAGAACGCCGTGGGCAGCGCCAGGGCCGCCACGGGGAGAAACAGCAGTTCCGGGTGCTGCCAGGGCGCGGCTCCAGGCGGGAGCAGGGAAACCGGGGGCACCAGACCCAGCACTCCGGAGAACACGGTGACCAGCGCTGCGGCCGTGACAGCCGTGGGCACGGCCGCGCCTCCGGTGAGGACGGCCGTGGACGCCCGGCGGGCCCGCCTGCTCCCCCCCGCCCACCAGGCCAGGGCCAGGGACGCGGGGGCCGCCACCGCCAACGCCCCCCCGACGACCGTGAAGGTGGCCGGCAGCCGCTGGGCGAGGGCGTCGGCTACGGGGCGGCCGTTGACCAGGGACGTGCCGAGGTCGCCGGTGAGCAGGGATCCGGCCCAACCGAGGTAGCGCCGCCAGGGCGCGACGTCCAGGCCCAGCTCCTCCCGCAACTCCCGCACCTGCGCCTCGTCGGCCCCGGGTGAGGCGCGCAGGTCCACGGCGTCCCCTGGCAGGAATTCGGTGGCCGTGAACACCGCCACCGACACCAGAGCCAGCAGGAACACCGCCCGGACAGCGGCGAACGGGAGCGAGGCCCCCGCGGCCGCCCCCGGGGCGCGGGGGCGGCCGACCGCGGGGGCGGCCTCGGGGCGAGACATCAGCCGGTGACCTCGACCCGCTCGACGAACAGGCGGTGGAAACCGGGACCGGTGGGCAGGCCGCTCACGCCGGGGCCCGTCAGGTCGATACCGTCTCCCGTGCCCCAGACCACGTACCCGCCGTCGTCGGCGACACGCTCCTGCAGGTCGGCGAGCATCGCGTGGCGCTCCTCCTCGTCCGCGGTGGCCAGCGCCTCGGTGAAGTCGGCGTCCCACTCGGGAACGTTCCAGGCGGTCTCGTTGACGGGGCCGTCGGAGAGCAGGGACATGCGCGCGAAGTCCACGAACCCGTTCCCGCCCAGGCTGTTGAGGTAGAAGGGTTCGACGTTCCACACCTCGGTCCAGTAGGTGTCGGGCGCACCCACCTCGATCTCGACGTCGATGCCCGCCTCGGCGAGCTGTTCGGCGACCAGGGCCGCGGCCTCCTCCATGCCCGGGTAGGAGTTGGTGGCGTGCAGGGTGAGTTCGACACCGTCCGCGTGCCCCGCCTTCTCCAGCAGTCCGCGGGCCCGGTCCAGATCGCGCTCGACCGGGTCGAGGTCGGGGGCGAAGGGCGCGTCGGGGTTCAGGACGTCGGTGCCGGGCTCCCCGTAACCGAGGAAGACCGTCTCGACGAGTTGCTCGCGGTCCAGGGAGAGCTTGACGGCCTCACGCACGCCCGGGTCGTCGAAGGGCTCGGCTTCCAGGTCCATGACCAGCGGGTAGTTCACCCCGGCGGGCCTGGTGACCACCTGGACCTCGTCGGACTCCTCGTGTTGCTGCGCGCTGACGGGCGCCACGCTGCCCGCGACGTCCGCCTGCCCCGAGGCCACCGCCTCGGCCCGCGCGGCGGGGTCGGGCATGGCGGTGATCTGGAGGGTCTCGTAGTCGGCGGCCCCGCCCCACCAGTCGTCGTTGCGTGTCAGGACCGCGGTGGTGTCGTCGTGCTCCTCCAGCTGGAACGGTCCGGAGCCGGCCACGGGTTCGGTGATGTCGTCGCTGCCCTCGGGGACGACGAAGGTCAGGGAGGCCAGGGCGCTGCCGACCTCGGCATAGGGCTGGTGGGTGGCCAGTTCCAGGGTGTGCTCGTCCACCACCGAGGAGGACTCCAGGTCGAACACCGCCAGGCGTCCGTTGTTCTCGGCGCCTTTGCTCTGGATCCGCTTCAGCGAGAACAGGACGTCGGCGGCGGTGACGGGCTGACCGTCGGAGAAGACGGCGTCATCGCGCAGGCTGACGGTCCACAGGTCGAGGGCTTCCCCGGCCGGTTCCCAGGACCGGGCCAGGCGCGGCTGGACCGCGCCCTCCGCGTCGGTCACTGTCAGCACGTCGTAGAGCATGGCGAACCGCATGTAGTCGGCCTCGTTGCTGACGCGGCCGTGCGGGTCGTGGGTGGTGGCCGCCGGAGCTCCGACCGCCGCGTAACGCAGGGTGGCGCCGTCGGCGGAGGCCTGTTCGGCTTCGCCGCCGCTGCCGCAGGCGGTGGCCGCCAGGAGCACCGCGAAGGTGGCCGCGGGCAGGAATCGTCGTCTCATCTTTCGGCCTTTCTCGGGGGCGGGGCCGCGGACGGGGCGGTCCCGTGAGGTGTCTGCGACCGGGAGTCGGGGGGTGGGCGGTCCCCGTGCCCGGGGGTGCGCCAGGCGTCCGCGTTCAGGGCCCGCACTGGTGCCGGGACCGGCATGTCGCGGTGGAACAGGGTGGCCGGGCCCCCGTCGTCCTGGTCGAACGGCTCGGATCGGCGCGGAGGTGTCGTCCGGTTCCGAGCCGGTCCCCGCGACCGACGGCCAGCAGCGGGGCGGGAGGCGGGGCTGTCACCACGGAGCCGGCACCCCGCCGCGTCCGACGACCGCACGGGACGAACGGGGCGGAGGGTCCTCCACCCGGGGGTCGGATCGGCGGGTGGGGGTCCGTTCGAAGAGGGCACCCGGGGCGGCGGCCTCCAGCCCGGCTTCCTTCGACACTGAGCTGCACACCCCTGCGGTCGCGCTGGACAGGATAGTCAGTAATGAAAACCGTTTTCATTGCCGGTATGTCCATGTATAGCACCTTCAATCCCACGGATGCGACCCCGACTCCTGAGCCCCCGGGAAAACCGGCGCCACGGGGCTGGCCGCGCGGCCCCGGGAAGCCTTCCCACCAGGCGGGTGGACGTCCGCAGTACGGGGACACGGGACGGCCCGAGAGCAGAACGGCACCGGCGGCGGGAGTCCGCGCTCCACGCGTGGAGCGCGGTGCGGCACGGGACGGCGGGGGCGCCGAGGCCCCGACGGTCACGCTCCTCCTCGGAGCTGTCGGCCATCGCGGTCACAGCGGTCAGCGCCCGCCGGACGACGCGGGCCCGTGGACACAGGCCAGCGGTCAAAGCCGATGGACGGCGTCCTCAACGACGTGGGCCGAGGACCCGCACGCCTCGGCCACAGCCCCGCCTCCACCCCACCGGAGACGCGAAAAGGGGCCCACCATCCGGTGGACCCCTCACTGACCTGCTATTCCTCTGTCGGGACGGCGGGATTTGAACCCACGACCCCTTGACCCCCAGTCAAGTGCGCTGCCAAACTGCGCTACGTCCCGTCCGTCGAGCGGTCACCGTTTCCGGCCCCGCCGACGCAGAAGACTCTACCGCATCCGCCGGGGCGCTCGCACCGGGGAAAAGCCCGCCGGGCCCCGGGCCGCGTGTCCGCCCGGGTGGGCAAGATCGGTCAGGCGCCCGCGCGCCGCCGGTGAACATACTGGGTGCCATGACCGAGCCCACCCCAGGCCGGGACCGCCTGCGCGAACTGCTCGACGCGGTCCTGGACGAGGAGAACACCCGCCTCGCCGACATGGCGGACCACGCCTTCGCCTCACCGTTCCACTTCACCCGCAGACTGACCCGCGACACCGGGGAGTCACCGGTCGCGCTGCGCCGCCGGGTGCTCCTGGAACGCGCGGCCTGGCAGATCAGCCAGGGCAGCAGCGTGACCGACGCCGCGTTCGCGGCCGGATACGAGTCGGTCGAGGGGTTCACGCGCGCCTTCGGACGCGCCTTCGGGCACCCGCCCAGCGCCACCACGGCGGGCAGCGGCACGTGGCTGTCCGCGCCCAACGGCATCCACTTCCATCCGCCGATCCACCTGTGGATCGAGGACAGACCCAAGGAGCGTCCCGGCATGGACCTGATCGCCCTCCAGGTCCACCACGACGTGGACGACACCGCCCACCTGATCCGCCTCGCCGGGCAGCTGCCCGAGGAGGCCTACCGGCGGGTGCGGGCTCCCGGACAGACCGTCCTGGAGTGGGACGGGCCGGAGGAGTCCGTGGCCGCCGTGCTCGACCACCTGGTCCGGGCCAAGGAGGTGTGGCTCGCCTCGATCGACGGTGCCGACCTGCCCGAACGGGGCGCGGACGGCCTGGAGGCGCTGGCGGAGCGGCACACGCGGGCGGGGGCGCGCTGGATCGCCGCGGTCGACGACATCGGGCGGCGGGGCGCCTGGGGCGACCGGCTGATCGACGCCCTGTGCGATCCGCCCGAGAGCTTCGTGCTGGGCAGCGTCGTCGCGCACGTCCTCACCTTCTCCGCCCACCGCAGGCAGCTCGTGCGCCACATGCTGCGCGCGGAGGGCCTGGAGGTGGACCACGGCGACCCCATCGAATGGCTTCAGGACCGACACCACGACGGAGGTACACGATGAGCAAAACGGTCTACAACACCGCGACGAGCCTGGACGGCTTCATCGCCACCGAGGACCACTCCCTGGAATGGCTGTTCGCCGCCGACGGGGGCGATGCCCTGAACGAGACGGACGCCTTCATCCGCGAGGCGGGCGCGATCGTGTCCGGTGCGGGCACCTACGAGTGGATCCTGAAGCACGAGGGCGACAAGCCCTGGCCCTACCAGGTCCCCACCTGGGTGCTCACCCACCGCGACCTGCCCAGGATCGAGGGCGACGTCCGCTTCGCCAGCGCCGACACCGACCAGGAGTTGCGCGACCTGCACGCCGAGGTGGTCAGGGCGGCCGACGGGCGTGACGTGTGGCTGGTCGGCGGCGGCGGCGTCGCCGCGGACCTGGCCCGGCTCGGCCTCCTGGACGAGGTGGTCGTGTCGGTCGCGCCGGTCACCCTGGGCGCGGGGTCGCCCCTGCTGGCCGGGCGGGTGGACCTGAGGGTGCTGGACGTGCACCGGGCCGGGGACTTCGCCTGCATGCGCTACGAGGTCGTCCGTCCCTGACCCGGAGGTTCCGGGGTCCGCCGCCACCGGTCGGGCCCCGGAACCCGCGTTCCACCCCCCGGACGGGCGTCCTCGCCCCACGGAGCCGCTCCCCCGGCACCACGGGACGGGCGGCGCGCCCCCGAGCGTTGACGGCGGCATCTCGACGGTGTTCCGGCGCCGCCCGACGACACAGGAGCGCGGCGGCGTCCTGTCGGCGTCCCTCAGGCCTCGTCCAGCTCGCGCAGGCGCGCGGCGGCCCCGGCGATCTCGTCCTCGGTGAACACCGCGACGCCGCCGTCCGCGAGCAGCCGCGCGGTGACCCCCTCGCCGGGTACCCTGCGCCCGCCGAAGGCGCCGTCGTAGACCCGGTGCACTCCGCAGGAGGGGCTCGACTCCTTGAGCACCGCCACCGCCACGCCGTGCGCGCGGGCGGTGGCCAGCGCCGCGCGGGCGCCGTCCACGAAGTGCCCGGTCACGTCCCGCCCCTCGGGGGTGAGGATGCGCGCGCGGCCCGCGAGCACGTCGGCGGCACCCGCGCCGGGCTCGATCTCGGCGGGCGGCCGGGGCACCGGGAGGCCGCCCGCGACCTCCGGGCAGTGCACCACCAGGCGGCCCTCCTCGCGCCAGCGGGCGACCACGTCGTCCTCGACCGGCTTGGCGCGCCCGTCGTAGCGCACCCGGCGTCCCATCAGACACGCACTGACCAGCACCCTGCGCATGGACTCCCCCTCTCGGCCGCCACCACGCTACCGGGGCGGCGACACGGACAGAGCACACACTCTCGTCACCCAGAGTGGTTAAGTGGGTACACCAGGACCGCGGGGCAGCGAGGGGGAGACGTGAACGAGCCGCAGCCACAGGGGCGGACGGCCCTGGCCACGGACCGCGGGGCGACGCGCAGGGCCGTGGTGGCCGCGGCGGTCGGCAACGCGACCGAGTGGTACGACTTCGGCGTCTACAGCTACCTGGCCGTCACGATCGGCCTGGTGTTCTACCCGGAGCAGACCCAGGGCACCCAGCTCATCGCCACCTTCACCACCTTCGCCGCCGCCTTCCTGGTGCGGCCCCTGGGCGGCCTGTTCTTCGGTCCCCTCGGCGACCGGATCGGCCGCAAGCGCGTCCTGGCCTTCACGATGCTGCTCATGGCGGTGAGCACGTTCTCGATCGGGCTCATCCCCTCGGCCGCGAGCATCGGCTTCGCCGCACCCGTGCTCCTGCTCGTCGCGCGGATGCTCCAGGGCTTCTCCACCGGCGGCGAGTACGGCGGCGCCACGACCTTCATCGCCGAGTACGCGCCGGACCGGCGGCGCGGTTTCCTGGCCTCCTGGCTGGAGTTCGGCACGGTCAGCGGTTACGTCGGCGGCGCCAGCGTCGTCACGGTGATGACCCTCCTGCTCGGCCAGGACACCATGCAGGACTGGGGATGGCGCATCCCCTTCCTGATCGCCCTGCCGCTGGGCGCCGTCGGCCTGTACCTGCGGGTGAAGCTGGAGGACACCCCGGTCTTCGAGCAGAACACCGAGGGCTTCGCCAAGGACTCCCACGGCGGGCACCGCGAGGGCCAGCTGCGCGCGACGGTCGTGGACCAGTGGCGCCACATCCTGCTGTGCGTGGGCCTGGTGCTGGTCTTCAACGTCAACAACTACGTCCTGACCGCGTACATGCCCACCTACCTGGAGGCCGAACTGGGGTACGGCCCCACCACGGCCCTGGTGCTGACCCTGGCGGCGATGGTGCTGATGCTGTTCGCGGTGACCGGGTTCGGGCACCTGAGCGACCTCGTGGGGCGCAGGCCCGTACTGTTCTCGGGCAGCCTGCTCTCGATCGTGCTGGCCCTGCCCGCGTTCTGGCTGCTGCAACGGGGCGGTCTGTGGGCGGTGGCCCTGGGCATGGTGGTGCTGGCGGTGACCCTGGTGCACTTCTCCGGCGGCGCGCCCGCGGCGCTCCCGGCGTTCTTCCCCACCAGCGTGCGCTACGGCGCGCTGGCCATCAGCTTCAACGTGTCGGTGGCGCTGTTCGGCGGCACCACCCCGTTGATCGCCGAGGCGCTGGTGCAGTCCACCGGGAACCTGTACGCACCGGCGTGGCTGCTCATGGCCGCGGGCGTGGTGGGGCTGGTGGTGGTGTGGCGGATGAAGGAGAGCGCGAACCGCCCGCTGCCCGGCGCCCCCGCGATCCCGGTCCCCGGGAAGGAGACGGGCCGACCGCCCCGCGCCCGCAGGGGCGGACCAGCGGGAAGCCACCCGACGCAGGGCAACGTACGCCGCCTGCCCGGGGAGTCCTGACCCGGGCACGGGGAAGGCGTCGGCCGGATCGCCGCCGGGGCCGCGCCCACCGCTCAGGCCGCGCCCGCGGGCATGAGGCCGTTCCGGAGCAGGCTCAGGTAGGCGTCGGTGGCGGCGGAGCGCCGGTCGGCCGGGTGCTCGCTGACCGCGTGGATCAGGCCGCACAGCAGTTTCAGCAGGTTCTCACCGGTCAGCGGCGGCTGCGGGTGGACGCGTCCGAGCAGGCGCGAGGTCTCCCCGACCAGTTCGGCCTTGGCCTGCCGCAGGGACTCCCTCTCATCGTCGAGGGTGATCAGGACGGTGAACAGGCCGGGGCGGGCGAGCGCCTCGTCCAACGCGGCCCGGAGAAAGCCGTCGAGGGCGCCGCGCGGTTCCGGTTCGCGTTCGGCCTCGGCGGCCAGGCTGCGGAGTTCGACCACCGCGTCCTCCACCACGGCCTCCAGCATCGCCCGCTGGGTGGGGAAGAGGCGGTAGACCGTCCCCACGCCGACACCCGCGCGCCGGGCGAGCGCGTTGAGCGTGAGGTCGGTCTCCCCGGCGGCGACCGCCTGTCGCGCCTCCTCGAAGATCCTGCGGTTGTTGCGCGCGGCGTCCGCCCGCATGGGGCCTCCTCGGTCCATGAAGTGGATAACTTATCGACTTACCGTGCTACGTTGATGTGGATAGCTTATCAACTTCCTCCTCAGGAGTAGGCATGACCATCGTGTTCGTCCACGGAGTCCCCGAGACGCCCTCGGTCTGGAACCCCGTCCGCGCGCTCCTCCCCGAGGCCAGCGTGGCGCTGCGACTGCCCGGCTTCGGCAGCCCCCGGCCGGCCCACATGCGCGGCAAGGAGGACTACGCGACCTGGCTGGCCGAGGAGCTGCGCGCCGTCGACGGGCCGATCGACCTCGTCGGCCACGACTGGGGCGCCCACCTGGCCATGCGCGTGGTCTCCGCCCACGACGTCCCCGTCCGCAGCTGGGTCTCCGACGTCGCCCACGGCTGGCACCCCGACTACCGGTGGCACGACGCGGCCACGCTCTGGCAGAGCAGTCCCGAGGGCGAGGAGTCCCTGGCCAGGCTGCGCGAGGCCGCCCCCGGCAGCGGGGGCACCTTCGGAGACCTCCTCCAGCCCCGCGGCATGAGCCCCGAGCTGGCCCGGGAGGTCGACGACGTCCACGACGAGGAGATGAGCGCGGCCGTTCTGACGCTCTACCGTTCGGCGTGGCCCAACTTCCACGCCGACTGGGGCCAGGACTTCGACGGTCCCGCCAAGGCGCCCGGGCTCCTGCTCGTCCCGACCGGGGACCCGATGGCGCGCCCGGAGCAGGACAGGGAGGTGGCCCGCCGCCTGGGCGCCCGGTTCCAGGAGCTGGACGGGCTCACCCACTACTGGATGCTCCAGGACCCCGAGCGGGGCGCCCGCGTGCTGCGCGACTTCTGGGCCTCCCTGGACGCCTGAGCGCCGGACGCGACGGCTGACACGCGCGACGGCCACGGGTGCGGGAACGCCGACAGCCGGGCACGGAAGCCGCCGGGGCGGGCGACCCGCGCGCCGCCGGGCCCCGAACGCCCCGGGCGCACGGCGAAGGGGGCTCCCCCACCGGGGAGCCCCCTTCCTCATGCCGTGGCCGGAGCGGTACGGCTACCGGCGGCGGTGCTTGCGGTCCGGACGCACGCTGCCCTTGGAGGCGCGTCCCTGGAGCCCGCCCTTCTTCTCACGGATGCGCATGCTGATGTGCACCGGGGAGCCCTCGAAGCCGAAGTCCTCCCGCAGGCGCCGCTCGATGAAGCGGCGGTAGTTGTCCTCCAGGAACCCGGTGGTGAACAGGATGAAGTGCGGCGGGCGCGAGCCCGCCTGCGTCGCGAACAGGATCTTGGGCTGCTTGCCGCCGCGCACCGGAGGCGGGGTGGCGGCCACCAGCTCCTTGAGCCAGTTGTTGAGCTGCCCGGTCGGGATGCGCTGGTTCCACCCGCTCAGGCTGGTCTCGATCGCCGGGACCAGCTTCTCCATGTGGCGGCCGGTCTTCGCCGAGACGTTCACGCGCGGCGCCCAGGAGACCCGCGCCAGCTGGCGGTCGATCTCCTTCTCCAGGTAGGTCCGGCGGTCCTCGTCCAGGATGTCCCACTTGTTGAAGGCCAGGACCAGGCCGCGGCCCGCCTCCACGACCTGCTCGACGACCCGGATGTCCTGCTCGGCGAGGGGCTCGCTGACGTCCATGAGCACCACGGCGACCTCGGCCCGCTCCAGGGCGGTGCCGGTGCGCATGGTGGCGTAGTAGTCGGCGCCCTGGAGGGCACGGAACCGGCGGCGGATACCGGCGGTGTCGATGAACTTCCAGGTCCGCCCGCCCAGCTCGATCAGCTCGTCCACCGCGTCGCGGGTCGTGCCCGCCACCGCGTCGACGACCACCCGGTCCTCACCGGCGAGCCGGTTGAGCAGGCTGGACTTGCCCACGTTGGGACGGCCCAGCAGCGCGATGCGGGGCGGGCCGTCCTCGCCCTCGTCCTCCTCGCCCAGGGGCTGCTCGGGGAACTCGGCCACGAGCGCGTCCAGCAGGTCGCCGGTGCCGCGGCCGTGCAGGGCGCTGATGGGGAAGGGCTGGCCCACGCCCAGCTGCCACAGGTCGAGGGCGTCGGCCTCCTGCCTGCTGCCGTCGACCTTGTTCGCGGCCACCACCACGGGGCGCTTGGTCGAGCGCAGCACGCGGGTGACGGCGGCGTCGGCGTCGGTGACGCCCACCGTCGCGTCGACCACGAACAGGATGACGTCCGCGGTCTGCGCGGCGTACTCGGCCTGGCGGGCGACCATGGCGGCCAGGCCGCTGACGCTGGTCTCCCAGCCGCCGGTGTCGACCAGGGTGAACCTGGTGTTCTGCCACTCGGCGTCGTAGGCGACCCGGTCGCGGGTCACGCCCGGCACGTCCTCCACCACGGCCTCACGGCGGCCGATGATGCGGTTGACCAGGCTGGACTTGCCCACGTTGGGACGCCCGACCACCGCCACCACGGGGAGGGCGGCGGGCTCTTCGGCGTCCGCTCCCCCGTGGACGACGTCGGAGATGTCGAAGTCACTCATGTACTGCTCCCGGTTCTGGATCCTCGCGCGCCCAGGATGCGTGCCGCGAGGATGCGAAGGGCCGACCCGACCCGGTGTCCCGGATCGCGCGGGTCGACGCGGGCGCCGACGGCGCCCGTGTACTGGCCACGGGGAGGAACCCCCGCGGATGTCGTTGTGTTCCCCCGAAGGGGCTGTTGGGGACGGATGTGTCCGGTGTTACGGCCGAGGAGTGTCCCCGTCCACCGCAGAGCGGCGGTGCCCGACCGCGCGGGTCAGCGGTCGCGGGCCTCGTCGGCCAGCTTGACCACCAGGGCGACGACCTCGTCCAGGGTCAACCCGCTGGTGTCGAGTTCGGTGGCGTCCTCGGTCTGGCGCAGGGGCGAGTGCGCCCGGCTGGAGTCCAGTGCGTCGCGCCGGGCCAGGTCGGCCTGGGTGGCGGCGACGTCGACGCTGCGCACCTCCCGGCTGCGGCGCTGGGCGCGGGCCTCGGGACTGGCGGTCAGGAAGAGCTTGACCGGGGCGTCGGGGGCGACGACGGTCGTGATGTCGCGTCCCTCGACCACGATGCCCGCGCTCTCGGCCCTGGCGGCGGCGATGATCTCGCGCTGGGTGCGCACGAGGCGCTCGCGCGCCGCGGGCACGGCCGAGACCGCGCTGACGTTGGTGGTGACGTCCCTGCCGCGGATCTCGGCGGCCACGTCGCGGCCGTCCACCGCCACGGAGGGCGCGCCCGGGTCGGTGCCCATGGTGATGACGGGGGTGTCGACGAGGGCGGTCACGGCGTCGGCGTCGTTGACGTTCACACCCTGGGAGAGCATCCACCAGGTCAGCGCGCGGTACATGGCGCCGGTGTCGAGGTACCGCAGCTCCCGCGCCTTGGCCACACCCCGGGAGGTGCTCGACTTGCCCGACCCGGAGGGACCGTCGATCGCGATGACGATGCCCTCGGTGCTGCCCTGCGCGCTCACTGCCGTTGACTCCCGCGTGCGTTCACTGTTGCCGACGCCCAACCCTACCCGTGGCCCGTGCGTGCGCGGGACCGCGCGGACCCTGCCGGATGTGGACGGGCCGGAACCGGCGCTGGTGTGACACGAGTACCCTGACCTGCGGTGCTCTTGTACTTGTAGCGAGTTTGGGGCGCCGAACCTCGCTACAAGTACAAGATCACGGCGAAGGGGGCTCACAGGCCGGGGTGGACCGACCAGCCGTCGGCGGCCAGCGCCCGCGCGAGCGTGTCCACCGCGCCGGGCAGCACGTACAGCTGGGCCACACCCAGCGGCAGGCCCGGCGTGTGCTCGATGCGCACGTCCTCGATGTTGACCCCGGCCTCCGCCGCGGCGGCGAACAGGCGGCCCAGCGCGCCGGGCTCGTCGGGGATGACCACCGGCATGACCGTGTAGTCGGGCAGCCGTACCGTGCCGTGCTTGCCGGGGATGCGGCCGTGACCGGACCTGCCCCGCTCCAGCAGGTCGTGCACCGGCGCGAGGTCCGACGCCTCCCCCGCTCCCGGCCGGTCCGCCAGCGCGCGCAGGGCGTCGGCGGTCGCCGCGAGGTCGGCGGCCACCGCGTGCAGGACCTCCGCGACCGGGGCGGCGTTGTGCGTGAGGATCTCGGACCACATGGCGGGGTCGCCGCCCGCCACCCGGGTGACGTCGCGCACGCCCTGCCCCGCCAGGGCCAGGGCGGCGTCGTCGCCCGAGAGCAGCCGCGCCGCCACCGCCGACGACGCCACGTGGGGCGCGTGCGAGACCAGCGCCACCGCCCGGTCGTGCGCCGCCGCGTCCAGCACCATGGGGTCCGCGCCGCACATGCGGGCGACCTCGGCGACGACGGCGACGGCCTGCGCGTCGGCCTTGCCGGTGGGGCACAGCGCCCACGAGCGGCCCAGGAACAGGTCGGCGCGCGCGGCGCCGGGGCCCTGCTTCTCCCGGCCGCCCATGGGGTGCCCGGCCACGAACGTGGCCATGTCGCAGCCCAGCCGCTCGGCCTCGGCCAGCACGCTCGCCTTCACGCTGGCCACGTCGGTGTAGACGTGGGCCAGCCCCCGGTCCTGCGCCCGGCGCAGCACGGAGGGGATGACGGCGGGCGGCGCGGCGATGACCGCGAGGTCGGCCGGGGCCGAGGTCGGGTCGGCGGACTCCTCCAGGGGGTGTCCCGCGCCCAGGTCGCAGGCCAGGCGCAGGGAGGCGGCGTCGGGGTCGGAGAGGGCGACGTCGACGCCGCGCGAGCGCAGGGCGAGCGCCACCGACGTGCCGATGAGCCCCGTCCCCACCACCGTGACCCGGCGCACCGGGAGCCGCTGCTCCCCGTCCCCCCGCGCACCGCTGCTGTCGCCCACTGTTCTCCCGCCTCCGACGCGTACCCGTTCCCCCAAGCCTACGACCTGCCGGGAGGCCGATGGGGGAACTACTGGGCGATGTCCAGCCGAAGGGCCTGGGCCCCGCGCAGGTAGACGTGCTGGAGCTCCGAGCGCGACCGGTCCGTCTCCACGTGCGCCATGAGGCGCACCACACGCGGCAGGGCGTGGGGGACGGCGATCTCGGTCGCGCACATCAGCGGGACGTCGGAGAAGCCGAGCTTGCGCGCGGCCAGCGCGGGGAACTCGCTGTTCAGGTCGGGGGTGGCGGTGAACAGCACGCTGATCACGTCGTCGGTCTCCAGGGCGTTGCGCCGCATCACCTCCGAGACCAGCTCGGCCGTGGCCTCCAGCACCTGCTCGCGTTCGTCCGCGTCGACCTGCACCGCACCGCGGATGGCCCGTACCGCCACGTTCGATCCCGCCTCGTCCTCGTTCGCCGTGCCGTACCCCGGAGAAGGGGAACGGCGGCCGCCGCCCGGTGTCCGGGCAGGCGACCGCCGTCAACTGTATCTACAGGCCCGCCGCCTCGTAGAGTTCGCTCACCTCACGCGAGGTGAGCGCCCGCATCGTGCCCAGTTTGAGGGCGTTCAGGTCGATCGGGCCGACCTGGGTGCGGGCGAGGTCGGCGACCGGGTGGCCGACGGCCTCCATCAGGCGGCGCACGATGTGCTTGCGGCCCTCGTGCAGCCGGATCTCGACGAGCGACTTGGGCGGGTCGTTGTCGACCACACGGAAGGAGTCGACCTCGACCGGGCCGTCCTCCAACTCCACGCCCTTCTGGATCTCGCGGACGACGCGGTGCGGAACCGGGCCGGGCACCTTGGCGATGTAGGTCTTGACGACCTTGTAGCGCGGGTGGGTGAGCCGGTTGGCCAGCTCGCCGTCGTTGGTCAGCAGGATGAGGCCCTCGGTCTCGGTGTCGAGCCGGCCGACGTGGAAGATCCGCTCCTCGGTCTGACCGGTGTAGTCGGCCAGGGTGGGGCGGCCCTCCGGGTCCCACATGGTGCTGACGACGCCGCGCGGCTTGTTGAGCGCGAAGTACAGCTTGTCCGGGGCGGTGACCACGCGCATGTTGTCGACGCGGATCTCGGAGGACTCCGGGTCGACCCGGGCGCCGAACCGGCGCACGACCTGGCCGTCCACGCTGACGCGTCCGGCCGCGATCATCTCCTCGCTGGCCCGGCGGCTGGCGACCCCGGCCGCGGCGAGCGCCTTCTGGAGGCGGATGCCGTTCTCGACGTCGGTGTAGGTGTCGCGCGCCTCGTCGGCGCGGTCCTCGTCCTTGGGGTCGTAGTCGGCGCGCAGGGCGCTGAGCCGCTCACGGGCCGCCTTGGAGAGCTGGCTCTCACTCGTGACGCGCTTGGCGCCGGAGCGGTCGCCGCCGGGACGGCCGTCGCGGTCCTCGCGGGGCTCGCGGTCGCGGAAGTCGCGCCCGCCGCGCTCGTCACGGTCCTGGAAACGGCCGCCCGGACCGCGGTTGTCCCGGTCGCCGTGGGAACGGCGGTCGTCGCGGCCGCCGCCGAAGGAACGGCCCTCGGTGCGCTGGCCGTCACGGCCACCGCGGAAGTCACGTCCGCCGCGGTTGTCGCGGTCGCCCCGGAAACCACCACGGTCACGGTCGTCACGTCCGCCGCCGGGGCCGCGTCCGCCACGGTCGTCACGACCGTAGGAGCGAGCGCCCGGACCGCGGTTGTCCCGGTCGCCGAAGGAACGGCGGTTGTCACGGTCACCGCCGAAGGAACGGCCCTCACCGCGCTGACCGTCACGCCCGCCACGGTTGTCCCGGTTGTCGAAGGAGCGGCGGTTGTCGCGGTCGCCACGGAAGCCACCGCGGTCGTCACGACCACCGCCAGGACCACGGCCGCCACGGTTGTCGCGGTCGCCGAAGGAACGGCCCTCACCGCGCTGACCGTCACGGCCACCGCGGTTGTCCCGGTTGTCGAAGGAGCGGCGGTTGTCGCGGTCGCCACGGAAGCCACCGCGGTCGTCACGACCACCGCCAGGACCACGGCCGCCGCGCTCGTCCCGGCCACCCGAGAACGAACGGCGGTCCCCGCCGTCACGGAAATCACGTCCGCCACGGTTGTCCCGGTCACCGTAGGAACGGCGGTTGTCGCGGTCACCGCCGAAGGAACGGCGGTCGTCGCGCTGGCCGTCGCGGCCACCGCGGAAGTCACGTCCGCCACGGTTGTCGCGGTCGCCACGGAAACCACCACGGTCACGGTCGTCACGACCGCCCCGGAAGTCCCGTCCGCCACGGTCATCACGACCGCCCGAGAACGAACGGCGGTCCCCGCCGTCACGGAAATCACGTCCGCCACGGTTGTCCCGGTCACCGTAGGAACGGCGGTTGTCGCGGTCACCGCCGAAGGAACGGCGGTCGTCGCGCTGGCCGTCACGGCCACCGCGGAAGTCACGTCCGCCGCGGCTGTCCCGGTCACCGCGGACGCTACCGCGGTCACGGTCGTCGCGGCCCCGGGGGCCGCGGTCGTCCCGGTAACCGCCGCGGGGACGGTCGTCCCGGCGGTCCCGGCTGTCGCCGCGGCCCTGTCCGCCGCGCTTGTCGTAGTCGCCGCGCTCACCGCGCGGGGCGTCGTCCCGCGCACCGCGGGAACTGTTGTTAGGTGTGCTCACCGGTGTCGTCTAGACCTTCGATGTCGTCGGGGAGGAACGGCGCCAGATCAGGCAGCTCGTCGAGGCCTCGCAGGCCCAACCGTTCCAGGAAATAGGAGGTGGTCCGATACAGCAGCGCACCGGACTCGGAGTCGTGTCCGGCCTCTTCGATCAGGCCCCTCAGTACGAGGGTACGCATAACCCCGTCGCAGTTGACACCACGCACGGCGGAGACCCTGCCCCGGGAGACCGGCTGTCGGTAGGCCACCACCGCCATCGTCTCCAGTGCGGCCTGGGTGAGCCGCACCTCCTGCCCCTCCTGGAGGAAGTGCTCGACGACGTCGGCGCATTCGGGCCGCGTGTACACACGCCACCCGTCGGCCACCGCCCTCAGGTCGAAACCCCGGCCCTGCTCGGTGTATTCCCGCGACAGCGACTCCAGCACCCCGACCACCACCGTGACGGGCACGTCCATGGCCCGTGCCAGGTCGTACTCCGACACCGGCTGGTCCACCACCATCAGCACGGCCTCCAGGTCGCGGCGCAGGGTGGCCGGGGCGTCCCCGGCGGCCTCCCCTCCGACCGCTCCGGCCGCTCCGACCGCCTCCCGCTCCGCCGTGTCCCCCGCCGTCGTGTCCCGGACGCTCATGGGCGCTCCTCCGTCTCCCCCGGCCCGCTCCCGCCGCCGGTGTCCCCGGCGCCGTCGGCCTCGTCGTACTCGCTCTCCAGCTCGACCTCGCCCTCGCCGCCGGTCCAGGAGACGAGCAGCTCCCCCAGCGGTTCGGGCTGGTCGAAGCCCACGTTGGAGGCCCGGTACAGCTCCAGCAGGGCGAGGAAGCGGGCGATGACCTCGAAGGTACCGGTGCAGGCGGCCGTGAGCTGGGCGAAGGTCAGCCGCCCGTGCTCGCGCAGCTCCGCGACCATCAGTTCGCCCTGCTCCTTGACCGACGTCTTGGCCTGGTGGATGTGGGTGACCGGAACGCTGGGCGGCTCCTTGGGCGTGAAGACCATCCCCGCCAGGGCGGCGAACTCCTGGGGGCCCAGCTTGAACAGCACGTCCGGCCGCAGCCCCGCGAAGCGCTCCTCCAGCGGGACGGCGCGCGCGTAGCGGCGCCCCTGCGAGGCCAAGCGCACCCGCATGAAGGAGGCGACCTCCTTGTAGGCGCGGTACTGCAACAGCCGGGCGAACAGCAGGTCGCGGGCCTCCAGCAGGGCCAGGTCGGCCTCGTCCTCGACGTCGCCGCGCGGCAGCAGGCGCGCCGCCTTCAGATCCAGCAGGGTCGCCGCGACCAGCAGGAAGTTGCTGGCCTGGTCCAGGTCCCAGTCGTCGCCGTGCGCTCGGATGTGCGCGATGAACTCGTCGGTGACCTTGGACAGCGACACCTCGGTGATGTCGAGCTTGTGCTTGGAGATCAACCCGAGCAGCAGGTCGAAGGGCCCCTCGAAGTTGTCGAGGTGCACCTGGAAGGCGTTGTCGTCCACCTCCGCGCCGGTGTCCGCCGACGTCCCCTCAGCCCCCATGGCACCGGCCCCGCGTCGTCTTCCTCATGAGACAAGGGTGTCACCGGCCAGAACCCGCCGGTGACACCCGTGCCCCTCCGTCATCGAACCGGCACCCCCTCCGGCACCGGTGCGCGTGCTTCAGTCCTCGGTCAGCCTGCGTACCAGCATGCTGGCCGGTCCGTGCTCCTCGAAGTCCGCCAGCAGCACGGCGACGGCCTCGCGGACGAGGCGGCCCCTGTCGGCGGACAGCCCGTGCTCGGCGCGCAGCGAGAGCCGGGTCTGTTCCAGTGCCAGCAGTTCGGGCCCGGAGATGTAGACGGTGATCTTCTCGTCGTGGCGTTGGCGCCCGCTCGGTTTGGGCGCGCGTCCGGCCTTCGCGGCGGACGTGCCCCTGCGGCCCTGTTCCGGTGCCTTGTGCTGGCGGTCGGTCTCTTCCGGCACCTCCTCGGTGCCGCTGGGACGGAAGAACAGTTCGTCCGCCCCGGGTAGGGTCACACGCCGTGACCGCTGAGAGGCCACCTCGCCAGCACCTCCTTGGCCAGCTCCCGGTAGGCGTTGGCCCCGGCCGAGGACGAGTCGAACCTGGTGATGGGTTCGCCCGCCACGGTGGCGTCGGGGAAGCGCACGGTGCGGTTGATGACCGTGCCGTAGACCTTGTCCCCGAACCCGTCGATGATGGTGGACAGCACCTCGCGCGCGTGGAGCGTGCGCGGGTCGTACATGGTGCCCAGGAAGCCGTCGATGACCAGGTCCTCGTTGAGACGCTCCTGGACCTTCTGGATGGTGTCCATCAGCAGCGCCACACCGCGCAGCGCGAAGAACTCGCACTCCAGCGGCACGATGACGCCGTCCGCGGCGGTGAGCGCGTTGACGGTGAGCAGGCCCAGCGAGGGCTGGCAGTCGATCAGGACGACGTCGTAGTCGTTGATGACCGGTCTCAGCGCGCGGCCCAGCATCTGCTCGCGCGCCACCTCGCCGACCAGCTGCACCTCGGCGGCTGACAGGTCGATGTTGCTCGGGATCAGGTCCAGGCCGTCGATGTCGGTCTTGAGCAGGACGTCCTCGACCGCCACGTCCCGCTGCATGAGCAGGTTGTAGACGGTCAGGTCCAGTTCGCGCGGATCGAGGCGGCCCAGGCCGACGGAGAGCGCGCCCTGCGGGTCGAAGTCGACCAGCAGCACCCGTCTTCCGTACTCGGCGATGGCGGCCCCGAGGTTGATCGTCGTGGTGGTCTTGCCGACCCCACCCTTCTGGTTACAGAGTGCTACAATCCGTGCCGGGCCGTGTTCATCGACGGGCCCGGGCTCCGGATAGGCTCGCTCGGGTCTTGAGGTGTGCAGATCAGCCCCCGTGTTGCGTGTCGTCCCCCACGGGTTGGTCACCGGGTCGGCGAGCTCCCCCTCGCCGACAGGTGCGGTGTTCGCAGCCTCGTTGTCCCAGTTCACAACCCTTGACCTCCCCTACGGATCGGCCACGGCTAGGGATGCCGCGCGCCCCTGCTCCCTGGCCGCCGTCGGAAACTCAATATGTCGACAGCAACGTACCTCCGCGCGGCGACTCTAGAACGCCGACACGACGCACTTCAACAAAACGTACGGGTAGAATCCCACGCCTGCGCCCCTGGGGGAAATCGGAACCTCGAACCGGGTTGTTCCGCTTCGCCCCCCGCACGCGGGCCCCGCGCGGTCGCGTCCCCGCTCAGCGCCGTGCCCTGGGATGGCTCGACGCGTACACCTCGCGCAGGTGCTCGACCGTCACCAGCGTGTAGATCTGTGTGGTGGTGACCGAACTGTGTCCCAGCAGCTCCTGGACGACCCTGATATCGGCTCCGCCGTCGAGCAGGTGGGTGGCGAAGGAGTGGCGCAGGGTGTGCGGTGAGACGCCCTCGACCCCGGCGCGCTCGGCCACGGCCGCCAGGATCCCCCAGCCGCCCTGCCGGGTGAGCCTGCCCCCGCGCGCGTTGAGGAACAGCGCCGGGCCGCCCCGGCCGGAGGCCGCCAGACCCGGCCGGGCCCGCACCAGGTAGCCCGAGAGCGCACGGCGGGCGTGGGAACCCAGCGGCACCACGCGTTCCCTGCCGCCCTTGCCGCGGAAGCGCACCAGGCCCACGGCGTCGTCGCCCTCCACCGCGTCGGCGACGTCGTCCACGTCCAGCCCCACCGCCTCGGAGACGCGCGCGCCCGTGCCGTAGAGCACCTCCAGCAGCGCCCGGTCGCGCAGGGCCAGCAGTCCGGCGCGGTCGCCGGAGGCCGGGGACCCGACCGGTCCGGCGGCGTCCAGGAGGCGCTCCACCGACGCCAGCGGCACCGCCTTGGGCAGGCGCATCGGCGGCGCGGGCGGGGAGACGTCGGCCGCCGGGTCGACGTTCGTCCAGCCCTCCCGGGCCGCGAAGCGGTGCAGGCCGCGCACGGCGGCCAGGGCCCGCCCGGCCGAGGCGGCGCCGAGCGGCGGGTGGTCCGCGTCGCCCTCGCGCAGAGCCCGCAGGAAGTCGCCCACCTGGGCGGGACCCACCCGGTCGGGCGAGAGGACACCGTGCTCCGCCAGGTACCCGCGGTAGCGCTTCAGATCGCGCCGGTAGGCCGCGAGGGTGTTGTCGGCCAGGGCGCGCTCCGCGCTGAGGTGGTCCAGGAAGGCGGCGCACACCCGTGCCAGCGGATCCTCCCCCTCGCCTGCCCGGTCGGCCACGGGTCAGTCCTCCGCGGGCTCGCGCAGGGAGGCGAACCCGTCCGCGGCGGCGGCCTGGGCGGCCAGGACGCCGATGACGGTGGCGCCGTTGTGCAGCCTGCCCGCCATGACCAGGGCGACCGCCTCCTCCAGGGGGACCCACTCGGCGACCAGGTCGGCCTCCTCGTGCTCGCGTTCGAAGCCGATCTCCTCGGGCGGCACCACCGACAGGTCCCGGGCCAGGTACACGTGGATGCGCTCGTCGGAGAACCCGGGCGAGGGGAAGAAGTAGGCCAGCTCGTGCCAGCGCCCGGCGCGCAGCCCCGCCTCCTCGACCAGCTCGCGCTGGGCGGTGCGCAGCGGCCCCTCGCCCTCCTCGTCGATGAGCCCGGCGGGCAGCTCCCACAGGGTGTGCCGGGTGGCGTGGCGGTACTGGCGCTGGAGCAGCACCCGGCCGTCGGCGTCCAGGGCCAGGGCCGCGGCGGCGCCGGGGTGCTCCATGTAGTCGCGGGTGGCCACGGCCGTGCCCTCGCCGTCGCTGCCGACCATGCGCACCCAGTCCGTGCGCATGCCGCACTTGACGCCGCGGAAGCGTTCCTCGGACCGCTCCACCGGCCATGACTCGGGGGCGTCCGCGACCTTCGCGTCCGCCCCCGTGGGAAAGGCCGGGTGGGTGTCACCGGGCATGGGTTCCGCCTCTCAGGACTCGTGCCCCGCCCGCCCGGCCCCCGGTTCAGGAGTTGTGGTACTCCAGGGCCGCCGAGACCAGACCGCGGAAGAGCGGGTTGGCCTTGGTCGGGCGGGAGCGCAGCTCCGGGTGCGCCTGCGTCGCCACGAAGAAGGGGTGGGCGTCCCGGGGCAGTTCGACGTACTCCACCAGCTTGCCATCCGGGGAGAGCCCGGAGAACACCAGACCCGCCTCCTCCAGCTGGGCGCGGTAGGCGTTGTTGACCTCGAAGCGGTGGCGGTGCCGCTCGGAGGCCTCGGCGCCGTCGTAGAGCTCGCGCACCACGGTGCCCTCGCCCAGCGCGGCCGGATACATGCCCAGGCGCATGGTGCCGCCCATGTCGCGCTCCCCGGCCACGACGTCGGTCTGGTCGGCCATGGTGGCGATGACCGGGTCGACGGCCTTGTCGTCGAACTCGGTGCTGTTGGCGCCCTCCAGGCCGAGCACGTCGCGGGCGTACTCGATGACGACGGCCTGGAGTCCCAGGCAGATGCCCAGCAGCGGCACCCCGTTCTCACGGGCGTAGCGGATGGCGCCGATCTTGCCCTCGATACCGCGCACCCCGAAGCCGCCGGGGATGAGGATGCCGTCCGCGCCGTCCAGCTCGGAGGCGGCGCCGGAGGGGCTGGCGCAGTTGTCGCTGGCCACCCAGCGGATGTTGACGCGGGTGTCGGTGGCGAAGCCGCCCGCGCGCAGCGCCTCGCTGACCGACAGGTAGGCGTCGGGCAGGTCGATGTACTTGCCGACCAGGGCGATGGTGACCTCGTGGTCGGGCTGGTGCACGCGGCGCAGCAGCTCGTCCCACTCGGTCCAGTCCACGTCCCGGAAGGGCATGCCCAGGCGGCGCACGACGTAGGCGTCCAGGCCCTCGCGGTGCAGGACCTTGGGGATGTCGTAGATCGAGGGGGCGTCGGGGGTGGAGACCACCCCGGCCTCGTCCACGTCGCACATGAGGCTGATCTTGGACTTCAGGCTCTGCGTGATGGGGCGGTCCGAGCGGCACACGATGGCGTCGGGCTGGATGCCGATGCTGCGCAGGGCGGCCACGGAGTGCTGGGTGGGCTTGGTCTTCATCTCGCCGGACGGGCCGAGGAAGGGGATGAGGGACACGTGCAGGAAGAAGCAGTTGTCCCGGCCGATCTCGTGGCGGATCTGGCGGACCGCCTCCAGGAAGGGCTGCGACTCGATGTCGCCGACCGTGCCGCCGATCTCGGTGATGACGATGTCGACGTCGGGGGCGTCCATCGCGTAGATGCGCGCCTTGATCTCGTTGGTGATGTGCGGGATGACCTGCACGGTGTCGCCGAGGTAGGCGCCCTGGCGCTCCTTGGCGATGACGCTGGAGTAGATCTGGCCGGTGGTGACGTTGGCCGTCGCGGACAGCTCGGTGTCCAGGAAGCGCTCGTAGTGGCCGACGTCCAGGTCGGTCTCGGCCCCGTCGTCGGTGACGAAGACCTCGCCGTGCTGGAAGGGATTCATCGTCCCCGGGTCGACGTTGAGGTAGGGGTCGAGCTTTTGCATGGTGACCCGCAGGCCGCGCGACTTCAGGAGTCGTCCCAGGCTGGAAGCGGTCAGGCCTTTACCGAGACTGGAGGCGACGCCGCCGGTAACGAAAAGGTGCTTGGTACTCGCGGCGGATGCCAAAGTGGTGCTCCCGTGGGTTGAGTGGCTACGGCGGGCTCGGGTCGGGCTGAGCGGCCGTGCGGCGGTCCGGTTGCGGGCGGTTGAATCGTCGCTCCGGCCGCCGGACTCCACGGGGCACCAGGATAACAGGCACCCCGGATGTCCACACCCGGGGACACCGCCGTACACCCCCGTGTTCCCTCCCGCCACCAGCGCGATCGCCTTCTCCGCAGCGTTTCGGGCCGCGGCGCGGCGCGCGGAAACCGTTTGTGGCGCCCCGGGAGCCGGGGCCCGTGGAGCCGACAGGGGACGGGGGCCGGGCGACGAACGCCACAGGGGCGCCTCAGGCGGGGAACGCCCCGGCGCGGCCCAGGTAGGCGGGCGGCCGCTTGTCCAGGCGCTGGCCCATCCACTCACCCAGGGCGGCGGCCCCGGAGAGGCTGATCCCGGTGTGCAGGCCGCTGCGGTGCAGCGCGTACAGCAGGTCCTCGGTGGCGATGTTTCCGGTGGCGGCGGGCGCGAACGGGCAGCCGCCGAAGCCGCCCAGGCTGGAGTCGAGCACCCGCACGCCCGCGTCCACGGCCGCGAGCGCGTTCGCGTAACCGGTGTTGCGGGTGTTGTGGAAGTGGCAGCGCAGCGCACGTCCGCCAGCGACCTCGTCGACCGCGGCCACGAGTCCGGTCACCTGGCGGGGCACGCCCACGCCGATCGTGTCGGCCAGGGCGATCTCCACCGCGCCGGTGTCGGCGACGCGGCGGACCACCTCCACCACGCGCTCGGGCGCCACCTCGCCGTCGAAGGGGCAGCCGAACGCGGTGGAGACGGTGACGCTCAGCGGGATGCCCGTCCCCTCCAGCGCGGCGTCGATGTCGGCCAGGGCGGCGAGCATCTCCTCGACGGTGCACCCCTGGTTGCGGACGCAGAACCCGTCGGTGGCGGGCACCGCGACGTTGACCTCGGACACCCGCGCGGCCACCGCGCGGTCCAGGCCGCGCCGGTTGAGGACCAGTCCGATGTGGGAAACCCCCGGCGCGCGCGTGACGCCCGCCATGATCTCCTCGGCCCCGGCCATCTGGGGGACGCGTTTGGGGTGGACGAAACTGACCGCCTCGATCCGGCGCGCCCCTGCGGCCGCCGCGCGGTCGATCAGCTCGATCCGGTCCTCGACCGAGAGGGTCCTCGCCTCGTTCTGGAGGCCGTCGCGCGGCCCCACCTCGACGATCTCGACGTGCTCCGCGCCCTCGGGCCCGCTGTCGCTGGCGGCCATCGTCCGTCCCCTTCCACGCGCCGTTGCGTCAGCGCACAGGGTAGTGGAGCCCCGGGGAGCGGGCCCGCACCGGGCGCCGCCTCCCGTTGTCCACAGACACGGGAACGGGCTGGCGCGGGACGGGGGGAGCGCGGTGTACTGGATACTGGGGGGCCATCCCCAGCTCCCGGCTTCGTGCTGCCCGGATCCGGGCGCCGCCGCTTACCGCCGCGGCCCCGGCGCCCGGCCCACCGCGCGCGTCCCCCGGCGCCGTTGCGCCTCCGAGCCGGATCAGCGCAGAGCGAGCGCGGGGCGGACCTCCCAGGTCGTCCACACCGGGCGGTACCCCATCCGGTGCCAGAACGGCCCCGACAGCGGGTTCATCGCCGCGTAGTTGAGCACCGAGACCCCCACGCCATGGCTGTCCAGCGCCTGGTGCGCCTGGCCCACCAGCGCGGTACCGATCCCGCTGCCGCGCTCCGCCGCGGTCACCACGCCGTAGCCGATGTGCGCGATCGGGCGCGCGTTGACCAGCGACTTGGCCCAACGGGAGCGCTCCGGCGGGGACACCCACAGCAGGCCCACGGCGCGGCCGCGCCGCTCGGCCAGCCAGATCCAGGACCGCGAGCGGTTCAGCGCCCTGGCGGCCACCTCACGGGTCTGCTCGGCGGTGTCGGGTTGCAGGAACACCCCGCCGAAGTGCTGTTCGTAGCGGTGCTCCTCCATCAGCAGACCGACCACCTGGGTCAGGTCGCTGCGGTCGGCCAGCCGGATGGTCACGTCGCGCGGCGGCAGCGACGGGGGCACGCCGCGGCGGCGCTGGCGGGCGGCCAGCACGGTGTAGGGCTGCAGGCCGTGGCGCTGGAGCGGAATGATGCCGCACACGTCGCGGGCGGGCCAGCTCACCAGGGCCGCCGACTCCGAGCCGGTGCCGGTCGGCAGGTCCTCCAGCTGGTCGCGCCAGCTGGTCAGCAGCGAGTCCAGGGCGCGGCCGGGGTCGGGTCCGCCCACGATGGGGGTGAGCCAGTGCTGGTCGGGCACGCCCCATATCCGGCCGACCTCGCCCGGCTGGTACCAGGTGTAGTGCATGGTGCCAGCGGCGACGGCGCGGCCGTCCTCGTCGCTGACGGTCAGGAGGGGATAGGAGCCCGGAGCGAAGTTGATCGGCTCGGGCAACAGCGAATCCACGGCCGCCCAGCGCTGGGCGGCCGAGCTCACCAACGGGTCCAGGCCGACGTCGCCCCCGGGCGACTCATCATGCCGCACCCGTGCGACATAACCGCTCATCCACCCCTCCCCTAGCGGGTCCTCACGTCGAACGCGCGCCCTCGGAACGACTCCGGCAGGGCGCGTGCGCCGCACCTGGGCCGTCGTGTCACCCCGGCGGGATCGTGCCGCCCCGGCGGGAACAAGCCGCACCGCAGGCGGGATTAAACGACCGTACCGCCTCAGAGCCGGCCAGGAGGACGAAACAGCCAACTGCAACCAAGAATTCACTGCGCGTCGCCACGCCCGCTCGGCCTCGGCGTCCCCGCGTCGCCAGTTCCTGCGCGCGCACGGACGCGCACCACGGTAACGGATCGAAGGTCACTCTCGGGTGCCGGGGCGGTCAACGGCCCGACACGGATTCCCCGACGCGGCCTTCCCGGCACCCGGCACCAGCGGCGGCGGGATCACCGCAGTGCGGTTCTCCCGACCCGCACCTCCCGGCACGCGCGTCCGCGTCCGCGGGATCACCGCTGGGCGGTGCCGCCCTCGGCCACGGTGGTGTTGCGCCCGTGGTTGATCACCTCGGGCTCACCGGAGGCGAAGGAGATCCTGTTGTCCACTCCGACCAGCACGATCTTGTCCGCCGAGCCCACGTCGACGGTGGACCCGCGACCGGTGGCGCGCACCAGCCCGCAGTCGCCGTGCAGTACGACGACGGCGTCGTCCGCGGTCACGACGACCTCGCGTTCGCCGCAGTCCTCGCTCACCTCGGCACCGTCGTCGACGACGATGAGCACGTCCTCGGTGCTGACGTTGTCCTTGGGCATGTCGGGCCCGTCCTCGTCGGAGGCGTTCTCGGTGCCCGGGGCGCCGTTGGGCGGCTCGACGTCCTCGTGCCCGAAGGCCAGACCACAGCCGGGAAGGAGGCCGGTGATCACCAGGCCGCCGCCCGCGGCCACGAGAAGCCGAACTCTCATGTTCTCCCCCACAACCGGATAACCGGCAATTGCGACATACGGCTTGCGCGAAGCCAAGAGTATGTCACGCGGAGGTAACTGCGCGACCTCACCGTTCTCAAAAAGTTTCTGTTTCGAGATGTGAGTATCGACCTGGTCCCGGTGTCCCCAGAGCTGGAAACGCTACCCCATGGGCGCTGGCGTCACTTCACCCCGGCCGCGTCCATGCCGCGAAGCTCACGTTTGAGTTCGCCGATCTCGTCGCGCAACCGGGCCGCCAGCTCGAACTGGAGGTCGGTGGCCGCCTGGTGCATCTGCTCGCTCAGCTGCTCGATGAGCCCGGCCAGTTCCGCGCGCGGCATGTTCGACACGTCCGCCGAACGCTCGCCCAGGGCGGGCACCGGCGCCCGGCCGCCCCTGCTCCCCGGGCTGCGGTACCCGGTGGACATGAGCTCCTCGGTGTCCACGTCCTCGCGGTTGAGCGTGTCCAGGATGTCGGCGATCTGCTTGCGCAGCGGCGTGGGGTCGATCCCGTGCTCGGCGTTGTAGGCCAGCTGCTTGTCCCGGCGCCGGTTGGTCTCGTCGATGGCCGCCCGCATGGAGTCGGTGACGTTGTCGGCGTACATGTGCACCTGGCCCGCGACGTTGCGCGCCGCGCGCCCGATCGTCTGGATCAGCGAGGTCTCCGAGCGCAGGAAGCCCTCCTTGTCCGCGTCCAGGATCGCCACCAGCGACACCTCGGGCAGGTCCAGGCCCTCGCGCAGCAGGTTGATGCCCACCAGCACGTCGAACTCGCCCACGCGCAGCTCGCGCAGCAGCTCCACGCGGCGCAGCGTGTCCACCTCGCTGTGCAGGTAGCGGACCCGGATGCCGAGTTCGGTGAAGTAGTCGGTGAGGTCCTCGGACATCTTCTTGGTGAGCGTGGTGACCAGTACCCGCTCGTCGCGCTCGGCGCGCACCCGGATCTCGTGGACCAGGTCGTCGATCTGCCCGTCTGTCTGCTTGACCAGCACCTCGGGGTCGACCAGCCCGGTGGGGCGGATGACCTGCTCGACCACCTCGCCGCCGCCCTGGCGCAGCTCGTAGCGGCCCGGCGTCGCCGACAGGTAGATGCTCTGTCCGATGCGCTCGGTGAACTCCTCCCACCTCAGCGGCCGGTTGTCCATCGCCGAGGGCAGTCGGAACCCGTGCTCCACCAGGGTCCGCTTGCGCGCGGCGTCGCCCTCGTACATCGCGCCGATCTGCGGGACGGTCACGTGGGACTCGTCCAGCACCAGCAGGAAGTCCTCGGGGAAGTAGTCCAGGAGCGTGTTGGGCGGGCTGCCCGGCTCGCGGCCGTCGAAGTGCCGCGAGTAGTTCTCGATGCCCGAGCAGGTGCCCAGCTGGCGCATCATCTCCAGGTCGTGGGTGGTGCGCATGCGCAGCCGCTGGGCCTCCAGCAGCCTGCCCTGGCCCTCCAGTTCGGCCAGCCGCTCGCCCAGCTCCGCCTCGATGCTGGCGATCGCCCGCTCGGTGCGCTCCTCACCGGCCACGTAGTGCGAGGCGGGAAAGATGAACATCTCCTGGCTCTCGCCCAGCACCTCGCCGGTGAGCGGGTGCAGGGTCAGCAGGCGCTCGACCTCGTCACCGAACATCTCGATGCGGATCGCCAGCTCCTCGTAGACCGGGATGATCTCGATGGTGTCGCCCCGCACCCGGAACGTGCCGCGCGTGAACGCGGTGTCGTTGCGGGAGTACTGCATCTCCACCAGGCGGCGCAGCAGGTCGTCGCGGTCGACCTCCATGCCCACCGCCAGCTGCGCCATCCGGTCCACGTACTCCTGCGGGGTGCCCAGGCCGTAGATGCACGAGACCGAGGCGACCACGATCGTGTCCCGGCGCGTGAGCAGCGAGTTGGTGGCCGAGTGGCGCAGCCGCTCGACCTCGTCGTTGATCGAGGAGTCCTTCTCGATGAAGGTGTCGCTCTGCGGGACGTAGGCCTCGGGCTGGTAGTAGTCGTAGTACGACACGAAGTACTCGACCGCGTTGCCCGGCAGCATCTGGCGCAGCTCGTTGGCGAACTGCGCCGCCAGGGTCTTGTTGGGCTGCATCACCAGGGTGGGCCGCTGGAGCTGCTCCACCGTCCACGCCACGGTCGCCGTCTTGCCGGTACCGGTCGCGCCGAGCAGCACCGTGTGCGGCTCCCCGTCCCGCACCCTCCTGCTGATCTCGGCGATCGCGCCCGGCTGGTCTCCCGCCGGGGTCATCTCCGAGACCACCTCGAAGGGCGCCTCGCTGCGTTTGATGTCGCTGACCGGTCGCACGTCGCCTCTTCTCCCATCGAGCGGCGGGCCGCCCCCGCCGCCCGCGTGTCCCTCACCCCCAACGCTACCCACCGCCTACGACATCCCTTCCCGGTCGAGGGCGCGGAGTTACCATCGAGACCAGCGCTCTGCGTCCGAAGCGAGGTGACAGTCGTGTCACACCCCTCCAGACCGACCTTCGACCCGGACCTACCCCCACGCGCGGTCGCGCGTATGAGGGCCCATCCCGAGAAGCTGCTCCCGGCCGCGGCCCGCCCGCGGCGCGGGCCCACCTGGCGCCAGGGCGCCGCGATCACGGTCGCGGGGTGCACCTCACTGGCCGCCGTCGCCCTGCTCTCCCCGGCAGCGGGGGCCGTCCTGGTGGCCCTGCTCTGCCTGGGGACGACCGCGGCCGTCCTCGGCCTGGCCTCGCTCAGGGGCTCCTTCACCGACGACTGGGCCGACCTGGTCATGCACGCCTTCTGGGCGCTGCCCGCCTCCACCGTGGGCGTCCTGGGCGCCCGGATGCTGCTCGACCAGGCACTCGGGCCGGTCGGCGCCGCCGTTCCCGGGGACCCCGCGACCGCCGCCCTCTACCTGACCGCCGCCGCGGGCGGTGCCGGGGCCATCCTGCGGCCCGGCATGGTCCCCCGCCTGGCCTCGGAGTACGCCGACCGGTACGTGCTGCCCCAGGACTTCGGCCGCGCCCACGGCTACGCCTCCCGCAACGAGGAGCCCGAGGCCCACCTGTTCGCCGCGCTCCAGCAGGCCACCGACCGGGTGGAGGAGGGCGTCCGGGTGCTCGGCGACTCCTTCGACGCCGCCCAGACCCTGCCCCTGCTGCGCGAGGAGGAGTGGCGGCTGTCCCAGGAGCTGCTGCGGCTGCGCTCCCTGCGCAGGGAGCTGGTGGCGCGCCGGCGCGAGGCCGTGTCCGAGCAGGTCACCCGGGCGCTCCAGCCTCAGGAGGAGGCGGTGGCCCGCGCCCACGAGGCGCTCACCGAACGGGTCGGGGTGCTGACCGGTTACGGCGGGCGGGTGCACGCGGCGGTGACCGCGCACCGCGAGTGGGAGCAGTGCCAGGAGATCGCCGACCGCGCCGGGGACTACGCCGACCTGGCGCTGTCCTCGTCACAGGAGCCGGTACGCCCCCAGGAGATCGACGACAGCCTGCTCAGCGTGGAGGCCGCTCACTCGGTCCGCGAGGAGCTGGTGCGCGAGGCCGTGGCCGCCGGGTCGTCCCTGTCCGAGGTCCTGCACCGCGACCGCGGACGGGAGTGACCGGAAGCAGGGACGGTGGCGGAGACGGTGCACGCGGTAGGTGGCGGCCCGGGGGGAGGCGTCCATGCTCGCCCCCTCCGTCCCCGGACGGGTGCCCGCGGGTTAGCCTTCTCCTCCACCCGGCCGAACTCCGCTCCCCCACGAGGCCCCATGCACGCCCGCGCCACCCTGCGCCCCGACCTGCCCCTCGAACTCGCCGAGCACCTGCCCGCGCACACGGCCGCCCCCCGCGGCGGCCCCGCCAGCCGAACGGCGCAGGGGCCGCCCCTACACGATCCCCTGCACTCCTGGCTGGCCGCGGTCTGCGCGGGCGCCGCCGTGCTGCTCCTGTTCTCCGGCGAACCCCTCGTCGGAGCGGTGGCGACCCTGATCCTGGGCGTCGGCGGGTGGGTCTACCTGTTCACGGGCCTGGGGTACGGGTACCCGGGGTTCAGCACCCGGCAGTTCGCCCTCCTGGCCGCGGTGTCCAGCCCCGTCACCGTCGAACCGCCGCTGCTGAACTCCCTCCTGGCGCGGGCGCTCGCGTTCCTCATGCCCGGGGCGGTGCCGAACACCGCCGCGGCCCTGCTGTTCGCCGTCACCGCCCTCGTGCTGTTGGCCACCGCCCGCCCCGGCTCCGCCCGCCAGGGGGACGGCACGCTCGTCCACGGAGTGGACTACCTGCTGCCGCACGTGGGCGGCGGCCTGGGCCGGTCGGAAGAGCCCTGGCCCGAGCACCGCCTCCTGCTCGACCTCCAGGAGGCGACCGACCGCGTCGTCGAGGCCCACCACGTGCTGGGGCCCGACAGCAGGACCGCCGAGGCGGTCGCCCTCGCGCGGCGGGAGGAGTGGGCGGCGTTCGTACGCGTGAACCTGCGGCACCGGCGCGGTTTCCCGCGCCGGGGCGCTCCCGGGTGGCCGGAGCTGTCGGAGGGGGACATCCGCCGCCCGCTCCGGCTCGGTCTCGCGGCGCACAGGGCGGTCGCGGCGCACCGGCGCTGGAGGCGGCTGGCGGAGTCCGGGCCGGGAACGGTCCCCGCGGTCGAGCTGTGGAGGTCCCGCCGTACGTCGGAGCGGCTGGAGAGGGAGTTCCTGGGACGGGCGGCCGAACTCGGCGGTCCCGGCGCCGGGTTGTGGGCTCCGGACCCCTCCGCCACGGGCCTGCGGGAGGCGGTCCGCCGCCCCGGCAGGGCGCGTCCCCGGTCCCGGGTGGTGACGGCCCTGGCCGGCCTCGTGTTCGTGGGCGGCGCGGCCCTCGCACTGACCTGGTACGACGCGTTCCATCTGCTGCTGGTCCTGGGCTGGACCGCGGTCGGCGTCCTGGTCGTGTGGGCCAGGCTGCGGCGGGGGGAGTGGATTCCCTGGGGCGAGGCCGCGGCCTACGCCGTGGTGGCGGCCGTGGCCTGTGTCGGACTGCTGCCGTTCCTGCGCGACGTCGTGGTGTACCTGGTCTGGGAGCTGGCCCCGGACCTGTTCCTGCACCCGGGCGACGTCGCGACGGCGCTGCTGTACCTGGCGGCCGCGCTGACCTGCTGGGGCGTCGCGGCCCTCGGCGTAGGCGGGGTGGGCGGGGAGGGGACCGCTACCGCGCCCGCCTGAGGAGTTCGCGCCAGAGCTCGGCGACCCGTTCAGCCAGCTCCTCGCGGGTGCCGGAGTTGTCCACCACCAGGTCGGCGGCGGCCAGGCGGGTTTCCCGGTCGGCCTGCGCGCGGATGCGGGCCTCCACCTGCTCGCGCGGCATGCCGCGGTCGGTCGCGACCCGCTCCACCCGCACCGCGTCGGGGGCGTCCACCACGACCACCACGTCGTAGAGCGGCCCCAGGCCGTTCTCCACCAGCAGCGGGACGTCGTAGACCACCACCTCCACGCCGGAGGCGACGGCCTCCTCCATGAGCTGGGCGCTGCGCTCGCCCACCAGGGGGTGCACGATGGCGTTGAGCCTGTTCAGGCTGTCCTCGTCGGCGAAGACGATCTCCCCGAGCCGGGGCCGGTCCAGCCGCCCGTCCGGGGTGAGCACCCGCTCACCGAACTCGGCGACGACCGCCTCCAGCCCCGGTGTGCCGGGTTCGACGACCTCCCGGGCGATGGCGTCGGCGTCGACCACGGTGGCGCCGTTGGCAGCCAGTCCGGCCGCGACCGCGCTCTTGCCCGAGCCGATCCCACCGGTGAGTCCCACTTTGAGCATGTCCGAAACCCTAGACGGCCGCTTCGGTCCGGTTCACGGCGCCCCGCCTACCGCGCGGCCCGGGCGGCGCCGTCCGCGCGCTCTCCGGCCGGTGTGAGCTCCTTGCGCATGTGCACCATGACCAGGTGCTCGGCGACGCGCTCGCGGGAGGTCTCGGCGTACCCCAGACCGCGGTAGAGCCGCTGCTGCCCGGTGTCCTGGGCCCCCGCGGACAGGGTGAGCGAGGCCAGGTCGGGATAGCGTTCGCGCAGGCGGCCTTCGAGGTCGGCGAGCAGCGCCCGCGCGATCCCCCGGCGGCGCAGGTCGGGCACGACCGCCAGGCGGGAGAGCACCGCGCCGGCGCCCATCACCCTCGCCCGCACCGCGCCGACCAGGCGGGTTCCGGCGACCGCCTTGAGCACGAGGGTGTCCTCCTGCCCCAGAAGTCTCTCCACTCTCTCCAGGCTCTCGGTCAGCGCCAGCACGAACGGGTCGCCGAAGGCCTGGGCCTCGTCGACGAACGCCGCCCGCTGGAGGGTGAAGACCTCGCCCGCGTCGGCGGGGGCGGCCGGGTGGATGTCGAACACGTCTCCTCCTGAGGGGCCCCTCCGTCGGGGGACACACCAAGAGCCTAGCCCCCGGCCCCGGCGGCGCCGCGAGACCCGCCGGGGCCGGGCACGGCGAAGGGCCGCCCCCTCCGGAGAGGGAACGGCCCCAGGCTGCTTCTCAGTACTGCCTCAGAGGCTGTTTAGGCCTCGCCACCCGCGAGCTTCTCGCGCAGGGCGGCCAGGGCCTCGTCGGAGGCCAGGGCGCCGCTGGAGGACTCGGAGCCGGACGAGCTGGCGCTCTGTCCGCCGCCGGTGTACTCGTCCTCCTCCGCCGGGGCAGGAGCGTTGGCGGCGTCGGCCTCGGCCGCACGCGCCTCCTCGACCTGCTTGCGGTGCGCCTCGAACCGGGCCTGGGCCTCGGCGTAGCTGCGCTCCCACTCGTCGCGCTGGGCCTCGAAGCCCTCGAGCCACTCGCCGCTGTCCGCGTCGAAGCCCTCGGGGTACTTGTAGTTGCCCTGCTCGTCGTACTCCGCGGCCATGCCGTAGAGGGTGGGGTCGAAGTCCACCTGGTCCGGCGAGACGCTCTCGTTGGCCTGCTTCAGCGAGAGGCTGATGCGGCGGCGGTCGAGGTCGATGTCGATGATCTTGACGAAGATCTCGGTGCCGACCTGGACGACCTGCTCGGGCACCTCGACGTGGCGCTCGGCCAGCTCGGAGATGTGGACCAGGCCCTCGATGCCCTCCTCGACGCGCACGAACGCACCGAACGGAACCAGCTTGGTGACCTTGCCGGGAACGACCTGGCCGATCTGGTGGGTCCGGGCGAACTGCTGCCACGGGTCTTCCTGGGTCGCCTTGAGCGACAGGGAGACGCGCTCGCGCTCCATGTCCACGTCGAGAACCTCGACGGTGACCTCCTGGCCGACCTCGACGACCTCGCTCGGGTGGTCGATGTGCTTCCAGGACAGCTCGGAGACGTGCACCAGGCCGTCGACGCCGCCCAGGTCCACGAACGCACCGAAGTTGACGATCGAGGAGACCACACCCTTGCGGATCTGGCCCTTCTGGAGGGTGTTGAGGAAGGTCTGGCGGACCTCCGACTGGGTCTGCTCGAGCCAGGCGCGGCGGGACAGGACCACGTTGTTGCGGTTCTTGTCCAGCTCGATGATCTTCGCCTCGAGCTCGCGGCCGACGTAGGGCTGGAGGTCGCGCACACGGCGCATCTCGACCAGGGAGGCGGGCAGGAAGCCGCGCAGACCGATGTCGAGGATGAGGCCGCCCTTGACGACCTCGATGACGGTGCCGGTGACGACGCCGTCCTCCTCCTTGATCTTCTCGATCGTGCCCCAGGCGCGCTCGTACTGGGCGCGCTTCTTGGACAGGATCAGGCGGCCTTCCTTGTCCTCCTTCTGGAGGACGAGGGCCTCGACCTGGTCACCGACGGCAACAACCTCGCCGGGGTCGACGTCGTGCTTGATCGAGAGTTCCCGTGAGGGAATCACACCCTCGGTCTTGTAGCCGATGTCGAGCAAGACCTCGTCTCGATCGACCTTCACGATGGTGCCCTCGACAATGTCACCGTCGTTGAAGTACTTGATGGTCTCGTCGATCGCCGCGAGGAAGGCTTCCTCGGACCCGATGTCGTTGACCGCTACCTGGGGTGTCGAGGTGGCCTCGGTGCTGCTCGTCATGTGTGGGTGGACTCCGGATACGGACAGATTCAGAAAGATGGTCACATCGCGGGTTCGAACCCGTCGATCCGTCGTCCGAGGAGCGGAGCCGAGGCGGCGATGAACCGCCTGGACACCAATCGCCAGGTGCAGGGTGTCGACCGGAGCGGCGCGACCCCGCCGACCCTCATCGGAGACAGCGGACGCACGCAAGAACCCACAACGCTCCCGCCAGAATATGAGACAAGGGCGTCCTGGTCAATCGGAACCCAGGGCAGCCAACCTGACGTAGGTCGCAATGGCGGCAATTTACCCGAGCATGGCGGTCAAGATCAACTGGGGGGTAGACCCACGTCCGAACGGGGTTTTCGTCCCCGTGGGACGGCCGCGCGCCGGTGGCTGGGGCACCGGCGCGGGCCCGGAAGAAAAAGTACGAAGAGCCGGTTACGGTCAGTCCGCGGAGGGCTTGGAGCGTGACCGTTTGACCGCGCTCCGCTGTTTCTTGGCGTCCAGACGGCGCTGCTTGGCCCTGCGGCTCGGACGGGTCGCACGGCGCTCGCGGGCGGGCGGCGCGATCGCCTCCTCCAGCAGGGCGGCCATCCGCTCCCGGGCCTCGGCCCGGTTGCGCGACTGCGAGCGGTGGGTCTGCACCGTGACCGTGAGCACGTCCCCGACCAGGCGCCCCCGGAGCCGCTCCAGCGCGCGCTGGCGCCGCGTGCCGCCCAGGCCGGGGCAGGCCGCCACGTCCAACGACAGCGACACCCGGGTGTCGGAGGTGTTGACGTGCTGGCCGCCGGGCCCCGAGGAGCGTGAGAACCGCCACGTGAGGGCGTCGGCGGGAACGGTCACCGGACCCGCGCTCAGCCCCTCGTCAGCCGTGCCCCGTGTCGTCACCGTCCCCGCCCTCCCGTCGTACGCGGGCCGCGGACCCTGTCAGTGCGCGGCGTCGTGCCAGTTCTGGCCGCTGCCGACCGAGACGGCCAGCGGCACACGCAGATCATAGGCGGAGCTCATCTCGCGCGCCACGATGTTTTCGACCTCCCCGCGCTCGCCGGGGGCGACCTCCACCACGAGTTCGTCGTGCACCTGGAGCAGGACCCGCGAGGTGAACCCGCCCTCGGTGAGGGCCGCGTCCACCCGGAGCATGGCCACCTTGATGATGTCGGCGGCCGACCCCTGGATCGGCGCGTTGAGCGCCATCCGCTCGGCCATCTCCCGGCGCTGGCGGTTGTCGCTGGTCAGGTCGGGCAGGTAGCGGCGCCTGCCCAGGATGGTCTCGGTGTAGCCGACCCGGCGGGCCTCCTCCACCACGGCGTTGAGGTAGTCGCGCACCCCGCCGAACTCGGCGAAGTAGTCCTCCATCAGGCGCTTGGACTCCTCCGGCGTGATCCCCAGCTGCTGGGACAGGCCGTAGGCGCTCAGCCCGTAGGCCAGGCCGTAGCTCATGGCCTTGATCCTGGACCGCGCCTCGCCGTCCACCCGCTCGACCTCGACGTCGAAGATCTGCGCGGCCATCTGCGCGTGGAAGTCGTAGCCGCTGTTGAAGGCGTCGATCAGCGCCTGCTCGCCCGACAGGTGAGCCATGATGCGCAGCTCGATCTGGCTGTAGTCGGCGGTGAGCAGCTCCTCGTAGCCCTCCCCCACCACGAACGCGCGCCGGATGCGCCGCCCCACGTCGGTGCGCACCGGGATGTTCTGGAGGTTGGGATCGGTGGAGCTGAGGCGCCCGGTCGCCGCCACCGTCTGGTTGAAGGTGGTGTGGATGCGGCCGTCGTCGGCGACGGTCTTGATCAGCCCCTCGACCGTGGTGCGCAGCTTGGTCTGGTCGCGGTGGTGCAGCAGGACCGCGGGCAGCTCGTTGTCGGTCTGGGCGGCCAGCCACGCCAGCGCGTCGGCGTCGGTGGTGTAGCCCGTCTTGATCTTCTTGGTCCTGGGCAGGCCCAGGTCCTCGAACAGGACCTGCTGGAGCTGCTTGGGCGAGCCGAGGTTGAACTCGCGGCCCACGATCTCGTGCGCGCGCTCCACCGCGCCGCGGCCCGCCGCGGCGAACTCGCCCTGGAGCTCCTCCAGGTAGGCGCGGTCGGCGGCGATCCCCGCCCGCTCCAGGCGTGCCAGCACGTCCACCAGCGGCAGCTCGACCTCGTGCAGCAGATGGGTGCCGCCGCGCTTGTCGAGTTCGGCGGAGAGGACCCCGGCCAGGTCGCGGGTGGCGCTCGCGCGCACGGCCAGCAGGTGCTGGCGGCCGGAGCCCGCCCCGCCCTCGTCGCCCAGGTCCAGGGTCAGCTGGTCGCCGGAGGAGTCCTCCTCCAGCTCCCGGCCCAGGTACCTGCGGCACAGGTCGGCCAGGTCGAAACGGCGCTGGCCCGGCTGGACCAGGTAGGCGGCCAGGGCGGTGTCGCTGACCACCCCGCCCAGCTCCCACCCGTGCGCGCCCAGGGCCAGCAGGGCGCCCTTGTACTCGTGCACCGCCTTGGGGCGGCGGGGGTCGGCCAGGAAGTCCGCCAGCGCCTCGGTGTCGGCCGGGTCCAGGGCGGTGGGGTCGACGAACACGGCGTCGCCGGAGGGCACGCTGATCGCCAGCGCGTCCACCCGGCCGGTGCCCTGCCCCCAGGTTCCGTCCAGGGCGAGACCGGCGGGCGCGGTGGGTGTGAGGGTGTCGGAGACCGCGTCGTCGGGGGCCGCGTGCGCGGCCAGCCAGGCGGCCAGCTCGCCGGTCCCGGCCACGGTCAGCTCCACGCGGAAGCCCTCGACCGCCTCGGAGCCCGCCTCCCCGGAGCCGTCCTCGGGCAGCCGGATGACGGCGTAGAGGCGCTCGCGCAGGTTGGAGGCGAACTCCAGGTTGTCGAAGAGCGCGTCGATCCCGGTGCGGTCGGCCTCGCCCAGGGCCAGGGCGGTGACCTCCGCCTCCAGCTCCACGTCCGTGGCCAGCCGGTTGAGCCGCTGGTTGCGCAGGACGTCGTCCAGGTGGTCGCGGAAGCTCTGCCCCGCCTTGCCGCCGAGCTCGTCGGCGTGGGCGACCAGCTCGTCCAGGGACCCGTACTTGGTGATCCACTTGGCGGCGGTCTTGGGGCCCACTCCGGGCACGCCGGGCAGGTTGTCGGCCTTCTCCCCCACCAGGGCGGCCAGGTCGCGGTAGCGCTCGGGGGTGACCCCGTACTTGTCCTCGACCGCGGCGGGGTCCATCCGCCGCAGGTCCGACAGGCTCTTGCCCGGGTACAGGACCGTGCAGGAGTCGGTGACCAGCTGGAAGGCGTCGCGGTCGCCGGAGGCGATGAGCACCTCCATCCCGGCCTCGCCGCCCTGGTGGGCCAGGGTGGCGATGACGTCGTCGGCCTCGAACCCCGGTGCGGACAGGTTGGCGACGCCGATCAGCCGCATCAGGTCCTGGGTGAGCGGCACCTGGGAGGGGAACTCCGGCGGGGTGTCGGAGCGGCCGTCCTTGTACTCGGCGTACTCCTCGTGCCGGAAGGTGGGGCCGGACAGGTCCCAGGCCACCGCGACGTGGGTGGGCTCCTCGTCGCGCAGCAGCTTGACCAGCATCGACGCGAAGCCGTACACGGCGTTGGTCGACTGCCCGGTACTCGTGCCGAACTTGTCCACCGGGAGCGCGTAGAACGCGCGGAAGGCCATCGAGTGGCCGTCCAGGAGGAGGAGCCGGGGGCGCCTGCCGCCGTCGCCGGTCCGGGATGTCTGTTCGGGGGTCTCTCGCTTGGTCACCACAGACGAATCCTAGGATGCGGAGGAGACACTTCGCGGCCATACCCGCGGGGGCAGTGACACGACGGCGGGGACGCCGCCCCCGGTCCGGCGCGGCCCGGGCCCGGCCGCGGCGGGGTCCCGAGGAGGCGGAGGGCACATGACGACGGACTCCGAGGCGATGCGGCGGATGCTCGACACGGGCGCTTTGGCGGGCGGCCTGGGCGAGCGCATGGGCATCGAGGTGACGGAGGCGTCCGCCGAGCGGGTGGTGGGCCGGATGCCGGTGGAGGGCAACGTCCAGCCGTTCGGTCTGCTGCACGGCGGCGCTTCGTGCGTGTTGGCCGAGTCCCTGGGGTCGATCGGCGCCACGGCCCACGCGTCCCGGTTCGGCAAGGTCGCGGTCGGCATCGAGATCAACGCCACGCACCACCGCTCGGCCACCGAGGGGTACGTGACCGGTGTGGCCACCCCGGTGCACCTGGGCCGGACGCTGGCCACGTGGGACATCACCATCACCGACGACGGGGGCCGGAAGGTGTGCACCTCCCGGCTCACGTGCATGCTGCGCGAACTGCCGGAGGCGTAGCGGGCCCCGGAGGCGCCCGGCGGGCCCACCAGGCGCGGACCCGCTCTGCCGCCCCGTCCCGGACCCGCCGACGGCTGCTCCGGGACAGGTCGGGGGCTGCTCCGGGACAGGACTGGGGGGCGGGCCCTCCGATGTGGTCGCGCCTCCCGTGTCGCGTATAGCGGTCAAGGGTTTTCTCGTTTTCAGGAAGGACCGCTTCACACCCGTGTACAGCCCGCCTGTGGCTTTCCTCCAGCCCGGCCGCCGCCCTTGACGGTCGGGCTTGGTCATGCCTGCTCACCGCGACAGTTCGCTACCCCGTGAGCACGGAAAGCTGTGATCTGTACAGAGACGAAACGCCGGATGTCAATGATGACTACAGAGCCATAACAGCCTGACGGCGAGTCGGCACCAACGCCCGTTCCGTCCTTTCCGCGCCAGAACTTTCATGATTAAGCTCCGCTAACGCTCCTGATTAAGTCATGCCACACATCACGGACATTCAGGACGCGCATGCTCATGGCACGGCTGCTCCGCGCAGCGCGTGCTTCGCCGGTTGAACGGAGTGACCACGATCATGGCTAGCAAGAAGGTCCTAGGCCTCACTGCCGCAACCGCGGCCCTCGTCCTCGGCCTGACCGCGTGTGGCAGCGACGGGGGCGAAGGAGGCGGCGGCGGTGAGGGCGGTGAGGAGTTCACCTACGGCATCCTCTACCCGCAGACCGGCAACCTCGCCTTCCTCGGCCCGCCGCAGCTCCGCGCCGCCGAGTACGCGATCTCCGAGATCAACGGGGCCGGCGGCATTCTCGGCACCGACGTCCCCGACCTGGTCGAGGGCGACGAGGCCGGCGACAACGCCCAGGCCAACGAGGCCGCCAACAACCTCGTCTCCGACCAGGTGAACGCCGTCATCGGCGCCGCCGCCTCCGGTATGACGCAGGCGACCTACGACACCATCACCGGTGCCGAGATCGTCCAGTGCTCGGGCTCCAACACCGCCGCCGAGCTGAGCGAGATCGAGGACAACGGCTACTACTTCCGCACCGCGCCGAGCGACCTGCTCTCCGCCGTCGTGATGGCCCGCACGATGGTCGAGAACGGCAACCAGAACATCGCCATCGTCGCGCGCGCCGACGACTACGGCGGCGGCTACGCGGGCGCCCTCCAGGCCGAACTGGAGAGCCTGGGCGCCCAGGTCGTGGTCAACGAGACCTACGACCCGCTGGCCACCACCTTCGACTCGGTCGTCACCAGCGTCACCAGCGAGGAGCCGGACGCCGTCGCGCTCATCGCCTTCGAGGAGGGCGCGCAGGTCATCGCCCAGCTCCTGGAGAGCGACGTCGAGGGCGAGCAGCTCTACGTCACCGACGGCCTCAACGACCCGAACCTGGGCGAGACCGTCAGCGCCGACAACCCCGAGAGCGTCACCGGCATCACCGGTATCGCCCCCAGCGCCGACAACCCCGAGTTCACGGAGGGCCTGACCAGCTTCGCCGAGGACCTTGAGGTCTTCCAGTTCGCCCCGCAGGTCTACGACTGCGTCACCGTGATCGCCCTGGCCGCCGAGGCCGCGGGCAGCGTGAACCCGTCCGAGTACGTCGCCGAGCTGCCCAACGTCAGCCGCCCCGAGGGCACCGAGTGCGGCACCTTCGCCGAGTGCCGCGACCTGCTGGCCGACGGTGAGGAGATCAACTACCAGGGCGTCAGCGGCAACATCGACTTCAACGACAACGGCGACCCGACCGCCGCCACCTTCGAGATCTTCCACTACGGGGAGGACGGCCACGAGATCCTGGCCTACGAGGAGCACGCCCTGGAGGAGTAACGGCCCGCAGCGGCCCGCGCCGCACACGGCCTGATCCGTCACGGCACGGAGCGGCGCTCCGGGAGGACCTCCTCCCGGGGCGCCGCTTCCTCTTGTGCGCGCCCCGCGCCGGGCGGCTGCACGCCGCGGCACGGAAGGCGCCGGGGACGCGGGAAGACGAGAGGCGGGGGCGGGTCGGCCCGGAGCCGTCCCCGCCCCCGCCGTGTTCTACGGGGTCCAGCGCCAGCCGAGGCCCGGCGTCAGCCGAGACCCGGGTTGCCCGAGACCCAGCGTCAGCCGAGGCCCGGGGTCACCCGGAACCAGGCCTCACCCGGGGCTCAGCGGGCCCAGCGGCGGGCGATGTCGGCGGCCAGGGCGCGCAGCTCGTCCGCGGAGCGGGTCATGGCGGCCTCGACCGAGCCCGAGGACTCCACGAGGGAGTAGGTCTCGGTGATCCCGGCGGCGGCCGCCTCGGCGCGGCCGACCTTGACCGCGCCCGCGGTGACGACGCAGGGGACGCCGTGCTTGTTGGCGGCCTGGGCGACGCCGTGGGGCAGCTTGCCGCGCAGGGACTGGGAGTCGAAGGAGCCCTCGCCGGTGATGACCAGGTCGGCCCCCGAGAGGCGCTCGGCCAGGCGCACGGAGTCCAGGACGCGGCTGATGCCCGACTCGACGGTGCCGCCGAGCAGGAGCAGGGCGAAGCCCAGGCCGCCCGCGGCTCCGGCTCCGGGGGTGTCGCGGACGGTGCCCGCGGGGTCGACGCGGTCGGCGAAGGCGGTGAGAGCGGCGTCCAGGCGCTGCACCTGGTCGGGGTCGGCGCCCTTCTGGGGGCCGAAGACCGCGCTCGCTCCGTGGATGCCCAGCAGGGGGTTGTCGACGTCGGTGGCGGCGACGACGCGGACCCCGGCCAGGGCCCGGCGGGCCGCGTCGAGGTCGACGTCCCCGGGGTCGGCCAGGGTGCCGCCGCCGTGGCTGAGGCGGTCTGCGGGGGTGGCGCCCAGGGCGGCCAGGAGACCGGCTCCGGCGTCGTTGGTGGAGCTGCCGCCGAGGCCGACGACGACGGTGCGGGCGCCGGAGCGGACCGCGTGGGCGACCAGCTCGCCGACGCCGTGGGTGGTGGTGCGGCCGGGGTCGCGGTCAACGGCGGGCACCAGGTGGAGACCGCAGGCCTGGGCGCTCTCCACGTAGGCGGTGTCGCCGTCCAGGAGGTACTCCGCGGTCACGGGCGCGCCGAGGGGGCCGGTCACCTCGGTCCGGTGCACCTTGCCGCCGAGGGCCGTGTGCAGGACCTCGACGAAGCCGGGACCGCCGTCGGAGAGCGGCAGCAGGTCCGTCGTGGCGGAGGGATCGGTCCGGTGCCAGCCGTCGGCGACCGCCTGCGCGGCTTCGAGGGCGGAGAGGGTACCGGCGAACTTGTCAGGAGCGATGAGGATACGCACCGCACCAGTGTGCCAGGCCACATTCCTCCCGGTGCGGGGTACCCCCCGGCTGGTCAGAGGCCGGGCGCCCCGTAGACGGGGAACCAGCGGGAGCGGTCCTCCTCCAGGGGCAGGTCGCCGCCGATGGCGGCCTCGGCCTGGAGCTCCAGGGCGTTGTCCCGGCGGCCGTCGCCGAGGGGGGCGAAGGGGTAGAAGGTGCCGCGCTTGTAGAGGTAGACCAGCCCCAGCGAGCGCGTGCCGTCGGTGAAGCCGACCAGGGAGCACAGGAGCGAGGGCCCGTAGCCGTTGGTCTCCAGGGTGGAGTTGACGGCGTGCAGGTCGGTCACCAGGCCCGCGATGTCGGGGTCGGCGGCCCCGCCCGGCTCCCGGGCGGACCGGCCGGAGCGGACCACCAGCCAGGTGTAGCCGTAGTCGTCGGTGACCTGTCCGACTGGTGGCCCCCCGTCGGCGTTGAGCAGCTCGGTGACGTCGCGTTCCAGGTCGGCGAAGGCGGCTCCCTCCGTGGCGCGGAAGGCGACGGAGCCGGTGCCGGTGGGTGTGAAGCCCGCGGCGGCCCGCAGGGTGACGGACGCCGAGGGCAGGCCGAACAGGGCGTCGAGATCGGGCTGGGCCGGTTCGGAGCGCCCGAACAGCGCTCGCCAGAAGCTCATCGTGGCCGGTCCTCTCGTCGTGGTCGTGTCGGTTCCGCGCGGGCCGGGACGGCCCCGCTTCGGGACGGATCGGTACGTCCGCCGTCCGCTCCCGGAGGGAACGGCCCGACGCGGTCGTCCCCTCCGGCGGGCCTCCGCGGACGGGGTCAGCGCCCCTGCCCGAGCTGGCGCGAGATGTCGGACAGCTGCTCCAGCCGCTGCTGCACGGGCGGATGGGTGGCGACCAGCTGGCTGAAGCTGAACCCCTTGCGGGAGGAGGCCGGGGCGAAGAAGAAGGCGTTGAACGGCTCCGCCTGGCGCAGGTCTCGGGTGGGGATGCGGGACATGTCGCCGGTGATCTTGGTCAGGGCGCTGCCCAGCACGGACGGGCGCCCGGTGAGGTAGGCGGCGGCGCGGTCGGCCGACAGCTCCCGGTAGCGCGACAGCGCCCGGGTGAGCAGGAAGCTGAGCGCCCAGGCCGCGGCGCTGACGACCACGACGAGAAGGGCGACCACGGCCGGTGCGGGACCGTTGTTGTTGTTGCCGCGCGTCGCCCCGGCGAACATCGCGAAGCGCAGCCCGGCCTGGGTCAGGAACCCGGCCACGATGCCGAGGAACCCGGCGACGGTCATCACCATGACGTCGCGGTGGGCGATGTGGGACAGCTCGTGCGCCAGGACCGCCTCCAGCTCGGGGCCGTCGAGGCGGCGCATGAGGCCGGTGGTCACACACACGACCGCGGACTTCTCGTTGTGCCCGGTGGCGAAGGCGTTGGGCACGTCGGTGTCGGCGATCCCCACGCGGGGCTTGGACATGTCCGCCATGGCGCACAGCCGGTCGATGAGGGCGTGCAGCTCGGGCGCCTGCTCCGGGGAGACCTCCTTGGCTCCCATGGCGAACATGGCGATCCTGTCGGAGGCGAAGTAGCTGAACAGCGCGAACCCGACGACGATGACCAGCACCAGCCACACGTTGAGGCCCACCAGGACCAGCCCGACGACGAAGGCCGCGTAGACGAGGGCGAGCAGGCCCATGGTCGTCACCATGCGGGCGGTCAGTCCCCGGTCAGGTCTGAACTTGGATCCGGCCATGCCGTAGTCCTCTCCGCCGACGCGTCGACAGTCTCGGAGTGTAGTTCGACCAGGTGGGAAAGGGTATGAGGTGGTCCGCCCGCCGCGTGTTCGCCGGTCCTCCCCCGAGCGGCCCCGGCCTCCGGGACCGGGTGCGGCCCCCGTTCCCCCCTTGCCCCTCCACCACGTCCAACGGACGGGGGTCCCGCCGGGGTTCCTCAGCCTGGGGCGGCGCACGCCACACGGCCCGCGCGCGGCTCCCGTCACGGGCGCCCCGGCGCGACTGCGTCATGCGCGGTCCCGTTCACACGGCCTGTGTACCCCAGGCACGCGAAAGCCGCCGTGACACGTGGTCACGGCGGCCTGGAAACACGCGCGCGGGCACCGAGCGTCGCACCGGCCGACCGGAAACCGGCCCGCCGGGCGCACTCACCGGTCCGGGCACACCTGGACGGAGGCGGTGCGCCGGACGGAGAAGCCGGTCCTAACCGGGGATGAGTCCGTCGTCCTGGAGCATCTCCCGCACCTCTTCCATGGTGGCGTCGGCGTGCGGGAGGATGAACTGCGAGGGCTCCAGCGCGTCGGGCGGCAGCGGCCGACCGTCCTCGCGGACCCTCTCCAGGAGGTCGTGCAGGGCACGGCGGAACGTGTCCTCGTCACCCGACTCGATCGCCGACTCCAGCGCGGAGTCGAAGGAGTTGAGCAGTTCGAGGTCGGCGTCGGTGAGGTCGAGCTGCCCCTCACCCATGATGCGGACGATCACGCGCCCTCCCGGTTGCCGGTGCTGCCGGTGCTGCCCGCACCGTTGCCGCCCTCGATCTGGGGGGTGGAACCGCCGCTGCCCTGGCCGAGCTCCATCTTCATGCGCTCCAGCTCGGCGTCGACGCCGGTGGTGCTGGCCATGCGGTCCAGCTCGCTCTGGATGTCGTCCTTGGCGGTGCCGGTGACGTCGTCGAGCGCGCCCGAGGCGAGGAGCTCGTCCACGGCGCCCGCGCGGGCCTGCATCTCGGCGGTCTTGTCCTCGGCGCGCTGGACGGCCATGCCGACGTCGCCCATCTCCTCGGAGATGCCGGAGAAGGCCTCGCTGATCTGCGTCTGGGCCTGGGCGGCGGTGTAGTTGGCCTTGATGGTCTCCTTGCGCGTGCGGAAGGCGTCCACCTTGCTCTGGAGGCGCTGGGCCGCCATCGTGAGCTTCTGCTCCTCGCCCTGGAGGTTGGCGTGCTGCTCACGCAGGCTCTCGATCTGCTGGGCCAGACCGGAGCGGCGGGTCAGGGCCTCGCGGGCGAGGTCCTCGCGTCCCTGCGTCAGGGCGGCGCGGCTCTGGTTCTCCAGCTTGCCGGACTGCTGCTCCAGCTGCTGGATCTGGAGCTCGACGCGCTTGCGGGAGGTCGCGACGTCGGCCACGCCCCGACGCACCTTCTGTAGGAGCTCAAGCTGCTTCTGGTACGAGTAGTCGAGGGTTTCCCTTGGGTCCTCGGCTGCGTCCAAGGCCTTGTTGGCCTTGGACTTGAAGATCATCGAAAGTCGCTGAAACACGCTCATCGGCGTGGCCGTCCCCTTCTCGGTGCGTACATCGGCTGTTCCCAGCGGGCGCTTTGCCCAACCCTACGCGCTCTGGTCCGCGGTCGCCATAAAGCTATGACCGGCTACCCTGAAGGTGTGTTCCGACGTCGCTCCGCTTCCGCAGCCACGGATCCGGCCTCCGCCGAATCCGCCAGCCCTGAGGCCACTGAGTCCACCCAACCTAAGGGATACACACCCAAGAAGGGTGTGCCCACCCCAAAGCGCAGGGAGTCCGAGGTGGCCCCCCGCCGACCGCTCAAGGCGCCCGAGACGCGCAAGGAGGCCTACCAGGCCTACCGGGACCGTCTCGACCGCCAACGCGGGAGGGGCACCGCGAGTTCCGCGATCAAGGGCGTGCCCAAGGACGAGGCGCGCTACTACCGGCAGCAGGACCTCGGCGAGGCCCGGGCGTTCGCCCGCGACTTCGTCGACTCGCGCCGCAGCGCCAGTGAGTTCTTCCTGCCGTTCTCGATCGTGATCATCGCGCTGCTGTTCGTCAACAACCCGATGTTCCAGATCGGCGTGGCCTACGTCCTGTGGCCGCTGATGATGGTCACCATCATCGCCGAGGGCGTCATGGTGGGCCGCACGGTCAAGAAGCGCGCCACCGAGTACTTCCCCGAGGACCCCGCCATCAAGGGCATCGGGATGTACGCGGCCATGCGCCAGCTCCAGTTCCGCCGCCTGCGCCTGCCCAAGCCGCGGCTCAAGGTCCGCGAGGACCCCACGCCCCGCCGCACGCGCTGAGGCCTCCCGCCACCGCCTCCCCGACGACGTGAGCCCGGGCCGGTCACAGCACCGGCCCCTCACTCCCTCCCCCGAGTCCTCGCTCCGCCCCCTCTGGGAGCGCTTCCACTCGCCCTGCGCAGAACCTCGCGAACGAGCACAATCCCCCACTAGAGTGCTCGACATGGAATTTCGGCATCTGGGCAACAGCGGTCTCATGGTCAGCGAGATCGCCTACGGGAACTGGATCACGCACGGCTCCCAGGTGGAGGAGGACACGGCCAAGGCCTGTGTCCGCGCGGCGCTGGACGCCGGTATCACCACGTTCGACACCGCCGACGGCTACGCCGGGGGCAGGGCGGAGGAGGTGCTCGGCCGCGCGCTGAAGGGCGAGCGCCGCGACGGGCTGGAGATCTTCTCCAAGGTCTTCTGGCCCACGGGCGAGGGCAAGAACGACCGGGGCCTGTCCCGCAAGCACATCGTCCGCAGCGTGGAGAACTCCCTGCGCCGTCTGGGGACCGACTACCTGGACCTCTACCAGGCCCACCGGTTCGACTACTCCACCCCGCTGGAGGAGACCGTGCGGGCCTTCGAGGACCTGGTCCGCCAGGGCAAGGTCCTCTACGTCGGCGTCTCCGAGTGGCGCGCCGAGGAGATCGAGCAGGCGCTCAAGATCGCCGACGAGATGGGCTTCGACCGGATCGTCTCCAACCAGCCGAAGTACAACATGCTGTGGCGGGTCATCGAGCCCGAGGTCGTGCCGCTCTCCGAGCGCGAGGGCGTCGGCCAGATCGTGTGGTCGCCGATCGAGGGCGGCGTCCTGAGCGGCAAGTACAGGCCGGGCCAGGAGCTGCCCGCCGGTTCGCGCGCCGCCGACCCCGGCGGCGGCCGCTTCCTGAGCGAGCAGATGAAGGACCAGGTCCTGCTGGAGCGCGTGCAGAGGCTGGAGCCGCTGGCCGCCGAGGCGGGCCTGACGCTGGCGCAGCTGGCCGTGGCCTGGGTGCTGCAGAACCCGAACGTGTCGGCCGCGATCATCGGCGCCTCCCGCCCCGAGCAGGTGGAGGGCAACGTCAAGGCGGCCGGGGTCAGGCTGGACACCGAGCTGATGGCGAGGATCGACGAGGTCCTGGGCGACAGCGTCCAGCGCGACCCTGCGCTGACCAAGAGCCCCGAGAACATCCGCGGCTAGACCGCGCCTCTCCGGGCCTGCTCCCCGGTCCGTGTTCGGCACAGCGGGCCCGACCGTCCCCAGGGCGGCCGGGCCCGTTCTCGTTCCCCCGACCGCGGCGACCCGCCCCCTGGTGTCACGCCGCCAGCCCTGGGTAGCTGCTGGCCCGCACGCACGCGGCGAAGAGGGGGCTCCATGGACATCGCGCACGTCATCGAGGCGGTGGGCACCGCCGTCGACGTCGCCGGGGTCGGCGTCATCGTCGTCGGGGCGCTGGGCGCGACCGCGCTGTTCCTGTACCGGTGGGTCAGCGGACACGGGCTGGACGCGGCCTACCGGCCCTACCGGCAGGGACTGGGCCGGGCGATCCTGCTGGGTCTGGAGTTCCTCGTCGCCGGGGACATCATCCGCACGGTCGCGGTGTCGCCCACCTTCGCCACCGTGGGGGTGCTCGCCGGGATCGTCCTCATCCGGACCTTCCTCAGCTTCTCCCTGGAGGTGGAGCTGGAGAACCGCTGGCCGTGGCAGGGCCGCCGCCCCCTCTCCAGCACCGGCTGACCCGCGCCGGAGGCTCCGGCCGACCGTCCGCGCCGGGGCGGTCAGCGCGCCATGTCCCGGGACAGGTGGGAGCGGTGCAGGCGCCGGGTGCGCACCAGCCGCGCCAGGTCGGCGCGCGTCTGGTGGGACAACTGGACGTGGAAGTAGTTGACGTGCTCCAGGAGCGCGAAGAGCCACAGGCCCAGGCCCGGCCACACCCTCGTCCACGGGGCGTCGCCGACCAGGGCCGCGGCCACCACCGCGCCGCCCGCGAGGAACAGCGGGACGTTGGCCAGCCTCAGGGCGCGAAAGAGCGCCATGCCCGCCGGGCGGCGGGCCCGCGCGCGCAGCTGGCGCACCTTGACCCACCAGTAGGCGCTGCCCTCCACCAGCAGCAGGGCGAAGAGGGCGAAGCCGACCAGGTTGGCGGGTGAGGCGGGTACGCCCAGGAGGAGGAACAGCACCACCGCGAACAGGGGGATGTTGACCAGTTCCAGGACGGCCATGTCGCGCAGAGGAGGAATCACGCCCCCATTGTCCCGGAGGCGGCCCCGCCGCTCCGGAGGCCTTCGCGGCCCCCGGGCGGGCGGGTCCTACTCGACGGGCTCCAGGGACATCGCGTAGACCTCCTTGTCGCCGTCGAGCAGGGCGACGCGTCCCACGCCGCCCTCGGCGAGCTCCTGCCAGTTCTCCCCCAGCCAGCTCTCCGCGTCGCCACGCGAGGTGAACGACTCCGAGGGCAGGTCCGCCCCCAGCGGGTCGGCTCCGTCGGCCTCGAAGTACCGCCAGGTCCACGCCATGTTCGACCGCCCCTTCGTCACGGAGGTCACAGCGCCGGTCACCGTGATCCTGGCCCGAGCTTAGCCAAGGCTTGACGGACGATGCTGTTTACTTTTTTGGTGCGTATCCGATTTCTCGGGACAGCCGGGCACTCGGGGTGGCCCGCCCCCCAGTGCACCTGCGCCTCCTGCAACAAGGCCCTCGCCGAGCGCCGACTGCCCCTGCGCGTGACGGTGGACGACCGCTTCCGCGTCCGCGAGGCCGGGGCGGTCGGCCCGGTGCCCCCGGGGTACTCGGTGACCCCGACCTCCGACGGCGTCCTGGTCGAGGGCCCCGACGGGGGCAGGCTGATGTACGCGCGCACGGGCCCGGGCCCCCTGCCCGGAGTCCCCCCGGTGGAGGCGCGCGCCGAGGGCTCCTCCGGCTACTCCTCCGCCCGCCCCGACCAGCAGGTGGACATGGTCATCGTGGACGCCGCGCAGCGCCCGGAGGTCATCGGCGAACTGCGCCGCTCGGGCGTGGTCGGGGTGACCACGGCCGTCGTGGCGGTCGGCGGCGACCACCGCGTCCGCTCCCCCCAGGAGTTCGCCCGCCGGGCCCGGCTGTGGGGCGCCCTGGTACCGGGTGACGGACAGGTCCTGTCGTGCCCTCCGGTGGTGTGGCCGGAGTCGCGGCCGCGCGGGCCGCACCGGACCCTGGTGACCGGGGGCGCGCGCTCGGGCAAGTCCACCGAGGCGGAGCTGCGCCTGATGTCGGAGCCGAAGGTGCTGTACGCGGCGACCGGCCCGGTACCCGACCCGGTCGCGGACCCGGACTGGGCCGACCGGGTGGCCCGGCACGTGCGGCGCCGCCCCTGGTGGTGGCGCACCGAGCAGACCACCGACCTGGCCGCGCTGCTCAAGGGCGCCCGGGGCGCGGTCCTGGTGGACTGCCTGGGCACCTGGCTGACCTGGGTGATGGGTGAGGCCGGGCTGTGGGAGGAGAGCCCTCCCCCCGACGCGGAGGACGAGGTGGAGGTGGCGGTCCACGGACTGCTGGAGGCCTGGCGTTCCACCCAGGCCTACGTCGTGGCGGTCACCAACGAGGTGGGGTCGGGCGTGGTGCCCGCGACCCGCGCGGGGGGACTGTTCCGCGACCACCTGGGCCGGTTGAACCAGTGGATCGGCGCCGAGTCCGAGGACGTGGTGCTGGTGACCGCGGGCCGCGTCCTGGAGCTCTCGTGAGCGGTGCCGCCGGTCCCCCTCCGGAAGGTCCTTCCTCGGAGGAGCCTCCCCCGAACGGCTCGCCGTCGGGCGGTCCTTCCCCGGACGGCTCCCCGGCGGACGCTCCTCCCCCGGGCGGCTCCGCGCCGGGCTGTTCCTCCCCCGACCCCTCCCGCGCCGCCGACGCGGTCGCGGGGGCCCGGATGGCGCTGGGGACGTTCACCGTGTTCCCGGTGCGCGCGGGGCGGCTGGACCGCCGCGTGGCCGGGTGGGCGATGGTGTGGGCGCCGGTGCTGGGCGCGCTCCTGGGCGGCCTCACCGGCGCCGCGGCCGTGCTCGGGACGGCGGCCGGCCTGTCCGCCTCGCTGGCGGCGGTGCTCGCCGTCGGGCTGGGGGCGCTGCTGACGCGGGGGCTGCACCTGGACGGCCTGGCCGACCTGGCCGACGGGCTGGGCAGCGCGCGTCCGGCCGAGGGCGCCCTGGAGGTGATGCGGCGGTCCGACATCGGTCCGTTCGGCGTGGTCACCCTGGTGGTCGTGCTCGCCGCGCAGGCCCTGGCCCTGGGCCAGCTGGCGCAGATCTCGGCGGAGGCGGCGCTGGCGGGCGCGGCGGCGGCCGGGGCCGCGGGGCGGCTGGCGGTGACCCTGGCGTGCACCCCGCGCGTGCCCTCGGCACGGCCCGAGGGCCTGGGCGCGTTCGTGGCGGGGACCGTGCGCCTTCCGGGCGCGCTGCTGGCCACCGCTCCCGTTCTGCTGGTGTGCCTGGCGGGCTGGGCGTACGCGCCGGGGTTCGCGCTGGCCTGCGTGCTCGCCGCGGCGGCGGGCCTGCTCGCGGCGGGCCTCGTGCTGCGCCGGGCGGTGCGGCGGCTGGGCGGTGTCACGGGCGACGTACTGGGCGCGCTGGCGGAGACGGCGGTGACGACGGCGCTGGTGGTGGCCGCGGCGGCCGCGGCCCGGCTGTGAGGAGCGGCACGGGGATTCACGGCCCCGGTCCGCGGGCCGCGAGGCGCCCCACCAGGCGGTTTCCTACCGTCCGGTAACCCGACCGGGGGTTCCCGATGTCGCGATCATCACATTTTTTCACACAGGTTTCACGGTTCTCCCGCGCGGGAAGGCGGAGTCCGCCCCGGAGGCGGCCCACAACACCCTTCACCGGCGGCCAGAGGCACCCTCGCCGCGCGCGCGGACCGGAGTCGACCCCGCACACCCCCGGATCCCGCGTCCCCCCGCAGCGCCGCGTCAGGGCCCCTGCGGACCCGGGGCGCCGCGTCCCCGCCGGGCGCGCGAGGCGACTAGCATCGGGGACGTGAGCACGTCGTTGTCAGTAAATACGGAGTCCCCCAGTTCGCTCGACGCCGACGCGGTTGTCGTCGGTTACCACTCCGGAGGCGACGCTCCGGAGCCCGCGTCGGGCACTCATGACGTCGATGCCGCCTTCTCCGGCGGCCTCGCCCAGACCCTGTCGCTCCTGGGAGCGAGCGGCGCCCCCGAGGAGGTGCACACCCTTGCCTCCCTCGGAGCCGTCAAGGCCCCGGTCGTCGTCGCGGTCGGTCTCGGCCCGGCGCCCGCCGAGGGCCCCGTCGACCCCGACGTCCTGTCCCGTGCCGCCGGTGCCGCGCTGCGCTCGCTGGCCTCGCGTCCCGAGGGCGCGGGCCGCGTCGTCCTGGCCCTGCCCGCCGGGACCGCAGCCGAGGCCGGCGCCGTCGCCCTCGGAGCCCGTCTCGGTGTCTACGGCTTCGACCGGTACCGCACCGGCGCCAAGGACAAGCCCGCCGCCGAGCTGGTCCTGACCAGCTCCGCCGCGGACGCCGCGGACGCCGCCGAGCGCGCCGCCGTCCTGGCCGAGGCCGTCAACCTCACCCGCGACCTGGTCAACACCGCACCGGCCGACCTGGTCCCCGAGGACCTGGCCGCCGCCGCCCAGGAGATCGCCCAGCAGTCCGGCCTGCGCGTCGAGGTCCTGGACGAGGCCGCCCTGTCCGAGGGCGGCTACGGCGGCCTGACCGGCGTCGGCCAGGGGTCGGCCAACCCGCCCCGCCTGGTCCGCCTGGCCCACAGCCACCCCGAGGCCACCAGGACCGTCGCCTTCGTCGGCAAGGGCATCACGTTCGACTCCGGCGGCCTGTCCCTCAAGCCCGCGGGCTCGATGGACTGGATGAAGTCCGACATGGCGGGCGCCGCCTCCGTGCTCGCCGCCATGCGCGCCATCGCCGCCCTGAACCTGCGGGTCAACGTCGTCGGCTACCTGGCCGTGGCCGAGAACATGCCCAGCGGCACCGCCCAGCGCCCCTCCGACGTGCTGACCATCTACGGCGGCAAGACCGTCGAGGTGCTCAACACCGACGCCGAGGGCCGCCTGGTCATGGCCGACGCCCTCGTGCGGGCGCAGGAGGACGAGCCCGACCTGGTCGTGGACATCGCCACCCTGACCGGCGCCCAGCTGGTCGCGCTCGGCACCCGGGTGTTCGCGGTCATGTCCAACGACGACGAGGCGCGCGACCGGATCGTCGCCGCGGCCGCCGAGGCGGGCGAGGCCTCCTGGCCGATGCCCCTGCCCGAGGAGCTGCGCGCGGGCCTGGACTCCGCGGTCGCCGACATCGCCAACGTGGCGGGCGAGCGCTGGGGCGGCATGCTCTCCGCGGGCGTCTTCCTCAGGGAGTTCATCGAGGAGGGCGTCACGTGGGCGCACCTCGACATCGCCGGCCCGTCCTTCAACCAGGGCGGTCCGCACGGCTACACCCCGAAGGGCGGCACCGGCGCGGGCACGCGCACCCTGGTCCGCATCGCCGAGGAGTACGCCGGGTAGCACCCGCCCAGGGGGCGGCCCTCCCCGAGCCGGAGCGCCGCCCCTCCCGGCCACCGCGGCCGCGCACACCCTCCCTCCGCCCGCGCGGGGCCCGGCCGCGGCCCACCACCCATCACCAGCCACAACAAGGAGTTCGTTCCCGTGAGTGAGAGCGGCGGCACCTTCGACCTCGTCGTCCTTGGCGGCGGCAGCGGCGGCTACGCGGCGGCACTGCGCGCCGCGGAGCTGGACATGAGCGTCGTCCTGATCGAGAAAGACAAGCTCGGCGGCACCTGCCTGCACCGCGGCTGCATCCCCACCAAGGCCCTGCTGCACTCGGCCGAGGTCGCCGACTCCGCCAAGGAGAGCGAGAACTTCGGGGTCAAGGCCACGTTCGAGGGCATCGACATCGAGGCCGTGCACAGCTACAAGGACAAGGTGATCGGCGGCCTGTTCAAGGGCCTGACCGGCCTGGTCAAGTCGCGCAAGATCACCGTCGTCGCGGGTGAGGGCAAGCTCACCGGCAAGGACGAGGTCACCGTCGACGGCACGGTCTACAAGGGCCGCAACGTCCTCCTGGCCACCGGTTCCCAGCCCAAGACCCTGGGGCTGGACATCGACGGCGAGAAGGTCATGACCAGCGACCAGGCCCTCGACCTGGACCGCGTGCCGGAGTCGGTCATCGTCCTGGGCGGCGGCGTGATCGGCGTGGAGTTCGCCAGCGTGTGGCGCTCCTACGGTGCCGACGTCACCATCGTCGAGGCCCTGCCGCACCTGGTGCCGGTGGAGGAGGAGTCCAGCTCCAAGCTGCTGGAGCGCGCCTTCCGCAAGCGCAAGATCAAGTACGAGCTGGGCACCCCGTTCGAGTCGGTCAAGACCACCGACTCCGGCGTGACCGTCACCCTCAAGGGCGGCAAGACCCTGGAGGCGGAGGTCCTGCTGGTGGCCATCGGCCGCGGGCCGGTCTCGGAGGGCCTGGGCTACGAGGAGCAGGGCGTCACCCTGGACCGCGGTTTCGTCCAGGTGGACGAGAACCTGCACACCGGCGTGGGCAACGTCTACGCCGTGGGCGACCTCATCCCCACCCTCCAGCTCGCCCACGTCGGCTTCGCCGAGGGCATCTTCGTCGCCGAGCACATCGCCGGGCAGAACCCGCCCGCGATCGACTACGACGGCGTTCCCCGCGTCACCTACTGCGAGCCCGAGGTCGCGTCCGTGGGCCTGACCACCAAGGTCGCCAAGGAGCGCGGACACGACGTCGTGGAGATGAACTACAGCCTCGCGGGCAACGGCAAGAGCCAGATCCTGCAGACCCAGGGCGCGGTGAAGGTCATCGCCGAGAAGGACGGCCGGGTACTGGGCGTCCACATGGTCGGCAGCCGCGTCGGCGAGCTGATCGCCGAGGGACAGCTGATCTACAACTGGGAGGCGCTGCCCTCCGAGGTGGCCCAGCTGATCCACCCGCACCCGAGCCAGTCCGAGGCGCTGGGCGAGGCGCACCTCGCGCTGGCGGGCAAGCCGCTGCACGTCCACGACTGACCGCACCACCGGGGGCGGGCCGCAAGGGCCCGCCCCCGCACACATCCGCGCTGCCCATCAAGGGGTTGGGCAGAGACCGCGCCCAGATCCAACGAGGAAACCCATGCCGACTTCCGTTTCCATGCCCGCCCTGGGTGAGAGCGTCACCGAGGGCACCGTCACCCAGTGGCTGAAGAACGTGGGCGACACCGTCGAGGTGGACGAGCCGCTCCTTGAGGTCTCCACCGACAAGGTGGACACCGAGATTCCGTCACCCGTCGCGGGCGTACTCACCAAGATCCTCGTCGACGAGGACGAGACCGTGGAGATCGGCGCGGAGATCGCCGTCATCGGCGGTGAGGGCGAGAGCGCCGACGAGGACGGTGCCGAGCCCGCCGCCGAGGAGTCCGCGGAGGAGCCCGAGGAGACCAAGAAGCCCGAGGAGGAGGCCGCCGAGGAGCCCGAGCCGGAGCCGGAGCCCGCCCCGGAGCCGAAGGCCGGGTCCGACGCTCAGGCCTCGTCCTCCGACGAGGGCCCGACCACGTCGGTCACCATGCCCGCCCTGGGTGAGAGCGTCACCGAGGGCACCGTCACCCAGTGGCTGAAGAACGTCGGCGACACCGTCGAGGTGGACGAGCCGCTCCTCGAGGTCTCCACCGACAAGGTGGACACCGAGATTCCGTCACCCGTCGCGGGCGTACTCACCAAGATCCTCGTCGACGAGGACGAGACCGTGGAGATCGGCGCGGAGATCGCCGTCATCGGCGGCACCGGGGACGAGCCCCCGGCCGTCTCCGAGGGCGCCGCCCCGGCCGAGGCCGAGCCCAAGGCCGCGCCCAAGGCGGAGTCGAAGCCCGCCGAGCCCGAGTCCGAGCCGAAGGCCGAGCCCGCCCCGGAGCCGAAGGCCGGGCCCGCGCCCGCCGCGGACAGGGACCAGGACGGCGAGAGCCCGTCCGTGGACATCGGCACCCTCAGCGGCACCGGCCGCGCCTCGGGCACCGACGCCGGGACCGAGGCGTACGTGACCCCGCTGGTGCGCAAGCTCGCCTCCGAGCACGGCGTGAACCTCAGCCGCGTCAAGGGCACAGGTGTGGGCGGCCGCGTCCGCAAGCAGGACGTGCTCAAGGCCGCCGAGGAGCAGAAGGCCGACGCCGCGCGCGCCGCCGCCCCCGAGCCCTCCTCGGCCCCGCGCAAGGAGGCCACCGACACCTCCCTGCGCGGCCGCACCGAGAAGCTCACCCGCCTGCGCCTGTCCATCGCGGACCGCATGGTGGAGTCGCTGCACGTCTCGGCCACGACCACGCAGGTCATCGAGGTGGACGTCACCAAGATCGCCCGCCTGCGCGAGCACTCCGCCGAGCGCTTCGCCGAGCGCGAGGACGTGCGGCTGGACTTCTTCCCGTTCTTCGCGCTGGCCGCGGTGGAGGCCCTGCGCTCCCACCCCAAGCTCAACGCGGTGGTCGACAGCGACAAGCAGGAGGTGACCTACCACGACGTGGAGAACCTCGGCGTCTCGGTGGACACCGAGCGCGGTCTGCTGGCCCCCGTGGTCAAGGACGCGGGCAAGCTGGGCCTGGGTGAGCTGGCGCGCAAGCTCAAGGACCTGACCGAGCGCGCCCACACCGGCCAGCTGGGCCCGGACGAGCTGGGCGGCGGCACGTTCACCATCGCCGAGACCGGCTGCACCGGCGCGCTGTTCGGCACGCCGATCATCAACCAGCCTCAGGTGGCCATCCTGGGCACCGGCGCGGTCGTCAAGCGCCCCGTCGTGGTCGAGGACACCGCCATGGGAGACGAGGTGATCGCGGTCCGCTCGATGGTGTACCTGTCGCTGGCCCACGACCACCGTCTGATCGACAGCGCCGACGCCGGGCGCTTCCTCCAGAGCGTGAAGGCGCGCCTGGAGGAGGGTGCCTTCGAGGACGACCTGGGCCTGTAGGCCCGGGCCGCGAAGGCCCTCCCACACCACCCGCCGGGCCGGGTGCCGCGCGACGGCACCCGGCCCGGCTCGTCCTTTATTGGGGAATCTGCTGTCCGATTTGACCTCAAGACCTGTTGAGGTCCTAGCGTTGGCCTGTTCCCGAAGAACCGACGGTGCGCCGCGCGGCTCCGGCCACCAGGGCCGAGCCGGTCCGCGCGTGCCCGCCTGACGTGCCCGCCCACGTGTGGGCCGAGACGGCACAGAGAAGCAAGGACCCACATGGACAACCTTCGGATCGCGGTCATCCTCGGCGGAAACCGCCGGGGCCGCACCGGACCCGCCGTCTCCCGCTGGTTCGTGGACCGGGCCGGGAAGTACCCGGACCCCTCCGTGTCGTTCGACTTCCTCGACGTGGAGGACATCAGCCCCCAGGACGGCCACGGCGGCCCGATGGCCCTGGAGTCCGCCCGCACGGTGGAGGCGGCCGACGGGTACGTCGTGCTGACCCCGGAGTACAACCACGGCTACCCGGGCGAGCTGAAGAGCGCCATCGACGCCGCGCGCCGGGAGTGGTTCGGCAAGGCGGTCGGCTTCGTCTCCTACGGCGGGATGTCCGGCGGCCTGCGGGCGATCGAGCAGCTGCGGTCGGTCTTCTCGGAGCTGCACACCGCCACGATCCGCGACACGGTCAGCCTGCACAACGCGCAGACGATGTTCGGTCCGGACGGGGCCCCGGTGGTGGACATGTCGTCCGCGGAGGCCGCCGTGGAGCGGATGCTGCGCCAGCTGGCGTGGTGGGCGCTGGCCCTGCGCGAGGCCCGGGAGCGGCGCCCCTACCCCGGTTAGGGAGCTGACCGGCCGGGAACCCCCGGCCTGGCAGGGGCCACACACGTGGACGGGGCGGCGCCTCTCGGCGCCGCCCCGTTTTCTACCCCACCAATCACCATCCCCTGATGATCCCCATCATCAAAGGTCTGTGGTCGGGGACGCGGCAGTCAGCCCGACAGCGCGTCGCCCACAGTAGCTCCGCGCTGACGCGGAGTTCCTGTCCCACGTTCAAAGTAGAAGACCGAGGGCCCCTCGCGCAGCTCTTTCGAGGAAAAAGCCGAAGAAAAACCGGGCGGGTGTCCTCGGTCGTCCCTTTGGTGTGTCTTCCCGTGCGACTATCGCCCTCCTTCGGGTAGACCCAGGACCATGCGAGTGGCTATCACGGGGGCGACGGGACTCATCGGCAGGGCGCTGGAGGCGTCCCTGCTCGGCGACGGGCACACGGTGGTGCGCATGGTGCGCCACCTGCCGCGGGGACGGCACCACCCGGACGTGGAGGAGGCGGAGTGGCGCCCCGAACAGGGCCGGGTGGACACCGTGGCCCTGCACGAGGCCGACGCCGTGGTGCACCTGGCCGGGGCGCCGGTCGGCCCGGCCCTGTGGACGCGGCACCGGCGCACCCTCATCCGGCGCAGCCGCGTGCGCGGCACCCGCACCCTGTGCCAGGCCCTGGCGGGCATGTCCTCGCCTCCCCCGCGCCTGCTGAGCGCGTCGGGGATGCACTTCTACGGCGACACCGGCGGCGAGGCGGCCACCGAGGGCTCCCCGCCGGGCACCGGTTTCCTGGCCGGGGTCTGCCGGGACTGGGAGGAGGCCACCGCCCCGGCCGAGGAGGCGGGCCTGTCGGTGGCGCACATGCGCACCTCGGTGGTGCTCGACCGCTCGGGCGGCATGCTGGGCACGCTGCTGCCGCTGTACCGGGCGGGGCTGGGCGGGCGCCTGGGGTCGGGGCGCCAGTACATGAGCTGGATCGCCATGCGCGACCAGATCGGGGCCGTGCGCTTCCTGCTGGAGCACCCCGAGGTCACCGGCTCGGTGAACATGTGCGCGCCCGAGCCGGTGACCAACGCCGAGTTCACCAGGGCGCTGGGCCGCGCCCTGCGGCGCCCCACCGCCCTGGCGGTCCCGGCGGTGGCGATGCGCGCGGTGCTGGGGGACTTCGCCGAGGAGACCGCGCTGATCGACCTCAGGGCCGAGCCCGAACGCCTCACCGGGGCCGGTTATTCCTTCGCGCTGCCCACCGTGGACCGTGCGCTATCCGACATCCTGGGCAGACCCGCACAGTCCACCGGGGCGTAAGGTTGGATGTGTGAGTGATCTCGTTTACGCATGGCTGGGCGACACTCCCGTCCCGTACCACCAGGGCTGGGATCTCCAGAAGCGGCTCCACGAGCGCCGCGTCGCCGATGAGGTGCCCGACACCGTCCTGTTGCTGGAACACGAGCCCGTGTACACCGCGGGAAAGCGCACCGGGAGGTGGGATCGTCCCATCACCGACCCCGGGGCGCCCGTGGTGGACATCGACCGGGGCGGCAAGATCACCTGGCACGGCCCGGGCCAGCTGACGGTGTACCCCATCGTCCGGCTGCCGGACCCCATCGACGTGATCGCCTACGTCCGGATGCTGGAAGAGGCCATCATCCGCACCGTCGCGGAGTACGGCCTGACCGGCACTCGGGTGGAGGGACGCACCGGGGTGTGGCTGGAGGCCGACCCCGAGCGCGGCCTCATCGAACGCAAGGTGGCCGCCATCGGCTGCCGGATCGCCCGCGGGGTCGGGATGCACGGGCTCGCGTTGAACTGCAACAATGACATGTCGTGGTACGACCGGATCATCCCGTGCGGGATCACCGACGCCGGAGTCACCTCGCTCTCCGCCGAACTGGGGCGCGACGTGGCCGTGGCCGACGCGCGGCCCCGGATGGAACGCCACCTGGCGGATCTCCTCGGCACGCGGGAGTACCGCCACACCGACGGCGCGGACCTGCTCTCCGGCGCCACCGCGCGTGGATGACACACCACACCATGAGCCAGTCCCCGCGGGGACGCCGAGCCCCCACGAGGGGAAGGGTCCCCGGCACGGGGCACAGAAGGGAACGGGTTCACGTTGACCATCGCTCCTGAGGGCCGCAGGCTGCTGCGCGTGGAGGCGCGCAACAGCGAGACCCCCATCGAGAAGAAGCCGCCGTGGATCAAGATCAAGGCGCACATGGGGCCCGAGTACACCGAGCTCCTGTCCCTGGTCAAGAGCGAGGGCCTGCACACGGTCTGCCAGGAGGCCGGGTGCCCCAACATCTACGAGTGCTGGGAGGACCGCGAGGCCACCTTCCTCATCGGCGGCGACCAGTGCACGCGGCGCTGCGACTTCTGCAACATCGCCACCGGCAAGCCCAGCGCCCTGGACCGCATGGAGCCGACCAAGGTCGCCAACTCCGTGAAGACCATGGACCTGCGCTACGCCACCATCACCGGTGTGGCCCGTGACGACCTGGAGGACGGCGGCGCCTGGCTGTACGCCGAGACCGTCCGCAAGATCCACGAGCTCAACCCGGGCACGGGCGTGGAGCTGCTCATCCCCGACTTCAACGCCGACCCCGACCAGCTGGCCGAGGTGTTCGGCTCGCGTCCGGAGGTGCTGGCGCACAACGTCGAGACGGTGCCGCGGATCTTCAAGCGCATCCGTCCGGGCTTCCGCTACGAGCGCTCCCTCAGGGTCATCACCGAGGCGCGCGCGGACAACCTGGTCACCAAGTCGAACCTGATCCTGGGCATGGGCGAGACCCGTGAGGAGATCAGCGAGGCGATGCGCGACCTGCACAAGGCCGGGTGCGACCTGCTGACCATCACCCAGTACCTGCGCCCCTCCAAGCTGCACCACCCGATCGACCGGTGGGTCAAGCCGGAGGAGTTCGTGGAGCTGGGCCAGGAGGCCGAGGAGATCGGCTTCGCCGGTGTCATGTCCGGGCCGCTGGTGCGCTCCTCCTACCGGGCTGGCCGTCTGTACAAGCAGGCCCGGGAGAAGCGGGACGCCGAGAACGCCGCCCTGGCGAACAACGCGTAACGGATTTTCCGTACGAGTCGTGACCAAGCTGGAACGGTGGCCCGCTGGCCACCGTTCCTCACCTGAGGGCACCCGCACATATCCTGATGAGGGCAGGCGCCCGTCGGTGGCGCCGCGAGGCGCCGCACCCAGGACGACCGCGAAGAGGAGGCAAGGCAGCCCAGGGATCTCCTTCCCCGCCGATCCGGCGTCGGCGTGAGCTGCCTGAGAGCACGATGGCGAAAAAGCCCAAGGGTTCACAGAACACGGCCCAAGGCAAGGACGGCGCCGAGAAGCAGCCGGGCCGTCTCAAGCAGATCGGCATGGTCGCCAAGGTCGTCCACCAGCAGAGCCCGCGCAGTATCCCGCTCGCGGTCACGGCGGCGTTGGTCATCCTCGCGGTGTTCATCGGCATCGGCATCTGGACCGGGTCGTGGATCCTGTGGCCGCTGACAGGTCTGCCGGTCGCCTTCCTGGTGGGCTTCATCATCTTCACCCGCTCCGCGCAGCGCGTGCAGTACAAGATGCTGGACGGACGCCTGGGCGCGGGTATGGCGATCCTGGACAACATGCGCGGCAACTGGGTGGTCGAGCCGGGTGTGGCGGCCAACAAGCAGATGGACGTCGTGCACCGCGTGGTGGGGCGCCCCGGCGTGATCCTGGTCGGCGAGGGCGACCCCGGCCGCCTCAAGCCGCTGATCGCCGGTGAGAAGAAGCGCGTGGCCCGCGTCGCCTACGACACGCCCATCTACGACTTCAAGGTGGGCAACGGCGAGGACCAGGTGCCGGTCTCCAAGCTCCAGCGCACGCTGGTCAGGCTGCCCCGCAACCTGGACAAGGCCGGGACCGCCGAGCTGAACTACCGGCTCAAGGCGCTGCCCGCCAAGATGCAGATGCCCAAGGGGCCGATGCCCAAGAACGCCAAGATGCCCAGGGGCATGCGCGGCCAGATGGGCGGCTGACCCACCGGGTCCGCGGCCGGACCCAGCAGCCGAACGAGGGGCCGTCGCACCGAGTGGTGCGGCGGCCCCTCGCGTGTGCCCGGGTCCGTCCGGTGCCCCTCGTGCCGCGATCCCCGTGCGGGGGCCTCAGCGCCCCGGTGCGGGGCCCGGCGCTCCGGGATCGCGGTGAGGGGCGCCACGAGAACTCTGGTGTTCCGGAGCGGCGGTGAGGAGTCCTGCGGGGAGGAGCGCCGCGCGGCGCCAGATGGCGGGCGGGCCAGCGGCGTGCACGCGGTGTGGCAGGCCAGCGGCGTGCACGCGGTGGGACGGACGGGTGCTCCGCGGCGCTGAGGGCCTGCGGGTGGCGTGAGGTTGGCTCCCGGCTACGGGAGTTGCGGCTCCTGGGTTCACCGGCTCCTTCCTTCCGCCGGGAGTTGAGCCCCTCCGAACACACCGGTAGCGGTCCCGGCCAGCCCGCCAAAGACGTGTGGGTCCCGTGGGAGCCACGAAGACCGCCCGCAAGGCGAAGGGCCCCGCGGGCGTCTGCGCGACGCCCGCGGGACCCTGGAGCCCTCTGGGATGCCCTAAGCCCCCCGGGGGATCCCAGCACCCCCGGAGAGACCCTGCTACTCGCAGCTGACCTCGTCCTCGGCGGCCGTGCTGGCGTCCAGACCGGCCAGGGCGTCGCCCTCGCCGCCGGAGCCCCCTCCGCTCGTGGCCAGGCCGTCCCAGTCCTGGGCGATCATCACCAGCTCCAGCTCCTCGCCGAAGCCGGGGACCTCCTCCAGCTGGGCGACGCTGAGCGCCGAGGCCAGTTCCTCGGCCTGCGCGCGCTGTTCGGGGGCGTGGTAGATCGTGCTGGCCTCGGGGACCCGCTCGACCGGGTCGCCCTCCTCGGTGACGTTGAACCCCTGATCGGTGAGCAGCGTCCCGACCTGGCTCGCCAGACCGGTGATGCCCGTGCCGTTGAGCACCCGCACGGACACGTCCGCGGGTTCGACGGCGGGCTCCGCGGCCTCCTCCGCCCCCTCGCCGCCGCCGTCGCCGCCCTCTTCCTCCTCGGGCAGGGCCTCCCCCGCGGCGATCGCGGAGAACAGCTCCTGGGCGGGGCCCTCGTTGAGCACCAGCTTGTCCTTGTTGGTCGGGGCGTCGAGGACCGGTGCGGTGACCATCCGCATCCGGCCCAGGTCGACCTCGCGCATCGCGATGGCCAGCTCGGTCATCTTGTCCACGGTGAACCCGTCGTCGGTCACCAGGTTGTCGGTGACCGAGCCCATGAAGTCGTAGAGCGTGGTGGGGCTGGACATGATCTGGCCGCTGGTGACCTTGCGCAGGATGGCGCCCATCATCCGCTGCTGGTTCTCGATCCGGTTGAGGTCGCTGCCCAGCTCCGTGCTGGCCCGGGAGCGGGCCAGGCCCAGCGCCTGCTCGCCGTTGAGGGTCTGCATCCCGGCGTCCAGCGTCAGGTGCGCCTTGGGGTCGTCGATCGGCTCGGGGACGCACATCTCCACGCCGCCGATGGACTGCACGATGTCCTGGAAGCCCGCGAAGTCGACCATCACCATGTGGTCGAGGTGGATGTCGGTGATCGTCTCCACCGTGTTGCCCTGGCAGTCCAGCCCGCCGTAGGTCATGGCGTGGTTGAGCTGGTCCACCGTGCCCGCCGCCACACCGGGGTCCTCGCCGTTGGCCGGGCAGTCGGGCATCGACACCAGCAGGTCGCGGGGCATGTTGACCATGGTCACCCCGCCCTGGTCCACGTCGATGCTCACCACGACGAGCACGTCGGGGCGGATGCCGTTGGCCACGTTGTACTCGGCGTTCTCCCCCGCGCGCTCGTCGGTGGCGAGCAGCAGGATGTTGTGGATGCCCTCCGCCTGGGCGGGACGGTCGCCCCAGGCGTCGGTGTTGACTTCCTCTGTGTCGATGCTGAGGACGTCGCGGTAGCCCGCGTACACGGTGAGACTGGCCGCGATGAGCAGACCGGTCGCCCCGCACGCCACCCACTGACCGAGACTCATCTTCCCCGCCAGGGCTGAGGACGCGTTTCTGGGAGCCAAAGGGCACCTGCGATTCGGTATGGGACAAGGGCTGGTCCGGTCGGCGGAGGGACGGCGCACTGCGCGAGCGACGACACGGACGTAACGGCCGGATGGTACCGGACGGGCACGTACCGTGTCAGATCGGAACCGACGACCGGGTCCCGGCCACCGGCCCTCAGCAGGCGCTCTCCTGCGCCCCCGCCGCGGTGGTGCCGCCCAGGTCCTCGGTGATGGAGACCTCGGGCCCGGACGAGCCGCCTCCGTCGGCGAAGCCGTTCCAGTCCTGGCCGATGACCAGTTCCAGGGTCTGTGGGAGGTCGGCGACCTCCTCGGTGGTCGCGCTCTCCAGCGAACCCGCCAGCAGTTCGGCGGCGGCCGCCTCACCCGGAGCGTAGTAGACGGTGGTCAGTTCGGGGAAGCGCACCACTGGTTCGCCGACACCGGTGACGTCGTACCCCTCCCCCACCAGGACGCCCTGGACCTCGGCTGCCAGGCCGGTGACACCGGTGTTGTTGAGGACCTGCACGGAGATGTCGGCGGGGGCGGGGGCGCCGCCGGAGTCCTCCTCCGGCTCCTCTCCCTCCTCCTCCGGCTCCTCGTCCTCCAGGTAGGCGCCGGAGTTGATCGCCGCGAACAACTCGGAGGCGGCGGGCTGGCTCATGGCCAGCCGGTTGGGGTCGGCGGGGTGCTGGCCGTTGGGCACGGTGACGAACTGGATGCGCTCCAGGTCGACCTCGCGCATGGAGATGGCGATGTCGGTCATCGTCTCGACGGTCAGCTCCTCGTCGGTGGTCACCGAGTCGGTGACGGCGCTGAGGAAGTTGGTGATGGTCACCGGGCTGGTCATGACCTCGCTGCTGAGCACCTGGCGCAGCATGGCGCCCATGAACTCCTGCTGGCGGTCGATCCGGGACAGGTCGCTGCCGTCGCCCTGTCCGTAGCGGGAGCGCACGTAGCCCAGCGACTCCTCGCCGCTGAGGGTCTGCCTCCCGGCGTCCAGCGTCAGGTGCGCCTTGGGGTCCTCCACCGGCGCGGGGATGCACATCTCCACGCCGCCGATGGCGTCCACCATGTCCTTGAACCCGGTGAAGTCCATCATGACGAAGTGGTCCAGGTGCACGTCGGTGACCTCCTCCACGGTCTGCCACTGGCAACCGACTCCGCCGAAGGTCATCGCCGAGTTGATCATGCCGCTGTGCGGGTTCATCCCCTCGTAGCCCTCCACTGCGTCGCAGCCGGGCAGGTCCACGACCAGGTCGCGGGGCAGGTTGACCAGCGTGGCCGCGCCGTTGTCCACGTTGATGCTCGCGATGAGCATGGTGTCGGGGCGCTCGCCCTCGGCCTCGCCGTAGTTCGCGTTGTCCCCCGACCGGACGTCGGAGCCGATGATGAGCAGGTTCATCACGCCCTCGACGCTGGTGGGCCGGTCCCAGGCGTCGGTGTCCACCTGCGCGGTGGTGATGTTGCCGACGATGCCCTGGTACCAGCCGTAGCCGCCGAGGCTGGCGATGATGGCCAGGGCGGTGGCCACGCAGGCGACCCACTGCCCCGCGGACATGCGCATGGCGTGCGGAGCGGACGGCTTGGGGCGAGGGGCGGAGCGTTTTCCAGCCATGCGAACCTTCGGGTGCGGCGGCGTGCGTGGGAGGCGGGGCCGGGTTCCCGTGCGGGGACGGGACGCACCGGTGGGAACGGGGCTCCGCGGCGGAGACCGGGTCCCCGCGCGGGGCTCGGGTTCCGTTCCCGCGCGGGGGACAGCAGCCCCCGTGTGGCGGGGATGGGCGCGCAGGATTTCGGTCCGTTCCCGGGCCAAGTAATGAACGGATGTTAACAGCAGCTCGGAGGGACCGCGCCCACCCGCGCACCGGGTCCTCCCACTCCGGGGAACCCCCGGTGAGGCCTCAGTAGCGGGTGGCCACCGTCCCGGCGGCCCGGTCGTGCAGCCCGCGGGTGTCGCGGTCGTAGATGACGGCGGGGATCACCAGGCACAGCAGGAGGGTGCGCACCGTCATGGACACGAACCAGGGCCAGGAGCGCTCGCCGGTGGCGGTGATGCCGACGCCGACCAGGCGGCGGCCGACGGTGGTGCCGAAGAGCGTGAGCAGGAGGATGTTCATGACCGCGAAGACGACCAGAGCGGTGTTGCTGACCACCGGGGCCGCCTCCGCCTGGCTGGCGGCGTCCGCGCCGACCAGCCCGACGCCGTAGGCCCCCCAGGCGAGCGCGAGGGACAGCGCCCAGTCCAGGAGGAGCCCCACCAGGCGGCGCATCACGCCGGGCACCGAACCCGGGCCGCTCTCGGGCAGGCCGAGCCGGTTGCCCCGGTACTGGAAGTCGTCCCCGGCCGCCGCGGTGGCGGGGCCCCGGCTCTCGTCGCTCATGGCTTCCACGGTATCCACCGTGCGGAAGGGCCCGTACCCGGGGCGCCGGAGCGATGGCGAGCCCCTCCGCGGGTGAACATGGCGGAGGTCACACCAGGGAGCGTGGCGGGGACCACAACCGGTGCCGCCAGGTGTCCCTTTTCGACCCCTACAGGGCGGAATCACCGGGTCAGACCCGGTGGTCTGCGACAACAACCGGGTCCGTAACATACAGGAAACAATCGAGACATGGCGTGGAAACCACCCACTCCTAGCTTCGAGGACGAAGCCGGGAGACGGCACGCGATCCGACGTGTCCGCGATGGGGCGGGCCCCGGTCCACCGTCTCAGCCACCTGCACGGAGGTTCGTTTTGTTCAGCAGCGTCGACGAGGTGCTCGCCTTTATCCGGGACGAGGACGTCAAGTTCCTCGACGTCCGATTCACGGACCTTTTCGGAGGCGTGAACCACGTTACCCTCCCGACCGAGAACGTCGACGAGTCGACGTTCACCGATGGCCAGATGTTCGACGGCTCGTCGATCCGCGGCTTCCAGGCCATCCACGAGTCCGACATGCTGCTGCTGCCGGACCTGGGCACCGGCGTGCTGGACCCGTTCCGCAAGCACAAGACGCTGAACATGACGTTCTTCGTCCACGACCCGCTGACCCTGGAGTCCTACAGCCGCGACCCGCGCAACGTCGCCCGCAAGGCCGAGGCCTACCTGCGCGGCTCCGGCGTCGCCGACACCGCCTTCTTCGGCCCCGAGGCCGAGTTCTACATCTTCGACGACGTCAAGTTCGAGACCCGGTCCAACACCGGCTACTACGAGATCGACTCGATCGAGGGCGCCTGGAACACCGGCTCGGCCATCGAGGGCGGCAACCGCGGCTACCGTCCCCGTTACAAGGGCGGCTACTTCCCCGTCGAGCCGGTCGACCACTACAGCGACCTGCGCTCGGACATGGTGCGGCAGCTGATCGACTCGGGCATCGAGGTCGAGCTCCAGCACCACGAGGTCGGCACCGCCGGCCAGGCCGAGATCGGCATCAGGTTCGGCACCCTGCTCGAGCAGGCCGACAAGGTGCAGCTGTACAAGTACATCGTCAAGAACGTCGCCAACGCGGCGGGCAAGACGGCCACCTTCATGCCCAAGCCGCTCTTCGGCGACAACGGCTCGGGCATGCACTGCCACCAGAGCCTGTGGAAGGACGGCGAGCCGCTGTTCTTCGACGAGTCCGGCTACGGCCAGCTCTCGGACACGGCCCGCTACTACATCGGCGGCCTGCTCAAGCACGCCTCGGCGCTGCTGGCCTTCACCAACCCGACGGTGAACTCCTTCCACCGCCTGGTGCCCGGCTACGAGGCCCCGATCAACCTGGTCTACAGCCAGCGCAACCGCTCGGCCTGCATCCGCCTGCCGCTGACCGGTTCGAACCCCAAGGCCAAGCGCATCGAGTTCCGCGTGCCGGACCCGTCGGCCAACCCGTACCTGGCCTTCTCCGCCATGCTGATGGCCGGCATCGACGGCATCAAGAACAAGATCGAGCCGCCGGAGCCCGTGGACAAGGACCTCTACGAGCTGCCCCCGGCGGAGGCCCAGGCCATCAAGACCGTCCCGGCGTCGCTGGACGAGGCCCTGGAGGCCCTGGAGGCCGACCACGAGTTCCTGCTCGAGGGCGGCGTGTTCACCAAGGACCTCATCGAGACCTACGTGGACTTCAAGCGCACCGAGGAGATCGACTCCCTGCGCCTGCGCCCGCACCCGCGCGAGTTCGAGCTCTACTACGACATCTAGGCCGTAGACAGCAGCTCCGGGAGGGTGCGCACCGCGCACTCCCCCCATCGGGGCCGGTATCCGTTCGGGTACCGGCCCCGACCCGGTTCCGGGTGCGCGGGACGGTTCGTCGCGGGCGCCGGGGACCGGCCCGGTTCGGGGCACCGGGCCCGCTCACCGGCCGGACCGTTACCGTTGACACGTGGTGAGGGACGGAACGACGAACATGACGGCAGGCGCGCTCGCCAGGCGCGGTTTCAGCGACAGCACCCGGGCCCTGCGGCTGGTGGAGGAGGCCGGTCTGGACGCCCGGGCCGACACCGAGGTCATCGGCTCGCTCGCGGCGGCGCCCGACCCCGACCAGGCGCTCCTCGGGCTGATCCGGGTCCTGGAGACCGATCCCGACCCCGCCGAGTTCCTGGACGCGCTGCGCGAGGACCGGGAGCTGCGGTCCCGGCTGTGCCGGGTGCTGGGCACGAGCACCGCCCTGGCCGACCACCTCGTGCGCCATCCGGGCGACTGGCGGGAGCTGCGGGGCGCCGACGCCGCCCGCTCCCCCGAACCGGAGGAGGTGCGCCGAGGCCTGTTGTACACCGTGGGCGCCGACCCCCACAGCCCCGCGCCGACCGCCGATCCGGCCGTGGTCGGCGACGGTTCGGCGGAGGCCCTGCGGCACGTCCTGCGCGTGGCCTACCGCAGGCGGGTGCTGCGCCTGGCCGGGCGCGACCTGACCGGGCTGTGCACGGTGGACGAGGTCGCCGGGGAGCTCGCGGTCCTGGCCGCGTCGCTGCTGGACGCGTCGCTGGCGGTGGCCCGCGCCGAACACCCCGAGGACGCCGCGCTGTGCCGCCTGGCGGTCATCGGCATGGGAAAGTGCGGCGGTCGCGAGCTCAACTACGTCAGCGACGTGGACGTGGTGTTCGTGGCCGAGCCGGTCGTGAACGGGGGTCCGGACGCGGGCGGGGACGCGGGCGGGGGTTCCGGGAGGCCGGTGGACGACCAGGCCGCGATGCGTGCGGCGACCCGGCTGGCCACCGCGATGATGCGCGTCCCCTCCGAGACCGACGCCGAGGGCGCCCTGTGGGAGGTGGATCCGGCGCTGCGCCCCGAGGGCAGGAACGGGCCGCTGGTGCGCCCGCTGTCGGGGCACCGCGCCTACTACGAGCGCTGGGCCAAGACCTGGGAGTTCCAGGCGTTGCTCAAGGCCCGCCCGATCGCCGGGGACGCGGAGCTGGGCCGGGCCTACATGGACGTCATCTCCCCCATGGTGTGGGAGGCGGCGGGCCGCAAGGACTTCGTGGAGGACGTGCAGGCGATGCGCCGCCGGGTGGTGGCGCACATCCCGGCGGGCGAGGCGGAGCGCGAGCTCAAGCTGGGCCCGGGCGGGCTGCGCGACATCGAGTTCTCCGTCCAGCTGCTCCAGCTGGTGCACGGGCGCACCGACGACCGGCTGCGGTCGGGCAACACCCTGGAGGCGCTGGAGGCGCTGTCCGGGCACGGGTACGTGGGACGCGGCGACGCGGCGGGGCTGGCGGAGGCCTACCGGTTCCTGCGGCGGCTGGAGCACCTGTTGCAGCTGGACCGGCTGCGGCGCACGCACCTGATGCCCGATCCGGCCGCCGAGGAGACCCCCGACCAGCTGCGCCGCCTGGGGCGGGCGCTGGGGATGACCGCGAACCCGGTGCGGGAGCTGACCGACGCGCGCCGCCGGGTGTCGTCGGAGGTGCGGCGCCTGCACGAGAAGCTGTTCTACCGCCCGCTGCTCAACGCGGTGGCCAAGCTGCCGGGCGGGGAGGCGCGCCTGTCGCCGGAGCAGGCCAGGGACCGCCTGGAGGCGCTGGGGTTCGTCGACCCGGGCGGTGCGCTGCGCCACCTGGAGTCGCTGACCTCGGGGGTCTCGCGCAGGGCGGCGATCCAGCGGACGCTGCTGCCGGTGATGCTGGGCTGGTTCTCCGACTCTCCCGACCCCGACGCGGGCCTGCTCGGCTTCCGGCAGGTGAGCGAGGCCCTGGGCACCACGCCGTGGTACCTGCGCCTGCTGCGCGACGACGTGCGGGTGGCCGAGCGGATGGCGTGGCTGCTGGGGACGAGCCGGTACGTGACGGAGCTGCTGCTGCGCGCCCCGGAGGCGGTGGCGATGTTCGACGACGACGGCGACCTGGTGCGCCGCGACGCGAAGGTGCTGGCGGGGGAGGCGGAGGCGGCGCGGCGCCGGTACGACACGGCCGAGGAGTCGGTGTCGGCGGTGCGCGCGCTGCGCCGCCGCGAGCTGCTGCGCACGGCCTCGGCCGACCTGCTGGAGGTCGCCTCGGTCCAGGACGTGGGCGCGGCGCTGACCGACATCGCCGCGGTGACCATCGAGGCGGCGCTGCGGCTGGCGCAGAACCGGGTGGTGGCGGCGTCGGGGGACGAGCCGCTCACGCGGGTGTGCGTGGTGGCGATGGGCCGGTTCGGCGGCGGTGAGCTGACCTACGCCAGCGACGCGGACGTGATGTACGTGCACGACCCCCTTCCGGGCGTGGACACGGGCGCGGCGACCAAACAGGCGCTGGCCGTCGTACGGGAGCTGGCGCGGCTGCTGGAGATGCCCGCGGCGGAGCCGCCGCTGAAGGTGGACACCGATCTGCGCCCGGAGGGGCGCAGCGGGCCGGTGGTGCGCACGCTGGAGTCCTACGCGGCGTACTACGGGCGCTGGTCGCAGGTGTGGGAGAGCCAGGCGCTGCTGCGGGCCAAGCCGGTCGCGGGCGATCCGCAGCTGCGGGAGGCGTTCACGAGGCTGATCGACCCGATCCGGTACCCGGAGGGCGGGATCGACTCCTCGGCGGTGCTGGAGATCCGCAAGCTCAAGGCGCGGATGGAGGCGGAGCGGCTGCCGCGCGGCGCCGACCCGACGCTGCACACGAAGCTGGGCCGGGGCGGGCTGTCAGACGTGGAGTGGGTGGCCCAGCTGATCCAGCTACGCCACGCGCACGAGTACCCCGGCCTGCGGACCACCGGCACGCTGGAGGCGCTGGAGGCGGCCGTGGCGCACGGTTTCCTGGACGAGGAGGACGGCGAGGTGCTGGGCCAGGCCTGGCAGCTGGCCTCGCGGGTGCGGGGAATGGTGATGCTGGTGCGCGGCCGGGGCGGGGACTCGCTGCCCTCGGACCTGCGGGTGCGGGCGGCGCTGGCGGAGGCGATGGGCTGCCCCGGCGGCGGGGACGGCGAGGACGCGGATGACGAGGGCGCGGGAAACGCTGGCAGGGGGGACACGGGTGGGGAGAACGCGGAGCTCGTGCGGGAGGGCCCGGCCGAACAGCTGACGGAGACCTACCTGCGCGCCACGCGCCGGGCCCGAGCGGTGATGGAGCGCGTCTTCTACGACGACTAGTGGGCTGGCCGAAAGTGTTGCCGGTGTGGCGCCGGGGACTCTCCTCCCGGTGATCTTGCTACTGGTGCCACTGTGGACCGTCGACAGTGCCTCTGGGAGCAAGATCATCCTCGATGCGCACGCCCCGGCGAACCTCTCCGGTCACCGCACTAGCCCACCGTCGGCAGGGGTTCGCCGCTCCCACCCGGTCCAGCGTGGTCTTGTACCCACAGCGCGACTCGAACGCCCGGCCTCGCTGCAAGTACAGGATCGCCGCGGGGGGGAGTCCTCCGGTTCGCGTCGGCGGCGCCTGCGGCAGGGCCGCGGGCACGCTGGAGCTGGCGGGCCCTGGGGACCCCCCGATTCCAGGAGACCGCGAACGGCCCGCACCGCGCCAGAGGCGGTTCGCACCTGTGGACAACCCCGACCGGAGGCGGGCTCCTCGTGGGGCGGCGCCCCCGCGTCGGAGGAGTCGAACGCGGGGGCGCCGGGACCGGGAGTGGTCGGCCCGTGGGAGTGGTTCGCGGCTTCCGGGAGCGCGTCCCGGAAAGCCGTGCGCAGCGCCCCGGGCGGGCGCCGCGCACGGGTCAGTCGCGCCAGGTGACGCTGGTGGCGGGGCCGACGCGGTTGGCGCCGGACTCCCACTCGACGTTGCCCGCGCCGTCGACCTTGACCAGCTTCCACTCGGTGTCGGCACCGATGGGGGCGGTGCCCGACCACACGGGGTAGGTGGACGCGTCGGTGGACAGCCTCACCCCGCTCTGGGGGTTCCAGGACCCCAGCCCGGGGGTGGAGCCGACCACGTACACCTCCTGGCCATACCAGGTCTCCACGGTGGCGGAGACGTTGACGTCGCCCGGCTCGCCCGGCTCGCCGGGGCCGCCTCCCCCGCACTCGGCCGGGTCGTCGCAGGTGCCGCCCACGTGCAGGGCGACGGCCCCGTTCGCGGGGACCTGGGCGCTGACCCGGCCGTCGGCGACGGTGAGGGTCCCACTCCCGGCGGCGTTGTCGTAGCTGCCGTCGGGCAGGTCGGTGTCGGCGGTCAGGTTCCAGGTGCTGCCGCTGGCGTTGAAGGCCGCGAAACCGCGGTCGCCCCGGTCGAAGGCGAGCCGGGAGGAGCCGTCGGTGGCGCGCTGGACGACCGGGGCGTCGCCGGTGGCGTTGCGGAAGGCGGGCATCCCGGCGACGGTCGGGTGGCGGTGCTCGCAGACCCACTCGGCGCTGGCGCAGTCGGTGTCCGCGGTGATCCAGCCCGCCGGGTTGCCCTCCACCTCGCCGACGCTGGGCGGGCCCTGGGTGACGTTGGAGCCGAAGTCGTAGCTGGACATCACCACGGGGCGCCCGTAGGGGTGGGCCAGCATGTACGCCACGGCCAGGTGGTAGCGGTCGCCGTCCTTGAAGGTCAGGGTCGGGTGGTAGCGCTGGGTGTCGTGGTTGTCGACGAAGACGGTGGCCTGCTCGTCGGTGAGGCCGCCGTAGTCCGGCAGCTGTGCCAGGCCGGAGATGTTTCCGTCCGCGAACTTGTTGGAGATGTCGCGCTGGTAGTCGAAGGCGGTCACCCGGCCGTAGGGCGCGTAGGCGGTGTAGGGGATGGTCTGGTCCCCGTACACCTCGTGGAAGACGTCGGGCTGTCCGCCGAAGACCGGGACCTCGTTCAGGTCGGAGAAGATGGCGTCGACGTGGGCCTCGGGGACGTGCTTGGAGGCATCCACGCGGAAGCCCGCCACGCCCATGTCCACCAGGCCGTTGAGGTAGCGGCGGATCTGGGCGCGCACCTCGGGGTCACCGGTGTCGAGGTCGGACAGGCCGACGAGCTCGCAGTTCTGTACCTCCCACTTGTCGTTCCAGTTGCTGATCTCCTCCCGGCAGGAGCTGAAGTCCTCCCCGGTGCGGGAGGCGGTGCCGTCGCCGAACAGGTCGGGGTACTCGTACTTGGCCCAGTCCGTGCCCGCGCTGCCGGTGCCCGAGCCGTCCCCGGTCATGTGGTTGATGATCGCGTCGGCGTAGATCCTCACGCCGTTGTCGGCGCAGGTGGAGACCATGGCCTGGAACTCCTCGGCGGTGCCGCGCCGGGTGTTGTCGATGCGGTAGGAGGTCGGCTGGTAGTCCTGCCACCAGGGGTAGTCGCCGCCCTCGGCGAAGGGGATGACCACGTGCTCCTGGGGCGGGGAGACCTGCACGCCGCCGAAGCCGTGGGGGCCGAGGAACTCCTCGCACTCGGTGGCGACGGAGTCCCAGTTCCACTGGAAGAGCTGGACGATGGTCTCGCCGTTTCCGGTGGCCCGGACGTCCTCGGCGGGGGCGGGGGCTGCCGGGACCGGTGCCGTCGGGGCTGAGGCTGCCTGGAGTGGCGTCATCGGGGCTGGTGCTGCCGGGACGGGGGCGGCCTGCGCGGGAGCCGCCAGCAGGCCGACTCCCATCAGAATCGCCCCGGCGACGGCGCCGGGTCGGGTGGGCTTCATGTGCGCTCCTTGGGGGAGGTGCGCGGCGGGGCGGCACTGCCCCGTCCGCCGTCCTCTTGCAGTGATTGCAAGAGTTTGCGTGAGCGTGACGAAGCTAACAGACCGGACCGCTCTTGTGAACGGGTCCCGTTCTGGACGTCACACCGCTCACCCAGCGCGACGGTTTCCGCTTCCACCTGCCGCGACGTGTTTCAGGCCGGCTTCCCCCGCCGGGTCGGCCTCAGGAGATACTCCCCCGTGAGCTGGGGCGACGCCCGCGCAAGCCTCCGAGGCCCGTGGGAAAAATTTCGCAAGATTACTGAAACACACACAGAAAAAACCGGCGGCGGCACGGTTCGTGCCACCACCGGCGGAAACTCCGGCGCGGCCTGCGGGGACCGCTCCGGGAGAGGGTGCTACCAGAAGACGGCCACGCCGATGTTGACGATGGCGAGCACGCCCGCGATGATCGCGAGGTTCTTGGCGGGCTTGCGCAGGTTGAGCACGCCCACGACCACGACCGCCAGCGCGATCAGCAGCTTGACGGCGATCTTGACGTGGTTCATCTCGCCGAGGTCGGCCATCTCGGCCACCCCGACCAGCAGCAGACCGGTGACGAGCTGGAGCAGGGAGCTGTGCAGCAGGACCTTGGTCGACTTGGGGTTGTCGGTGATGACCTGCATGAGGAAGCCCGCGATGATGCCGGCCAGGCCGATCATGTGCAGGAAGACGAGCGCGGAGTAGAGAATGTCCATGCCGGAAACACTACTACGCCCTGTAGTTTTCCCTCCCCGGGTTCATGACACGCTGACGTAACGAAACCGGCGCCCTCGCCTGCGCGGCTTCGCGCCCGCGCGACTCCTCACCCGCGCGGCAGCGCCCTCCTGCGCCGCCACAGCATCCAGGCCAGCCCCGCCGCCAGGGCGACCCCCGCGGCCCGCAGCAGGTTCGCGGGGTCGGTGTACTCCGAGACCCGCGACATCGCGGTCCGCTCCGCGACCAGGACCGAGTCGCTGGCGCACGCGGCCGGGTCGGCGTCGCGCTCCAGCAGCAGGCAGGCGGTGCTGGTCAGGCGCTCCCCCGTCGCCTCCGGAGCCCGGACGCGCACCGTGTACACCGCCTCCTCCCCCGCGGGCACCGCCACCTGCCAGTTCACGATCCCGTCCCGGACCACGCCCTCCTCCCCGACCTCGACGATCTCCAGTTCCCCGGGAACGTGCTGGGCCAGCAGGGCGCCCTCCACGGGACCGTCGGTGACGGTGGTGCGCAGCGTGAACTCCTCTCCCGGCCGCGGGGCCTCGCCCGCCTCCAGGAACAGGCCCGCCTGCCCCTCCCCCTCCACCGGCTCCGCGTCGGCGAGCGCGGGTGCGCCGAGCGCGCCCGCCGCCGCCAGGCCCGCCGTGAGCGCGCCCGCTGTGAGCACGCCCGTCGTCTTTGCCCCGTACTTCCGCGTCATGTCGCGCCTCCCACGTGCGTCGTTGCCACCTAGACAACTACGGGTTACCGGGAGTGCGCATGCTGTGACACGCCGCCAGGGGCGGGGTCTTAGGGCACACGGGCGCTCAGAGCCCCCAGGACTGGGATTCCTCCCCATGTGCGCCCCGGGGTCTTAGGGAGATCGTGGACACCGGACGGCGGGACACGGGTTCCGCCGCGCGAGCGAAGAGGGAAGAGGGAAGCACCGTGTTCCACAGCGAACTGCTCAACGCCAACGCCCGGGAGATGACCGAACAGCGCGTCCGCGAGATGGAGCACCTGCGGACGGCCCTGCGGATACGCGCCGAGGAGCGCGCGCGGCGCGGGGAGGAGCGCCGCGAGCGCCAGCGCCAGCGGCGCTCCTACGGCCGCGCCGCGTGAGGGCGCGCACGGGAGGGGGAGACACGTGGTGGGCATAATAGGCGCTATGCCCGTTCTTGCCGAGAGTCGTACCCTTTTCGTGGGCCGTGAGCGCGAGCTCCGCCTCCTCCGGGACCACGCCAGGCGGTCCCATACCGAGGCGCCCGGAACGGTGCTGGTCAGCGGCGACGCGGGCGTGGGCAAGAGCCGCCTGGTCAGCGAGTTCGTCTCGGCCCTGCCCCAGGGGACCGTGTTCGTCGGCGGCTGTCTCCAGCTCGGCGTGGACGGCCTGTCCTACGCCCCCTTCACCGCGGTGCTGCGCCAGCTCCTGCGCGAGCGCGGACGCGCGGCGTTCGAGGCCGCGGCGCCCGGCGGCACCGGAGAGTTCGCGCGTCTCCTGCCCGAACTGGGCGAGGTGCCCGTCCTGCGCCCGGAGAACCGGGCCATCCTCTTCGAACAGGTCCTGCGCCTGTTCACCCAGGCTGCCGAGGGCGGCGGCGTCACCGTGGTGCTGGAGGACCTGCACTGGTCCGACGGCGCCACCCGCGACCTGCTCGTCTTCCTCGTCCGCAACCTCGACCTGCCGGGTGTGCAGATCGTGGCCACCTACCGCAGCGACGACCTGCACCGCGCCCACCCGCTGCGCCGCCTGCTGCCCGAACTGCGGCGCGCACCCGGGGTCGAGCCGCTGGAGCTGGCGCCGCTCAGCCGCGACGAGGCCGGTGCCCAGGCCGCGGCCATACGGGGCGCCGACCTCACCGGCCACGAGCTGGACCAGCTGTACCGGCGCACCGAGGGCGTCCCGCTGTTCGTGGAGTCGCTGGCCTCGGCGGTCGGAGACCCCTCCGTCAGCGGCCACGACGTGCCCGACCAGTTCCGCGACCTGCTGTTGGAGCCGCTGCACCGCTTCGACGACACCACCCTGTCGGTGCTGCGCGTGGCCTCGGTCGGCGCGGTCTCGGGCAGCATCGAGCACGAGATGCTCTACCACGCGGCCGGGCTGCCCGAACGCGAACTGGAGACCGCGCTGCACACCCTGGTCGACGCCAACACCCTGCGCGCCGACCGGACCGGGTACCGCTTCCGGCACGCCCTGCTGCGCGACGCCGTGCACGGCGACCTGCTGCCCGGCGCCCACGCGCGGCTGCACATGCGCTTCGCCCAGCTCATCGACGAGTACCCCGACTCGGTCCCCTTCGACCGCAGGGCCGCCGAACAGGCCCACCACTACAACGCCGCACAGGAGCTGCCCAGCGCCCTCCAGGCCGCCTGGTGGGCCGCGGTGCGCGCGGGCGACACCCTGGCCTACGACGAGGAACTGGGCATGCTGGAGCGGGTGCTGGCCCTGTGGGACCGCGTCCCCGACGCCCGGGAGCGGGTGCAGGGCCGGACCTGGGCCGAGGTGGCCAGCCTCGCGGCCGGAGCCGCCCTGGAGGCGGGCCGCGGCAGGCGCGCCCTCGAACTGGCCGACGAGGCCCTGGCCACCCTCCCCGAGGACGGATGCGACGACCACACGCTGACTGTGCGAGCGGAGCTGCTGCGCCGACGTGGGACGGCGCGCGCCGAGGAGAACTGCGGCAGCGGGATCGCGGACCTGGTCACGGCTCTGGAACTGCACCCCCCGCACATGCCGGGGTACGGCATGCTGCTGTCCATCCTGGCCCGCGAGAGCATGGTGCACCGCGCCGACCGGCGCGTCACCCCCGACCAGGAGCGGCTGCGGGAGCTGGAGCGGACCGGAAGGTCGGCGCGCGCGCTGGCCGAGGAGGCCATCGCGTTGGCGGATCCCGACCGGCCGGGCGACATGTGCGCGGCCGCCGACGCCCGCATCACCTTGGGCGGCCTGCACATGGACGCGGGCGACCTGGAGGCGGGGCGTCCGCTGATCGAAGCGGGCATCGCCCACGCCGCCGCGAGCTCCGACCCCGGTCTGGAGGCGCGCGGGGCGGGCAACCTGGGCCACTTCCTGCGCGAGCTGGGCCACCACGAGGAGGGCCTGGCGGTGCTGGAGGAGTCCCTGGCCAGACACGAGGCGATGGGGTGGGCGGCCGTCCACAAGACGTCCAACCACCAGAACCGCGCGGAGATCCTCTTCGAGTTGGGCGACCTGGCCAAGGCACGGCGGATCGTGGAGACGGTCCTGCGCGGCCGCTCGTCCGGCAAGCACCGCTTCTACGTCGAGGCGGTGCTGGCCCGCACCGCCGTGGCCCAGGGCGACCTGGACACGGCACGGCGGACCACACGGGAGCCGGGACGGACGGCCGTACTGTCCTCGCAGCGGATGAACATCGTGCAGTTGTCCCTGCTGGCGCTCATGGAGACGGACCTGGCACAGGGCGCGGTCGACGACGCGCTCGCCCTGTGCGAGCGGGCGCTGGAGCGGATGGCCCTGGAGTCCGCGCACGGGTACACGTGGCCGTTGACAGAGGTGATGGCCGAGGCGGTGCGGCAGGGCACGGCACCGGGCCGCTCGGAGGCGACGGCGAAGCGGGCGCGCCGGGTGCGGGAACTGGTGTCCGCCCTGGTGGCGCCGATGCCCGCCCACGGGACGGCCCAGCACGCCTACCGATTGTGCGTGCGGGCGCTCCTCGCCGGGGTGGACGGGGCCGAGGGTGCGGTCGGCACGGGGCCGGACGCGTTGCTGGAGCGGTGGCGGGAGTCGGTGGCGGCGTGGGAGGCCACGCCGATGCGGCTGCATCTGGCGCGGGCCCGCCTGCGGGCCGCCGAGGCGGCCGTGGCGGTCGGGCGGCGGGAGCAGGCCGTGGCGTGGGCGCGTCAGGCCCACGCGGCGGCCCGGGAGTGCGGGGCCGCGCCGTTGGCCGACGCCGTAGCGGACCTGGCCCGCAGGCTGGGCTCCGGCCTGGAGGCGGACGCGGCCCCGCCCGCCGTCCCCGCCGGGCTGACGGCGCGCGAGACGGAGGTCGCGCGGCTGCTGGTCGTGGGCAGCACCAACGCCCAGATCGCCGAACGGCTGTTCATCACGCCCAAGACCGCGAGCGTGCACGTGTCCAACATCCTGGCCAAGCTCGACGTGCCCAACCGGGCAGCGGCCGGAGCGCGGCTGCGGGAGCTGGGCCTGGCCTAGGTGCCGGTCCCGAACCCGGACCCGGGGGCGGGCAGGGGCCCCAGGACTCTACGGATGGAGGCTCCTCGTGCCGCAGGCCCCGGCACAACCCGTTCCGGAGCCCTGTTCCGAAGGCCCCGCCCGAGGCCCCCATTCCTGGGGATGCCCGGACGGCAAACAGGGGGAACCAGGTGGTTCCCCCTGTGGACGACCCCGGAGGGCGGGCGCGCGGACACGCGCCCGTCCTCGCGGGTCCCCGGCTGGCCCGCGTCCGGGCACGGACCGAGGCCGCCCCGGGGCCCGGACAGGACCCGGAGCAGAGCCGGTCAGAACAGCTCGGTCCCGCCCTCCACGATCACGGTCACCTCGCCGGGCGCGTACAGCGCCACGTCCTCGACCACCGCGTCGTCGGCGACCTCGTCCGCGCCGAGCTCCAGCATCTCGCCGCAGAGCCCCTCGGAGGGGTCCGCCTCCTCCGGGTCGCCCGGCACGGCGGACGGCTGGGCGGACGACTGGGCGGCGGACTCGTCCCCGGTGTCGGTCGAGGCGGGCTCCCCGTCGGCGTCGAGGTCTCCGGTGTCGTCGGACACCTCGTCGCAGGGCCGCTCGACCGGCTGCCGGAACCCGGCGATCTCCTGGTCGATCCCGGCGAGGGCGTCGCGCAGCTCGCCGACGGTCATCCCCCCGGGCTCCATGCCCTCCAGGGCCTCGCCCGGAGCGGTCGCGTCGTTCAGGGCCTCGTAGTGCTCCCCGGGCGCGGGTTCGCGCCCGAAGACCACCTCGACCTCGTTGCCGTAGTCCTCGGGGATGCGCACGCCCACAGGGCAGCCGCCGCCCTGGGGGGTGCAGTCCCCGGGCGAGGTCACGACCTCGACGTCGCGCTCGTCGGTGCCCTCGCCCGTCATGTTGCTGTCGAGGTAGACGAGGTTGCCCACGACGGTGGGCGAGGCCGGGGAGAAGCGCAGCGTGACGTCGAGACCGTGCTCGGCGAACTCGGCGGCGTAGGCCTCGGCGTCGGCGGTGGGGTCGAGCACCTCGGCCACCACCACGCCGTCCTCGACGCTGACGTCCAGGACGGCGGCGGCCGCGGTCCCGGGGCCCAGGGGAAGGGCGGAGCCGCCCTCGTCGGAGGGGGCGAGCAGCGCGGTGGCCGCGACGCCTCCCACCGCGAGGACGGCGACGATCGGCGCCGCGACGAGCAGGCGCTTCCTACGGGGGGACAGGGCCATGGGGGTCTCCTGGCTGTGGGTGGTGATCAGCGAACGCAGCTCGCGCGCGGCGGGGGCCGCGGGGTCGAGCCGGTGGGACGCGTCCACCTCGGGACGGAGCCCGGCCACCAGCCGGTCGATCGGGTCGTGGTTCATCGCGCCGCTCCCTTCAGGGGTGTGGAACTGCGTGGGCGTGGGGCGGTGGCTGAGGAGGGGGTCCGGGTACCGGTGTCCAGACCGGCCTTGCGCAGGGCTCTGGCGAACCGGGCGCGGGCGCGGTGGAGGCGCACGCGGGCGGTCCCCCGCGCGCATCCCAGGACGACCGCGATCTCCCCGGCGTCGAGCTGTTCCCAGCCCGCGAGGGAGAGGATCTCCCGGTCGTGTTCGGGCAGGGCCCGGAACACCCTGCCGACCTCGCCCAGGCCGGGACCACGCTCCCCGGGCGGGGTGACGCGGACCTCGCTCAGGTCGGCGCGCAGCCGTGCGGCCAGGGCGTTGCGGCGCCGGTCGCCGCGCCGGTGGTTGGCGAGCACGTTGCGCGCCACGCCGAACACCCACGGCCGGGCCTGGTCGCCCGGCGGGACGTCGTCGATCCGGGACCAGACCGCCGTGAACACGTCGGCGACGAGGTCGGCGGAGTGGTCCGGATCCTCCGTGCGGCGCAACAGGTAGCCGAGTACGTCGCCGAACGTGGACTCGTAGAGTTCCTCGAACCGGGCGACGGGCTCCTCCCGCGACCGCGCAGGGTGTTGTCTGGGCAACGCGCGCCCTCTCCCTCGGTGGTGGTGCGTCCTTACACCCCCACACATGTCCGGTCCGCGCGAAGCGTTACGGGCCCGGCGTCACGGGTTCGGACGGCCGGGTCGGCCGAGGGAGGGCCGGGAGCGGCGGGCGGCGGGTGGCGGGTGGCGGGCGGCGGGCGGCGGGCGGCGGGCGGCGGGCGGCGGGCGGCGGGCAGGAGCGAACGGGGCCGCGCGACACGGAGAGTGCGCGGACCGAAGGCAGCGCGGACCGAAGGCGGAGGGCGGAGCCCGGCTCAGACGGTCCAGCGGTTGGTGATGGGCACACGGCGGTCCCGGCTGAGGTTGCGCGAGCTGATCTTGGTGCCCGGCGCGGACTGGCGGCGCTTGTACTCGGCGCGGTCCACCATGCGGATGACCCGGCGCACCAGCTCGGGGTCGTATCCGGCGAAGACCAGTTCGGCCTCGCCCTTGTCCGTGCCGACGTAGGCGTCCAGGACGGCGTCGAGCTGCGCGTAGTCGGGCAGGGAGTCGGTGTCCAGCTGGTCGGGGCGCAGTTCGGCGCTGGGCGGCTTGGAGATGGAGTTCTCCGGGATGGGCGGAGTCTGCCCCAGCCGGGCGGCCTCGTCGTTGCGCCAGCGGGCCAGCTCCCAGACCAGGGTCTTCCAACAGTCCTTGATGGGCGCGAAGCCGCCCACGGAGTCGCCGTAGAGCGTGGAGTAGCCGGTGGCGGCCTCGCTCTTGTTGCCGGTGGCCAGGACCAGGTGGCCCTCCTCGTTGGACAGCGCCATCAGGAGCGTGCCGCGCACGCGGGCCTGGAGGTTCTCGGCGGCCAGGCCGGTGAGCGGGACGCCCGCCTCGCCCGTGGCCCTGGTGAAGGCCTCCACGGTCGGGGCGATGGCGATGGTGCGGGTCGCGAAGCCCTGGCGGCCCGCCAGCTCCTCGGCGTCGCCGACCGAGTGGTCGCTGGAGTGCGCGCTGGGCATGAGCACACCGTGCACCCGGTCCGCGCCCAGGGCGTCCACCGCGATGGTGGCCACAAGCGCGGAGTCGATGCCGCCCGAGACACCGACCAGGACCGATCCGAAACCGTTCTTGACGGTGTAGTCGCGCAGGCCGGTGACCAGGGCGCGGTAGACCTCGCCCGTGTCGGAGAGGGGGTCGGGCCGCGGGGTGACGGTGCTGGCCCGGGGCGGGTAGGGCGCGGCCGGGTCGGCCGAGACGGTGTGGCGCACGATGCGCAGGCCGTCCACCCGCGCGCCCGGGCCGTCCGGGGCCGGCCCGGCCTCGGGCAGGTCGAGGTCGGCGACCAGGAGGGTCTCGGTGAACTGGGGGGCGCGAGCCACCAGCTCCCCCTCGGAGTCCACGATCAGGGAGTCGCCCTCGAAGACCAGCTCGTCCTGGCCGCCGACCATGTTGACGTAGGCCAGGGCGGCGCCGACCTCGCGGGCGCGGCGCTGGCACAGCTCCAGGCGCACGTCGTCCTTGTGGCGCTCGTAGGGCGAGCCGTTGAGGGAGACCAGCAGGCCCGCTCCGGCGGCGCGGGCCGCGGTGACGGGGCCGCCCTCCTGCCACAGGTCCTCGCAGACGGCCAGGGCGACGTCCACTCCGCGGACCCGGACCACGGAGAGGGTGTCGCCGGGGACGAAGTTGCGGAACTCGTCGAACACGCCGTAGTTGGGCAGGTGGTGCTTGGCGGAGGAGAGGACGACGCCGCCGCGGTGCAGGACGGCGACGGAGTTCTGCGGGGCCCCGGCGGGCTGGCCGTAGCGGGCGCCCGGACCCTCGCGGCGGGAGAGGTATCCCACCACGACGGGGAGTTCGCCCAGGCCCTCCCGGGCGAGGTCGGCGGCCAGGGCGCGGGTGGCCTTGATCGAGGCCGACACGAAGGAGTTGCGCAGCGCCAGGTCCTCGACCGGGTAGCCGGTGACGACCATCTCCGGGAGGACGACCAGGTGGGCGCCCTCCTCGGCGGCCCTGCGCGCGGAGTCGACGACGAGGGACAGGTTGCCGTCCAGGTCGCCCGTGGTGGGGTTGACCTGGGCCAGTGCGATTCTGAGCTGTGCCACGGGCCCGAGCCTAGCCGCAGTGTGTTTCCGGAGCCTGGCGGGACCGGCGGGCACGTGGCATGCGGCACGGCACCGGGCACGGTCACCGGGGTAGGGGGCACGCACGCCGGGGACGGCCGCGGGTCCCGCGCAGGGCGCCGCCGCCGGTGACGGGCGGATGGACGGAAAAGCCCGGTCACGGGCCATAATGCGTGTGCGGGTGACGGACCGGGCAGGCTGGTTGGCGTGTACGGAAATACCCCGGAAATATCCGCACGGCACACTGGACCTGGGAGACCGTGTCCGAACCGGCCCCGCGTACGCCGGGTGGGCCCGGACACCGACCGCATCGAGGAAGGTTGATCGTGAATCGACAGCAGGAATTCGTGCTCCGCACGTTGGAGGAGCGCGACATCCGGTTCGTGAGGCTGTGGTTCACCGACGTGCTCGGGTACCTCAAGTCCGTGGCGGTCGCCCCCGCCGAACTGGAGGCGGCCTTCTCCGAGGGCATCGGTTTCGACGGCTCGGCCATCGAGGGGTTCGCGCGCGTCTACGAGGCCGACATGCTGGCCCAGCCCGACCCCTCCACCTTCCAGGTGCTGCCCTGGCGCAACGAGCCGCACGGCACGGCGCGCATGTACTGCGACATCCTCATGCCCGACGGCTCGCCGTCGTCGGCCGACCCTCGCCACGTGCTCAAGCGCACGCTGGGCAGGGCCTCCGACCTCGGGTTCACGTTCTACACGCACCCCGAGATCGAGTTCTACCTGCTCAAGAAGATGCCCGAACTGGGTGAGCTCCCCGAGCCCAACGACTCCGGCGGCTACTTCGACCACACGCCGCACAACAGCGCGCACGACTTCCGGCGCAACGCCATCAACATGCTGGAGGCCATGGGCATCTCCGTGGAGTTCAGCCACCACGAGGGCGGGCCCGGCCAGCAGGAGATCGACCTGCGCTACGCCGACGCGCTGACCACCGCCGACAACATCATGACCTTCCGGCTCGTGATGAAGGAGGTGGCGATGGAGCAGGGCGTGTACGCCACCTTCATGCCCAAGCCGTTCACGCAGTACCCGGGCTCGGGCATGCACACGCACCTGTCGCTGTTCGAGGGCGACCGCAACGCCTTCTACGAGCCGGGGGCGGACTTCCAGCTGTCCAAGGTCGGGCGCGGGTTCATAGCGGGCCTGCTGCGGCACGCCGACGAGATCACGGCCGTCACGAACCAGTGGGTGAACTCCTACAAGCGCCTGTGGGACGACCCGGCCGCCTCCGCGGGCATGGGCGGCGAGGCACCGGCCTACATCTGCTGGGGCCACAACAACCGCTCGGCTCTGGTGCGCGTGCCGATGTACAAGCCCGGCAAGTCCAACTCCAGCCGGATCGAGATCCGCTCGCTGGACACCGCCTCCAACCCGTACCTGGCCTACGCGGTGATCCTGGCCGCCGGGCTCAAGGGCATCGAGGAGGGCTACGAGCTTCCTCCCGGCGCGGAGGACGACGTCTGGGCGCTGACCGACTCCGAGCGCCGGGCGCTGGGCATCCGGCCGCTGCCGCAGAGCCTGGACGAGGCGCTGCGGATCATGGAGAACAGCGAGCTGGTCGCCGAGACGCTGGGCGAGCACGTCTTCGACTTCTTCCTGCGCAACAAGAAGGCCGAGTGGCGCGACTACCGCCGCCAGGTGACGCCGTACGAGCTGCACAGGTACCTGCCGACCCTGTGAGCCGGTAATTCCACGCGAGCCACGGCTCGCCCTGGAGCTGGACAAGCTGAACCTCAAGCCACTCCCCCGGCCGGGAATGGTGCTGGTGGTGAAGCGGTGTTCTCAGGAACAGTCGGTGCGCCTGATGCGGGCGGCCTCGGGCCAGTGGCACTGGTTCTGGATGTGGGAGCCCTTCCGCACGCAGGACGCCTGGGAATGCGAGCAGGGCCTTCCCACCGGCCGGGAACGGGACATGGCCCGCCGCCTCCCCAACGTTCTGGAGATCGCGGAGGCCGGGGAGAGGACCCCATGAGCACGCACGGGCTCCCCCGCTTCCTCGCCGGGGTCTCCCCCGAGGTGGCCGAATCCCTCTCCACCACGCCGGGGGTGGGGAGGGTGACGCCCCGGCAGATCCTCTGCTCGGCCGTCGGCCTGCTCAACCTGCGCAGGACCGGGGGAACCGTCTTCTTCGTGCGCGGCGGGGCCGTGCTCACCCGCCCCGGCATGCGGATGGTCACCCTCTCCGGACTCCAGGCGGGCGGCCTCCCCCGCAGGTACCTGTGAGACCCACGACGACCGTACGGAGAGCGCAGGCCCTCCTCCCTGAGAAAGAACGGGAGGAGGGCCTGCGCTTGAGAGGACTCTGGAACTCCGCCGGGCGCGGAGCGGTCGCACGAGCACGCCCGTACGACCACCCACGTCCTGCCCCGACCGCTGGTCAGGGCGTGTGGACCTCCGGCCAGGGAGCGGGCTCCATGCCGTCCCCGATGAAGAAGCTCGGGTGCGGCGGCTGGTTGTAGGCGGTGTTCTGCCAGGCCACGGCCACCCGGTACTGGGTGTCGTGCATCAGGGTCGGCATCCGCAGCTCGGTGGGAAGCGGCGTGGAGTAGATCCGCAGCGCCCGGTTGTCCTCGGTGCGCCAGACGACCTCCTCACGCCAGTCACCGAGGATGTCGCCACTCAGCGCCGGTGTGGACTTGGTGCCGTTGTTGGAGGCCACTCCTGAGCCGGTCAGCAGCCGGGTGTCGCCCCCGGTTCCGTACTCGTCGACGCGGGTGCCGTCCAGCAGTTCCCGCAACGGGTCGCCGTCCCACCAGGCCACGAAGTTCGCCGACGAGGGGGCGCGAACGCCCAGACGGTCGCCCTCGGCGTCGTACATGCCGCTGATGCCGCCACCCGCGACCCAGAACTCCGCGCCCGGGTTGTCCGGCCACACGTCCGCGGCCACACCCCTACCGGGGCCCTCCTCACCGCTGGCGGTGGGCCTGCGCCAGACCACGTCGCCGCTGCCGGCGTCTGCCACGTAGGCTCCCGCCGCGCCTCCCGTGCGCTCGGTGATGGTGAAGACCTCCAGGCCGGAGCGGCCGGGCAGCAGGTCGCCCACGTGCATGGCGTCCCCGTGGCCGTGACCGGTGGCCCACATCCCGCTGCCGTCGTCGTCGACGGCCATCGAGCCGTACATGACCTCGTCGCGGCCGTCACCGTCGGCGTCGGCGATGCTCAACTGGTGGTTGCCCTGTCCGGCCCACCGCGACCCGGCGTCGTCGCTGTCGAAGGTCCAGCGGCGGGTGAAGCGCCCGTCGCGCCAGTCCCAGGCCGCGATGACCGAGCGCGTGTAGTAGCCGCGCGCCATGACCAGGCTGGGCCGCTGGCCGTCCAGGTAGGCCACGCCCGCCAGGAACCGGTCCACCCGGTTGCCGTAGCAGTCGCCCCAGTCGCAGACGTCGCCGCGTCCGGGCACGTAGTCCACCGAGTCCAGTTCGGCCCCGCTGCGGCCGTCGAACATGGTGAGGAACTCCGGCCCGCGCAGGATGTAGCCGTCGCCGTTGCGGTGGTCGGCTCCGGCGTCACCGATGACCCCGCCGGTGCCGTCGACGGTGCCGTCGGCCGTCTTCACGGCGACCTCGGCCCGCCCGTCGCCGTCGAAGTCGTAGACCTGGAACTGGGTGTAGTGCGCACCGGCGCGGATGTTGCGCCCCAGGTCGATGCGCCAGAGCCGCTCGCCGCTGAGCTCGTAGGCGTCGAGCAGTACGGGGCCGGTACGACCCGCCTGGGAGTTGTCCCTGGCGTTGGTGGGCTCCCACTTCAGGACGATCTCGTACTCACCGTCGCCGTCGAGGTCGCCCACGCTGGCGTCGTTGGCGTCGTAGGTGTAACCGCTGCCGCCGGACGGGACGTCCAGGGGAACGTCCAGGTAGCCGTCGCGCAGCACCAGGGAGTTCTCCGAAGCCTCCGACTCCTGGCCGTCGACCACGGGGCGGACCGTGTAGCGGGCGTCGGCGGAGGCACCGCCGTCCAGGTAGGAGGTGGCTCCGGTGAGGGGCTGCGGATTGAGGCGCGTGGAGCCCCGGTAGACGTTGAAGGCGACGTCCTCGGGGTCGGTGGCCAGCAGCCGCCAGCTCACCAGGTTGCCCTGCGAGCCGTGCACGCTCACCAGGCCGCGGCCCAACTCCTCGACCTGGCGCCCCTCTCCGGTGGTCGGCGGGTCCTCGTCGTCGGGCGGCTCCTCACCAGGCGGTTCCCCGGTGTCGCCGGTACAGACGGTGCCGTTGAGCGTGAAGGACTCGGGGAGTTGCGGGGTGCCGCCGTGGGAGCCGTTGAAGCCGAAGCTGACCGAGGCCCCGGTGGCGATGGCGGCGTTCCATCCGGTGTCGCCCACGCTGACGTGGTCGCCGGAACCGGAGAACTCACCGTTCCAGCCGCTGGTGACGCGCTCGCCCGCGGTGAAGTCCCACTCCAGGGTCCAACCGTCGACGGGATCACCGAGGTTGGTGACGGACACGGCGGCGGTGAAGCCGTTGTTCCACTGGTTCTGGACGGTGTAGTCGACCTCGCAGCCAGCGGCGGCGGAAGCGGGGCCGGTCGCCACGGCGGCGAGCGCGGCACCCGTGGCGAGGGCGGTCGCGAGGGAGGCGACGCGCCGTGTTCGATGTCGGACGGCAGGGGGGACGGGGGGCATGGGAAGGACACTCCTCACCGCATCCGGTGCCGACGTGTCGCGGCGGCCCGGATGCGTCGATGTGATGGGAGCGCTCCCGAAAACAACGCGAATGTAACACGGGGAGTAGCGGCGCGACAACGGTTCTTTCTAAACCGATTTACATCCGCACGGAGGACCTGAGTCCCAGTTGACATGGGATATCCGATCGCCATGCGTACGGGGAAGAGGAGAGCGGAGTAGTTGAAAGCAAAACGATTCAAGACGGGCCCGCCGCTCTAGGGGAACAGGCACTTTCGCTGGCCTGCGGCCGGTCCATGGAGATGGAGACAGAGGGTTTCACGGGTTCAGAACAGGTTGGGGAGACGGACGGCTTCACGGAGCTGCGGTCGGTCCGTGGAGGCAGACGGTTTCACGGGTCCCACGCGGTCCATGGAGACAGACGGTCGCACGGGTCCGCGCGCGGTCGGACGCGTCCGCCGGGACCGGATCAGCGGAGGGAGCGGGCCAGGTCGCGCAGCCAGGGCTTCCGGAAGGCGGGCTCGCCGGTCAGCACCCGGTGGACCTGCTCGCGGACCTCGCGGGTGCGTCCCCGTTCGACCAGGGACACCGCCGTGGACAGGGCGCACAGCGCCTCCTTGTCGTGCCGGGGCTCGGTGACGAACGGATCCGCCCAGAGGGTACGGCGGAAGGACGCGGTGGTCTTGGGCTGGTCGTTGCCCAGGTGGCTCCACAGCCAGCCGGGAACGGAGACGTTGCGCACCGCGCTGGCGGGCAGCTCGTCGGTCCAGTCGGCGTGCTGTTGCCAGCGCCAGGTGTTGGGACTGGTCCTCCCCCGTGTGGTGACCCCCAGATAGCGGACCTTGTGTCGGATGACGTTCCAGGCGGCCCGCTCGTCCTCGATCCAGTCGCGCAGGTGTTCGTGCAGGTTGCCGAAGGTGGATCCGTGCAGGACCAGGTCCACGAACACCAGGGGCCGCCCGCGCGCGGCCAGGCTCCGCGGCGTGATGCCCGAGGCGGACAGGTTGGTGCGCAGCTGGGCGCGTTCGGCGGAGGTGAGCCCCTGGCCGTCGCAGCCGTAGAGCGACAGGGGCAGCTGTCTGAGCCGTTCCCGGTACGGGGTGTCGGAGAGCACACCGCTGAGCAGGTCGAAGAGGTTGTCCGGGGAACGGCCCACGAAGTACAGGTCTCCGTCGGTGCTACGGGCGAGCACCTTGGCCGCGCACTCGGTGAGCTCCTCCACGTAGAGGGGCTCGTGGTCGTGTCCTTCGGTCAGGGAACCGAGCCGCTCCCCGCCCGCGACGTCCCAGCGGAAGGGCAGGTTGGGTTCTTCGTGGGCCATGGAACCAGGGAAGCAGGGAGACGGCCGTCCGCGCCACGGGGTTTCGCGGCCTGTGGACAACCCGGGGTCACCCCTGCTTCACTCCGGCCTGTTAACCTCCCGCGGCCGGGGCCGCACCGGTCCGACCAACGGAACTCCGGTCTTTCGCACCCCGCTCCCCCGCTGAGAGGATTGCCCCCATGAAGCCGCGTTCACGCCCGCTGGTCAGACCGGTGGCCTCCACCGCCACCCTCGTCCTGGCCGCGTCCGCGCTGGTGGCGGCCCCCGCCACCGCCGAGGTGTCGTCCTCGGTCCCCGAACCGCCGGGATCGCACGAGGTGCGCTTCGCCACCTTCAACACCGCGCTGGAACGCCCCGGCCAGGGGGTCCTCGCCGAGGAGCTGGCCACGCCCGACAGCGAGCAGGCGCGCAACGTCGCCGAGATCATCCAGCACGTGCGCCCCGACGTCCTCCTGGTCAACGAGTTCGACTACGACGAGGAGGGGGATGGTCCCCGCCTGTTCCAGGACAACTACCTGTCCATGGGCCAGAACGGCGCCGAGGCCATCGAGTACCCCTACGTCTACTCCGCGCCCGTCAACACCGGCGTGGCCTCGGGCGCGGACCTCAACGGCGACGGCGAGGCGGTGACCGGGCCCGGCAGCCCCGCCTACGCCGAGGACGCCTTCGGGTACGGGCTCTTCCCCGGCCAGTACGGGATGGTCGTGTACTCGATGTACCCGATCGTCACCGAGGACGTGCGCACGTTCCAGACCTTCCGGTGGGCGGACATGCCCGGCGCGCTCCTGCCCACCGACCCCGAGACGGGCGAGTCGTACTACTCCCCCGAGGCCCTGGAGGTCCTGCGGCTGTCCTCCAAGAGCCACTGGGACCTGCCGATCGACACGGGGCGGGGCCGCCCGGTCCACCTGCTGGCCAGCCACCCGACCCCGCCGGCCTTCGACGGCCCGGAGAAGCGCAACGTGGCGCGCAACCACGACGAGATCCGCTTCTGGGCCGACTACGTGACCCCGCGCGCGGGTTCCTACATCTACGACGACCGGGGGCGGCGCGGCGGCCTGCCCGTGGGCGCACCGTTCGTCATCGCCGGGGACCTCAACGCCGACCCCAACGACGGCGACGGCCACCCGAACGCCATCACCCAGCTCCTGGAGCACCCGGGGATCACCGACGTGCGCCCGTCCAGCCAGGGCGGCAGGGGCGCGGCCCAGCGCCAGGGCGGGGCCAACGACGGGCACGGGGGCGACCCGGTCCTGGACAGCGCCGACTTCGCGGACGAGCCCGGTCCGGGCAACCTGCGCGTGGACTACGTGCTGCCCTCGCGGATCGTCCCGACCCGCTCGTCCGGGGTGTTCTGGCCGACCGTGGACGACCCCCTGTTCCGGCTGACCGGCGACTACCCCTTCCCCAGCTCCGACCACCGGATGGTGTGGGTGGACGTGGTCCGTCACTAGGGCGCCGGGCCCTGCCCCCTGCCGGGGCAGGGCCCGGCGGCCGGGCGCGGTCGCCTGCCGCACGGGCTCGCGCCGGGGCGGAGCCGACCACCCGGAGGTCACGGACACCTGGCCTCGGACGTCCGCAGCAGGGCACGGCTGACGCACCCGGCGATCGCGGTCACCCGGCGCACGGGCGTCCGAGCCGGAACACGGCTGACGCACCCCGTGGCCGGGACGCGGTCACCTGGTGCGGGCGGCCTCCTCCTGCGCGGCGGCCAGCCCGGCGCTGATGACGCTGTCCATGATGGCGGCGAGCCGGTCGGGCCCCAGGCGCGGGGCGTGCTCGGCCATGCGCTCGACCAGTTCGCGCTCGCGCCGCATGTCGCGCCCGGCGAAGTAGCCGACCGGCTTGAGCCGCTGCACCTGGGCGGCGACGAGGGCGCGGCGTTCGAGGAGGTCGGCCAGTTCGGCGTCCATCTGGTCGATGCGTCCGCGCAGCTGGCGGATCTGCTCCTGGGCTGCGGGCGGAGTGGTGCGGTGCTCGGACACGGTGGTTCTCCCTCGGGTGGGGCGGTCCGGTGTCGGGCCGGACGCGGTCGCGGTGCGGCCGTACCTCCCCGCGGGATACGCGCGGTGTGTGGAGAGCGTGTCGTGGGGCGTCGGCCGCCTGGAAAACGAAGAGGAGCACCGGGCTGCTGCCCTGGTGCTCCGTTGCCGACGACCCCTGCTTCCGCCTACGTGAGAGCGGCCGACGAGGTCGTCGGCTGGCTAAACACGTGATAGCGGCGGGTCATGGGGGAGATACTACCGAATCCGCCGGGGAGGGTGCGACGGTTTCGCGGCGGGGGGTGCGTCACCCCGCGCGTGTGGGACGCGCGGGCCGTGTTCCCGGCCCCGCACACGCGTGGGGCGGCCCCGCCTGTCGGCGCGGGCCGCCCCACGGTGCTTCGGCCGGGTGGACCGGCTGGCGGCTCAGCCCTGCTGGCCCTCGGCCCCGGGCATCCTGACCTGGATCATGAGGGCGGTGGCCTCGGCGGTGACCTCGCCGTGGGCGCGGATCCGCCCGGAGACGAAGACCTTGCGGCCCTCCACCCGGTCCACCTCCGCGGTGACCTCCAGCGGGGTGAACAGCGGCGTGGGCTGGCGGTAGTTCACCTCCAGCTTGGCGGTGAGCCCCGGGGTGGTCTCGACCGCGGAGACGCTGCCGACGGCCTGGTCGAGCAGGGCCGCGATCCAGCCGCCGTGCACGAGTCCGGGCGGGCCCTGGTAGACGGTGTTGAGGGTGACCTCGCCGCGCAGGCCCTCGGGGGTGCGCTCCAGCAGCAGCGGCGGGGCGGCGGGGTTGGTGTCGCCCGAGACGATGTTGGTGATGGTGCCGTACTCGACGTCTCCGCTCTGGAGGTCGCGCTGGACCATGGTGCCGATCTGGCGGCGGGCGACGTTGAGCCTGCCGGTGATGCCCTCGACGGTGGCCGCGGCCTCGGCCAGGGTGTCGGTGTCGACCTCGGTGTTGGCGACGGCGTCGACGAGGTCGTGGACGCGGGCCACGAGGGAGCGCAGCTCGGCGGGGATCTGGGCCTGCTCGACCACCGGGAGACCGAAGGCGCGGGGGTCGGGGCGCTCGGCTACCGGCTGCGTGTTGACCGTCATGTGTTCCTCGTCGAATCGGTGTGTGCACGGGTGGCTGGGGGCACCACCGTCAAACCGAATCCTACTCGGTGGTATTCCGGCGAGGCGGGGCTGGGCGGTGCGCTCCCTGTCACACGGCGCGGAGACGGGCGGCACGCGTGGCGGCGTCAGCCCAGCTCACGCACCATGTGCAGGTGCGGGATCCCCGCGTCCAGGAACTCCTCCCCGTGGGCGGCGTAGCCCAGCCGCGCGTAGAAGCCCAGCGCGTGGGTCTGGGCGTGCAGCTCCACCTTGGTCAGCCCGCGCTCGCTGGCCCGCTCCTCCACCGCGCGCACGAGCGCGGCGCCGGTCCCGGTGCCGCGCCCCTTGGGCAGGACGGCCAGACGGCCGAGGAGGCCCACCCCTCCGCCGAGGTCCACGAGGCGGACCGTGCCCACGGGGACGCCGCCGTCCAGGGCGAGGAAGTGGTCGGCGGTGGCGTCGCGCACGTCCCACTCCTCCTCCACGGGCACCTGCTGCTCGGCGACGAACACGGCTCCCCGGATGACGAACACTGCGGCGCGGTCGCGCTCGTCCCGCGCCAGGCGGATCTCGGTCGTAGTCATGCAGGCAGATTAGTCCCATCACGGGGCGAAACACGCACCGCGGGTACCGTTCCCCCGGTTGCCGCGGACCTCCGACCAGCGCGGCTGCTGTCCGCGCCGTCTCTGGTGTCCGCGCCGAAGCCCGTGGCGGCGCTCCCGGCGGCGCCTGCGGAAGTCCGTGGCGGCGTCCCTGGCACCTGGGCCGAGGACCGTGTCCGCGTCCGCGGCAGCGTTCCAGGAAGCACGTGGCGGCGTTCCCGGTGCCTCTGCCGAAGCTCGTGGCGGCACCCGCGCAGCGCGCTGCCTAACCTGGAGCAATGGGCATGCCCAGAGATGTTCACCCCCGGATCGAGGACCCGCGCGCGGAGCGGGCGCGCTACTGGCGCTTCTCCGGCCTGCCCGAGACCGAACTGCTCACCGCGCGCTTCGTCACCACCGCCTTCACCCGCCACACCCACCCCACCTACACGATCGGGGTGATCACCGGCGGCATCGAGGAGTACACGCACGAGCGGGGACGGGCCCGGGTGGGGCCGGGCGGACTGGCCGTGGTCGGACCCGGGGAGGTGCACACCGGCCACGCCGGGGTTCCCGAGGGCTGGAGTTACCGCGTGTTCTACCCGCTGCCCGAGGTGGTGGCCGACATCGCCCGCGAACTGGGCATACGCGGAACCCCGGCGTTCACCGAGTCCGGCATCCACGCGCCCGAGGCCGCCCGGGTGCTGGCCACCGCGCACGTGGCCGCCGAGAACGGCGACCGCCTGGCCGCCTCCTCCCTGGCCCGGCAGGGCCTGGGCATGCTGCTGCGCTCCCACGGCCGCGAACGGGCGGCCGGACCGACCGGGCACGCGGCCCGCCCCGAGGTGGAGCGGGCCCGGCGGATTCTGGCGGATCGCCTGGTGGGACCGCCGACCCTGGAGGAGTTGGCGGCCGGACTGGGCATCGGCCCGTTCGCGCTGTCTCGGGCCTTCCGCGCCGTTCACGGCCTGCCGCCGCACGCCTACCTCAACCAGCTGCGGGTGGACCGGGCCCGGGCGCTGCTGGCCTCGGGGCGGCGGGCGGGCGAGGTCGCGGTGGAGGTGGGGTTCGCCGACCAGCCGCACCTGACCCGCCACTTCAAGCGCCACCTGGGGGTGCCGCCCGCGGCCTACCAGCGCGCTCTGCTCTCCACCTGAGTCGTTGGCAGGGAGGCGGGCGCGGTGACCTGCGGGCCGCTGTCCGGCAAGAACGTTCAAGACACCGCGCGGTCGGCCTCCCTAGCGTGGGACGCGTGAAATCCTTCTCCGTCCTCCGTACACCCGCGGTGCGCGACAGCGTGGGGATCGGCGTCGCCGTGGGCGCCGCCGGTCTGGCGTTCGGCACCGCCGCCGTGGCAGCCGGGCTGTCCCCCGCGCAGTCCGTCTTCCTGAGCCTGTTCATGTTCACCGGAGCCTCCCAGTTCGCCCTGGTGGGAGTGATCGCCGGTGGCGGCAGCCTGGTCGCCGGGGCGGCTGGCGCGCTGCTCCTGGGCGCCCGCAACACTCTGTACGGGCTGCGTCTGGCGGACGTGCTGGGTTGGCGGGGTGCGCGTCGGGCGCTGGCCGCGCACGGGGTGATCGACGAGACCACCGCCGTGACGCTGGCCCAGCCGGACCGCGCGTCGGCGCGTACCGCGTTCGTGACGACCTACGCGGTACTGGGCGGCTCCTGGGTCGTGGCGACCCTGGCGGGGGCACTGGCCACGGAGCGCGTGGGCGACATCAGCGCGTTCGGGCTCGACGCGGTGGGTCCGGCGGTCTTCCTGGGACTGCTGTGGCCCCGCCTGCGGGAGGGCGGCGCCCGCACGTGGCTGGTCGCGGGCCTGGGCGCGGGTCTGGCCCTGGCCGCGGCTCCGTTCCTGCCCTCGGGCGTCCCGGTGCTGCTGGCCGCCTCGGCCGCGCTCATCGCGCTGTTCGGTCCCGCCAGGGAGAGCGGCCAGGCCGCGCCGACCGCGCGAGGTGACCGGAGCACATCCGTCAGGGACGGTGCTCCGAGCACAGGCACCGGGGAAGACGCCCCGAATGCCTCCTCCGGGGCGGGGACTCCGGCCGCGTCCGCGGTGGACGGTCCCGTGGCGAAGGGCGGCCGCCGGTCCGCGGCGGAGCACGGGGAGGCCCGGCCATGACCCTGTGGACCGTGCTCGTCGCCACCGCGGCGGGCTGCTACCTGCTCAAGTACGCGGGCCTGGCCGCGCCGCGGCGGCTCCTGGACAACCCGTGGCTGCGTCGGTTCGCGACCGCGGTGCCGATCGCCCTGCTCGCCGCGCTGATCGCGGTGGAGGCCCTGCGCGGCGAGGGCCAGGCACTGGCCTGGGACACCGCGCGGATGGGCGGCCTGGGCGCCGCCGTCCTGGCCCTGGTCCTGCGCGCGCCCTTCCTCGTCGTGATCGTCGCCGCCGCGGCCACCACTGCGGGCCTGCGGGCCCTCGGCGTCAGCTGAGCACGGGGGGACTTCCGAGGGGGGCGGGCACGGCCCTCCGTGCATCCTCGGCGTCGGCTGAGCACCAGGACGCGCCTTCAACGAGGTCGGTCCTTCGACGCCCTGGACGCCCTCGGCGTCGGCTGATCGTCCCGGGGGAAGTTGTCCACATCCCCTACCGAAGGCCGCCGCGCTGCGGTTTCCTGGAGGTGAGGAGGTGGTGGGACGTCGGACGGCGTACCAGCCGATGACGGGGCCCTCCCCGTTCGCTCGCGCGGTGCCGGGGCGGGCCCGCCCCCGGCGCGGGTCCCGACCGGCCGCCCCACCACGACCGTCCCCGTACGCGGCGGGTGGGGAGTGCAAGTCCCCCGCCCCCTGGGAAGGAAGCCGAAGACCGTACTCGGGCGCCGGACAGCGGCGACCCGGGACGACGGCCTCCGGGCGGCAGCGCCCGGAACGCCACGGAGCCCACGAGGCTCGAAGCGGCAGCGGCCGGTCACCACCGGCCGTATGCGCCCGGATGCGCCAGACCCGGTCTGGGCCGTCCGGACGCGCCGAGTGGACCTTGCGACGATGGAAGGACCCCGCCCCCATGGCCACAGGCGCAGCAGAACGCCCCCGCCCGCCCACCGACACCGCCGCGCACGCGGTGGTGGAGGTGCTGGCAGCGGCCGGGATCAGACGGTGCTACACCGTCCCCGGTGAGAGCTTCCTGGAGCTCGCCGACGCGATCGACCAGCACCCGCGCATGCGGTTGGTCTCCACCCGGCACGAGAACGGCGCCGGGTTCATGGCCGAGGCCGAGGCCAAGCTCACCGGTGTCCCCGCCGTGGCCGCGGCCACCCGGGGCCCGGGAGCGTCCAACCTGGCGGTGGGCGTGCACACCGCCATGCAGGACTCGACCCCGATGATCGTGTTCCTCGGGCAGGCCGAGACCGAGCACCTGGGCCGGGAGGCCTTCCAGGAGGTGGACCTCACCGCGTTCTACGCGCCCATCACCAAGTGGTCCACCACCGTGCACCGGGCCGACCGGCTCGCGGAGGTCACCGCGAAGGCGGTCCGCGTCGCCACCACCGGCAGACCCGGACCGGTCGCCATCGCGGTGCCCGGCGACCTGTTCGGCCAGCGCGTCGGCCCCCAGGACCCGCCCGGGCCGACCGTGGTCCCGCGCCCCGTCCTGGGTACGGAGGCCAGGGACCGGCTGGCGACCTGGCTGGCCAGGGCGGTGCGCCCGGTGATCGTCGCGGGCGGCGGCGCCCGAGCGGCCCGGGAGGACCTGGTCCGGGTCGCCGAACGCTTCAACACGGGAGTGTACGCCGCCTGGCGGCGCCAGGACGTGTTCCCCAACGACCACCCGCTCTACCTGGGCCACCTGGGGCTGGGCTGCTCTCCGCCGGTGCTCAACGCCCTGGCGGAGGCCGACGCGGTCCTGGTGGTCGGCTGCCGGATGAGCGAGACCACCACCCAGGGGTACCGGCTGCCCGAGCGCGGCGGGCACGTCCGTGTCGCGCAGATCGACGTCGACCCGGGACAGCTGGGCGCCAGCACCGACCTGTGGTTCGGCGCGGTCGCCGACGCCGGGGAGGCACTGCGCGAACTCGCCGGGGCGCCGGTCCAGGCGCCCTACCGCGATTGGAGTTCGGCCCGCCGGGTGTGGGTGGACACCGCGACCGTGCCGCCCGAGGCCGCCGGGCACACCGGTGCACGGCTGCACCCGTGGGCGGTGGTCGCGGGGATGCGCGCGGCGCTGCCCGAGGACGCGCTGATCACCAACGACGCGGGCAACTTCGCCTCCTTCCTGCACCGGGGCTGGTGGTTCCGGCATCCGCGCACCCAGCTGGCGCCGACCAGCGGGGCCATGGGTTACGCCGTGCCCGCCGCGGTGGCGGCCAAGATCGCCGCCCCGGACCGGACGGTGGTGGCGGTGGCCGGTGACGGCGGCGCCCTGATGACCGGGCAGGAGCTGGAGACCGCGGTGCGGATGGACGCGCCGGTCACCGTGGTGGTCTTCCAGAACGGGCTGTACGGCACGATCGCCATGCACCAGGCCCGTGAGCTGGGGCGGATCGCCGGAACCCGGATCAGCGGGCCGCTGGACCTGGCCGGATACGCCCGGGCCCTGGGGGCCAGGGGCGCGACCGTACACACGCGTGAGGAGCTGGAGAAGGCGCTGGCGGAGGCGGTGGGGGCGAACCTGCCCACCCTGGTCGACGTGCGGACGGACCCGGAGGTGATCAGCCCGGCCGCCACCCTGTCGGGCCTGCTGAACGGTTGAGCCGGTCCCGCTGAACGGCCACGGGGCAACGCCTCCCGGTGTTCGGGCCGACCCGCGCGGGTCGGCCCGAACACCGGGACACGCCCCTGCGCACGCCCCCGTGTTCGCTCTCCGGCTCCGGTTCTGGGCTCCTGCCGCTCAGGCGGTGTAGGCGGCGGCCGCCTCGCGCAGGGCGCGCACGGTGGCGCGGATGGCCGGGCGGCGGGAGGCGTCGGTGCGCCAGAACACGTACACCTGGCGCACCAGCGCTGGCTGCACGGGCACCACCCGCACCCCCTCCGGCAGGGGTCCGCACCCCAGGCGGGGCATGACGGCGGCGCCGATCCCGGCGGCGATGAGCGCCAGCTTGGTCTGGTGCTCCTCCACGTTGTGGATGACGTTGGGCTCGCCGCCGTGCGCCCGGATCAGGCCGTGCAGCCAGTCGTCACAGATCGACCCGCGCGACCAGCTGATCCAGGGCAGGTCGAGGATCTCCTCGGGCGCGAGGATCTCGCGGTGGGCCAGGGGGTGGTCGGCGGGCAGGGCGATGTCGCCGACGTCCTCCATGAGCGGAGCGCGGCTCATGCCGCTGGGCAGGCTCAACGGCGCCCCGAGCCAGTCGACGACCATGGCCAGGTCGGCGTCCCCCCGGGCCATGGCGGGCACGCTCTCGTGCGGCTCCTCCTCGTGCAGCTCCACCCTCAGGCCGGGATGGGTCTCGCGCAGGGAGGAGAGCGCGTGCGGCAGGAGGCCGCGGACCGCGGTGGGGGTGGCGGACAGGCGCAGGTGGCCGGTGACGTCGTCGCGGTGCGCCTCCAGGTCGGCCTCGGCGCGCTGGACCATGGACAGGATCCTGGCGGTGTGCTCGACCAGGAGTTCGGCGGCGTCGGTGAGGCGCACGCCCCGGCCGTTGCGTTCGACGAGGGGTTGTCCGACCTCGCGTTCGAGTTTGGTGAGCTGCTGGGAGACGGCCGAGTTGGTGACGTGGAGGGCTTCGGCGGCGGCGCTGAGGGAGCCGTGGGTCGCGATGGTGTGCAGGACCCGGAGTCGGTCGACACTGAGCATGTAAGCAAGCCTAAGGGTTAGCTTAAGCAATACGAAGTAGACCTAACACGTCGTTCGGGGATAGAAACGTCCCATGTCCGCTGTCTCCTCTGTCTCCCCCGTGTCCGCCCCGCCCGGCGGCCCCCGCCGCGCGCTCTCCGACTGGCGGGCCAAGTTCGTCCTGCTCTCCCTGATCTGGGGTATGAGCTTCCTGTTCATCAAGGTCGGGGCCGAGGCCCTCTCCCCCATGCAGCTCGCGCTCGGGCGCATGGCCACCGGGGCACTGCCCCTGCTGGCCGTCCTGCTGCTGCGGGGCGGTCGCCTGCCGCGCTCGCCCCGCCTGTGGGGGCACATGTTCGTGGCGGCGCTGCTGCTCAACACCGTCCCCTTCACCCTGTTCGGGTACGCCGCCCAGCTCATCCCGTCCGCGCTCATGGGCATCATGAACGCCTCGACGCCCCTGTTCGGCGTGGTGTTCTCGATGCTGCTGCTCTCCGACGAGCGGCCCGACCGCGACCGGGTCCTGGGCCTGGGCATCGGTTTCCTGGGCGTGCTCACCGTGTTCGGCGTGTGGAACTCGCTGGGCGAGGTGGCCGTCGGCGACCGCGACTCCGTGCTGGGCATGCTCTTCGTCGTGGGCGCCACCGCCTGCTACGGGATCGGCACGCCCTACCTGCGCCGGTTCGTGGCGGGCAGCTCCCACGGCGCCCTGGAGCTGAGCACCCTGCAGCTGCTGCTGGGTTCGGCACCGCTGGTGGTCCTGGTGCCGCTGTTCACCGAGGTGCCCACGGGCGTGACATGGCAGGTGGTGGCGGCGGTGAGCACCCTGGGCGTCTTCGGCACCGGCGTGGCCTACATCCTCCAGTACGCGGTGGTGCGCGAGGCCGGGGCGACGGTGGCGACCACGGTCACCTACGTGGCGCCGGTGGTGGCGATCACCGCCGGGGGCGTGCTGCTGGGCGAGACCCTGAGCTGGAACCAGCCGCTGGGCGCGGTGGTCATCATCCTGGGCGCCGCCCTGTGCCAGGGCGTGGTCCGTACCCGGTATGTGGCCCCGCCCGCACGGAGAAGGTAGCGGGACCGTCCACAGGCCCGGGAAGACCCTGGCCGGGGCCACCGCCCCGTGCCAGACTGGGAACCGGGGGCGCCGCGCACCCCCCTGGGGGCGGGGCTCCCCCCGATACCAGTGTCGTTCGCCGCGCGCACGCCCGGCAAGTCCCAGCCCGCGCCTGTGGACGGACCGGGCCGCGGGGCGCCGGGCCGCGGCGACCCGGCCCGGGAGCCGGTCGGTCAGTCCTCGCGCAGCGCGTCGACCGCGGCGGCGAGGTCGTCCGGGTAGGGGCTGGAGAACTCCACCGGGCGGTGCTCGGTGGGGTGGTCGAAGCCCAGCCGCACCGCGTGCAGCCACTGGCGGCGCACGCCCAGCCGCTCGGCCAGGGTCGGGTCGGCGCCGTAGAGCATGTCGCCCACGCACGGGTGGCGCAGGGCCGACATGTGCACCCGGATCTGGTGGGTGCGGCCCGTCTCCAGCTTGATCTCCAGCAGGCTCGCGGCCCGGAAGGCCTCCTGCGTGTCGTAGTGCGTCACCGACGGGCGTCCGCCCGCGACCACGGCCCAGCGGCCGTCGCCCGCCGGGTGGCGGTCGATCGGCGCGTCCACGGTGCCCCGGAGCGGGTCCGGATGCCCCTGGACCAGGGTGTGGTAGTGCTTGTCCACGGTGCGCTCCTTGAACGCCCGCTTGAGCACGCTGTAGGCGGTCTCGCTCTTGGCGACCACCATCAGGCCGGTGGTGTTGGCGTCCAGCCGGTGCACGATGCCCTGACGTTCGGCGGCGCCGCTGGTGGCCACCTGCACCCCGGAGGCCAGCAGGCCCTCCAGGACGCTGGGGCCGGTCCAGCCCACGGTCGGGTGGGCGACCACGCCGACCGGCTTGTCCACCACGATGATGTCGGTGTCCTCGTGCACGATCCGCATGCCCGGCACGGGCTCGGGACGCGGGACGGGGGCGGTGGGCGGCGGCGGGAGGGTGATCTCCAGCCAGGCCCCCGCGCTGACCCGGTCGGACTTGCCCGCCTCGGAGCCGTCGACCAGGACACCGCCCTCACCGATGATCTCGGCGGCGCGGGTACGGGACAGGCCGAACATCCGGGCGATGGCCGAGTCGAGCCGGTCGCCCTCCAGCCCGTCGGGCACGGGCAGGCTTCGGGTGTCGCTCACTGGTCCCTCCCTCCGGTCGTCTCGTCTCCGGCGGAACCGGTCTCCCCGGCACCTCCGGCGTTCTCGCCGTCCTCGGCCTTGGCCGAGCCCTTGTTGGCGTCGCGGTCGTCCTCGATGACGGTCCCGTCCAGGTTGAGTCCCTTGAAGGTCAGCGCCACCACCAGGCAGGCGCCCACCACCACGCAGGAGTCGGCGATGTTGAAGACCGGGAAGGTCCCCACGCTGATGAAGTCGACGACCGCGCCGTGGAAGGGAGCCGGATCGCGGAAGAAGCGGTCCACCAGGTTTCCGGCGGCGCCGCCCATCATCAGGCCGAGCGTCACGCCCCACCACACGCTGCGCACCCGCAGACCCATGTAGCCGATGGCGATGACCACGAGGCTGGCGATGCAGGTGAACACCCATGTGAAGTCGGTGCCCATGGAGAAGGCGGCGCCCGTGTTGAACACCAGGGTGAACTGGACGAAGTCGCCGATGACGTCGAGGTACTCGCCCTCGGCGAAGGTCGCCAGGACCCACTCCTTGGTGAGGAGGTCGACGCCGATCGCGGCGAGCGCGACCAGCAGCAGGAGAAGGTACCTGCGCGGACGGACGCCCGTCTTGTCGGTCGTGGTCATGTTCCTGTCCCCGGAGGGCTCTACCTCAGTCAGCGACGCTCCTCGCGCTGTTTGCAGGTGACGCACAGGGTGGCGCGCGCGAAGACCTGAAGGCGCGCCTTCCCGATGGCCTGCCCGCACGAGCCGCAGACCCCGTAGGTCCCCGCGTCCATCCGTTCGATCGCCCGCTCGCCCTCGGCGAGCAGGTCACGAGTATTGTAGGCCAACGCCAGATCCTGTTCGCGCTGGAAGGCCCTGGCCCCGGCGTCCGCGCTGTCGTCCCCGGCCCCCTCCACAGGGTCCTCCAGCAGCTCGGCGAACTCGGACTCGACCTCTCCGAGCTCCCGCCTCGCCGCGGCGACCTCCTCCTCCAGCCGCCTGCGGACCACGGCGGCCTCCTCCGCCGTCCAGGGGTCCTCCCCCGGCAGAACCGGTAGCCGGGCGGCGTCGGTGGCCTTCATCGCGTATCCCTCCAGACGGCTCGGCACCCCTCCCGGAGTCCGCCGGACTGCGGACTCTTCCCCCTGGGCGGTACCGCGAGTGGTGCGGGAAGCCTAGGCAATCCGTCCGGGTAAGGCAACGATCCGGGGCGCCGCGCGGCCCCGCTCCGACCGGCCGCGCTCAGAACCCGCGTCGGTAGCGCAGACGGGGCAGGACCGCACCGTTGAGGGGCCCCTCCTCGGTGACCGTCCCGTCGGCCTCCCAGCCGTGCACGGCATAGAAGCGCCGGGCGCGCGGGTTGTCCCGGAGCGCCCACAGGACGGCCTCGGTGTACCCCGCCTCCGCGACGGCCCGGTGCACGTCGGCGATCAGCCTCCGGTTGACCCCGCTCCCCCACACCTCGGGGACGGAGAAGAAGGCCTCCAGCTCGCACGGTCCGGCGATGCCGCCCGTCTCCTGCCCGTCCTCCTCGACGGGGGCGAAGCAGGCGAAGGCCACCGCCCCGCCGCCGTCCTCGGCGAGCAGCAGGTCCGCCTCCGGCCGGGCGGCTCCGGCGATCCAGTCCGACCACCGCTCACCCCGCTGCCCGACGTCCATGGCGTCCAGGTAGTCCTGCGGAACGATTCCCGGGTAGGCGGCCCGCCAGGAGCGGACCTCCACGTCGGCGACGGCCGGGCCGTCCTCGGGTACTGCTCCGCGTATCAGCATGGGGAGCATCCTCGCGCTTCCCGCGGCCCGCGACCAACCGGTTTTCCCGGCCGGACCACGAAGCCCCTCCGGCCCACGCGGACCGCCCCTCCCGTCACTCCGCGACCGCGAAACCGCCGTAGTCCTCGGCCAGGGCCGCCAGGTGGGGCTCGTCGAACACCGCCGGACCGCCGTGCGGCCCGGTGTGCACCTCGATCACCCAGTCCACGTCCTCGGCGTCGTCCTCGCCCGCGAGCATGTCGCGGTGCACCAGGCACGGCTCGTACCCCTGCTCCAGGAGCTGCTCGGCCAGCTCCTCGGCGTCCTCGCGGTCCGCCATCGTCACCAGCACGGCGCCCCGGACGTCCTCAGCCACGGCGGCCCTCCCCCCGAACGAGCGGCGGGGCCCTCCCCGCTGCGTTATCCTGACCTCAGGTGTCGATGGGGACGAGTAGCGCTGGCCCCGACCGGACGCGAGACAGCCTAGAACGGCCGACCCGTCCAAGCGACCCGGGGGCGGTGCGAGCCCGGGGGTACGACCAGCGCGAAAATCACCCCGGAGCCGCCGGAGGAACGGACGCCAGGCGTCCCAGTAGAACCGGCACAGCGCAACGAAGAGGGATCCGCCGCCCGCCGCACAGCGGCACGGCCACGGTCCAAGGAGGGTGGTACCGCGGGGCCGCACGCCTCGTCCCTCCGTCAGGAGCACACCTGATGGAAAGGTACGACGGTGGCCAACGACCCCCGGCCCGAACCCCGCGCGCTGCCCCAGCTGCCCGCGCAGATCGACCTGCCAGCCATGGAGCGCGAGATCCTCGGCCGCTGGTCGAAGGAGAACGTCTTCCAGCGCTCGCTCGACCAGACCCGCAGCGGCCCCAACTGGGTCTTCTACGAGGGCCCGCCCACGGCCAACGGCCAGCCCGGCGTGCACCACGTCGAGGCCCGCGCGTTCAAGGACGTCTTCCCGCGCTTTCGCACCATGCGCGGCTACCACGTGGACCGCAAGGCGGGATGGGACTGCCACGGCCTGCCCGTCGAGGTCGCCGTGGAGAAGGAGCTGGGCCTGTCCGGCAAGAAGGACATCGAGTCCTTCGGCATCGCCGAGTTCAACGACCGCTGCCGCGAGTCCGTCCTGCGCAACGTGGACGCCTTCACCGCCATGACCGAGCGCATGGGCTACTGGGTGAACATGGACGACGCCTACCGCACCATGGACCCCCAGTACGTGGAGTCGGTCTGGTGGGCGCTCAAGCAGATCTGGGACAAGGGCCTGCTGGTCCGCGACTACCGGATCAGCCCCTACTGCCCGCGCTGCGGCACCACGCTGTCCGACCACGAGCTCGCCCAGGGGTACGAGACCGTCACCGACCCGTCGGTGTACGTGCGCTTCCCGGTGACCTCGGGGCCGCTGGCCGCCGCCGAGCACCCCACCTCGCTGCTGGTGTGGACGACCACCCCGTGGACGCTGGTCTCCAACACCGCCGTGGCCGTGCACCCGGACGTGGAGTACGTGGTGGCCACCGACGGCCAGGAGCGCCTCGTCGTGGCGCGTCCGCTGTTCGAGAAGGTCCTCGGCGAGGGCTGGGAGCTCACCGGCGAGAGCTTCGAGGGCGACGAGATGGAGCGCTGGACCTACGAGCGCCCCTTCGACCTGGTGCCCTTCGACGAGCCCGCCCACTACGTCGTGCTCGCCGACTACGTCACGGTCGAGGACGGCACCGGCCTGGTGCACCAGTCGCCCGCCTTCGGCGCCGACGACATGGTGGTGTGCCGCGCCTACGGTCTGCCCGTGGTCAACCCGGTCCGCCCCGACGGCACCTTCGAGGCCGACCTGCCGCTGGTGGGCGGGGTGTTCTTCAAGGAGGCCGACAAGACGCTGGTGCGCGACCTGCGCGACCGCGGCCTGCTCTTCCGCCACGTCAGCTACGAGCACTCCTACCCGCACTGCTGGCGCTGCCACACGGCGCTGCTGTACTACGCGGTGCCGTCCTGGTACATCCGCACCACCGCGGTCAAGGACGAGCTCATCGCGCAGAACCAGGCCACCCACTGGGTGCCCGAGAACGTCAAGGAGGGCCGCTTCGGCGAGTGGCTGCGCGGCAACGTCGACTGGGCGCTCTCGCGCAACCGCTACTGGGGCACCCCGCTGCCGATCTGGGAGTTCCCCGACGGGCGCCAGATCTGCGTGGGCTCCCTGGAGGAGCTGGGCCGCCTCAGCGGACAGGACCTGTCGTCGCTGGACCCGCACCGCCCCTACGTCGACGACATCGTCATCCCCGACCCGGACGCCGACCCCTCCCTGCCCGAGGAGGAGCGGGTGGCCCGCCGCGTCCCCGAGGTCATCGACGCCTGGTTCGACTCCGGCTCCATGCCCTTCGCCCAGTGGGGCGCGCCGCACCAGAACGAGGAGACCTTCCGGGAGAACTTCCCGGCGCAGTACATCTCCGAGGCCATCGACCAGACCCGCGGCTGGTTCTACTCGCTGCTGGCGGTGAGCACCCTGGTGTTCGGCCGCAACTCGTTCGAGAACGTGGTCGTGCTCGGCCACATCCTCGCCGAGGACGGCCGCAAGATGAGCAAGCACCTGGGCAACGTCATGGAGCCCATCCCGGTGATGGACCGGCACGGCGCCGACGCCCTGCGCTGGTTCATGCTGGCCAGCGGCTCGCCGTGGACCGCCCGCCGGGTGGGCCACGCCGCCCTGGAGGAGATCGTCCGCAAGGTGCTGCTGACCTACCACAGCACCGTGTCGTTCTTCACCCTGTACGCGAACGCCGGTGAGGGCTGGAACCACGCGCTGCTGGACTCGGCGCCCGCGCCGCAGGACCGGCCGCTGCTGGACCGGTGGCTGCTCTCGGAGCTGAACGAGGTCGTCCGCGACGTCACCGAGGCGATGGACACCTTCGACACCACGACCGCGGGACGCCGTCTGACCGCGTTCGTGGACGACGTGTCCAACTGGTACGTGCGCCGCTCCCGCCGCCGGTTCTGGGGCGGGGCCGCCACCCCCGAGGGCGCCGCGGCGTTCGCGACGCTCTTCGAAGCCCTGGAGACCGTCACCCTGCTGATGGCGCCGATCGTGCCGTTCCTGACCGACCACGTGTGGTCTGCGCTGCGCCGTCCGGGCACCCCGGACTCGGTGCACCTGGCCTCCTGGCCCGAGGTGCGCGAGGACCTGATCGACCCTGAGCTGTCCCGGAACATGGCGCTGACCCGCCGCCTGGTGGAGCTGGGCCGATCGGCCCGGGTGGACTCGGCCGTGCGCACCCGCCAGCCGCTGGCCCGCGCCCTGGTGGGCGCCCCGGGCTTCGCTGACCTGCCCGAGCAGCTGCGCGGCCAGATCGCGGACGAGCTGAACGTGGCCTCGCTGGACTCGCTGTCCTCGGTGAGCGGCGACCTGGTGGACTTCAGTGTGAAGCCGAACTTCCGGGCGCTGGGCAAGCGGTTCGCCAAGCGGACCCCGCTGGTGGCCAAGGCCGTCCAGGCCGCCGACCCGGCCGAGCTGGTGCGGCAGGTGCGCGACACCGGCTGGGCGCGGGTGCACGTCGAGGAGGAGCCGGTGGAGGTGAGCGCCGACGAGCTGCTGGTGACCGAGCAGCCCCGCGAGGGCTGGGCGGTGGCCTCGGAGTCGGGCGAGACAGTCGCCCTGGACCTGGAGCTGACGGCGGAGCTGCGCCGCGCCGGTCTGGCCCGCGAGATGGTCCGGATGCTCCAGGAGGCCCGCAAGAGGAGCGGGTTGGAGGTGTCGGACCGCATCGAGGTGTGGTGGACGGCCACGGACGAGGCCACCGAGCTGGCCCTCGCCGAGCACGGCCGGGCGATCGCCGCCGAGGTGCTGGCCGACGCGTTCGTCGCCGGTGAGCCGGGCAGGGAGCTGCACACCGCCTCCTCGGAGGAGTTCGGTGTGACCTTCGGGTTCCGCAAGGCCTGACCGCAGGCCGTGGCCGAAGCGGTCCGGTCCGTCCGCCCCCGGCGGGTGGGCCGGGCCGCTTCCGCTTGGCGGCTGCGGGTTCGCGCACCGCGGTGGCCGCTGCGCCTCCGGGCGGCCCGAGCCGTGCGGGCGGCGCCGTCCGGCATCGCCGTCATGCGGTTCGCCGCGCAGACCCGTGGTCGCCCTCCCCCCGGCCCCGGGAGGGCGTCGACGCACGAGGGCGCCGCTCGGGTGAGCGGCGCCCTCGTCGCGGTTCAGCGCTTGGTGTCGGAGGCGTCGTCGTCGGAGGCGGTGCCGAAGGTGCGGTCGGCGCCCTCCTGGGCCCCGTCGTCCGGACCGTCTCCAGGGCCGTCGGCGGAGTGGCCCGTCCGGGCGGCGGAGGGGCCGTCCTCCCCGGGGCCCTCGGGGTCGGGCTCGGCGTCGGCCGGGGCCTCTCCGGCCCGCGCGCCGTCCTCGTCGTCGCCGCGGGGGATGCGGTAGGAGAAGGCGCTCCTGGCGCCCCGCCCGCCGTCGGCGTCGTCGTCCTCGGTCCGGTCACCGTTCGGGGTGCTGTCCGCCGCCTCGTCGGTCGGACCACCGGTCCCGCCGTCGCCGCGATCGCCGTCGGGGGTGTGTCCCTCCTCCGGCCCGAAGTCTTCGGAGACCACCGGAAGGACGGCCGTCTCCGGATCGGGGGCGTGCCCCTCCTCCGGCCCGAAGTCTTCGGAGACCACCGGGAGAACAGCCGTCTCCGGGTCGTCCCCGTCCGTGCCGGGTCCGCCCGGGGTCCGCTCCGGGGCGTGCGCCTGCGGGGTGTCCGGGTCGTCCTCGTGGTCAGCGGTGGGCACAGCCGCCTCGTCGGAATCATGTGCCCCGTCCGCCCCGGCGATGGCCGTGTCCTCGCTGGGCTCACCGGCCTCGCGCTCCTCGGAGGCGTCCGCGAAGGGCGCGTCGTCGACGTCCTCCTCGACCGCGTCCCGCGCGGCCCGCGAGTCGTCACCGCGCGAGGGGCCGTCCTCGAAGGCGTCCTCCTCGACGGTCTCCTCCGTGGACGACCGGCCGGGGAGGTCGTAGGCGAACGAGGCCCTGTCCGAAGCGCCGGTCCGCTGACCGTCGACCCCGTCCCTGTCGCCGTCCTGGTCCTGGTCCCCGGGAACGTCGTAGGCGAGGAAGGCCGCGTCCGAGACTCCGTTTCCGGACCCGTAGCCCCCGTCCTCGGGGAAGCGCTCCTCCACGGCCTCCGCCGGACGGGGGATGCTGTAGACGAAGGGCTCCTCGGAGGCGAACACGGAGCCGCCCCGTTCTTCGCCACGGTCCTCACTCGCGCGCTCCTCGGGAGCGTCCGCGAGGGACGCGTCGTCGGCGTCCTCCTCGACCGCGTCCTCCCCGAACGGGGGGCGGTCCTCGGCGGAGAAGCCGTCACCGGCCGGGGTACGGCCGGGAATGTCATAGGTGAAGGCGGCGCCGGAGGCGGTCGCGGTGCGCTCGCCGGTCTCGTCCCCGGTGTCGGGTCCGTCCTCGGCGGCGGCGGTGTCCCTCCACTCGTCCCACTCCGCCCTCGCGGCGCTGTCGGCCGCGTCGGCTCCGCTCTCCCAGGACGCCGGGGCGCGGAGCGGCTGCTCCTCCTCGGAGGGTGCCGCCCAGGAGGGGCTCGGCTCAGCGAAGGGAGCGGAGGGGGCGGCGTCGTGCGCCGCCGTGTCCGGTTCCGGCCAGTCGTGGGCCGTGGGGGTCTGCCAGCGGGGGACGTCGTACTCGGGTTCTCCGTGACCGGCGTCCTCCGCGGCCGGAGTCGGCCAGACGGGCCGCTCCGTGGCATGGGGCTCCCGCACCGGCTCGGAGGCCGGTGCGGGTACGCGCCCAGGGTTCTCCGACTCCACGTGCGCGGTGGGTACCGCCGCTGCCGCCGTGGCGGCCATGACGGGGACGGACGCCTTCCCCAAACCGTCCGTCCGGTCCGGTCTGCCCCCGCTGCCGGACCTTCCCTGGAGCAGCGCCCCCAGTAGGAGGAGAACGCTGACGCCCGCCAGTCCCAGTGCCACGTACACCAGGAGGGTCTCGGCGAACACCAGGGCGGCCACGATGACGGCGATAGCCGTCAGCACCGCCACGGTTGCGAGGATGCTAAGGATCACGGGTCGACCAGGGCCTTTACACGTGTTGTGCCGGAGTCTTCAGTTGTTCGAGCAGACGCCGCGGCGATCAGCGGCGCTCGTGCGGCTCGCCCGGGTGGAACCCGCCGTGCTGGGCCGGCTCGGGCTGCCCGAACGGGTTGCCCGAGGGGCCGTGCTGGAGCGAGGGGGTTCCGCCGGTCTGCGGAGCCATGGTCTGGAAGCCGCCCGTGGTGTTCGGGTTGTTCAGCTCCTGGGCCTTCTCCTCCTCGCTCTTGAGCTCGCGCAGCTGGCGCTCGAAGTAGTCCTTGAGGCGGCTGCGGTACTCACGCTCGAAGTCCTTGAGCACGTTGACCTTGTGCTCCAGCTCCTCGCGCTGCTGGACGAGGCTGCCCATGACCTGGCGGTGGCGCTCCTGCGCGTCGCGGTCGAGGTTCTCGGAGCGGGCGCGGGCCTCACCGATGATCTGGTCGGCCTGGCGGCGGGCCTTGCCGAGGATGTCCTCGGACTCGTGGCGGGCGCGGCCGAGAGTCTCGTCGGCCTCGCGGCGGGCGTCCGAGATCGCCTGGTCGGCGGTCTGCTGCGCGAGGGCCAGAACACGGGCGGCCGTGTCCATGTTCTCCTCGCCGCCCATGCCCATGCCGGGGCCGGCCATCTGCATCTGCTGCTGCTGGACCGGGGGCTGGGGCTCGACGGCCTGCGGCGGCTGGACGGGCTCGGGGCGCATCTGCTCGTGCTGCTGCGGCTCGGGCGCCTGGTCCTGCTGCTGGAAGTCCTGCATGCCGGCGTTGGGCACCTTGCCCCGCAGGCACTCGGCCAGCTTGCCGCGCAGTTCCTCGTTCTCCTGGATCAGGCGGTCGAGCTCGGACTCGACCTCGTCGAGGAAGGCGTCGACCTCTTCTTCGTCGTATCCCGGTCGGAGCCGGGTGGTACTGAACTGCTTGTTCCGCACATCGGCGGGTGTCAGCGGCATGTTCGTCTCCTTGGCGCGCTTGGAGTCTGTCCGTAGGGACGCTACATGATCGTGACCTTACGGCAATCCAGATCATGACCAAGACCACATAGCGGAATCCGGGGCGGTTCCTTCCGCCTACGTCTACTCTCCTGCTAGGCGAAGCTCCCGAGCAGTGCGATCAAGATGTAGACGCCGAAGAAGAGCACCAGGACGCTCAGGTCGAGCGCGATGCTCCCCAGACGTACGGGCTTGATGAACCGACGCAGGAACCTCAGTGGCGGGTCGGTGATCGTGTACACGATCTCAGCGATCACGAGCACGAACCCCGTGGGGCGCCACGATCTGGAGAAGGACTGCACCATCTCCAGGATCACCCTGGCCAACAGCACGAAGACAAACAGCTGCAGGACGGTGATCAGCACGAACAGGACGGTACTCACGGTCGTTCCTCGACCCAATCTCTGGACAAATGTGATGTTCTAGCTCTGATTGAAGAACCCTCGCTCGGCGATCCGCGCCTTGTCCTCGGCAGTCACCTCGACGTTGGCCGGGGACAGCAGGAACACCTTGTTGGTGACGCGTTCGATACTGCCATGCAGACCGAAGATCAGACCAGCCGCGAAGTCGACCAGACGCTTGGCGTCGCTGTCGACCATCTCGGTCAGGTTCATGATCACCGGCGTACCCTCTCGGAAGTGCTCTCCGATGGTACGCGCCTCGTTGTAGGTACGCGGATGGAGCGTGGTGATCCGCGCGAGGTCGGCGGTGGAAGCGGTCGCGGTCGTGCCACCGCGGCCTGAGCCCAGGTAACCGCCGGTGTCCATCACGTCGCCTCGCGCTTCCTCGCCGGGCGGGGCGTCAGCGTCGCGTTCACGCTGCTCTTCCACCCCCTCGTCGAAATCGTCGAACTCATCATATTCGTCCGCATAGCGGTGATCGTAGCGGTCGTCCTCCACGAGGCCGAGGTAGACCGCCATCTTGCGCATCGCGCCGGCCATCTCATGTCCTCCGTCGTCCCCGCGGCCTTCACCGCAGCCGACTCCTTCGCACTGTCCCGTCCGTTCTCGGGGAGAGCGCCCATTCGGGCGAACTCCACAGACGGGTTCCAAGGTCTATGTGGGGACATTACCCCACGATCGGTCCCCGGTTGCCGAGCAACGCCGTACCGAGTCGCAGGTGTGTCGCGCCTCGCTCGACCGCCGCCTCCAGGTCCCCGCTCATGCCCGCGGACACCATCGTCGCCCGAGGATAGCGATCGCGGATGCGGGCCGCGACCCCCTGGAGTCGGGCGAATGCGGCCGAGGGATCGCCCTCGCGGGGGGCGACCGCCATGACGCCGCCCAGCGCGAGCGCCTCGTGCTCCTCGATCCGCGCGGCGAGTTCGAGCGCGTCCTCCGGGTCGACTCCCCCGCGCGGACCGATCACCCCGGCCCGCGAGTCCGCGTCGAGGTTGACCTGGACCAGACAGGTCAGGCTCCGTCCGGCCGCGGCGGCGCGCTCCCCCAGCGCCCGGGCCAGCCTGGCCCGGTCCACCGAGTGGACGACGTCGGCGTAGGAGGCCACCGACCGCGCCTTGTTGGTCTGCAACTGGCCCACGAAGTGCCAGGTCAAGCCCAGGTCGGCGGTCTCCGCGGCTTTGGGTGCCGCCTCCTGGTCGCGGTTCTCGCCCACGTCGGTCACGCCGAGTGAGGCGAGAATCCGCACATCGGAGGCCGGGTGTGTCTTGGTGACGGCGACCAGCGACACCTCGTCGGGGCCGCGGTCGGCCCTGGCGCAGGCCGCCTCGATCCTGGCCCGCGCGGCGGCGAGGTTGGCGCGGACCTGCTCGACGCGAGCCGGGTCGGCGTGTGTCACTGTGCTCCTTCTTTCGCTGGGACGGATCCCACTCGCTCTACTTCCTACACCCCGTCACCCCGGGCGCCCCGGACCCCGGGAACGCCGGGCCCGTCGGGGCCCGCGTCCGACGCGGGGCCGGGGGCATCGTGGCTCCCGGCCCCGCTGGGCGCGGAACCGCCCGGGAGAAGCACGGCCCCCGAGACATGACGGGGGCGGGAGAGGAAAACGGGCTGTCCCGGTGGTCCCACGGCACCATCCTGGTGGCCGGGTGCGACGTTCAGACGCGCCAGAGGAAGGCGGCGAACCTGCCGGTCGGCGCCTGACCTCGGTGGGAGAACAGTTCGGGGCTCTCCAGGGTGCAGCGGCCGTCGGCCCGAATGTCGGTGACGCCCGCCCGGCGCAGCTGGGCGCTGACGGCGGCGCGCATGTCCACTCCGGCGGTGCCCCGGCTCGTGGTGCAGGCGGCCTCGGGAGCTCCGCGCGCGGTCTCGTCGCGCACGTGGGGCGGGACCTCGTAGCACCCGCCGCAGATGGCGGGGCCCAGGAAGACGGTGATCCGGTCGGCGCGGGCTCCCTGGTCGGTCATCGCCGCGACCAGGTTGGCGGCCACACCGTGCGCGGTACCCAGGCGGCCGGAGTGCGCGGCGCCCAGGACGCCCGCCTCGGCGTCGGCGGCCAGGACCGGCAGGCAGTCGGCGGCCATCGAGGCCAGGACCAGGTCGGAGCGGGTGGTGACCACCCCGTCGCAGGTGCCCGCGCCCCCGGGGCCGGTGGCCACGAGGACGTCGGCGCTGTGCACCTGGTTCATCCACACGACCCGGTCCGCGTCGAACCCCAGGTCGCGGGCGGCGATCTTGCGGTTGGCGAGCACCGCCTCGCGTTCGTCCCCCGAGCTCAGGCCCATGTTGAGCGAGGCGTAGGGCGGGGCGCTCACTCCCCCGTGCCGTTCGGTGACGGCGGCACGGACCCCGTGGCCCAGGTCGATGACGTTGCTCATCCGGTGGTGTTCCTCCCCGCTCCTGCCGGAGGGGGAACCCCGGGCCGCGTCGCCCGGAGGGCGTTCGGGGCCGGTGGCCGGTACCGGCCCTGTTCCGGCTCCGGCGCGGACTCCTCGCGGGAGCGGGCTCCCGCGGGGCCCGCCTCGCCGTCCCCCCGGTCCAGGACACTACCACCGCCCGAACCGCCCCAGACTGGGCGGACACCGCCCCGGAAGCGGCGACGACCCCGGCCCTGGGGCCGGGGTCGGAGCTACTTCAGGAACTCCGGCACGTCGAGGTCGTCGGGGTCGTCGAAGATGACCCGGCGCCGGGGCGTGGGCACGTCCCCGCGCCGCTCGGCGGTGGCGTCGGAGACCGCGTGGATGTGGCCCGCGTGGCCGCCCTCGCGCGCGGCGGGCTCCTCCTCGGCCGGAGCGGGCTCCTCGGCGTGGACCGGCTCGGCCTCCGCCTGGAAGGCGGACGTGCCGTGGGGCGGGGTCTGCTGCGCGGGGCCCGGCTCGGCCGGAGCGGCCTGGGTGTACTGCTCCTGCTGGACGGGCTCGGCCTCGACCGGCTGCTGGACCGGCGGAGCCTGGGTCGCCGGCGGCGTCCACTGCGGCTCCGGGGCGGGCTCGGCCGGACGGGACGGTGTGATCCACGGCATGTTGGCGGCCGACGCCCCGCTCGCGTCCGCGGAGGCGGGCGCCGCCGGAGCGGTCCTCTCCTCCCTGCCGGACGTGATGCCTGCCTTGGGGGCGGCGGCCTCAGGAGGGTCCACCGGCTGGCGCTCCCGCACCACCGGGAGCACGACCTCCGGCTCGTCGAAGCCGGCCGCGATGACGGTGACCCTCACCTCGTCGCCCAGGGCGTCGTCGATGACGGCGCCGAAGATGATGTTGGCCTCGGGCGCCGCCGAGTTCGCGACGAGCTGCGCCGCCTCGTTGATCTCGAAGAGCCCCAGGTCCGAGCCGCCCTGGATGGACAGCAGCACGCCGTGGGCCCCGTCGATACTCGCTTCCAGCAGTGGTGAGGAGATCGCCATCTCCGCCGCCGCGACCGCCCGGTCGTCCCCGCGCGCCGACCCGATGCCCATGAGCGCCGAGCCCGCCCCGGACATGACCGACTTGACGTCGGCGAAGTCCAGGTTGATCAGTCCCGGCGTGGTGATCAGGTCGGTGATGCCCTGCACACCGGACAGGAGTACCTGGTCGGCGGCCTTGAAGGCGTCCAACACGCTGACCTGGCGGTCGGAGATGGACAGCAGCCGGTCGTTGGGGATCACGATGAGGGTGTCGACCTCCTCGCGGAGCATCGCTATCCCCGACTCGGCCTGGGTGGCCCGCCGCTTGCCCTCGAACCCGAAGGGGCGGGTGACCACGCCGATGGTCAGGGCACCCAGGGACCGGGCGATGTTGGCCACCACCGGGGCGCCCCCGGTTCCGGTTCCGCCGCCCTCACCAGCGGTGACGAAGACCATGTCGGCCCCCTTGAGGACCTCCTCGATCTCCTCCCGGTGGTCCTCGGCCGCCTTGCGGCCGACATCGGGGTTGGCGCCGGCTCCGAGGCCGCGGGTGAGTTCGCGCCCGACGTCCAGCTTGACGTCTGCGTCACTCATCAGCAGCGCCTGGGCGTCAGTGTTGATGGCGATGAACTCGACGCCCTTGAGCCCCTCTTCGATCATTCGGTTGACGGCGTTGACACCGCCGCCGCCGATACCGACGACTTTGATGACCGCGAGGTAGTTCTGCGGTGCTGCCACGACGAGGGGCCTTTCCGCTCGCTTACGCCGTTCCGTCACCGCGTCCGGTGGCTGTGCGCCGCCGGAGGCGCCGTTGGTCCGGCATCCGGTTCTACAGTGTGCGTTTCGGGTTCCCCGACGGGTCGTCCACGACGCCGTGCCCGGGGGACCCCGGACCGCCGGAGCCTCCGTCCACCCGCCCGGGGAGGGCTGGTGCGGTCCGCCGTGGGGCGGAACGGTTCCCGCGTACCCGAAAAGCCTGTTCTGGTGCTTTGTTGACGTTCGGTTGTGTTTCCCGACAGTAAGCGGACCGCCGACCACGGGCAACCGATGACGAGTTCAGCCTAACGGCGCACAACACGGGGAAGCGATGTGCGCCCTCGGCGCGTCGCGTCTGGAATGTCCGCGCAGGCCGCCCGCGGGTCCCGCCGGGACCCCCTCCCACCCGCGCCCCTTCCCTCTCCTGTACCTGGGAACGCTTCACCTCACGACGGCGAGGTCGGGCGCGGACACGTCGTAGACGCGGTCCTCCTGCGGCGGGTGCTCGCCGATGAGCACCCGCAGGACGTCGCTCTTGCGCGCGGTCTCCTCGGGCGAGCCCCACTCGACGCGGGCGTCCTCGGCGAGCTCGACGGTGATCGCCTCGGGGTCGGTGGCGTCGATGAGCCGGATCCGGGAGAGGAGGGAGTCCGGTGCCTGTTCGACGATGTCGGCGGCCGCGGCGACGGCCTCGCTGCCCTCGACCTCCCCGGTGACGCGGACCAGCGGATAGGCGTCGGGAAGGCTCGGCGCGTCCTCGATGCGCACGCCGTCGGCGTCGACCAGCCGGTAGTCCTCCCCCACCCGGACGGCCAGCAGCGGCTGGCGTTCGACCACCTCGATCTCCAGGGTGGCGGGCCAGCCGCGGCTGACCGTGGCCGACTCCACCAGGGGCAGCGCCTCGGTGCGCTCCACGCTCCGGTCGAGGTCGACCCTGATCAGGGGTGTTCCGGTGGCCACGTCCACGGCCTCGACCACCTCCTCGGAGGGGATCCGGTCCAGGCCGGTGACCGCGACGTCGCGGACCACGAGCAGGCGGGAGCCGAGCAGCAGCCAGGCGACCACGCAGACCAGGGCGACCACCAGCAGCGCCACGAAGGCGAACTTCCAGGGGTCGGACCGCTTGCGCGGCGCCGCCTGTTCAGCAGCCTCCTCCTGCTCAGCGACCACCTACGCCCCTTCCGTGTGTCTGCTCGACCGCTTCCCCCGTCGTTCGCCGTTCCCGCGTCAGTTCCCGACGCCGTCGGCCCTCTCCGCGAGCGCCTCGACGATGCGCGGGCCCAGGTCGGTGACGTCGCCCGCGCCCATGGTGAGCACGATGTCACCGGGGCGGGCCAGCTCGGCCACCCGGCGCACGGCCTCGTCGCGGCCGGGCACGTACCGCACGCGGTCGTGCGCGACACGGGAGGTGATCAGCTCGCCGGTGACCCCGGGCTCGGGGTCCTCGCGGGCCGCGTAGACCTCGGTGACCACGACCTCGTCCGCCAGGCTCAGCGCGGCGGCGAACTCCTCGGCGAAGATGCGGGTGCGGCTGTACAGGTGCGGCTGGAACAGGGCGATGACCCTGCCTCCGGCGTGCTCCCGACCGGCCTCGCGCGCCTCCTCGGCCAGGGACTCCAGCGCCGCCCGGGTGGCGCGCAGGTCGGCCTCGATCTCGGTGGGGTGGTGGGCGTAGCTGTCGTAGACGGCCGCTCCCCCCGCCTCGCCCTTGGACTCGAAGCGGCGCGCGGCGCCGGCGAAGTCGGCGATGCCCTCCACCGCCACCTCCAGGTCGTGGCCCAACTCGTCGGCGACCGCGACGGCCGCGGCCGCGTTGAGCACGTTGTGGCGGCCCGGCACGGCGAGCTGGCCGTCCACGGGCTCCCCGCCCGCGGTGCGGATGGTGAACTCGGTGGTGAAGCCGCGGGCGCGCACCCGGGTGACGCGGTAGTCGGCGTCCTCGGCCTCGCCGTAGGTGAGCACCCGCTTGCCGCGCTCTCGGGCCAGCTCGGCCACCCGGCGGGCGCCGGGGTCGTCCACGCCCACGACGAGCGTGCGCTCGACCCGGTCGACGAACGAGGCGAAGTTGGCGTGGATCTCCTCGATGCCGCTGTAGTTGTCCAGGTGGTCGGCCTCGACGTTGGTGACCACGGCGATCTTGGGGGAGAGCATGAGGAAGGAGCCGTCGCTCTCGTCGGCCTCCACCGCGATGACCTCGCCGATGCCGGCGTCGGCTCCCAGGCCGGTGGTGACCAGCCTGCCGCCGATGACGTAGCCGGGGTCGGCGCCCACGTGCTGGAGCACCACCGCGACCATGGACGTGGTGGTGGTCTTGCCGTGGGTGCCCGAGACGGCGACGCCCTCGCGGCCCAGCAGCAGCGCGCCCAGGGCCGCGGCCCGGGGCAGCACCCGCAGGCCGCGGCGGCGCGCCTCGGCCAGTTCGGGGTTGTCCTCGCGGATGGCGGAGGAGACCACCAGGGTCTCCGCCGTGCCGAGGTTGTCGGCGGCGTGCCCCACGTGGACGTCGGCTCCCATCTGCTCCAGTTCGCGCAGGGTGTCGCTGTCGCGGGCGTCGCTGCCCGAGACCTCCACTCCCGACTGGAGCAGGACGCGGGCGATGCCGGACATGCCCGCTCCGCCCAGGCCGATGAAGTGGGTACGACCCAGCTTGTCCACGGGCACCGGCTCGGTCGGCCGCACCAGGCTCATCGGGTGTCCTTCCCGTCGTCGTAGAAGGCCTCGTCGCCGTCGTCCTCGGGCACGGGCATGTCGGGCGTGGGTTTGTCGCCGCGGGCGATGGCCGTGACCTCGCGGGCCAGTTCCATGTCGGCGTCGCGGCGGCCCATCCGGGCGGCCGCCTCGGACATGGCCACGACCCGGTCGGTGTCGGTGAGCAGCGGGATGAGCTGCCGGGTGATCCACTCGACCGAGACGTCGGCGTTGTTGACCACCATCCCACCGCCCGCCTGGACGATGGGCTCGGCGTTGAGGGCCTGCTCGCCGTTGCCGATGGCCAGCGGCACGAACGCGCCGGGCAGGCCGACGGCGGTCAGCTCCGCGCAGGTCATCGCACCGGAGCGGCACATGGCCACGTCGGCTGCGGCGTAGGCCATGTCCATGCGGTCCACGTAGGGGACGGCGACGTAGGGGACGCCCATCTGGGTGAGGTCCTGGGGCTCGTCGGCGTTCTTGGGGCCGACCACGTGCAGGACCTGGACTCCGCTGTCGCGGAAGGCGTCGCGGGCGGCGTAGGCGGTCTCGTTGATGCGCTGGGCGCCCTGGGAACCGCCGAAGATCAGCAGGGTGGGCAGGTCGTGGCGCAGGCCGAAGTAGGTACGGGCCTTGTCGCCCATGGCCAGCCGGTCGAGCGAGGTGATCTGCTCGCGCAGCGGGATGCCGACGAAGCGGCCGTTGCGGATCTGGGTGTGGGGGTGGCCGGTGAACACGTGCGGGGTCAGCCGTGCGCCCAGCCGGTTGGCCAGGCCCGGCAGGGGGTTGGCCTCGTGGACGACGATGGGGATGCGCCTGCGGCGGGCGGCCAGGTAGCCGGGCGTGGCCACGTAGCCGCCGAAGCCGACGATGATGTCGGCCTGGAGACGGTCCAGGTGCTCACCGGCCGCGCTGAGGGCGCCCGCGAGCTTGCCGGGCACGCTGAGCAGCTGCGGGGTGAGCCTGCGCGGCAGGGGGACGGCCGGAATGATGCCCAGCTCGTAGCCGCGCATGGGCACAAGACGGGTCTCCAGGCCCCGTTCGGTGCCCAGGCAGAGGATCTCCGTGCTGGGGTCCATGCGCCGCAGCGCGTCCGCAAGGGAGAGTGCGGGCTCGATATGCCCGGCCGTGCCGCCTCCGGCGAGGGCTACCCTCATCGTCGCCGATTCCTCCTTGGCCGGTCACCCGCCGGGACCGGTCCGCTCCTGTGCTTGGCCGTTGTCCTGCCACCGCGGGCGCCCGCCGTGCGCGGGCCGCGTGCCGTGGTGGGTCGCCCGGACGCCGCCGCGCCGCCGAGGCTGCTGACCGAGGCAGCGATGTTGTCCAGGCCCAGCCAGCTTAGAGCCCTTTGCGCCCGACTGGGACCCCGGGCCTCCAGCGCCTTGCGCGCCTCGGGCTCGGTCTTGGCCAGCGCCAGGAGCACGCCCAGGGCCGCCATGGTGGTCACCAGGGACGAGCCCCCGTAGGAGACCAGCGGCAGCGGGACTCCGGTGACGGGCAGCAGCCCGATGACGGCGCCCATGTTGATCATGGCCTGGCCCATGATCCAGGCGACGATGGCGAAGGAGGCCAGGCGGGGGAAGGGCTCCTTGACGCGGAAGGCCACGCGCAGCCCGGCGTAGCCGAGCATGCCGAACAGGACGAGCATGAGCACGGTGCCGATGAGGCCGAACTCCTCGCCGATGATGGCGAAGACGAAGTCGGACTCGGCGAAGGGCAGGAAGCCCCACTTCTCACGGCTCTCACCGATGCCGACGCCGAAGATCCCGCCGGTGCCCAGGGCGTAGAGGCTGTGCAGCGACTGCATGCCCGAGCCGAGGGGGTCGGCCTCGGGGTCCAGGAAGGAGGTGACGCGTGCCATGCGGTAGGGCTCGATGGCGATGGCGATGGCGGCCAGCCCCAGGACCAGGCCGAACATGGCCCCGAAGAGCCTGCCGGGCGCGCCGACCACCCACAGCAGGCCCAGGAAGGTGACCAGGAACACCAGGCCCGTGGACAGGTTGGAGCCCATCAGCACCAGCAGGACCAGCAGGCCGCATCCGGGCAGCAGCGGGATGAGCAGGTGCCGCCACTCGGTGAGCTCGCGCAGCTCCTCCTTGCGGGCCAGGATGTTGGCGCCCCACAGGGCGAAGGCGAGCTTGGCCGGTTCGGAGGGCTGGATGATCAGGCCGCCCAGGTCCAGCCAGCGGGTGGCGCCGTTGACCTCCACGCCCTGGAAGACGGTGAGCAGCAGCAGCGCCGCCGAGATGATCATCGCCGGGTAGCCGACCAGGCGGAAGATCCGCTGGGGCAGGTGGGAGGCGAGGAACATCAGCGGCAGGCCGAGGGCGGCCGAGACCAGCTGCTGCTGGAACATCGAGAAGGCCGAGCCGGTCTCGTCGATGGAGTTGACCATCGTGGAGGACAGCACCATCATCAGGCCCAGCGCGATGAGCAGGACCGAGGTACCCAGGATCAGGTAGTACGAGGTGAGCGGCCGGTCCAGCAGGCGGACCCACTCGCGCCACAGGGCGCGCTCACGCCCGCCCGCCGCCGCGCGCGCCTTGGACCGGGTCGCCCCGGGAACCGCCGTCGTCGCCGCCATCCACACCCTCCGCACGAAATTCGCGCCTCAATACTGGCGTACCGGCGGGTGGGAAGCCGTGGACATTTCGCGCGTGTTGGCCATCTTTGGCGGCCCGGGGCGTGGCGGAGGGCACAGCGGGAGCCGCCCGTGCGCATTCTGTCACGCACGGGCGGCGACCCGTCACTCAGGGCAATCGGCGCACGGCCTCGGCGAAGAGGCGGCCCCGTTCGTGGTAGTCGGTGAACATGTCCATGGAGGCGGCCGCGGGCGCCAGCAGCACGGTGTCCCCCTCCTCGGCCAGGGAGGCGGCGGCGGCGACCACCGCGTCCATGACGGTGCGGTCCCCCTCGGCGGGGCCCTCGACCTCCAGCACCGGCACCCCGGGGGCGCGCTCGGCCAGGGCCTCGCGCAGCCGGGCGCGGTCGGCGCCGATGAGCACGGCGCCGCGCAGGCGGTCGGCGGCCATCGCGGCCAGGTCGTCGACCTCGGCGCCCTTGAGCAGGCCGCCCGCGATCCAGACCACGGACGGGTAGGAGCCCAGGGACGCGGCGGCGGCGTGCGGGTTGGTGGCCTTGGAGTCGTCCACGTAGTCCACGCCCCCCGCCGCGGCCACGAAGGCGATGCGGTGCGGCTCGGGCTCGAAGGCGGACAGCCCGGCCCGGACCGAGGCGGGCGCCACGCCCACCGAGCGGGCCAGCGCGGCGGCGGCCAGGGCGTTGGCGACGTTGTGCGGCGCGGCCGGGCGCACGTCGGAGAGCGTGGCCAGTTCCTCGGCGCTGCTGTGCGGGTCCTCGACGAAGGCCCGGTCCACCAGCAGGTCCTCGACCACGCCGACCTCTCCCGCGCGGGGCGTGTCCAGGCGGAAGCCGACCAGCGGCGTGTGCGGGTCGCCGTCCTCCTCGGCCAGGCGCGTCGACCAGGCGTCGGCGGTGTTGACGACGCGCAGGGTGCCCTGCGCGAACACTCGTCCCTTGGCGCGGGCGTAGGGGTCCAGGCCGCCGTGCCAGTCCAGGTGGTCGGGGGCGACGTTGAGGACGGTCGCGGCGTGCGGGCGCAGGCTGGAGGACCAGTGCAGCTGGAAGCTGGACAGCTCCACGGCCAGGACCTCGCGGACACGACCCTCCGCGTCGGGCTGGACCGCCTCCACGACCGGTGTGCCGACGTTGCCGACGGCGAGCGCGTCGCGGCCGTCCGCGCGGAGCATCGCCTCCAGCATGCGCACGGTGGTGGTCTTGCCGTTGGTGCCGGTCACGGCCAGCCACACCTGGTCGGCGGGCTTGAGCCGCCAGGCGAGTTCGACGTCCCCGATGACCTCGATCCCGGCCTCGGCGGCCCGGACCAGCAGCGGGGAGTCGGGGCGCCAGCCGGGCGAGGTGACGACCAGGTCGCAGTCCCCGGGCAGCGGGGTGGCGCCCAGGACCACCTCGGCGCCCTCCGACCGGAGCCGGTCGGCCACGGGGTGGACGGTGTCGTCGTCGCGGCCGTCGACGACCGTCACGCGGGCCCCGCGGGCCAGGAGCGCCCTGGCCACGGGGGGCCCGGACACGCCCAGGCCGGCGACGCAGACCCGGCGCCCCTCCAGGGGTGCGTCCCCCGGTGCGGGGCCGGACGGTGTGTCGGAAGCGTGGTGCGCCATGCCTACCTCGGCATCCATTCCAGGTAGAAGAGCCCGATGGCGATCGCCACGAACAGGCCCTGGATGATCCAGAAGCGGATCACGATGGTGGGTTCGGCCCAGCCCTTGAGCTCGAAGTGGTGCTGGAGGGGCGCCATGCGCAACACGCGTTTGCCGGTGAGGCGGAACGAGGTGATCTGGACCATCACCGACAGCGTGATGATGACGAACAGGCCGCCGATGAGCAGCAGCAGGAGCTGGGTGCGGGTGGTGATGGCCAGGCCCACGATCAGGCCGCCCAGGGCCAGGGAGCCGGTGTCGCCCATGAAGATCTTGGCGGGCGGGGCGTTGAACCACAGGAAGGCGATGCAGGAGCCGAGCACGGAGGCGGCCACCACGGCCAGGTCCAGGGGGTCGCGGACCGTGTAGCAGCTGTCCGAGAGGTAGGACACGCAGGACTGGCGCAGCTGCCAGTTGCCGATGATGACGTAGGCGACCAGGGACAGGATCGTCGCGCCGGTGGCCAGGCCGTCGAGGCCGTCGGTCAGGTTCACCGCGTTGGAGAAGCCGACGATGAGGAAGAGGGCCCACAGGACGAACAGGCCGATCATCAGCGGGGGGCCGAAGTCGCGGAGGAAGGAGAGGCTGGGGGCGGCGGGGGTGTAGCCGTAGCCGTTGGGGAAGAGGGTGACGCCGTAGGCGAAGCCCACGCCGACGATGGCCTGGCCGACCATCTTCGCGCCGCTGCGCAGGCCCAGGCTGCGGCGCTTGTAGATCTTGATGAAGTCGTCGAGGAAGCCGACGCAGCCCATCCCGACGAACAGGAACATCACCAGCAGGCCCGAGGCGGTGGGCCCGCTGGCGCTGGGCTGCACGAGCAGGAGCACCACGTGGGAGCCGAAGTAGCCCACGACGGCGCCGAGGATGACGACGACACCGCCCATGGTGGGCGTGCCCTGCTTGGTCTTGTGGCCCTCGGGTCCGTCGTCGCGGACCTCCTGGCCGAACTTGAACCGGTACAGGAGCTTGATCAACGGGGGCATCAGCCCCATGGAGACGACGAGCGCGAGGGCCGCCGCCAGAGTGATGCCGATCACCGGGCGTCACCCTCCGTGATGAGGTCGATAACCCTTTCGAGCCCTGCCACGCGTGATCCCTTCACAATGACGACGTCTCCTGTGCGCATCCGCGCGCGCACCGCCGCGGCGGCCTCGTGAACGTCCGCCACGCGGACGCTCTCGCCCTGCCACAGTCCCTGCCGCGCGGCGCCCTCGGCACCGACGGCGATGCCCTCGGCCGCCTCACCGACCACGACCAGGTGGGCCACGCCCGTGCGTGCGGCGAGCTCACCGATCCTCTCGTGCTCGACCCCGCCGTCCTCGCCGAGCTCGGCCATGTGGGCCAGGACGGCGATGGAGCGGCGGTCCCGGGCGAGGGCGCCCAGGGTGGTCAGCGCCGCACGCATGGACTCGGGGTTGGCGTTGTAGGCGTCGTTGACGAGGGTGGCGCCGGCGTGCTCGGTGACCTCCATGCGCCACCGGCTGACCGGTGTGGCGGCGCCGAGCGCCTCGGCGATCTCGTCCACGCCCATGCCCAGTTCGTCGGCGACCGCGGCGGCGGCCAGCGCGTTGTGGACCTGGTGGGCTCCGACGAGGGCCAGTTCCACCCGGGCGGTGCGCCCGGCCAGGTGGAGGGTGAAGGAGGGGGCGCCCGTGTCGCTCAGGACCACGTCCGTGGCGCGCACGGCGGCGTCCTCCCCCAGTCCGTAGGTGACCACGCGCGCACGGGTGCGCGAGGCCATGGCGTTCACGCGCGGGTCGTCGGCGTTGAGGACGGCGACCCCTCCCCCGCCCCTGGCCTCGGCTCCCGGCGGGAGCGCCTCGACCAGCTCGCCCTTGGCCCTGGCGATGGCGTCGCGGTCGCCGAACTCCCCCATGTGGGCGCTGCCGACGTTGAGCACCACGCCGATCCGGGGCGGGGCCACGCCGCACAGGTGGGCGATGTGCCCGATACCGCGGGCGGCTGCCTCCAGGACCAGGTACCGGGTGCCGGTGTCGGCGCGCAGCACGGTGAGGGGGTGGCCGATCTCGTTGTTGAACGAGCCCGCCGGGGCGACGGTCGGTCCCATACGGGCCACGACCTGCGCGATGAGGTCCTTGGTCGTGGTCTTGCCGGAGGATCCGGTGACCGCGACGACCTCGGCGCGCTCCGCTCCGCGGCGGGGATCGCTGAGTTCTCCCGCGACGTGCCGGGCCAGCCGCGTCAGGGCCGCGACCACTCCCTCGTCCCCGCCCTCCGCCAGGAGGTGGGGGGCGTCGACGGGCCGGGAGACCAGGGCCGCCGCCGCTCCGTCCGCGACCGCGGACACGGCGAAGTCGTGTCCGTCGACGCGTTCGCCGCCAAGGGCGACGAAGAGCGCGCCGGGCACTGCCTGCCGCGAATCGATGACGACGGGGCCGTCGACGACGGCTTCGGGGCGCGCTGATCCGCCGATGGCGGTTTGGGTGATCTCAGCGATCCGATCGAGCGTGAGCGCGATCAAATCCACTCCTCATGTCAGGCCCGGTCCACGACGCCACAGGGGCGGCTGGCCACCCGGCCGGAGTCTCAGGTCAGGGGATGACACCGCGGATGCCGCGCGTTGCCGCGCCGGGCCTCACCACGGTGTCGGCATGGGCCGCGTCGTGGTCGCCACCGGGGGCGTCACGTCTCGGGCTGCGATTGCCGGACCTACCTTAGAACATCTTGGGGCGTCCGGAATCCCGCCGGGCCCCACAGGCGGCAATATGCGCCACTTCGTGACCGTCGGCCCGTACCTGCCCCGAAGCGCTCAGGCACCGTCCGGCGCGGACGCGGAGGGGGCGCGGGCCGTGCCCGCGCCCCCTCGTCCAGACGGTTCGCGCTCCGGGAGTGTCGGGAGTGTCAGCCCTGGTCAGGCACCCGGTGAATGTCCTGGAGGGCGACGCCCAGCCGCTCGCGGGCACTCATGCCGAGGTGGTCCTCGATGGCCGCGCGCAGCACCTCGCGGTCGTCGAAGGGCAGCACCTCTCCCTTGACGTACTGGCCGGTCTCGTGGCCCTTCCCAGCGACGACCACCACATCGCCCGGACGGGCGCGCTCGACGGCCAGGCGGATGGCCTCGGCCCGGTCGAACTCCACCGTGACCCGGGCGCGGTGCTCCTCGGGGACCTTGGCGACCCCTTCGAGCATCGACGCGGCGATGCTCACGGGGTCCTCGGTGCGCGGGTTGTCGTTGGTGATGACCAGCTGGTCGGCCAGGCGCGCGGCGGCCTCGCCCATGAGCGGGCGTTTGGCGCGGTCGCGGTCGCCGCCGCAGCCGACCACCATGGTCAGCTCGCCCTCGGTGGTGGCGCGCAGGGCGGTCAGGACGGCCTCGATGGCGCCGGGCTTGTGCGAGTAGTCCACGAGCGCGGTGAAGTCCTGGAAGGCGTGGGGCACGGCGTCGGCCACGACCGGTTCCATGCGCCCGGGCACGCCCGGGGCGGCGGCCACACCGGCGATCGCGGTCTCCAGCGGCAGTCCGGCCTCGACCAGTCCGACGATGGCGGCCATCGCGTTGGAGACGTTGAAGGGGCCGGGCAGGGCGATGGAGGCGTTGGCCTCCATGCCGCCGGGGCCCACGATGCGGAAGGCGCTCCCCGTGGCGCCCAGACGCACGTCCACGGCCCGCCAGTCGGCCTCCATGGCGGTGGCGGGGTCGGCGTCGGTGTAGCCGTCCACGGCGAAGGTGGTGACGGGGACGCGGCCGTCGGCCTGCACCATGTCCACGAGCGCGCGGCCGAAGCGGTCGTCGGCGTTGACCACCGCGATGTCGCAGTACTCGGGGGTGAACAGGCGGGCCTTGGCGTCGAAGTAGTCGCGCAGGTCGGAGTGGAAGTCCAGGTGGTCCTGGGACAGGTTGGTGAAGACCGCGACGTCGTAGCGGGTGCCGCCCACCCGGCCCAGGGCCAGGGCGTGGCTGGAGACCTCCATGGCGGCGGCGGAGACGCCGCGTTCGCGCATGAGGGCGAACAGGCCGTGCAGGTCGGTGGCCTCGGGCGTGGTGAGCGAGGAGGTGACGCGCTCGTCGCCCACCCGCATCTCCACGGTGCCGACGAGGCCGGTGTGCATCCCGGCGTGGCGCAGGCCCGACTCGACCAGGTACGTGACGGTGGTCTTGCCGCTGGTGCCGGTGGTGCCGATCAGCAGCAGGTCCTGCGCCGGATCCTTGAAGATCCACGAGGCCGCCTTGCCCAGCGCGGCGCGCGCGTCGGGGACCACGACGACGGGCAGTCCGGTGGCGGCGGCCAGCTCGGCCCCGTCACCGTCGGTGAGGACGGCGGCGGCGCCCGCCTCGGCCGCCTGCGCGGCGAAGTCGGCGCCGTGCGCACGGGTCCCGGGCAGGGCGGCGTACAGGTCGCCGGGCCCCACCTTGCGGGAGTCGTGGGTGATGCCGCGGACGTGCACCTCCCTGTCGGGCACCTCGGGGGGTCGGTCCGCGCCCAGGTCCGGGCGCAGGAGGGAGGCGTCCGGCCCGAGCAGCGCTGCGAGGGCGGACAGTGGACGAAGTGGCGTGTGTTCAGGTCGCATTACCGGTGGCACGTGTGGAGGTTAACCGCTGTCGACGACCGGTCGGTAATTTCCACGCTGCGTTCGTCGAGGTTTCCCGAACCGGGCGTTTCGGCCGGGTTACGCGGGTTCGTCGCACGCGTCGATGACCGTCCTGTGTCCTTCGCGGCCGGGGTCGCGCCCCCGGCGGGCGGGACCTCCGGAACCAACGACCGCGAGGAGGAGCGGCTGTGCCCTGGCGGGCTCCGGACGGTGCGGCGACAGGTCGCCAGCCCGGGCAGGCTGTTCCACGCCCAGGCGGTGTTTTCTGGGACCTCCGCTTCGCTTCGGCCCGCCCGTCGCCCGCCACCGCCCGTCGGGGGCGCTCCGCGACGAGGCGGGCTACCGCCCTCAACGGACGCTACGCGCAGCATTTTCCTTGTCCGGGCGCCCGGAGCACGGGAACCGGGTCGAAGCAGGCGCAGTGGCGCCGGAGGCGGGTGGGCTCGTGCCCACCCGTCACCCACCGCCGCCCTCGCCCGACTCCGGCCCCTCCAGGACCCCGTGGACGCCCGAACCAGACCCCACAAGCTTGAGAGGCCCGTCCGCGAAACAGACCCTAGGCTGGAGACGTCCCCAGGGCTCCTCGGACGCGGAGGTGGCACATGGCCGGAACCGTCCCGTCGCAGCGCCCTCTGGTGCTCGACGGCGGGCTGGCGACCCGTCTGGAGGCCTACGGCCGCGATCTGGGCGGCGGGCTCTGGTCGGCGCGGCTGCTGGCCGAGGAGCCCGACCTCGTCCGCCGGGTGCACCGGGACTACTTCGAGGCGGGCGCGGACGTGGCCATCGCCGCCGGGTACCAGGCGAGCGTTCCGGCGCTGACCGCGCGTGGCGCCACCCAGGCCGAGGCCCTGGCGCTGATCGCCCGCTCGGTGGAGCTGGCGCGGGCCGAGCGCGATGCGTTCGGCTCCGGCCTGGTGGCCGCCGGGGTGGGCCCCTACGGCGCGGCCCGGGCGGACGGCTCGGAGTACACCGGCGACTACGACCTGGACGAGGAGGGCCTGTACGCCTGGCACCGGGAGCGCTGGCGGGTGCTCGCCGACGCCGGAGCGGACCTGCTCGCCTGCGAGACCGTCCCCTCGGCGGCCGAGGCCCGGGCGCTGGCCCGGCTGCTGGCCGAGACCCCCGGCGCCCGCGCGTGGATCAGCTTCTCCTGCCGGGACGGCGAGCGCGTCAGCGACGGCACGCCCCTGCGCGAGGCCACCGCCGAACTCGCCCCTCTGCACGCCGCCGGGCGCCTGGTGGCGGTGGGCGTCAACTGCACCGCACCCCGGCACGTCCCCGCGCTGGTGCGCGCGGTCGCCGCGTGCGGCGTCCCGGCGGTGGCCTACCCCAACTCCGGAGAGGAGTGGGACGCGGCGCGGGGGCGGTGGACCGGCACGGCCGATCCCGAGGAGTTCGGCCGCGCCGCCGTGGGCTGGTACGAGGCCGGAGCGGCGCTCGTGGGCGGGTGCTGCCGCACCGGCCCCGAGCACGTACGCTCCGTGCGCGCCCACCTGGACCGCACCGTGCCCTGACGCGGTGGCCCCGCCCCGATGGGCCGCGACCCCGTACCCGTGGCGAGGCTCGAACGCCGAGATCGGCCACAGGTACAGGCCCAACGCGGGTCGGGGCCCGCGCATCACACCGGCGACGCTTTCGGCCAGCCCGCCTAACCGGCGCTCTGGTCCTCCGACAGCCGGATGGCGGGCGGCTCGGTCCCCGACGGCGGGATCTTCAGCGTCTTGAGCGCGAAGGACATGATGTCGTTGAACACCGGCCCCGCGGCCTCGCCGCCGTAGTAGTCCTCCTGCGGGTTGTGCAGCACCACCTGGACGACGACCTCGGGGTCGTCGGCGGGCGCGAACCCGGAGAAGGTGGACGTGTACCCGCCGCCGTCGTAGTCGCCCGTCTCGGGGTCGATCCGGTTGGCGGTACCGGTCTTGCCCGCGACCCGGTACCCGTCGATGCGGGCCTGGGGCGCGGTGCCCTCGTCGCTGGTGACCGCCTCCAGCATCAGCGCGAGCTGCCCGGCGGTCTCCTCGCTGATCACGCGCCGCTGTTCGGGCTCCTCGGACGGGGTGAACTCCCCCTGGGTGTTCACCGTCCCGGCGATCACCCGGGGCTCCACCCGCACTCCGCCGTTGGCGACGGTGGCGTACACCGACGCCATCTGCGCGGCGGTCACCGACAGGCTGTGGCCGATGGAGACCGACGGCAGCTGGGTGCCCCACCAGTCCTCCGGATCGTTGAGGACGCCCGCCTGCTCACCGGGCAGCTGGAGCCCGGTCGGCCGGCCGAGCCCGAAGTCCTCCAGGTAGGAGTGCAGGACGCCCCGCCCCACCTGGTCGGCGATCTTGATGGTGCCCACGTTGCTGGACTGGGCCATGATGCCGTTGGTCGTCAGGCGCAGGGTCTCGTGGGGGCTGGAGTCGTTGAACGTCTGGTCCAGGTACCGGATGCTGTCGGGCACGGTGTAGACCGTCTCCGGGGCGGTGATCCCCTCCTCCAGGGCGGCGGCCATGGTGATCACCTTGTTGGTGCTGCCCGGCTCGAAGATCGTGGCCACCGCGCCGTTGGACCACTGCTCGGCGGAGCTGGAGGAGATGTCGCTCTGGGAGTAGGTGGGGTAGTCGGCCATGGCGAGGACCTCACCGGTGCCGACCCGCTCCACGATGACACTGCCGCCCTGGGCGTCCAGCTCCTCCACGCGCTCGGCGAGGGTCTGGGCGGCGTACCACTGGATGTCCTGGTCCAGGGTCAGGCGCACGTCCTGGCCCGGCTCGGGCTCACTGACCAGGCCGCCCGCCATGGGGATCTGGGTGCCGTCGAGGCCCACCTCGACGCGGCGCTTGCCCGCCTCACCGGCCAGGGTGTCGTTGAGGTAGCCCTCCAGCCCCTCCAGGCCGTGGCCCTCGGCGCCCACGAAGCCGACGAGGTCGGCGGCACCGGTCTCCTCGGGGTAGACGCGCTCGTAGGAGGTCTGCGAGCCCAGGCCGGACAGGTTGAGGCCGGCCAGCTCCTCCCACTCCTCGGGCAGGACCCCGCGGGCGACCACCTCGTAGCGGCTGGGCGCGGCGTCCACCTTCTGGGCGACCTCGTCCTCCTCCAGGCCGAAGCGGGTGACGAGCTCCTCGACGAGCTGGTCGCGCTCGTCCTCGGCGACCATCTCGGGGTCGACGAAGACGGTGCGCACCTCCAGCGACAGCGCGAAGGGGTTGCCGTCGGCGTCGGTGATCTGGCCGCGCAGGGTGGGGATGTCGATGGTCTGGAGGCGCGTGTTGGAGGCCGCCTCGGCGTAGTGGTCGGCCTCCACGACCTGGATCTGCACCAGGCGTCCGGCGAAGAGCAGCAGGACGGCCATGATCAGGGCTCCGCCGATCTTGATGCGGCCCGGCGGCTCGCCCCTGCGGAAGGTGCGGCGCAGCAGGGGCGGGAGCGAGGGCGGGGAGCCCCCGCGGCGGGGGCGCTCACCGCCGCGCGCCTCCCGCGCCGGACGCTTCTGGGCGCGTGCCGAGGGGCGGGCGCCGCCGTCGGGTCGGCGCGGCTCGCGCTGGGGCCTCCTGTTGGGCCGGGACCCCGAGCGGTTGGCCGCCCCGGGCCTGCGCGGGTCCCGGGGGCGCCGGTCCCTGGGAGCGCTCACTCACCGCTCCCGGTGGCGCCGCTGATCTCGCCGGTGTCGGGGTCGAGGAAGAGCGGGGGCTCCCCGCCCCGCTCCATGCCCATGGCCTCGGCCTCGTCGGAGATGCGCTCGGCGCTCTCCAGCTCGGCGACGGTGCGACGCGCCTGCTGCTCCGCGTAGGACAGCTCCCGGTTCTCCTCCTGGAGGCTGGAGATGGCGAAGGCCTCCTCCGCCACGACGCTGCGCAGGACGAGCAGGCTGACGAGCGTGGCTCCCAGCAGGAACAGGATGAGCAGGACGAAGGGGATGCGCGGCGCCCGGCTCTGCGCGCCGTCCCCGGACCGGGTGCGCCCGGCCGGTGCGGGCGTGGGCTTGGACGGGGGCCTGGTCGCGCGCTTGGGCTGCGCGGGGGCCGTCTTCCCGGCGGGGGCCTTCCCGGCTGGGGTCTTGCCACCGCGGGCGGGTGCGCGGCGCGTGTCCGTCCTCGTGCTCATCTGGGTCTCCCTACTGCCGCGGTGGTCGCACGCGCTCGGCCGCCCGGAGGCGGGCCGACTGTGCGCGCGGGTTGCGTTCGTTCTCTTCGTCCGTGGGGAGTTCGGCGCCCCGGGTGAGGAGCCGGAGTTCGGGCTGCCGGTCGGGCAGGGGGACCGGCAGGTCCGCGGGCGTGGTGTCGGTGGCCAGCGCGGCCAGGGCCCTCTTGGTCATCCTGTCCTCCAGCGAGTGGTAGGACAGCACGGCCACGCGGCCGCCGACCGCCAGGCGCGCGACCGCGGCGGGCAGGGCGCGTTCGAGGATGGACAGCTCGGCGTTGACCTCGATGCGCAGGCCCTGGAAGGCGCGCTTGGCGGGGTGGCCGCCGGTGCGGCGGGTGGCCGCCGGGATGGCATCGCGCACCAGCTCGGCCAGGGCGCGGGTGGACTCGATGGGCGCCTGGGCGCGCTGGCGCTCGATGGCCCTGGCCACGCGGGAGGCGAAGCGCTCCTCGCCGTAGGCGCGCAGCACACGGGTGAGCTCGGCGACCGGGTAGGTGTTGACGACCTCGGCGGCGGTGAGCGGCTGGGTGCGGTCCATGCGCATGTCCAGCGGCGCGTCGTGGGCGTAGGCGAAGCCGCGGTCGGTCTCGTCCAGCTGCGGCGAGGAGACGCCGAGGTCGAGCAGGACGGCGTCGGCCTCGGCCGCGCCCGCCTCGTCCAGGGCGCGCGGGATGTCGGAGTAGACCGCGTGCACGAAGTGGGTGCGGTCGGCGTAGGGTACCAGGCGCGCGGCGCTGCGCTCCAGGGCGGTGGTGTCGCGGTCGACGCCGACCAGGCGCATGCCGGGGCAGGCGCGCAGGAGCGCCTCGGAGTGGCCGCCCAGGCCCAGGGTGCCGTCGACCAGGACGGCGCCGGGCCGCTCCAGGGCGGGGGCGAGCAGTTCCACGATCCGGTCGAGCATGACGGGCACGTGCAGGGGGTCGGCTCCGGAGCGGGTCGCGTCGACGCGCGTCCGCTCCCCGCCGGTGTGCTCCCCGTCCGCGGGGACGCCGTCCCCGCCCGGGTGGGCGTCCCCGGGCCCACCGCCTCGCCCGTGCTGCCGGTTGTCCCCCATGCGCTGCTGTTCCTCCACGCTGTCGCCGTCTCCCCCCGAGTCGCCGCGGTAGCGCCCCGGTCGGTGCGCTCCACGGTGTCCTTGGCACGGCCCGTCGGGTTCCGGCGGGCCTCCGGACACGGCCGCTATTGTCCACCTTCCGGTGGCTTCGCGCTCACGACCTGGCACCGGGGAAGTCGCGCCAGCTCGTGGAGACCGCGTCCGGAGGCCGTTGCCGGACTCCGGCTTGCGAGGGTGTGGACTGTGTGCTGGTCGGTCCGGCGGTGCTCCCGCCGGGGTCACAGCACCCCGGGCAGCACCTCCTCCGACAGTTGCGCGAAGGCGGGTTCCTGTTCGGCCTCGTAGTCCGACCACGCCCGGGAGTCCCAGATCTCCAGGCGGGTGTTGGCGCCGATCACGACGCACTCCCGGTCCAGGCCCGCGTAGTCGCGGAGCTTGGCCGGGATGGTGACCCTGCCCTGCTTGTCGCAGTTCTCGTCCGAGGCGCTGGCGAAGAGGACCCTGCTGTAGTCGCGCACCGCCTTGGCGGTGACCGGGGTGGTGGCGAGCGCGTCGGTGATGCGCCGGAACTCCTCCGTCGGGAAGACGTAGAGGCAGCGTTCCTGGCCCTTGGTGATCACCAGACCCCCCGACAGCTCGTCGCGGTACTTCGCGGGGAGGAAGAGCCGCCCCTTCTGGTCGAGCCGGGGCGTGTGGGTGCCGAGGAACACACTTCCACCTCCCTCACCCTCGAAGTGGAGAATTCACCCTCTCCACGGTGCCCCACCTTACTCCACTCTTCCCCACCGTCAACAGATCTTTCCGGCTTTCCCGACCTCTGGGAACAGCGAAACCGCAGTTCACAGCGCTGGGCGCGGAGGTGGGGGGGAGTGGAGGGCGCGGGGTGTGTCGCGGTGACACGGACCTTCGGGACCACGGCGACCTGCGGCGGCGCCACGCGCGTGCGAGCGTTCGCGCGCGGAGGAAACGGGGCGAGCGCCCACCGGATCGGCTCGGCGTGTCGGACCGGCGTGTCGGACCGGCGTGTCGGGTCCCGGGGCCGATCGCAGACAGGGTCCTCCCTGCTCCGCACCCTCGCCCCACGCCGGCGCCGTCACCGAGGATCAGGAGGGTGGTTGGACCCCTTTGACCTCTTTGGCCATCCCTGGAACCAATCGGCCGCTGATTCCGGCACTTTGGTTTGCAATCGGTTTGAATGGGCTTAGCCTCAGTTCCGAACAGCGACACACGGAGCCACAGGGAGCGGGAGGGGTCTGGTGTCACTCGGTACACACCACGGCGGTCGCGGGGGCGGCGTCCAGGGGGACGTCGGTGAGATCGTCGCCGTGGCCGACCGCGTCCGCGCCGCGATCGAGACGGTCATCGAGGGCAAGCCGGAGGTGCTGCGCCTGGCGCTGACGGTCCTGCTCGCCGAGGGCCACCTGCTCATCGAGGACGTCCCCGGCGTCGGCAAGACCATGCTGGCCAAGGCCCTGGGCCGCGCCGTGGACTGCTCCGTGCAGCGCGTGCAGTTCACGCCGGACCTGCTGCCCAGTGACATCACCGGCGTCAGCGTCTACCACCAGGACCGGCGCGAGTTCGAGTTCAACCCCGGCCCGGTGTTCGCCAACATCGTGGTGGGCGACGAGATCAACCGAGCCTCGCCCAAGACCCAGGCCGCCCTGCTGGAGTGCATGGCCGAACGCCAGGTGAGCGTGGACGGTCAGACCCGCGCCCTGGAGCGGCCGTTCATGGTGGTGGCCACCCAGAACCCGGGCGACATGGAGGGCACCTACGCCCTCCCCGAGGCCCAGCGCGACCGGTTCATGGCCCGCGTCTCGGTCGGCTACCCCGCTCCCCAGGCCGAACTCGACATGATCGACTCGCACAGCTCCAGCTCGCCGCTGGACAGCCTGACGCCCGTCACCAACGCCGCCCAGATCCGCGACCTGGCCGACCGGGTACGCACGGTGCACGTGGCCCCGGGCATGCGCCGCTACGTCGTGGACCTGATCAACGCGACCCGGACCAGCCCCGAGCTGCGCCTGGGCGCCTCGCCGCGGGCCACCCTGCACCTGGTGCAGGCCGCCCGCGCCTACGCCGCCCTGGACGGACGGCACTACGTCGTTCCCGACGACGTGCAGACCCTGGCCGTGCCGGTGCTCGCGCACCGGCTGCTGCCCGGCCCCGAGGCGCAGATGGAGCGCCTGACCCCCGAGCAGATCGTGGCCAAGCTGGTCGCGCGCCTGCCCGTGCCCGGCCCGCAGTAGACCCGGCGCCCGCGGCCCCGCGCGTCCGCCCCGCCCCCGTACGCACCCGCCCCCGAGAGAGGGTCCATGCGCCCGCACCGAACCCTCACCGCACGAGGCGTCTGCATGCTCATCCTCGGCCTGACCGCCCTGGTGGCCGGCCTGGTCGTGGGACAGCGCGAGGTCGTGGGCCTGGGCGTGCTGCTGACCGTGGTCCCGCCGCTGTCGGCACTGACGGTCCTGGGGGCCGCCTCCCGCGTCGTGCACAGCCGCACCCTGTCCCCCGTCCGGATCCCGGCGGGGCACAACGCCCAGGTACAGCTGCGCGTGGGCAACTCCTCGCGGACCTGGCCGGTGGCCGCGGTGTCGGTACAGGACACGCTGCCCGTACCGCTGGGCGACGAACCCCGTTACACGGTGGGTTACCTGGGTCCGCGCGCCGTGCGCGACATCGCCTACCTGGTGCGCCCGGCCGTACGCGGGAACTACCCGGTGGGCCCGCTGCGGATCGGGGTGACCGACCCGCTGGGGTGCGTGCGGGTCAGCCGCAGCGTGGGCGGGCCCTCGCGCCTGCTCGTGACCCCCGTGACCGTCCCGCTGACCGCGCTGGGCGCCGCCGACGGATCCAAGGGCGAGGACTCACCCCGGCGTTCGATGACCGGCGCCGGGGAGCAGGACCCCGTCCCCCGCGAGTACCGGTACGGCGACGACCTGCGCAAGGTGCACTGGCGGTCCACCGCCAAGCACGGTGAGCTCATGGTGCGCCGGGACGAGCAGCACTCGCGCGAGAACAGCGTGGTCCTGCTGGACACGCGGCGCCGGGCGCACGGGTACCCGGGCCCCGGCGGGTCCCTGGAGACCGCGGTGAGCGCGGCCGCCTCGGTGGCGGTGCACCTGCTCGACAGCGGCCACGAGCTGCGCCTGCACACCGAGCGGGGCCGGGTGCGGACCGCGAACGCGTCGGGCGTGCTGGACAGCCTGGCCGTCGCGGAGTCCTCCGACACACCCGGGCTGCTCGGCGGGATCGGCATGCTGGCCGACTCCCGCGGGACGACCAGCCTGGTCGTGGCGGTACTGGGCGCGGTGGACCCGGAGGAGGCCGCCGCCCTGTCCCGCACGGGCGGCCGGGGCGTGCGCGTCGCCGTGCTGTGTGCGCACGCCGCCTGGCCCGGCCCCGACACCCTGAGCGGGGTCCACGACGTGCTGACCGCGGCCGGATGGCGCGTCCTCGTCCTGGGTTCCGCCGCCGAACTGCCCGACCTGTGGCGCCGCGCCTGCGCGCCCGCTCCCGTCGCCGCCGGGCCGCACACCCCTCGGAAGGGTCCGCGTTGAGAGCACTGATGCCCCTGGCCACCCTGGTCTGCCTGCTGATGGCGCTGCCGCTGCTGGGCAGCCTCGTACGGGGCGAGACCTGGTGGGTCCCGGCCCTCGTGATGACGGTGGCGGTGGGCGGGGTGTCCGCGCTGTACCGCCTCAGCGGCTGGGGCTCCTTCCCGGTGCCGTTCCTCCAGGTGCTGGTGGCGGCGCTGCTGATGACGCCGCTGTTCGCCGGGCACGTCGCGCCCCTGGGACTGCTGCCCTCCGGTGACGTGGCGGCGCACCTGCTGCGGGTGTTCGACGAGGGCCTGGAGACGGTCAACGCCAGCGCGCCCCCGGTCTCCTCCACCGCCGGGATCATGCTGATCATCGCGCTGGTGTTCGTCCTGTTCGCGATCATCGCGGACTTCCTCGCGGTGACCGCGCGCTGCCCCGGGATGGTCGGCGTCCTGGTGGCCGTGCTGATGACGGTCCCGCTGATCGTGGACGACGCCGGACTGGGCTGGCTGCCCGCGGTCAGCGGCGCCGTGGGCTTCCTGCTGCTGCTCGCGGTGGACGTGTGGGTGCGCGGCCGCGAATGGGGCGTGCGCGTCCCGGACGGCCACGACTCCTCGGCCCGGGTGCTGAGCGCGGTGCGCAGGACGGCGACGGTGTCGCTGGCCTCGGCCGCCGCGGTGCTGCTGGCGCTGACGGTGCCGCTCGCGGTGCCGTCGCTGCGCACCGACGTGCTCCACACCATGGCCGACGGCACCTACATCGGCACCGGCGGGGACCTCATCACCACCACGCACCCGCTGGTCTCGCTGCGGCGCGAACTGGCCGCCTCCTCCGACCGCACGGTGCTGACCTACCGGACCGACGCCGAGCAGCCCGACTACCTGCGCACGTACGTGCTGGACGAGTTCGACGGCGCGAACTGGACGATGACGCCGGTGAACGCCTCGGGCGACACCCTGGTCGACGGGGAGCTGCCGCCGCCCACCGGGTGGGGCTCGGACTCCTCCGGCGACGCTGCGACCACGCGGATCTCGATGGACTCGGACTCGCCCGGGATCGACTTCCTGCCGCTGCCGTACTGGGCGCGGACGGTGGACGTGGCCGGGGAGTGGTACGCCGACCCCGCCAGCCACATGGTGTTCACCACCGAGAGCGCGCCCACGGGGCTGAGCTTCACCGTGGAGACCGTGGACCGGGAGCCGTCGGCCGAGGAACTGGCCGACAGCGGCAGCCCGCGGTCGCTGCCGGGCGACTTCCGCGACCTGCCCAGCGGGCTGGACCCGCGGGTCCGGGAGCTGGCCGAGCAGCTGACCGAGGACGCCCGCACCCCCTACGAGCGGGCGGTGGCGATCCAGGACCACTTCACGGGGGGCGCGTTCACCTACGACCTGTCCCCGCCCGCGGTGCCCGACGGCGCCGACCCCCTCGCCTACTTCCTGTTCGAGGACCAGGTGGGCTACTGCGAGCAGTTCGCGGGGGCGATGGCGGTCATGGCCCGGCAGGTGGACATCCCGGCGCGGGTGGCGGTGGGCTACACCGCGGGCGAACGCCAGGGAGACAACCGCTGGGCGGTGTCCGTGGGCGACGCCCACGCCTGGCCGGAGCTGTACTTCGAGGGCGCGGGCTGGGTGCGGTTCGAACCGACCCCGTCCTCTGCCGGGGGGCAGGGGTCGGCGTCGGTGCCCGACTACTCCCGGGGCGGGCAGGAGGGCGCCGAGGCCCCCGACGGCGCCGCGCAGGAGACGGAGGCCCCCTCCCCCGAGGAGTCGGAGGCCGCGGAGGACGAGGCCTCCGCGGAGGCCGAGGAGCCCAGTGATGCTCCTGAGGAGGAGCCCGGGGACGAGCCGTCCTCGTCGGTGGCGGCTCCGGGCGGCGGCGCGCAGGACGGCCCGGACCTGTCGTGGCTGCCCGTGGCGGGCGCCGTCGCGGGCGTGCTGCTGCTGTTGGCGCTGCCCGCGCTGGTGCGCGCCCTGACCCGCTGGTCCCGGACGGCGGCGCTGCCCGGCGGCGGACGGGGGACGGGCACCGGGGGCGCGCACACCGCGTGGCGGGAGCTGCGGGACACCTGCCTGGACCTGGGTGGTACGTGGTCGCTGGCGGAGAGCCCGCGTGCCACGGCCGAACGCCTGGCCGGTTCCGGTCCGGGGCCGCGGCCCGAGGCGGCCCCGGTGGGGCTGATGTCGGGGGCCGCTCCGGGCCCGGTGCCGCCGGAGGCCGCGGCGGCGCTGCGGCGGCTGGCCCTGGCCGAGGAGCAGGCGCGCTACGCGCCCTCGCCCCAGGCTCCGGAGGGGCTGCGCGCGGACCTGCGGACGGCCCTGGCGGGGCTGACCGGGGTGGTCGGGGCGGGAGCGCGCCTGCGCGCGGTGCTGCTGCCCCGGTCGCTGGCCCCGTGGCACCGACCGCGCCGCGCCGTCGCCCCCGAGCCCGTGACGTCGTAGTGGACTGACCAGAAGTGTTGTTGGCGTGACGCAAGGGCCCTGACCTGCGATGATCTTGTACTTATAGCCGATGTCGGCACTCGGGCCTCGCTACGGGTACAAGATCACGGTGCACGAGGCGGACCGGTGAATCCCTGGTCTCCGCACCAGCGGTACCGGCCGGGTCCCCGCCGCGGGACGGGTCCCGGTCCACGCCGCGCTCCGGTCCGTGTGCGGACCCCTCGTACGGGGTACTCGTCCGCCTCCCGCACGGAGGCCAGGGCAGGCCCTGCCCGCCGGCCCCTCTACGTCGAGGCCGGGCGCCGATCCACCCGGCGGTAGGGCTCGGTGTCCGGTCAGCAGGTCAGCAGGTCAGCGGCCCTCGCCGCTGGGTCCGGTGTTCTTCCGGCGGGACCACCGCTCTCGGTGCCCGGACGAAAAACGTGGTGGGCCCCGCACCACTGTGCGGGGCCCACCACGGGGAACTGCGTGTCCGGCACGGATCCCCTGCGGGATCCCCGCCGACGGGGTACGGCCGAGCGCGACCGCCGCGGGGTGCGGGACCGGGGTCCTACTCCTCGCCCTCCTGGCGACGGCGCCAGCGCTCCTCGAAACGATTCATCATGCCGGGACGGCTGCCGCCCCGACGCTTCTGCTTGGGCTCCGCCGCCACGGTGCCCTGGTCGGCACCGCCGCCCCCCGAGGCCTTGCGCCAGGCGTTGGCACCCCACAGGAAGCACAGCAGCATGACGAGGAAACCGAGGACGCTGATGGCGACCTGGGCGACTGTGGACTGGAGCATCAACCCCGTCATCAGCAGCACGATACCGACGACGAAACCGAGTCCGGCCTTGATGATCCAGCGCTTGTAATGGACCGCGGGGTTCGTTTGCCGAACGGTGTTCGCGAACTTCGGGTCCTCGGCATACAGCGCCCGCTCGATCTGGTCGAGCATGCGCTGCTCGTGTTCAGAGAGCGGCACGGCGCCTCCCTACGGCAGTCCCCGGTTGGGGTGACGGGTACTGAAGAACAGTCTCTTGGTCAGTGGTATGCCCAGAATACGATGAGCTAGCGCCCGGTGGAAAGAAAAGCTGCGTGCGTACCTGACCACCACAGGCCACGATACCCTCGCCCTGTATCGGAAACACCGGCTTCCATGCCTCTCTTCTACCCTCATTCCGGTCCTACCCTTGGGAACGCTCCGAGGGCCCCGGAAGTTGCCGCATCATACGTCGTTTTCGTCACGCTTGGCCAACACGGCCGACTGTATCGCGCCCGGCCCGAAACGTGCCGTTACGCGATCCATAACCCGTTCAACATCCCTCCAACCCGATTCCTCCTCCCCCAGCGCCAACTGGCGGTGCACCTGCTCCACCGGAATGACCCCCTCCACCCGCACTCCCACCAGGCGCAGCGGCACCCCCCGCAACCCGGAGGCGGTGTACAGCTCGCGGGCGACGGCGCTGATCTCGCGGGCCACGTCGGTGCCCTCGGGCAGGGTTCGCGACCGGGTGATGGTGGAGAAGTCGCCGCGGCGCAGCTTCACGCTCACCGTGCGTCCCGCCTGCCCCGAGGCCCTCAGGCGGCGCCCGACCTTCTCGGCCAGCCTCAGCAGCTCGCGGTCCACCACCCCGGGGTCGGTCACGTCCTCGTCGAAGGTCTCCTCCGAGCCGATGCTCTTGTCCGGCGACTCGGGCACGACCGGGCTCGTGTCCACGCCCCGGGACAGCTCGGCCAGGCGGGTTCCGGCCTTGTCGCCCAGCTCCATGCGCAGCAGGTCCGGCTCGTAGCGGGCCAGCTGGCCGACCGTGCGCACGCCCAGCCGGGCCAGGGTCCGCTCGGTCCGGTCCCCCACTCCGGGCAGCGCCCCGACCGGCAGCGGGTCCAGGAAGTCGCGCACGCGGGCGGTGGGCACCAGGAGCAGGCCGTCGGGCTTGCAGTGCGTGGAGCCGAGCTTGGCGGTGAAGCGGGTGGCGGCCACGCCCACGGAGCAGGTCAGGCGCTGTTCCCGGCGTACCCGCTCGCGGATCATCGCGGCGATGCGCACCGGCCCGCCCAGGCGGCGGCGCGCGCCGGACACGTCCAGGAAGGCCTCGTCCAGGGAGAGCGGCTGCACCAGCGGCGTCACCGAGCGCAGGATGTCCATGACGGCCTCCGACGCCTGGCGGTAGGCGCGGCCGTCGGGCGGGAAGACCAGGGCCTCCGGGCACAGGCGCAGGGCCCGCGCCATGGGCATCGCCGAGTGCACGCCGTGCGCGCGGGCGAGGTAGTCGGCGGAGGAGACCACGCTGCGCGGGCCGGTGCCGCCCACGATGACGGGACGCCCGCGCGCCTCGGGGTGGCGCAGTTGCTCCACGCTCGCGAAGAAGGCGTCCATGTCCAGGTGCAGGATGTGGCAGTCGCCGTCCGGTCCGGAGCCGTCCGCGGGGAAGTCCGCGTCCAGCGCGGCGATGCCCTCCGGGGAGACCATGCCCCGCATCGCGGCGCCGCGTTCCAGTTGGCGTCGGCTCATACAGCCAGGTTATGCCGTGCCGGGGGAACCCCGTCCCCCGGCACCGGGGTTCAGGAGCGGTGTGCGACGACGTGCAGCTGGGTGGCGACGCCGATCAGCTCGGGGTGCTCGGCGGCGGCCCTCTCCAGCTCCACCAGGTGCTGCCCGGCGTGGGCGTCGCCCTCCCAGGCGTGCCCGGGCACGAGGTCGGCGAACGCGCGGACGCCGCGGACGCTCTCCCCGGACAGCCCGGCCCGGCCGATCAGCTCCAGGACCTGCTGACGGGTGAAACGGCGCGGCATCGGGTCCCCCTCGCCCCAGCGGCCGTCGGGGTCGCCGAGCAGGTGGTGGGCCTCGGTGATGTGCCCGGCCAGCGCGCGGTGCAGGGCGCCGGCGACCGCGTTGGTGACCAGCAGGCTCACCGCACCGCCCTCGCGGGTGGTGCCGACCACGTCGCGCAGCGCCGCGGCCGGGTCGTCCACGTACTCCAGCACGTTGTGCACCAGGACGAGGTCGGCGCTGCCCGGTGCGAACAGGGAGGCCAGGTCGCGGGTCTCCCCCTGGACCCCGCGTACGGACACCCCCCGCTCCGCGGCGCGGCGCTCCAGGGCCGCGAGCGAGTCGGGGCTGGGCTCGACCACGGTCACCCGGTGGCCGAGTTCGGCCAGGGGGACGGCGGCTCCGCCGGTACCCCCGCCCGCGTCGACGATCTCCAGGGGTCCGTCCCCGAGCCGGTCCAGCAGTCCGACGAGGGCGTCCCACACGACCGCGGTCCGGGCCGCGTTGGCGGCCCGCCCCGGTCCGGTCGCCCCGCTCGCGCCGAGGCCGCCGCCCGCGGCCACGCTGGTCCTGTCAGTCACCTGCGTTCCCTCAATCCACGTTGCCCCGGCGGTCCTCCGAGCGCCGATGTGCCGCCACTCCCTAGAGCGAGAGCGTCGACTTGTTCTCCATCAGCCTGGACAGGAGTCCGCTGACGAAGTTGGGGGACTCGTCGGTGGACAGCTCCTTGGCCACGCCGACCGCCTCGGCGATCGCCACGCCGTCCGGGATGTCGTCGGCCCACAGCAGTTCGTAGGCGCCCATCCGCAGGATGTTGCGGTCCACGACCGGCATGCGCTCCAGGGTCCAGCCGATGGCGTAGGTGTCCAGGAGCTCGTCGATGCGCTCGCGCCGCTCGTCGACCGAGCGGGCCAGACTCTCGGTGAAGTCGTTGATCGGCGGTTCGGGCTGGGCCCGTCGGCGCCGGATGACGTCCTCCACCGAGGTGGCGCGCACCTCGGCCTCGTAGAGGACCTCGACCGCGCGCCGCCGCGCCTTGCGCCGTGCTCCGCTCATCAGTTGACTCGCCCGAGGTAGTCACCCGTGCGGGTGTCGACCTTGACGCGCTCGCCGGTGGTGATGAACAGGGGCACCTGGATGGTGGCGCCGGTCTGGACGGTGGCGGGCTTGGTGCCGCCGGTGGAGCGGTCGCCCTGGACGCCCGGGTCGGTCTGGGTGATCTCCAGCTCGACGGCGGGGGGCAGCTCGATGTAGAGGGGGTTGCCCTCGTTGGTGGCCACGGTGGCCTTGGTGTTCTCCAGCATGAAGTTCTTGCCGTCGCCGACGACGGCCTCCGGGACCGGGATCTGGTCGTAGGTCTGGGTGTCCATGAAGATGAAGGACTCGCCGTCGTGGTAGAGGTACTCCATCTCGCGGCGGTCGACGTTGGCGAACTCGACCTTGGACCCGGCGTTGAAGGTCCTGTCGACGATCTTGCCCGTGAGGACGTTCTTCAGCTTGGTACGGACGAACGCGCCGCCCTTGCCCGGCTTGACGTGCTGGAACTCCAGGACGTTCCAGAGGACGCCGCCGTCGAGCCGCAGGGTCGTGCCGTTCTTGATGTCGTTCGTCGTGGCCACTTCGGTCGTCTCTCCAAGGGGTCTGACACGTCGGGGACCGGCCCTCGCGGGGCCCGGTCGGTGTTCGGTGGGGCCGGGCACGGGCACCTCGGGGAGCTCCCCGGGCGCGCCGGTGCGCACGTCGCCTGTGTGCAGTCTAGTGGCTTCGCGGAACCCGGGTGTCGCCAGTGACCGCGCGGTACGCCTCGTCCAGCAGTTCGGGGGCGGGGCCGCTGAGGATGGCGGGCCGCGCCAGGCCGTCCAGGACGACGAAGCGCAGGGTGGCCCCGCGGGCCTTCTTGTCCACACTCATGGCGGCGCGCAGCTCGGGCCAGGCCCCGGGGGCGTAGGAGACGGGCAGGCCGACCGAGGAGAGCAGTGAGCGGTGGCGTTGGACCAGGTCGTCGCCCACACGGCCGTCCAGGCGGGCGAGTTCGGCGGCGTAGACCATGCCGATGGAGACCGCGTAGCCGTGCCGGAAGGTGTAGTTCTCGGCGCGCTCGATCGCGTGGCCCAGGGTGTGGCCGTAGTTGAGGATCTCGCGGCGGCCGCTCTCCCGCAGGTCGCCGGAGACGACGTCGGCCTTGACCCGGATGGCGCGCTCGATGAGCTCGCGGGTGTGCCTGCCCTCGGGTGCGGCCGCGCCCTCGGGGTCGTCCTCGACCAGGTCGCAGATGACGGGGTCGTCGATGAACCCGGCCTTGACGATCTCGGCCAGGCCGCCGATGTAGTCGGCCCGGGGGAGGCTCGGCAGGGTGGCGAGGTCACACAGGACCCCGGCCGGGGGGTGGAAGGCGCCGACGAGGTTCTTGCCCTCGGGAGTGTTGATGCCGGTCTTGCCGCCGACGGCGGCGTCGACCATGCCGAGCAGGGTGGTGGGCACCAGGACGGAGCGCACGCCGCGCAGCCAGGTGGCGGCGACGAACCCGGCCAGGTCGGTGGCGGCTCCCCCGCCGACGCCGACGACGGCGTCGCTGCGGGTGAAGCCCCGCTGCCCGAGCCGGGACCACAGGTCGGCGGCGACGGCGGCGGTCTTGGCGGCCTCGCCGTCCGGAACGGGCATGGAGTGCGCCCGGTAACCGGCGGCCTCCAGGGCGCCGACCACGGGACGGGCGATCCCGTCCAGGCTCTGGGGGTGGATGACGGCCACCTGGGCGGCGTCGCCGACCAGGGAGGGGAGTTCGGAGAGGACCCCGCTGCCGACCACCACGTCGTAGCGGCCGGTGGAGTCGCCCACACCGATCCGGGTCGCGGTCACTGCTGAGCCTTTCCGGAGTCCTGTCCGGCCAGCGAGGGCAGGATGGCGTCGACGATCTCTTCGGGGTGGTAACCGGTCGTCTCGACGGTGACGGTGGCCAGGCGCTCGTAGACGGGCAGGCGCTCGTTGAGCAGTTGGCGCAGCCGGGTGCGGGGATTGCCCGCGAGCAGGGGGCGGGCGACGTCCATGCCCACGCGCTTGGCGGCCTCGCCGAACTCCACCTGGAGGTAGACCACGTGGTGCTCGGCCAGGTCGCGCTGGGTGTCCTCGTCCAGGACCGCGCCGCCGCCGACGGCGATCACGCCCTCCCAGGCGCGCAGGCCCTCGGCGACGACCTCGCGCTCCAGGGCGCGGAAGCGCTCCTCGCCGTCCTCGACGAAGATGTCGCCGATGGGCTTGCCCGCGCGCTTCTCGACCTCGGTGTCGGTGCACAACAGGTCGGCGCCCAGACGCCCGGCCAGGGCCTCACCGACGGTGGACTTGCCCGATCCGGGTGAACCGATGAGCACCGCGATCGCTTTTGCCACGCTCTGCCTGCCTAGGTGATCCGTGGGTCCCTTCCCCGCGTGCGCGGGAGGTACCGCCCTGTTACGTGCGTCTTCCTGTCTAGCAGACCTCGGACACGCGGGTTCGGGGAGGACGAGGTCGTCCACAGGCCGGGCCACGCCGCTGGTGCGGGTGTCCGGTCCGCCTCCGTGCTCGGGTTCGGCGACCTCGTCGCTCACAGGCGCGTCGTGCGCCCCCGACCCCAGTGTGGCCCCTTCCGTCCGTGCCCCGCCAGCCCCGAAGGCGCCCCTGTGGACAACCGCCCCGGCAACCGGGCGCCCGGGCCGGGGCCGGGGCCGGGGCCGGGCCGGGGCCGAAGGTCAGCGGATGGTCAGCGCGTCCAGGTAGCCCTTGAGGTTGCGCGCCGTCTCGGCGACCGAGTCGCCGCCGAACTTCTCGACGGCGGCCTCGGCGAGCACCAGGGCGACCATCGCCTCGGCGACCACACCGGCGGCCGGGACGGCGGTGACGTCGCTGCGCTGGTGGTTGGCCTGCGCGGGCTCGCCGGTCTCGACGTCGATGGTGTCCAGCGCCCTGGGTACCGTCGCGATGGGCTTCATCGCCGCGCGCACGCGCAGCGGGTCGCCGGTGGTCATCCCGCCCTCGACGCCTCCGGCGCGGTTGGTGCGGCGGCGCACGCCGTCCGGACCGGGTTCGATCTCGTCGTGGGCCGCGGAACCGCGGCGGGCGGCGGTGCGGAAGCCGTCGCCGACCTCCACGCCCTTGATCGCCTGGATGCCCATGAGCGCACCGGCCAGGCGCGCGTCCAGGCGCCGGTCCCAGTGCACGTGGCTGCCCAGGCCGGGCGGCAGGCCGTAGGCCAGCACCTCGACCACGCCGCCGAGGGTGTCACCGGACTTCTTGGTGTCGTCGACCTCCTCGACCATGCGGGCGCTGGTCTGGGCGTCGAAGCAGCGCAGCGGGTCGGCGTCGATCGCGGCCAGGTCCTCCGGGCGCGGCTCCGGCGCGTCCTCGGGCACCGCCACGGGCCCCATGGACACCACGTGGCTCAGGATCTCCACGCCCAGGGCCTGGCGGCAGAACTGGCGCGCCACCTCGCCGATCGCGACGCGGGCGGCGGTCTCGCGGGCGCTGGCGCGCTCCAGGATCGGCCGCGACTCCTCGTGGCCGTACTTCTGCATGCCGACCAGGTCGGCGTGGCCGGGGCGGGGCCGGGTGAGCGGCGCGTTGCGCGCCACGCTCTCCAGTTCCTCGGCGGGCACGGGGTCGGGCGACATCACCTTCTCCCACTTGGGCCACTCGGTGTTCCCGACCTCGACCGCGACCGGGCCCCCCTGGGTGCGGCCGTGGCGAATGCCCCCGATCACGGAGACCTGGTCCTTCTCGAACTTCATCCGGGCACCCCGGCCGTACCCGGCGCGGCGGCGGAGCAACGCGGCGGCGATGTCGTCAGAGGTGACGGACACACCGGCCGGGAGGCCCTCCAGAATCGCGACGAGTGCGGGCCCGTGGGACTCCCCCGCGGTCAGCCAACGCAACATGTGCACGATCCTTTCACGGATCGGTGTGCGGTGGCGCCCCCGGGTTCAGGGTTGTGGAAACAGCGCTCCTCCCGCCAGGACGGTGGCCAGCGCGGCGGCGAGCATGAACGGGCCGAGGGGGAAGGGGTCCCTGCGGGTGAGCCTTCGCAGCGCCATGAGCACGATCCCCACCAGGGAGAAGGCCGCGAAGGCCCAGAACACGGCGACCAGCGCGCCGAAGGTCCCCGCCGCCCACCCCGCGTACAGCGCGGTGAGCCCGGAGAGCTTGACGTCGCCGAACCCCAGCCCCGCGCTGTGTACCCGCCACAGCAGCCAGTACAGCACCGTGACCAGGACCATGCTGGCGAGCGCCCCCGCGGCCCGGCCGGTGTCGGGGCCCTCGGGGGGCAGCAGGACGGCCATCCCGATCAGGGCCGCGGCGACCGGGTAGGCGGGGAGGACGACTGCGTCGGGCAGGCGCATGACCCGCAGGTCGATGACGGCCAACGGCACGCCGACGGCGGTCAGCCAGAGCACGGCCAGCACGCCGAAGGGGCACCAGTCGGGTTGGAGGGTGGCCCACAGGCCGACGCAGCCGAAGAGCGCGGCGGTCACGACGACGACCGCGGGGTGGGATCGGATGACCTGCTCGCAGTGGGGGCAGGCCCCCCGTCTTCGGAACGTCCGGGCCTCCACGGCGGGGAACCAGCGCAGGAAGCGCAGCTCGGCGCGGCAGTGGGGACAGCGGGGCGGCGGCGGGCCCTCGTCGTCGTCCTCCGGTGGGAGCCGGCGCTCGCCTCGCACGTCCTCGCCGGTGTCGGGGACCGTGGTGGCGTCGTCGCGCGCGGGCTGGACGTGCCGGTCGGCGCGGGGTGTGAGCGAGCTGCGGGAGGCGGGTGTCCGCGGCGGGCCGGCGGGGCCGAAGAGGTGGACGATACGGCCGTTGACCTGGCCCACCACCGCTCCGAGCAGGGCGAGCAGGACGGCGACGGTGACCGTCCACAGGTGCGGGTGGAGGAGGAGTGTCGAGGGGGTGGGCATGGTGGGAAGCTACCCTTCCGGGGCCCGTGGCGACACCGCCCGGCTTGGCCTGTGGAAAACTCCACGCCCGCGAACGCCGTGGCACCGCGCTCCAGCACGGGGCGTGCGCGGGACGAAGGCGCGCGGCGGTCGGGGCCCGCGGGGCCCCTGGCCGGCCGGAAGCGCCCGGGACGGAGTCAACCCTGGTCGGCGGCCCCGGGCCCGCTCGGGGACGCGTCGTCGCGCCGGGCGCGCACGACGGCGCTCAGTTCGATACCCCCGGGCAGCACGTACCGCAGTTCGGCGGTGAGCCTCTCGGCCACGCGGCGCAGGACCTCGTCGTCGCGCTCGTCGAGTTCGAGGCGGATGCCGATCTCGCCGCGCTCGGAGGGGTGGATGCGGACGCGCTCGATGCCGAACTCGGTCCGGGTGATCTGGTAGATGAGCCCGAGGACCTGCGGGTCGTCCTTGGGCTCGGGCACGGCGCCGCTCTCGGCGAGCATGCTGAGGAAGGGGCCCTGCACGGTGTAGGGCACGGGGCCGGCCACGTCGAGCACCAGCGCGTCCGCCTCCTCCTCCAGGGCCGCCTGGCAGGCGTCCCTGACGGTGAAGGGGACGGGGCGCGCGTCCGGGCGCCAGCGGCGGACCGCGTCCACGGAGGTGAAGGCGAGCATGCCGCGCCGCCCGTCCCTGCCGGTCATGATCGGGACGGCGACCTCGCTGTTCTTGTCCCTGGTGAGCCCGCCGGCGCCCTCCTCGGTCTCGGTGGCCACGGCGACCACGGGGATGAGCACGCGGGTTCCGCTGAGCGCGGCCAGCACCTGGCGGTCGCCCGTCTCACCCGACGCGTGTTCGCGCAGGCGTGCCTCGACCTCGGGATCGACGCTGCCGTCGTCGTCGCGGAAGTTCTGGGCGCCGATGATGGATGGTCTGCTCACGTGCACCGACTCTACCGGTGGGGCGCGGGACCCGTATCGCGCACTCGCGAAGGGCCACGGATCGGACGACGCGCACCCGGGTCCCGGCCTGCCCCGAGGATTCGGGCCCACGAAACGCTCGCACCCACGGGTACAGCACGCGCGGACCCTTATCCCCGCCGGTCGGCCCCGCCGCCCTCCAGCGCCCCGATGATCGAGCCGAGCTGGGCGACCTGCTCCCCGCTGAGGCGGTCGAAGATCAGCGAGCGCACGCGCGTGGCGTGTCCGGGCGCGGCCTGGCGCAGGAGGAGGGAGCCCTTCTCGCTGAGCACGGCCCACAGCCCGCGGCGGTCGTCGTCGCAGTGCTCCCGGTGCACGTAGCCGCCGCGTTCGAGCCGTGCGACCTGGTGGGAGAGCCTGCTCTTGGACACGATGACGCTGTCGGCGAGCACCCGCATGCGCATGCGCTGCCCCTCGGCCTCGGACAGGTGCACGAGGATGCCGTACTCGATGAGCGAGAGCCCGGTACGGGCGCGCAGGTCCTTCTCCAGCTCGTCGTAGACCCAGGCGTTCATCCTGAGGAAACCACGCCAGACGTGCTGTTCTCCGGCGTCGAGCCACCCGGCGTTCTCCATGCGGCCCATCGTAGCGGCGTGTCCGAAACCTCCGCTTCGCCACACCGCCGAGTCCCACGACGACGCGCGGCGGAATAACGCCTTGCACGAGAGCCCGGCATTGCCTAAACTCCTCTTCCAAGGAAGATTCTTCTAAGATGCCTTGTTACACCTCAGCGAATGGGCCCGACCCCCGGGTCCACCGACCCGACAGGGAGACACCATGGCAGCGCAGGAACTTCAGGCCGGAACCTGGAAGATCGACACCGCCCACAGCGTGGTCGGCTTCTCCGTACGCCACATGATGGTCAGCAAGGTCCGCGGGCGCTTCGAGAAGTTCGACGCCACGCTGACGGTGCCCGAGGACCCCACCCAGGCGTCCGTCGAGGCCACCATCGACGCCAGCTCGATCAACACCGACAACGGTGACCGCGACAACCACATCCGCTCCGCCGACTTCTTCAACGTCGAGGAGCACCCGGAGTTCACCTTCCGCTCCACCGGTGCCGTCGCCAAGGGCGAGGACTTCGTCCTGCGGGGCGAGCTGAGCATCAAGGGCAACACCCGCCCCATCGAGATCGCGCTGGAGTTCAACGGCTCCACCATCGACCCCTACGGTCTCAACCGCGCCGGCTTCACCGGCTCCACGCAGATCAGCCGCAAGGAGTTCGGCGTGGACATCGAGATGCCGATGGACGGCGGCGGTGTGGTCGTCGGCGACAAGATCACCATCGACATCGACGCCGAGTTCACCCGCCAGGCCTGAGCGCACCCGTGACGGCCGGGCGGACTCCGGGCCGGACGGGACGGGGGAACGGGCGGGGCGAAGCGGCCTCCCGGAAGTTTTGACGACACACCGTCATCACCTTCGGGGCCGCTCGGATATCGTCAGCGGGGGGAGGGCGCACAGCCCTCCCCCCGCTCGTGTCACGCGTGCGCGCCACCCGCCGACCAGGAGGTCCCGTGCCCCCGTCCAGCTCCTTCTCCCCCGAGGTCGTCGCCGCCGTCACCGCCCACATGAACGGCGACCACCCCGAGGACACCCTGCTCATCTGCCGCGCGCTGGGCGGTCGGCCCGAGGCCACCGCCGCGCGCATGACGGGCCTGGACGGCGACGGCGGCGACTACGCGGTCACCGTGGACAGGGCCGAGCACGCCGTGCGCGTGCCGTGGGCGCGACCGCTCACCGAGCGCGCCCAGATCCGCGCCGAGGTCGTGCGCATGTACCAGGAGGCCTGCGAGAAGCTCGGCGTGACCCCGCGCGGACGGCACTGAGGACCTCGGACAGGTCCGTGCCCTCGTGCGGCGGGGGCGCGGCCCCGCGCGGGCGGCACTGAGCAGGCGGCACTGAGCGGGCGGAGGGCGACGGCACCGCCCGCTTCGTCCCGTGTCCGGTCCCACACGCACCGTTCCGCACCCCGGGTGGAACTCCACGCGCCCGCGGGGAGTCAAAGGGAACGGGGGGCTACGTCGAGGAACCCGCACCGGGGCCCGGGTCGACGGCGCGCGAACCGCGCCGCGCGGACCTACCCTGGAGGGACCCTCGTTCCCCCGCAGGCCCACGACACGAACGCCTATCCGAAGGATGGCTCCGACCCCGATGGTCACGCCCGACCCCGGTGACGAGAACGCGCCGACCCAGCGGATCGAACCCACCGCGCCCACCACACGCATCGGTCCCGGTGAGGACCGCACGCGTGCGGGACGCACGCGCTGGGCCACCCGTGTGTTCCGCCCGGGGACAGCCCCGGGGGACGACACCGGACCCACCCGTGTGTCCTCCCCGGCCGCGGACCGCACCAGCGTCCTGCCCGGCGCCGGTCAGGCCGACGCCACCCGCACAGCCGCCGGGGCCCCGGGGACGCGTCCCGCCCGCACCATCCCGGGCGACGGCCGCGTCGACGGCCGCGCCCCCTGGTGGCGGACCCTGTTCGGCCCGCTCCTGGACTGGATGGCCCGCCTGGTCTCGCGCGTGGTGGTCGGCCCCGCGAGCGACCTCGACTACGCCGTCCCCGCCGAACTGCGCCGCCGCTACCGCGTGCTCGACCACATCGGCGCGGGCGGCGAGGCCGTCGTCTACCTGGCCGAGCCCACCGACGCCCCCGGGCGCAGGCTCGCGCTCAAGGTGTACCGGCCCGGCCACGACATCAACCGCGAACTCCTCGACCGCCTGCGCGCCCGCGGCACCGCCTCACCGCACACCCCCGCCATCCAGGGGTACGGCACCGCCGCCAGCTCCTGGGGCGAGGACCTCGCCTGGGAGGCCCAGGAGTACTTCTCCCACGGCTCGCTGCGCGCGCTCATCGACCAGGCCCCGCTGCCGGACGACCGCGCCCGCGCCGTGGTCTCCGCCGTCGCCGAGTGCCTGCACCACTGGCAGGACGAGCTCCAGCACAACCACACCGACGTCAAACCCGAGAACCTGCTGGTGCGGTCCCTGGACCCGCCGGTCGTGGCGCTCACCGACTTCGGCGGCGCCGTGCGCGCCACCATGAGCCGCGTCTACGGCGGACTGGCGGTCACCGAGGACTACGCCGCACCGGAGGTCGTCGAGGGCCGCCGCGAGGCGCCCGCGGCCTGGTGGTCCCTGGGCGTGATCGTGCACGAGCTGGTGGCCGGACGCCGCCCCGAGCGCGGCGGCAACTGGCTGACCGCCCGCAACACCGAGGTGGACATCTCCGCGATCACCGACGAGCGCTGGCGCCTGCTGGCCCGCGGCCTGCTCGCGCTCGCCCCGTCGGCCCGCTGGGGCTACGACGAGGTCGTGCAGTGGCTGGCGGGCGAGCGCCCGCGGATCCGCGCGGTGAGCCGCCTGCGCCCCATCGAGTTCGCCGGAACCAGCCACGAGGACCCGCCAAGCCTGGCCTTCGACCTGCTCGACCGCTCCGAGACCGGCGCCATGTGGCTGCGCACCCACTGGTCGCAGCTGCGCAGCTGGCTGGACCGCGAGGTCAACGACTACACCTTCGACCGCGCCTACCTGACCGGCCTGGACGCCCACCCAGAACAGGCGCACGTGGCGATCAGCGCGCTGGCCGCCCGGTACGTGCCCGGGATGCCGCCGCGCTTCCGCGGCCACGAGATCAGCGCCGACGGGCTGCTGGACCTGGCCACCGGCGACGCCAGCCGCCACGCGGTGGTGCGCGAGGCCGTGACCTCGGGCGCGGTGGGGCTGGGCGCCCAGCACTGGTGCCCGCACCCGGCCTGCCGCTCGGGCGGTTCGGGGCGGTGCGCCCTGCTGGAGCGCGTCCAGCACGAGGTGCCCCTGATCATGCGCAAGGTGTCCGAGAACGTCGACCGGCTGGTCGGCTCGGGCCCCGACGCGCCCCGGCGCCCGGACACCCACGAGACCGACACCGCCTGGGCCAGGGCGGTCGAACTGGTCCTGCTCCCCGACACCGCGTCCCGGAGCCGGTCGCTGCTGCGCCGCCAGTCCTGGCACCCGCGCCAGCGGACCGCCGCCCCGCACGCCCCGTGGTGGGTGGAGCAGCGGCGCCTGGCCCTGCGCGACGCCAACGGCCGCGACGCCCTGGCCACCCGGGGTGCCCTGATCACGGCGGTGCTCCTGCTGCCCGAGGCGGCCCGGGTGGGCGGCGGGATCGCCGAGCGCGAGCGCGCCGACGGCAGGGCGCGCCGCCAGGACCGCTGGGCGTCGCTGGCCGGTTCGGCCGGTGAGCGCTGGTCGCAGGTCCGTGAGAAGGCGGCCGGAGTCCGCAGGCGCGCCGCCGGGCCCTCCGCACCCGGCCGCCCGGAGGACCCGACCGCGCCGCACCCCTACAACCCCGCGGGAACGCAGGACCCCTCGCTCGACCCCCGGGAACAGGAACGCCGCAGGCGCCGGGCCGACAAGACCATGGGCCAGATCCAGCGGGCGATGAAGGCGGGCAAGTGCCGCCGGTTCGCCTACCCCGCGGCGCTGCTCGGGCTCCTGGACGGGCTGGGCCGCGTGGTGCGCCCGCAGGAGGGGTTCTACCCCGAGAGCGAGTTCGTGACCTCGGCCTACACCGGGCTGCTGGACGCCAGCGACGGCGCGGTCCTGGGCTGGCTGTCGGAGGTCACCGGGGCCGTCACCGGCCTGCTGCCCGGCGGCGTCGGCGCCGCGTGGTGGCTGCCGGTGCTGCTGTCGGTGCTGCTGGTGGCGCTGGGCCGCTCCGCGGCCAGCAGGAAGCCCACCTCGCGGGCCCGTCGGCGCCTGGGGGCCTTCCGCCTGGCCGTGGTGGGAACGCTGTTCATGGTGGTGGTGCTGCTGTCCACGGGCCTGCTGGCACTGGGCTCGGGCGTGCTGATCCCCCTGGACGGCCTGCTCGCCTAGTGGGCCGGCCGGGGCCGCGGAGAGCGGGCCCCGCCCGGCCACGCCCGCGCGGCCGCGCTCAGGGCCGGAGCCTGCTCAGGGTGTAACCCCGCCCGGCCGGGTCCAGGGAGCGCGTGGCCTGCTTGAACAGGTACTCCGCCCGCGGGTAGGACAGGCGCCCGCGCCCCGTCAGCGGACACAGGTCGGCCGTGGCGGGACGCCGCGCCGGTCCCGGACGCCGGTCGGCCAGGAAGAGCGGCCCCCGGTCGCGCCCCGCCACGAGCGAGGGCAGCAGCCGGGCGGTCCCCGACCGCCAGCCCACCCAGCCGTCGCCCGCCCGCGCGCGGCGGTCCTCCAGGTCCAGGTCCTCCACGTTGAGCGCCAGCACGAACTTCACCCGGGCACCGGACTCGTGCAGCAGCCGCCACAGCACACGCTCGCGCAGCGCGAAACCCTCCCCGTCGCACAGGCGCGCCACGGTCTCGGGGTCGAGCGGAACGTGCGGGGAACGGGTCTCGCCGCGCCGTTCCAGGTCCGCCGCGAGGTCCTCCAGCCCTGCCCAGGCGCCGAAGGAGCACACGGTCGACCTGTGCCGGTTCCACGTGCGCGGGGCCGCACCGCCCCAGGCGGTGGCGAACACGCCCGCCACCCGTTCGGGGGTCAGGTCGGCCAGGGGCAGTCCCTCCCCCAGTGAGCGGCACAACCGGTCCAGGGTCTGACCGTAGGAGCGCAGCGTCTCGGGGTCCAGGTCGTCACGGCCCAGGAACTCCCGGGCCGTTCCGCCCAGGTCGGGCCCGGCCGCCTCTGGGACCGCGATCTCCTCGGCCCGGCGCGACAGGAAGGCGCGTTCGGCGGCGTTCGCGGCCAGCACGGCGGCGCGCTCGAACTCCCGCCGCGCCTCGGCGGCCCGGCCCAGCCGCAGGAGCAGGTCGCCGCGCACGCCGGGCAACAGGTGGTAGTCGCGCAGGACCGGGTCCCCCGCCAGCTCGTCGACCAGGGCCAGTCCCTCGCCGGGCCCGCGCGCCCTGCCGACCGCCACGGCCCGGTTCAGGCGCACGACCGGGGTGGGCAGTTGGACGACCAGTTGGTCGTAGATGGCCGCGATACGGGCCCAGTCGGTGTCCTGCGCGGTGGTGGCCTGGGCGTGGCACACGGCGACGGCCGCCTGGAGCACGTACGGGCCGGGCGGGCCGCCCGCGTCGCGGGCGCGCAGCATGGCGGCGAAGCCCCGGCGCACCAGCAGAGGGTCCCAGCGGCCCCGGTTCTGCTCGTGCAATTGGACGATCTCGCCGGAGGGGCCGATCCGGGCCCCGGCCCGGGACTGCTGGAGCTCCATCAGCGCCACCAGGCCGTGCGCCTCGGCCTCGTGCGGCACCAGTTCGGCCAGGGTGCGGCCCAGCCGCAGCGCCTCCAGGCACAGGCCGGGGCGCATCAGGTCCTCGCCCGAGGTCGCCACGTAGCCCTCGTTGAAGACCAGGTAGACGACGCCGAGGACGGAGGAGAGGCGTTCGGCCAGCTCCCGCCCGGCGGGCAGGCCGAAGGCCACGCCCCCCTCGGCGAGCAGCCGTTTGGCCCGCGCGACGCGCTGGGCGATGCGCTTCTCCCCGGTGAGGAAGGCGCGGGCGATCTCCCCGGTGCTCAGCCCGGCCACCAGGCGCAGGGTCAGCGCGACCCTCTCCGGAGTGGGCAGCACCGGGTGGCAGGTGACGAACAGCAGGCGCAGGACGTCATCGTCCGGGGCGGGTGCGTCCTCGGGGCGGCGCTCCAGCTCGTGGGCGATCTCCTCGTGCTTGCGCTCCAGGCGCTGCTCCCGGCGCAGGCGGTCCAGGACGCGGCGCTTGGCGGCGGTCATGAGCCAGGCGCCGGGGTTGTCGGGAACCCCCTCGCGCGGCCACTGCTCCAGGGCGGCGACGAGGGCGTCCTGGGCGCACTCCTCGGCGGCGCCGACGTCGTGCGCGATCCGGGTGAGCGAGGCGACGATCCGCGCCGACTCCAGCTTCCAGACCGCGTCGACGGTGCGGTGGACATCGGTCACACCGACGATGACAGCACCGGCCGGGCGCGTGCGCAACCCGGCCGACGCCGCGACCGGTCAGGGGCCGAAGACCTGCTGGATGACGCTCTCGCCGTCGCCGACGATGCGGCGGAAGCGACGGGCGACCTCAAGGGCCTCCTCACGGGAGCGGACCTCGACCAGGGCGAACCCGGCCACGGCCTCCCTGGCCTCGGTGAACGGGCCGTCGGTCACGGTGATCTCGTCGTCGGCGGAGACCACCCGGGTGCCGCCGGGCTCCAGCCCTCCGGTAGCCAGCAGGACTCCGGAGGCGGTGAGCTCCTCCACGAACGCGGCCATCTCGGCGTACAGGCCCTCGTCGTCGCGGGCGTTCTCGGTGGGGCGGGTGGTCATCAGGAAGCGCACGGTGTGCTCCTTCGTCTCGTTTCGTTGCCTTCGGATACACGTCGAACGGGGTGATGTGACAGGGAACGCGACCATTCCCTGTCACATCGCCTTAGCGACGTGGGAAGGAGAAGCACAGAACACGAGAGAGGCCCCGGCCATGACCGCCACCCACACTCCCGCCACCGCCACCACCGCGCCCCGTCTCCACCGCGCCACCGTGGGCACCACCCGCGCGCTGCTCGCCGGTGCGGCCCTCGCGGCGCCCCTGTGGTCCGCCGTCTCCCTGGCGCAGGCCGCCACCCGGGAGGGCTTCGACCTGACCCGGCACCCGCTGAGCGCGCTCAGCACCGGCGACCTCGGCTGGCTCCAGATCGCGAACTTCCTGGTCGCGGGCGCCCTGACCGCCGCCGGGGCCCTCGGGCTACGCCAGTCCCTGCGCGGCGCCCCCGGCGGTACGTGGGCACCACGGCTGGTCCTGGTCAACGGCCTCGGCATGATCGCGGCGGGACTCCTCGTCATGGACCCGGCCAACGGCTTCCCCGCCGGCACCCCCGCCGGGATGCCCGAGGAACTCACCTGGCACGGCTACGGCCACATGGCCGCCGGATCGGTCTCCTTCGTCGCGCTGATCGCCGCCTGCTACGTACTGGGGCACCACTACAGCCGCACAGGCCACCGGGGCGCGGCCGCCGCCTCCCGTGTCGCGGGCACCGCGCTGCTGGTCGGCAACGGCTGGGCGATGACCGGCGGCCAGTACGGCTCTGTGACCCTCGCCGTCGGAGCTGTCACCGCCATGCTGTGGGTGTCGGCGGTCGCCGCACACCGCCTCCACTCCTCCTGAACAACTTCCGTCACACGCGTCACATGTCCCACGGTGTCCCCCCGACAGGGCGCGTGGGCTATGATCGCCCGGTTCGGCACACGGACGCACGGCGACGACGGGGAAGCAGGTGTCAGGTGGGTGAGGTGATCGAGCTGCGTTCGGGAGAGTACCGAGCGCGCGTCGACCGCACGGGAGCGGGGCTGCGGGCACTCACCTGGCGCGGCCGCGACGTGGTCTGGCCCTACGACGGTGACGGCCCCAAGGCCTTCCAGGGCCAGGTGCTGGCGCCGTGGCCCAACCGCGTGACCGAGAACGGCTACCGCTTCGACGGGGTCGAACACCGCCCGGAGCCCAACGACCCGGCGACGGGCACGGCCATCCACGGCCTGGTCCACGACCGGACGTGGACGCCGGAGACGGTGTCCGAGGACGCGGCCGAACTGCGGCTGGACTTCGGGGGCGGCCCCGGCTTCCCCTTCCCCCTGGAGATGACCGTCGCCTACCGGCTCACCGCCGACGGGCTGACGGTCGCCACCACCGCCCGCAACCGGGGAGACTCCCCCGCGCCGTTCGGGCTGGGCTTCCACCCCTACCTGACCCTGGGCGAGCCGGTGTCGGCGCTGGCCGCGCGCGGCGAGTTCGCGCTGGAGGTCACCGCCGGCATCCGGCAGCCGGTGGACGGGCAGATGCTGCCCGTGGGAGACCCCGTACCCGTGGACGGCGGCGACTTCGACTTCCGCACGCCGGGCCGCCAGCTGGGCGGCACCGTCCTGGACACCGCCTTCTCCGCGTTGGAGCGGGACGCCGACGGGCGCGCGTGGGTGCGGGCGAGCGGCCCGGAGCACCGGGTGTCGCTGTGGTGCGACCGCAGCTTCGGCTGGTTGCAGCTGTTCAGCGCGGACACCCTCGGCGGGGACGACCACCGGGCCCACCTGGCCGCCGAGCCCATGACCTGCCCGGCCAACGCGCTGGCCACCGGCACCGACCTGATCGTGCTCGCCCCGGGGGAGTCGACCGCGCACGTGTTCGGCATCCTCGCCGAGCCCCTGGCCTGAGTCCGGGCGCCGACGCACCAGCGCGCACCGCGTTCGTGACTCGAACCGCGGGCCCGGCCGCGCGGGGAGGGCCAGCGGTCGGGCGATCCGGCGACGCGGCCCACGGAAGGTCAGCCGCGCGGGGGCCGCGCGCACCGGACACGGCCCGCGCCACGGGGGCTCAGCCCGAGCCGGAGGGCTCCCTGCCCAGCACGTCGCTGAGCCGCTCCAGGTCCTCCGCCGTGTCGATGTCCTCCGGACTGGCGATGTCGTCGCAGGCCACGGCAGTGACCAGATGGGAGTACGCGCGCAGGAACGGGCGCGCCCCCACGTCGTGCACGGCCATGGCGTAGGCCGTCGACCAGTGCTCGCGGCCCAGCAGCACGGGGTTGCGCTGGTTGCCGTGGTAGGTGGCCACCGCGGCGCGGGCGCCCTGCTCGTGCGCCTCCACCAGGCGGTGCACCGCCTCGGGGGTGACCAGGGGCTGGTCGGCCAGCGCGATCAGCACGGCGTCGACCGTGTCGGGCAGGGCGTCGATCCCGGCGCGCACCGAGGACCCCATGCCGGTCCGCCAGTCGGGGTTGTGCACCGTGTGGGCGCCGCGCACCGGGGTGTCGGCGGCGCCCAGCACCACCATGACGGGGGCGCAGCCGCCCGCGGTCAGCGTGCGCACGCCGCGGTCGACCAGGCGTTCGCCGCCCACCTCGACCAGCGCCTTGGGGCGCCCGAGTCTGCTCCCCGAACCCGCGGCCAACAGCAGGCCCGCCACCGGGCCCGTACGCGTCCGCTCCCTGCCCTGCTCCTGCCCCCCAGTACCCATGACGTGATAATGCCACGCACGGGCGCGGAGGATGGGCGACCTGACGCAGCCCGTCCGGACGTGTTCCGCGAGCGCCCCCGGGGACCCGCCGTGACCAGGCACTCCAGGGCCGGACGGGTTTCGGTTCACTTCACACGGTGGCCGAATCCGGCCGGAACCAGGGGTTTACCCGGTGTTTCGTGGTGGATTCGGCCACTGGTCTCGCGCAGGGCCCGGCCGCTGCCGCCCCACCGGGCCTGCACCAGCTCCGCGGCGATCGACACCGCCGTCTCCTCCGGGGTGCGCGCCCCCAGGTCCAGGCCGATCGGCGAGTGCAGGCGCGCCAGCCCGGCCTCCCCCACCCCGGCCTCGCGCAGCCGCTCCAGCCGGTCCTCGTGGGTGCGCCGGGACCCCATCGCGCCGATGTACCCGGCACGGGTGCGCAGGGCCGCGCTGAGCACCGGCACGTCGAACTTGGGGTCGTGGGTGAGCACGCAGATGGCCGTGCGCTCGTCGATCTGGTCGGCGATCTCGTCCAGGAACACGTGCGGCCACTTGACCACCACCTCCTCGGCGGTGGGGAAGCGCTTGGCCGTCGCGAACACCGGCCGGGCGTCGCACACCGTCACCCGGTAGCCCAGATAGGTGCCCAGGTCGGCGACGGCCGCCGCGAAGTCGATCGCGCCGAACACCAGCATGCGGGGCGCGGGCGCGAAGGACTGCACGAACACCTCCAGCTCGTCCCCGCGCCGCTGCCCGTCGGTGCCGTACCGCAGCAGGCCCGTACTGCCCTGGGCGAGCATGCCGCGCACGTCGTCGTCCAGGGCGTCGGCCAGCCTGTCGCTGCCCAGGTCGCCCTCGGCGTGGCCGGGCCAGACCACGCGGCGCCGCCCCACCCGGCCCGGGTCGGAGGGGTCGGAGACGATGGTGGCCACGGCGACCGGCTGGTGCTCGTCGATCGCGCCGATCACCGAACCCAGCTGGGGATAGACGGCCCGGCTGATCGGCTCGACGAACATGTGCAGTGTTCCGCCGCAGGTCAGGCCGACGCTGAAGGCGTCGTCGTCGCTGACCCCGTAGGTGCGGCGCACGGGGACCCCCGTGCGGATGACCTCCAGGGCCTCCTCGTAGACCGCGCCCTCCACGCAGCCGCCGGACACGCTGCCGACGACCTCCCCCGAGGCGCTGACCAGCATCGCCGCCCCGGCGTCGCGGGGCGCGCTCTTGTAGGTGTCGATCACGGTGGCCAGCGCGAACGTCTCGCCCGACGCGTACAGGTCGGACACGGCCGCTCGGATGTCGCGCACGCGGTACCTCTTCCACGTTCCGTCGATGGCTCTCGGTACCAAACTATGTGCCCCGCACAACACTCGGGAGCCACCGATCCCCAGGAATTCGGCGGCTCCCTCCGGAGGTTCCTACGAGCGGCCCGGCTCGCGGCCCTCGCCGCGCGCGTGCAGCAGCGCGCGGAACTCCTCCAGGCCGAGCCGGGCGCTCTCGCCGTCGGCGCTCTGGATGGCCATCACCGCCAGGGTCGTACCGTCGGACAGGTCCGCCGAGGGCCAGGGTTCGCCCTCGGGCATCCGCATGTCCACGACCTCCGCCCAGGACAGCACGTGGGTGCGGATGCTGTTGACCACCGTCACACCCTCCTCCGTGGCCACCAGCCGCGGCCTGGCCAGCAGGTGCAGGGCGGCCGCGATGGCCAGGCCCAGCCCCACCATCAGGACCCGGTCCATGACCCCCCAGCTCCCCGGCAGGATCGCGGCCAGGACCGCCAGGGTCGCCACGATCAACAGCGCCAGGCCGTAGGCGACCCACCGCACCGACCGGGGCCGCCACGTCCTGGGCAGCACCGCCTGCCTCGACGCCTCGTCGTCCACGGGCTGTTCCCTCGTCCGCACCAACTGCTCCACTTCTGGACCGTGTTCGCCGCGGTCCCTCGGCTCACCGCGTCCGGACCGCGTCCCCGCGCACAACACCTCTTCGGCCGCCCGCGTGTGCGGGCGGTCCACCATCGTCACCGTGCGCGCCACCGGGCCGGATCAGCGGCGCAGCCCGCGCAGGACCACCGCCGTGTCCAGGGCGGCCAGCGCGGCCTCGGCGCCCTTGTCCTCGGCGCTCCCCGGCAGTCCGGCGCGGTCGAGCGCCTGTTCCAGAGTGTCACAGGTGAGCACGCCGTTGCCCACGGGGGTGGAGTGGCGCAGAGCCACCTCGGTCAGGCCGTGGGTGACCGACTGGCACACGTAGTCGAAGTGCGGGGTGCCCCCGCGGATGACCGCGCCCAGGGCGATCACGGCGTCGTGCTTGCGGGCCAGCTCCTGGGCGACCACCGGGATCTCGACCGCCCCGGCCACCTCCACCACGGCGGGCTCGACCGCACCCGAGGACCTCACCACCTCCAGCGCTCTGGTGAGCATCGGCTGGACCACGCCCGCGTTCCAGCGGGTCACGACGATGCCCACCGACACCCCCGAGGCGTCGACACCGTTGCTGTCGGGGCGTCCTTCACCACTCATGGGTTCCTGCTTTCTGTACGAACGGGTTGCGCGGGGCCCGGGCCGCCGCGCCCACCGGGGGCGGCCCCGGGGAGCGCCGCGCGCGGGGCTGCCGGTCGGCCGCGCCGGGAGGCCGGGGTCAGCGGACGACGCCGGTCAGGTCGTGGCCCATGCGGTCGCGCTTGGTGCGCAGGTAGTCGATGTTGTCCTCGGTGACGAAGGAGGGCATCGCCACCCGCTCCTTGACCCGCACCCCGTGGTGCTCCAGACCCTCGGCCTTGGCGGGGTTGTTGGTCAGCAACCGCACCGACGACACGCCCAGGTCGGTCAGGATCTGCGCCCCGGCTCCGAACTCGCGCGCGTCGGCGGGCAGGCCCAGGCGCAGGTTGGCGTCCACGGTGTCCGCCCCCTCGTCCTGGAGGCTGTAGGCGCTCAGCTTGTGCAGCAGGCCGATCCCCCGGCCCTCGTGGCCGCCCAGGTAGACGACCACCCCGCGCCCCTCCTCGGCGATGTCGGCCATGGCGGCGTCCAGCTGGGCGCCGCAGTCGCAGCGGTGGGAGCCGAACGCGTCGCCGGTGAGGCACTCCGAGTGCAGGCGCGCCAGGACGTCCGTGCCGTCGGTCAGGTCCCCGTACACCAGCGCGACGTGCTCGGCGCCGTCGGCGGCGCCCCGGTACCCGACCGCGCGCCACTGGCCGTACCTGTTGGGCATGCGCGTCTCGACCACGCGGGTGACCAGCGGCGGGTGGGCCTCGGCGTCGGTGAGCGCCTCGCCCAGGGCCTCCCGGTACGCGGCGAGCTGCTCGACCGAGACCAGCTTGAGGCCGTGCTCGTCGGCGAACGCGCGCAGCCGCGGCAGGCGGGCCATGGTGCCGTCGTCGTTGACGACCTCGGCGAGCACGCCCGCGGGGCGCAGACCGGCCAGGCGGGCGAAGTCGACGGAGGCCTCGGTGTGTCCGCGCCGGGCCAGCACGCCGCCCGGGCGGGCGCGCAGCGGCAGGACGTGGCCGGGGCGCACGAAGTCGGCGGGGCGGCTGCCCTCCGCGGCCAGCAGGCGGATGGTGCGGGCCCGGTCGGCGGCGGAGATCCCCGTGGTGACGCCCTCGCGCGCGTCCACGGTGACCGTGTAGGCGGTGCGCAGGCTCTCCTCGTTGCGCGCGGTCATCAGCGGCAGGTCGAGGCGGTCCAGGTCCTCGCCCTCCAGGGGGACGCACACCACGCCGGAGGTGTGGCGGATCATGAACGCCAGGAGTTCGGGCGTGGCGAGCTCGGCGGCGAAGATGATGTCGCCCTCGTTCTCGCGGTCCTCGTCGTCCACCACCACGATGGCCCGCCCCGCGGCGAACTCGGCGACGGCCTCCTCGATCGGGTCGAGGACGACGGCCTGGTCGATCGGTGTCGTGGCCGGGGTGGGCTCGGTGACGGTCATGTCCGCTCCCTGGGGTGCGTCGTGGATGTGGGTGCTGGGGCGGGCGGCGGCCCGCCCGCGCGGGTCCGCCCCCTCGCGCCGTGCGCGGGCGCTCACGCCCGCGGGCGGACCGCCGCCACGGCGGTGATCCTCTCGACGTACTTGGCGATGACGTCCACCTCGATGTTCACGGTGGCGCCGGTGGCCAGGCCGCCCAGGGTGGTCGCCCGCAGGGTCTCGGGGATGAGGCTGACCTCGAAGAACTCCTGCTCCGCGCCGGGCTCGCTGACCGCGGAGACGGTGAGGCTGGTGCCGTCGACGGTGATCGAGCCCTTCTCGACCACGTACGGCGAGAGGTGTGCGGGCAGCCCGAAGCGCAGAACGTCCCAGTTGTCGCCGGGATTCCGGGAGACCAGGGCGGCGGTGCCGTCGACGTGGCCCTGGACGATGTGGCCGCCCAGGCGGCCGTCGGCGCGGGCGGCGCGTTCGAGGTTGACGGGGGAGCCCGGGACCAGGCCGCCGAGGTTGGAGCGGTCCAGCGACTCCTTCATGACGTCGGCGGTGAAGGCGCCCTCGCCCCGGTCGACCACGGTCAGGCACACGCCGTTGACCGCGATGGAGTCGCCGTGCCCGGCGTCCGAGCTGACCAGGGGGCCTCGGACGGTGAGCAGCGCGGCCTCGCCCGTGGTGCCCGCGGCCTGGATGGAGACGACCTCGCCGAGTTCCTCGACGATTCCGGTGAACACGTCCTTGCCTTCCCTTCGCCTGGTGGCTCCGGGGTGAGGGGACGCGTGGAGAAGGGTCCACGAACAGGACGGCACCGGGGCCGCGCGTCAGCGGACGCGGGCGGCCAGGGACCGTCCCGACACGTACTGCCTCCCATCCGGACTTTCACCGTCGGTACCGGAATTCCACCGGTTCAACCGGCCGATGGACTCGGCCGGGTCGCGGACTGTCACCGCCGGTTCGGAATTACACCGACCCCGGAGCACGTGTTGAACTTGCTGGTAGGGATCCTAACCCCTCGTCAACAGGAGCGCCTAGCCGGTGTGACGGGAATCATCCGGCCCCGTCGCCGTCGGCGGAGACGGCGCGCGCTCGGGTTGGCGGCCCCGGCGGGCGTGTCGCCGCGGCCATGAGCCCCGCCCGCTCAGGGGGTTTCGGCCGCGGTTTCGGGTCTGGTGGCCAGGCCGCTGCGGACGAAGGCCTCCGGGGCCAGGAAGGAGGCCCAGAAGGTGATCGCGCCGTAGGCGACGAAGGACACGGCGGCGTCGGCGAGTCCGGTCAGGTGGCCGAAGAGCACGCTCACGAACACCTGTACCAGCACGATCACCGAGACGCCGAGGACGAAGCGGGCGGCCCGGGAGGCCAGGGTGCCCGCGGCGCTGTACCAGCCGCGCCGGGCGAGCAGGGTGAAGCCCACGAGCCCGCCGAGCAGGGTTCCGGCCACCGTGTACAGGCCGGTGAGGGTCTCGGCGGCCGGGTCGGCGGGGACGGCGCCGATCCACTCCTCGGGGACCGTCCAGTCGCCGCGCACCAGCAGCTGCCACAGGGTGGCCGCCAGGCAGGGCAGCAGGGCGGCGGCCAGGGCGTAGCCCACCCAGCGGGCGGTGCCCAGGCCCAGCCACCAGGCGGTGACGCGCTCCTCCCAGCGCAGGACCGCCCACAGCAGTGCGGCGCCCACCAGCAGCCCGGCCGCGACGTCGCTGACGAAGTGCGCGCCCAGGTAGACCCGCGAGAGCGAGACGAGTGCGATGACGGCGGCCACCGCCCACAGCGCGGCGCGGCGGCCGGACCTGATCCCGAGGTAGCCCCAGGTGACGGTGGCGCCCTGGGTGTGCCCCGAGGGGATTCCGAAGCTGTCCGAACTCGTGTGGGCCGTGACGCGGGCGTCGAACCAGGGGGGCCGGGCCCCGTAGAGCACGGACTTGAACAGCTGGTTGACCACTCCGGAGGAGGCCACCACGACGAACAGGCGCGCTCCCAGGCCGGGGTTGACGCACCAGAAGACCAGGGTGAGGGCGAGGATGACGAGGGTGTGGGAACCCAGGTGGGTGACCAGGCCCAGCGGATGGGCGAGCCAGTCCCCCAGGCCCTGGAGCCAGAGGATGGGGACGGTCTCCGCCTCCCACAGCGCGTCCATGGCCAGGTGTTCGACGGTCCAAGCGTTCAACGCGTACTCCCGGGGGTCCGCGCCTGGCAACGCGCTCACGCCGCGCCGCTCCCCCACGCGCGCGGAGGCGGAGGGGAAGACGGAGCCGCGACCAAGCGAGATTCACGACTACGAGTCGCACAGCCTAGGGGGAGGCGCCGGGCGGGGCCAGCGGTGGGCGCAACCGTGTCGCGATCGTTGCTCAGACGGACGTTCGGTGACGGTGGGGTCAGGGCCTCGCGGAGGCCCCGGCGGCGAGGGCGCGCAGGGACTCCACGGCCTTGGCCGGGTCCTGGGCCCCGTAGACGGCCGAACCGGCGACGAAGACGTCGGCTCCGGCCTCGGCGGCCCGCTCGATGGTCTCGTCGCTGACGCCGCCGTCGACCTGGAGCCAGACGGAGGCCTCGCGGCTGTCGAGGATCTCGCGGGCGCGGCGGATCTTGGGCAGGACCACGTCGAGGAACCTCTGCCCGCCGAAGCCGGGCTCGACGGTCATGAGCAGGAGCATGTCCATCTCGCCGACGAGGTCGGCGTAGGGCTCGACGGCCTCGGCGGGGTTGAGGGCCAGGCCCGCGCGGGCGCCCAGGCGGCGGATCTCGCGCAGCGTGCGCACGGGGGCCCCGGCGGCCTTGGCGTGGATGGTGACGCTGCCCGCGCCCGCCTCGGCGTAGTCCGGGGCCCAGCGGTCGGGCTCCTCGATCATCAGGTGGCAGTCCAGGGGGGTGTCGGTGGCCTTGAGCAGGGACTCCACGATGGGCAGGCCGAGCGTCAGGTTCGGGACGAAGTGGTTGTCCATGACGTCGACGTGGAGCCAGTCGGCGGACGGGGACACGGCGGCCGCTTCGTCGGCGAGGTGCGCGAAGTCGGCGCTCAGGATGCTGGGTGAGATCTGGATGGCCACGCGTGCAGTGTAGCCACGGCGAGCGGGGCGAGTGGCCGGGGTGCGGAGCCCGGAACTGCGGGGACGCGGGGAGGACGCGGAGGAGCGGTTTCTCTCCCCTCGTTGCGTGGGGATGACTCCGTAGCGGATCTTTACGACGTAGATTACAAATCGCCCTTTACGGACATGGAGACTGGCCGAGAGGAGTGGGGGGAGAGGGCGCCCGCGCGCACCGGGAACGGCCCCCGGGGAGGTGGGGCCCGTGCCAGGTGCCGTGGCGGGCGCCCGCGCGAGAGCGGCCGGAAGGACGGGAGATCCGTGAGCGAGGACACCGCGACGGGGCTGGGCGTGGTCTGCGAGCACGCCCGCGACATCCGCTACCGGCTGGAACGGGTGCCCGGCGGGCCCGCGCTGGTCGACGCGGTGCTCGGGGCCGCACGCGGCGGCGGGGACGCGTCGGCGGAGCTGGCCCGGCTCCAGGAGGCCCTGGTCGCCCTCGACGGGCGCGGGCTGACCGCCCACGCCGACGGCGTGCACCGGGTGGGGTCCGGGGGCGCGGGGGTGGCCGGGATCGGCCTGCCCCGCCCCGCCTTCGCCCTGTACGGGTGCCCCCAGGGCCGGTGCGCGCGCACGTGGGAGCCCACACCGGCCGAGGACGTGCCGGTCTGCCTGGTCAGCGGCGCCTCCCTGCGCCCGCCGCGGGGGCGGTAGGCGGTGGGCGACCTGTGGGCGGAACTGGGCCGCAGGCTCACCGAGCGGTGGGCCAGCGCCCTCGCGCTGCCCGGCGCCCTCTACCTGGCGGTCGCCACCGCCGCGTACGCCCTCGGCTGGTCCGGGGCGTGGGACGTGGGACACCTGGCCGAGCGGGTCACCGGCTGGGCCGCGGACCCGCGCGTGGACACCCTCGGCGGCCAGGCCCTGGTGCTGGCCGCCGTGCTGGCCGGGAGCACCGCCGTGGGCCTGGTCGCCCGGGGTCTGGGCTGGCTGGTCGAGCGCCTGTGGACGGCCGCGGACTGGGAACGGTGGCCGCCGCCGCTGCGCGGCTGGACCGGGCGGTGGGTGCGGTCGCGCCGCGCGAGGTGGGACCGGCTGCGGGGGGAGGCCGAGCGGGCGCGGCGCGGGGGCGGTGAGGAGGCGTTCGCGCAGGCCTACGACCGCATGGCGCGGCTCTCCCCCGAGCGGCCGGAGCGTCCCACCTGGTGCGGTGACCGGCTCGGGGCCGTGCGCACGCGGCTGGCCCGCGACCACCGCGCGGACCTGGCCGTGCTGTGGCCGCACCTGTGGCTGGTCCTGCCGGAGGAGGAGCGTGTGGAGGTCACCGGAGCCCGCGAGGACCTGGCCCGCGCCACCGGACTGACGGCGTGGGCGCTGCTGTACCTGCCGCTGACCGTGTGGTGGTGGCCCGCCGTGCTCGTCGCGGCCGCCGCGGCGGGGATCGCGTGGGTGCGTGCCCGGTCGGCGACCGGGGCCTACGCCACGCTGGTGGAGGCCGTCGTGCGCCTGCACGCGGTGGAGCTGGCCGACCGCGCGGGGGTGGTGCACGACGGGTCGTTCAGCGGGGAGCTGGGCGAGCGGTTGACCCTGCGCCTGCGCGCGAGCATGCCGCCGGTACCCGCGCCTTCACCCCCGCCCCGGCCGGACGGCGGCGCCTGAACACCGCGCGGGCGCCCCCGGACGGGTCGCGGACGCCCCCCGTGCGGGCTCAGGTCTGCTCGGACCTGCGCAGCAGCGCCAGGAACATCGCGTCGGTCCCGTGCACGTGCGGCCAGAACTGGGCGTACCTTCCCTCCGGACCGGCCGCGAGGTCGGGCACCCCGTCCAGGTAGTCGGCGGCGCGCAGCAGCGTGAGGTCGTCGCGCTCGGAGAGCACCCGGCGCACGGTTCCGTCGGTCTCGTCCAGGTGCGGCGAGCACGTGACGTAGGCGACCACACCGCCGGGGCGCACGGCCTCGACCGCGCTCACCAGCAGGCCGTGCTGGAGCGGCGCCAGATCGGCGGCCGACCTCTCGGTGCGCCGCCAGCGCGACTCCGGGCGTCGGCGCAGCGCGCCCAGGCCCGTGCACGGCGCGTCCACCAGCACCCGGTCGAAGGCCCCCGGACGCCAGGCGGGCCTGGTCCCGTCGGCGACCACGACCCGGCCCGCGTCGCGCGGGGAGCGGCGCACCGCACCGGCCACCAGCCCGGCCCGCGCGGGCTGCACCTCGGCGGCCAGCAGGCGGGCGTCGCGCTGCCCGGCCAGGGACGCCAGCAGACCGGCCTTGCCGCCCGGCCCAGCGCACATGTCGAGCCAGCGCTCGTCGTCGCCGTGGGTGTCCACCCTGGTCAGGGCGAGGGCGACCAGCTGGCTGGCCTCGTCCTGCACCGCGGCCCGGTTCTGGTGCACCTCGCGGATCGCCGCCGGGTCGCCCTCGGGCAGGTAGGCGGCGAACGGCGAGTAGCGGGCCTCCTCGGCACCGGAGGCCACCAGGTCGGCGACGGTGGAGCGGCCCGGCTTGGCCACGAGGGTCACCCGGGGGCGCTCGTTGTGCGCGGCGAGCAGGCGCTCGGTCTCGACCAGCCCGCCGGCGGACCGCTCCCCCAGTGCCCGGGCCAGCTCCTTGACGATCCAGCGCGGGTGGCTGTGCACGACCGACAGGTACCCGCTGGGGTCGGTGGCGCGGTCGGGGGCGACCACGGCCGTCCACGCGTCCAGGTCGCGGGCGGAGACCTTGCGCAGGACGGCGTTGACGAACCGGCCGCGGTGGTGGCCCACGACCCTGCGCGCCAGGTCCACGGTGGCGCTGACCGCGGCGTGCGGCGGGATCTTGGTGGACAGCAGCTGGTGGGCGCCCAGGCGCAGCAGCGGCAGCGCCTCGGTGTCCACGGAGGCGAGCGTGCGGTCCACGCAGGCCTCCAGGATCGCGTCGTAGGTGCCCTGGAGACGCAGGGTCCCGTAGGTCAGCTCGGTGGCCAGGGCCGCGTCGCGGCCGCTGATGCCGCGTTCGCTGAGCAGGGCGGGCAACAGCAGGTTGGCGTAGGCGTCGCGCTGGCCGACCGCGCGCAGCACGTCGTAGGCGACGCGGCGGGAGGGGTCGCGGGGCGGGGACTGTCCGTCCCCGCCCCGGCCGCCGCCCTGCGCGGGCTTCCCGCCGCGGCGGGGACGGCGGTACGGGGATCGGGACTGCTCGCTCAACGTGTGCTGCCTCAACAAACCGGGGACGGGACCGGCGGGCTCACCCGCCAGGTCGAGACTACGGCAGCTCAGCGCCCCAGGCGGTCCTCGTCGCCGGGACGCACGCCGCGCGCCCAGTCGACCGCGGCCATGGCGCGCTTGCCCTGCGGCTGTACCTCGCCCAGGACGACCGGGTGGGTGGCGGTCCCGACCAGGACCCGCTTCTTGTCGGCGTGCAGCTGGCCGGGGTCGAGCGCGGGTGTGTCGGCGTCGGTGAGGGGGGTGACCGGGCCCACCTTGAGGCGGCCGCCGCGGAAGGTGGTCCAGGCGCCCGGGGCGGGGGTGCAGGCGCGGGCCGTGCGGTCCACGCGCAGGGCGGGGGCGGTGAAGTCGAGTTCGGCGTCCTCGGGCGTGAGCTTGGAGGCGTGGGAGACGCCGTCGGCGGGCTGCTCGACCGGGCTGAGACGGTCGGCGGCGATGCCGTCGACCGTGCGCACGAGGAGTTCGGCTCCGGAGACGGAGAGCCGTTCCAGGAGTTCGCCGCTGGTGTCGGTGGGGCGCACGGTCTCGGTGAGGGTGCCGTAGACGGGACCGGCGTCGAGTTCCTTGACGATCCGGAAGGTGGACGCGCCGGTGATGTCGTCGCCGTGCAGGACCGCGTGCTGGACGGGGGCGGCGCCGCGCCAGGCGGGCAGCAGGGAGAAGTGCAGGTTGACCCAGCCGTGGCGGGGGATGTCGAGCGCGGACTGGGGGAGCAGGGCGCCGTAGGCGACGACGGGGCAGCAGTCGGGGGCGATCTGCGCCAAGCGCTCCAGGAACTCGGTGTCGCCCGCCTTGGCGGGTTTGAGGACCTCGATGCCCTCGCTCGCGGCGAGTTCGCCGACCGGGCTGGCGGAGACCTTCCGGCCGCGCCCGGAGCGGGCGTCGGGGCGGGTGACCACGGCGGCGACCTCGTGGCCGGAGTCGATCAGTGCGCGCAGGGACGGTACCGCCACCTGCGGTGTTCCGGCAAAGACAAGCTTCAACGTGGGTTCCCCTCCACCGCGGTCTGTCGGTTCCCCAGTTCTACCAGTGGCACCGGGCCGCGCCGCCCGGTGCGCGGGGCGGTGTCGCACGGTTCTGGTAGACAGAAGGGGATGACAGCGCAGCCCGGTCAGCCCGACGGGGTCCTCTTCGACCTTCCGGAACAGGAGAAGGCCACGGCTCGGGCGGCAAGCAGGTCCCGCCGCCCGGCCCCACGCAGGCCCGCCGAGCGGCTGCCCGTCGCGCGCGTGGTCGTGGACACCCCGCTGCCCCACCTGGACCGGTACTTCGACTACCGGGTGCCCGCCGACATGGACGAGGCGGCGGTGCCCGGCTGCCGGGTGAAGGTGCGGTTCAACAACCGCCAGCTGGGAGGGTTCCTGGCCGAGCGGGTGGAGACCTCGGAGTTCTCGGGGCGGCTGGCGTACCTGGAGGCGGTCGTCTCCCCCGAACCCGTGCTCACCCCCGAGATCCTGGGGCTGGCCCGCGCGGTCGCCGACCGCTACGCGGGCACGCTGAGCGACGTGCTGCGGCTGGCGGTGCCGCCCCGCCACGCCCGCGTGGAGAAGGAGGCGGCGAAGGCCGCGGAGAAGGCGGGGGCCGGCGCGTCCACGGAGACAGCGGGGTCCGGCGCGGATCCCGGGACGGCGGGGACCGGCGCGCCCCCGGAGACAGCGGGGACCGGTGCGGCCCCCGGGACGGCGGGGACCGGGGCGATCCCGGGCGACGCTCCGGCCGGGACGGACCCGAACGCCCCTCCGCCAAGGGCGTCCCCCGGCCCCGGGCCGGACACCGCTGGCGCCCCGCGGGCGTCCGCAACCGTGGCGGACGCGCCCCCCGGGGTGGCAGCGGCACAGGATGTCACCGAGGCGAATCCCGGACCCGGACCCTGGGCGGACTACCCCGAGGGCCCCTCGTTCCTGCGCGCGCTGCGGGCGGGCCAGCCCGCCCGTGCGGTGTGGAACGCCCTGCCCGGCACCGACTGGGCGGACGCGGTGGCGGTCGCCGCCGGGGAGACCCTGGCCGCCGGGCGCGGCACCGTGGTCGTGGTGCCCGACGGCCGCGACGTGCAGGCCGTCGACCAGGCCCTGGAACAGCGCCTGGGCGAGGGCCGGTACGTGGCGCTCACCGCCGACCTCGGACCGGCCGAGCGTTACCGGCGCTGGCTCTCGGTACTGCGCGGCGGGGTCCGGGTCGTGGTCGGCACGCGCGCGGCGGTGTTCGCGCCCGTGCGGGACCTGGGGCTGGTGGTGCTGTGGGACGACGGCGACGACGTGCACGCCGACCCGCACGCCCCCTACCCGCACTCGCGCACGGTGCTGTCGATGCGCGCGCACCGGGCCGGGGCCGGTGCCCTGATCGGCGGGCACACGCGCACCACCGACGCCCAGCTGCTGGTGGAGTCGGGGTGGGCGCACCCGCTGGCCGCGGACCGGGCGACCCTGCGCCGCCGCGCGCCCGTGGTCCGGGCGGCCGGGGACGACCGGGAGCTGGCCCGCGACGAGGCGGCGCGGTCGGCGCGGATGCCGAGCGTGGCCCTGCGCGCGGCCCGCGAGGCCGCCCGGACCGGCCCGGTGCTCTTCCAGGTCCCGCGCCGGGGCTACCTCAACACGCTGGCCTGCGCCGGGTGCCGCGAACCCGCGCGCTGCGACTCCTGCCGGGGCCCGCTGGCCGTGCGCGGTTCGCACGCCATGCCCTCGTGCGGCTGGTGCGGCCGGGTCGCCGGTCAGTGGGCGTGCCCGGAGTGCGGCGTCACCCGCATGCGCGCCGTGGTGGTGGGCGCCCGCCGCACCGCCGAGGAGCTGGGCCGCGCGTTCCCCTCGCTGACCGTACGCACCTCGGGCCGCGAGGACGTGCTGTCGCGGGTGGCGGACGCGCCGTCGCTGGTGGTGGCCACACCGGGGGCCGAACCGGTGGCCGAGAACGGGTACGCGGCGGCGGTCCTGCTGGACGGCTGGGCGCTGCTGAACCGGATGGACCTGCGCGCCTCGGAGGAGGCGCTGCGGCGCTGGTTGAACGCGGGGGCCCTGGTGCGGCCGGGCGGCACGGTGGTGGTGTCGGCCGACGCCTCGCTGCCGGTGGTGCAGTCGTTCGTGCGGTGGGACCCGGCGGGCTTCGCCGAGCGCGAGCTGGCCGAGCGCCGCGAACTGGGGTTCCCCCCAGCGGTGGCGATGGCCTCGGTCACCGGCGCCCCCGAACACGTGCGCGAGCTGCTCGACCAGCTCGAACTGCCCGAGGGCACCGAACTCCTGGGGCCGGTGCCGGTGGGCGCGGACCGGGCGGTCGGCCCGGACGGCGCCCATCCCCCGGAGCGCGCGCTGCTGCGGGTGCCCCGGGGCGGGGTGGGCGCGCTGTCCCGGTCGCTCAAGGCGGCGGCCTCGGCGCGCAGCGCGCGCCGCGACGAGCACCTGGCGCAGGTGCGGATGGACCCGCTGCACGTGGTCTAGCCGTGCACGGCCGGGAGTGTTCCCGGTGTGACCCAAGCGGCCCTGACCTGCGGTGATCTTGTACTTATAGCGAGTTTGGGCGCTCGAGCCCCGCTATAAGCACAAGACCACGGTGTGGGGGCGGCTCAGCGGCCGTACTCCGCGCGGTACAGGTCGCGCAGCGCGGCCACCTCCGCCGCGTGGTGGATGACCTCCCGGTTGACGTGGAGCACGAGGGCGACCATCGGGAAGTCCTCCCACTGGGGCGCCTCGGCGCTGCGCACCGGCGCGGCCAGGCCGCTCTCGCCCAGCTCCTGGACGTGCGAGGTCCAGGCCGTGTAGGCGTGGCGCAGCCGCTGCCGGGCCTCGGCGGCGGTCGCGGGCCAGTCGGCGTTCTCCCGCGTGGCGGTGCGGTCGCCGAAGTGCCAGTTGACGCGGGTCTCCAGGACCTCGACGACGATGTGCCCGAGCCGCCAGGCGATGGTGGTCACCGGCGGCGGTTCGGGTTCGGGGACGGCCGTGTCGGGCCGGTGGCGCCCGTCCGGCCCCTCGCGCACGGTCCAGGCGCCGGGCACCGGCATCCAGTGGAACTCCTCGTCGGTGAGCCCCTCCAGGCGGGGCCACAGGGAGAAGTCCCAGTAGAACCGCAGCTGCGCCAGGACCTCTCCGGTCCAGTTCACCGCCACCTGCGGACGCCCCCTCCGCGGCCGGGCGCGCGGCCCAGCCCGGCGAGGACGCCGGTGCCCGGGTCGGGCACGTCCTCGTCCGGGTAGGGCCACCACCGCAGGTCGGCCACCCCCGGTTCGATCGGCTGGAAGGGGGCGAAGGCGCGCTCCACCGCGGCACGGGGCGCCGGGGAGGTGAGCGCGAGGTAGCCGCCCCCGCGCATGAGGGCGTGCAGGCCGTCGATCCCGGCGGGCGGGTCGTCCGCGGTGAAGGGGCGGGTCATCAGAACGGCGACGGGCTCGTCGAAGTCGACGAGCCCGGAGGTGCCGAGACGGCGCAGGAGCGTGTCCGTGCCGGATCCGTCACCGGAGAGCACGGAGGCCCCGGCGGTGGAGAGCATGCCCGCGGCGCCGTGGGGGGCGACGTGGACGACCGAGGCGTCGGGGGCGGCGGCGTGCACCCGCTCGGCGGTCCCGGGTACCGGGCACCCCCAGTCGACGAACTGGCGTACGCCCGCGTCGGCGGACAGGTAGTCGACCGCGCGCCCCAGGAAGGCCTGGTGCAGGCGGGTGTGCTCGGCGTGCCGCGGGTCAGGACGCTCGCCCGTGCGGGAACCGAGGTCGACCACGCCGGAGCGTTGACCGGGGACGGGTACGGCCCCGCGCCCGCGGAGCACGGCCGTGAGCCGACCCGTCTTGGGTCCTCGGACGTTGGTCACGTTCACGCTCCCCCAGCCGGTTCGCTCGCGGGAGGCAGACGCTCGGCGGAGCGGGCCGGTCGGGCCCGGACAGCGTCGCGCCATGCCGTCAGGGCCCGATGGTACCCCCTGCGAAAGTGATCCTCGGCACACACATGGGTGTTATGCGCCCTATTTCGCCCTTTGGGGCCTCCTGGGGCGCAAGTGTTTCTGGTGAACGAACCCGACTCCGCGGACGGGGAGGGAGCGTCACGCCCCGCTCCACCGTGATTCCAGCAGGTCACCGCCCTGTGCCCTCGGGAAGGTCTTCCGACACGGCCGGACGGTCCCGAAAAGCACGCTTTCCTCAGTTTTCTGGGAAGCGGCCCCGTCCCGTGCCAGAGGCTCCCGTCCGGCCACCGGCCACCCGTCCCGAGAGCTGACCCGTGGTGGAAGGGCCCGGCCCTCCACCACGGAAACCGTCCCCCGTCGGAGGGCACCCGTCAGGCCCCCAGCGCTACCGGTCGGCGGTCAGCCTCCTGGCGGGGAGCTCCGCGCACAGCCAGGACACCACCGCGACCACCAGCACGGTCGCGGGCAGCAGCCAGAACGGGCCGCCGGGCCACGGACGCCCCAGGAGCCCCATCCCCGCGAAGGCGAGCGGGACCGCCGAGGCCAGGACACCGGCGACGACCGCGCCGACCGCGATCAGGGCGGCCTCCCTGCGCAGCAGCGACCGGACCTGCGCCGGGGTCATGCCCACGGCACGCAGCGCGTCCGTCTCCGCACGGCGGCGCAGTGTCTGGGCGGACAGGCGGTTGGCCACCGAGAGCAGCACGTACCCGGCCAGGCAGAGCAGCACCACGAGGTTGAGCACCGTGTTCGCCGCGAGCCCGGACCCGGCCTCGTCCGGGGCGGCGTCGGTGACCTCCACCCCCGGGTGGGCCGAGGCCAGGCCGTCGAGGGCCTCGCGGACCTCGGGCTCCCGTCCGGGTTCGGCGAGCACCCGCAGTTCGGCGGGCAGGTCACCGGTCAGATGGCCCCGGGCCAGGTCCCGCGAGACCAGGGCCCGGCCGAAGCCGAGTTCTCGCTCGTACAGCGCGACCACCTCGGCGCTGACCTCGCTCCCGTCCCCCATCCGGAACGTCACCGTCTGCCCCGGCTCCGCGTCGAGGGAGCGCGCGGTCTGCGCGCCCAGCGCGACGGTGTCGCCGGTCAGCGCGCCCAGGTCGCCCTCGGTGACACCCACGTCGACGACCTCCGGGGCGCCCGGCCCCAGGACCAGAGCGGGTACCTCCTGGTGCAGCGCCCCCTCCTCGAACGGCATCTCGGTGGTCCACACGAGGGTGGTCGGCGTGGCGGTGACGGCCGCGGCGACGGACGGGTCCTGCCGCACGGTCTCGGCCAGCCCCCGCGGAAGCCCGCCGAGCGCGGGCGCGGTCAGCGTGCTCGCGGCCAGTTCGCCTTCCTCGCGCTGCTCCGTCTGCGCGGTCAGCAGCGTGGTGTTGACGTAGCCCTGGCTGAGGGCGAAGGCCACCAGCATCGCCAGCGCGCTGACCGCGCCCGCCACCCGGTGGGAGTGACCGTGCAGGTTGCGCACCGCCAGCCAGGTCAGGGCGGAGGAGTGTGCGGGCAGGCGGCGGCCGAGCGCACCGCTCACCGCCCGCAGCAGGGCGGGGCCGACCAGGGCCAGTCCGACCACCGCGAGCAGGCTGGCCGAGGCCGGGCCGACCGCGGCCATCTCGTCGCCCAGCACCAGCGCCGGAACCGACGCCCCCACCGAGGCCAGGAGCAGTGCCGCCCCCGACCAGGTCCGCGCCCGGCCGGGAACGCGCGGCTCGACGACGGACCCGGCGAGCGCGTCGGTGGGCGGCGCGTCCGCGGTCCGGCCGACCGCGGCCAGCGAGGCCAGCCACACCGCGAGCGCCATCAGCACGACCGTGGCCAGGGCGGGCAGCGGTCCGAGCACCGGAGGCAGGCCCGGCGGGACCAGGCCCAGGGACGCGAACCAGTCCAGCGCGACCCCCGCCAGCAGGTAGCCCCCGCCCACACCGAAGGGCAGGACCGCCAGGGCGACGAGGAGGTTGGGGACGGCGACCAGGCGGCGGACCTGCCGGGGCGTGGCGCCCACGGCCCGCAGCAGCGCCAGGTCGCGGCGCTGGGCGGCCACGGAGACCGACAGCGCTCCGGCGACGGTCAGGCCGATGGTCATCACCAGGACGCCGCCGAGCGAACCGGCCACCGCGACCAGGACACCGCGTGCGGCTCCGGCGGCCGGGGACTCGGCGTCGCCGATCCGGTCCCCGGTCCGCACGAGCGCGTCCTCGCCGGCCAGGGCCTGCTCCACCGCCTCGGTGAGCCGCTCCTCCGACACGTCGGGCGCGGCGCGCAGGGCCACCAGGTCCACGGTGCCCCCGCGGGGACCCTCGGTGCGTCCGGCCAGGTCGGCGGCGGTGTCGTCGGCGAACAGGACCACGGTGGCGCCGGTGTCCAGCACCCCGGAGAGCCGGTGGTCGCCGGTGCGTCCCGCAGCGGTGACCCGCACCCGGTCGCCGACCCCGGCACCAGCGGCGGCTGCCGTGGCGGCGTCCAGGGCCACCTCCCGCGTTCCCTGAGGGGCCTCCCCCTCCAGGGAGGCGTCCTCCAACAGTGCGGCGGAGGACCAGCCGTGGCCGGTGGTGCGGGGATCGGCTCCCGTGACGACCCCGTCCCCGGTGTGCACGGCGGCCGGGAACCCGACGTCTCCGACGGCGGTGCCGACCTCGGGCAGGGCGGCCAGCCGGGCGGTGAACTCCTCGGGCAGTCCGGCCCGCTCGGGCAGTGGCAGGTCCAGGTCCTCGGCCTGCTCGACCGTCTGGGGCGCGGTGACCACGGCGTCCGCGCCCCGGAGCCGTTCGGCGGGGACCGACGAGCGCACCCCGGTGTCGGCGAGCACGCCGCCGACGGTGACGAACACCGATCCGCCCAGGACCGCGACGGCGACGGCGGTCAGCACCCCGGCACGGCCGCGCGCCAGCTTCGGCGCGAGGGGGCCGCGGCCGCCGACGGGGTTCGGCGCGACGGGACCAGGGGGCGGTCCGGGATCGGAGGCGGGACCGGAGCCGGAGTCGGGGCTCTGACCGGGAGCAGGTCCCGAACCGGAGAACGGACCCGGACCGGGGGTCGCCGTCATCGGTCCGCCTCCGCCCCGGCCGTCTCCAGGGAGGCCAGGTGTTCGGCCAGGTCGGACGCGGAGGGGGCGTGCAGGACGTCGGCGAGGCGGCCGTCGGCCATGACCGCGGTGGCGTGCGCCCGGGCGGCGGCCTTGGGGTCGTGGGTCACCATGACCACGGTCTGGCCGAGCTCGTCCACGACCTCCCGCAGCAGACCCAGGACGCTGTCGGCGGTCGCGCCGTCGAGCGCTCCGGTGGGTTCGTCGGCGAAGACGATGTCGGGGCGGGAGGCCAGGGCGCGCACGATCGCGATCCGCTGCTGCTGGCCGCCGGAGAGCTCCGTGGGCCGGTGGCGCAGCCGCTGCCCCACTCCCACCCGGCCGACGAGCGCGCGCAGCCAGCCCTGGTCGGGGGTCCGTCCGGCCAGGCGCAGCGGCAGGGTGATGTTCTCCTCCGCGGTGAGGGTGGGCACCAGGTTGTAGGACTGGAACACGAAGCCGACCCGCTCGCGGCGGAACTCGGTGCGCCGGGGCTCGCGCAGGGTGCTGATGTCGGTGCCGCCCACCACCACCGAGCCCGAGGTGGGGCGGTCCATGCCGGACGCGCAGTTGAGCAGGGTGCTCTTGCCCGATCCGGACGGCCCCATCACGGCGAGGAACGATCCGCGGGGAACCCCCAGCGACACCCCGGCCAGCGCCGAGACGGCGCCCTCGCCGTCGGAGTAGACGCGGTGGACGTCGGTGAGCCGGACGGCCTCGCCTTCGGCGTCCGGACCGGTGGGGCCCGGTGCGGTGAAGGCCGGGGCGGTGGCCGCCCCGTTCGCGCCGCTCAACGGTCGCCCCTGCGGGCCAGGACGATCAGCGCGGTGAGCGAGGCCAGCGCGGTGAGCCCGAAGGCCGACCCGACCAGCGTGTGGCCAAGCAGGGACAGGGTTCCGTTGGCCGCGGCGGACCCGGCGAGGACGACGCCGAGCAGGGCCAGGAGGGCCCTGCGGGCGGGTGTACGCCGGGGTCGGGAGGGCGCGGGGAGCGGCTGCGGAACGGAGGGCGACGGGGCTCCGGCGGTCGGAGCGTCGATGCGGTAGGGGTCGTCGGGCACGGTTGCTCCCTGGGTTCGGCGGGTGGCTGGACACGGCCGGTGTAGCGCCCGCCGTGTCGTCTCCGACGCTACGGAGCCGCGGCCCGCCGAAACATCCCGCCCACCCGCCGACCCCTGCTACAGCCAGCTGTAGCAGCGCTGCCCCGGACCCTTGTGACCAGCCGCCACACGCGCTCCCGCCATCACGGTGAGCGCACTGTGCCGCACCACCGCACCGCCGCAGGGTCCGGCGGGACGGCTCCGTCCGCGGCTCCCGTCAGAGCACCCGCACGGGGTCGGGCACCGGGGCGAGGCGGCCGTCGCAGTCGGCGTACTCCCAGCGCGGTCCGCGGGCCACGAGTTCGGCGACCGCGCCGACGAGGCGGTCCACGTGCTCCCGCGTGGTGCCCACCCCCAGGCTCGCCCGCACCGCCTGGGCGTGGCCCCGGGGCAGCAGGTGCCGGGTGAGCGGGTGGGCGCAGAACAGGCCGTCACGCACCCCGATCCCGTACTCGGCGGACAGGGCGGCGGCCAGCAGGTCGGCGGGCAGGCCGTCCACGGTGAACGACACGATGCCCACCCGCGGGTGCTCCCCGCCCCACAGGGTCAGCTCGGTGACGCCGTCGACCTCGGCCAGCCCCGCGCGCAGCCGCTCCAGCAGCGCCGACTCGCGGACGTGCAGGAGTTCCTGGGTGGCGGGGGCGAGGGCGTCGCAGGCGGCGGCCAGCGCCACGGCGCCCAGCACGTTGGGGCTGCCCGCCTCGTGCCGCGCGGGCAGGTCGTTCCACACCACGTCGTGCTCGGTGACCAGCCGTGTGGCCCCGCCGCCGGACAGGTAGGGCGTGGCCTCGCGCAGCCAGTCGGCGCGACCGGCCAGCACCCCGGAGCCGAAGGGGGCGTAGAGCTTGTGGGCGGACAGGGCGACGTAGTCGGCGCCGGTCGCCTCCAGGCTGAAGGGCAGGTGCGGCACGTACTGGGCGGCGTCCACGACCACGCGCGCGTCCTCGGCGTGGGCGGCCTCCACCAGTTCCTCCACCGGCCAGATCTCGCCGGTGACGTTGGAGGCGGCGGTCACGCACAGCAGGCGCGGGCCCTCGGGGGCCCCGCGCAGCGCGGAGCGGGCGGCCTCCACCGCGTCCTCCGGGGAGGCGGGCAGCGGCAGGCGCACCACCCGACCGGCCCGGGCGGCGGGGTGCTCCCAGGGCAGCAGGCTGGCGTGGTGCTCGGACTCGAACACGACCACCGTGCAGCCCTCGGGCACCGAGCGGGCCAGCAGGTTGAGGGCGTCGGTGGTGCCGCGCACGAACACCACGGCGTCGGCGGGCTGCGAGCGCACGCCCACGAAGCGGGCGACGCTGCGGCGGGCACGCTCGTAGGCATCGGTGCTGACCTGGGAGTGGTGGCCCGCGCCGCGGTGCACGCTGGCGTAGTAGGGCAGCGCCGCGGACAGGGCCTCGGCCACCGGGGTCAGACACGGGGCGCTGGCCGCGTAGTCGAAGTTGGCGTACTCGACGCGTTCGCCGGTGACCAGGGGGACGCCCTCGTCGGAGGTGACGACGGTGCACGCGGCGGTGTCGGCCGGGGGCGCGGCGCGACGGGCGGTGTGGACGGTAACGGCAGTGGTCATGGGGGCACCTCTCCTGTGGGTCGTGGGACCCGCGGAGATGTCACTCCGGCAACGCCTCAGGGGTCCGCGCTTGTCCGACACGGTCGTGTCGGGACCTGGTCCTCACCCGGGGCACCCCACCGCGGTAGGAGGGTTGCCGACCAGCTAGCCGGGGCTTGACGCTGGTACTCGTGACCTGCGAGGCAGACTAACACAGCCGTCCGGCGCGCGGCAGGGGGGCGGTGTGTGGCCCGGACCACCGCCCCGCTTGACAGCGGCGCGCGCGGTGGGGACATACTTGTGCCTGCCTGCCCTCACGCCGCGGGTGTCCGGTTTCCCCCGGCCGCCCTCCAGGCGCGAGACTCCAGAGCATCGGAGTTTTCGCGTGCCCGTGAGCGAGAGGTGTCCACCTTGTACGGCGACGACCGTATCCAGCAGGTCCTGCGCAATCCCAGGGTCGTCCTGGTGTCCGGCTACGCCCGCCTCCCCGACTCGGTGGCGAGCCACTCCCAGTACCAGCGGCTCGGCGTCGTGCTGGCCGTGGACACCGCCGACGGGCGCGTCGTCGCCGCGGACACCACCCTGCTCACCGAGCTGGCCAGGGACTTCTTCCGTGCCCTGGTCGAGGGGGCGTCGGTGACCGGGGACGTCGCCGAACTGGTGCGGCGGGTACAGACCCGCTACGCGGGCCAGTCCGGCGCCGCGCTGACCACCGCCCTCCGCCGCTGTCTGGAGACCTACGCCCAGCTGCGGGAGGGCGACCAGTTGCCGGGAGACCCCGGGGACGGGGAGGAGGCGCTGTCGTGACCGACGACCTTTCCGGAAACGGGGCCCGCACCGAAGCCGGAACCGGCGCCGGGTCCGAAACCAGGCCCGAGACCGGGGCCGAGCACCGGACCGCGCCGCTGCCGCTGGCGGGCGTACGCGTCGCCGACCTGTCCCGCGTGCTGGCGGGCCCCTACGCCACCATGCTGCTCGCCGACATGGGCGCCGAGGTGGTCAAGGTGGAACAGCCCGGACGCGGCGACGACACCCGCTCCTGGGGTCCGCCCTGGGCGGGGGAGGCCGGAACCGGGGGGCACGGCGAGGCCGCCTACTTCCTGTCGGTGAACCGCAACAAGCGCAGCCTGGCCATGGACCTGAAGGATCCCGAGGGCCTGGCCGCGGTGCAGGAGCTGTGCGCGGCCTCCGACGTGGTCATCCAGAACTTCCGGCCCGGGGTGATCGACCGGCTCGGGCTCGGCTACGAGGCGGTCAGCGCCCGCAACCCGGCCGTCGTGTACTGCTCGGTGAGCGGATTCGGGCCCGAGCACGAGCCCGCGACGCGCCCCGGCTTCGACATCGTGGTGCAGGCCGAGAGCGGGCTCATGGCCACCACGGGGCCAGCGGAGGGACCGGCGAGCAAGGTGGGCGTGGCCCTGACCGACGTGCTCACCGGGCTCAACGCCGCCGTGGGCGTCCTGGGCGCGCTCATGCGGGCCCGTGTCACCGGGCGCGGGGAGAACATCAGCGTGTCGCTGATCAACTCCACCCTCTCCGGGTTGGTCAACCTCACCCAGCAGGCGCTGGTGACGGGGACCGAGCCCGCCCGGGTCGGCAACGCGCACACCACGATCGTGCCCTACCAGGCCTTTCCTGCGGCGGACGCCGAGATCGTCGTCGCCGCCGGGAACGACGCCCTGTACCAGCGTCTGTGCGCGGCCCTGGACCGCCCCGACCTGGGCGCGGACCCGCGCTACGCCACCAACCCCGGCCGGGTGGCGCACCGGGACGAACTGGTCGGCGAACTTTCGGCGACCCTGCGCTCCCGGCCCGCCGACCACTGGATGGAGCTGCTGGTGGGGGCCGGGGTACCGGTGGGGCGGGTGCGCGGGGTGCTCGACGCGCTGCGCACCGCCGACGCCAGCGGCGACGACGTCCTGCGCACCGTGAAGCACCCCACCGCCGGGCTGCTCGAACAGGTCCGCGCGGGGTTCCGCCTGGAGGGCACCCCGCCGCCGCTCACCGCGCCGCCGCTGCTGGGGCAGCACTCCCGGCAGGTCCTGGCCGAACTCGGCGTCGACGGGGCCAGCGTGGACGCGATGGTCGCGCGCGGCGCCGTCCAGCAGCCCGACCCGGCCTGACAGCGGCGATTCGCGCGCTGGACCGGCACGGCCCCAGCGCGCGGCCGCGCCGCGGGTCCCACCCGGATCCCGCGCCCGGCACGGAGACCACCTCCCGTCCCCCTCCCGGGTCCCGTACCCGGGCCCGAAGACACCGTCCGCCTCCCGTCCGGGCCCTGGCCCCGGACGCGGATACACCGTCCATCTCCCGCACGGCCGCACCGGCCGTCAGCACCACGAAGGGACACCCGACCATGAGCGACTCCCGAAAGCCCGCCGCCCCGGATCCGCGCGACTTCCTGGCCGTGGACGCCGACCTGTCCGACACCGAGCGCGACGTCCGCGACGCCGTGCGCGACTTCGCCGCGCGCGAGCTGGCGCCGCACGTGGCCGAGTGGTTCGACGCGGGAACCCTGCCCGACCCGCGCGGGCTGGCCCGGGCCTTCGGCTCCCTCGGGGTGCTGGGCATGCACCTGGAGGGGTACGGCTGCGGCGGCTCCAGCGCGGTCGCCTACGGTCTGGCCTGCCGTGAGCTGGAGGCCGTGGACTCGGGCCTGCGCAGCTTCGTGTCGGTGCAGGGCTCGCTGGCGATGGCGGCCATCCACAAGTTCGGCTCCGAGGAGCAGAAGGAGGCGTGGCTGCCGCGCATGGCCGCCGGTGAGGCGATCGGCTGTTTCGGCCTGACCGAGCCCGACTCCGGCTCCGACCCGGGATCGATGCGCACCCGCGCCCGCAGGGACGGGGCGGACTGGGTGCTCGACGGCACCAAGATGTGGATCACCAACGGCTCGGTCGCCGACGTGGTCGTGGTGTGGGCCGCCACCGACGAGGGCGTGCGCGGGTTCGTGGTGCCCGCCGACACGCCCGGGTTCTCGGCCAACGTCATCCACCGCAAGCTGTCGCTGCGCGCGTCCATCACCTCCGAACTGGTGCTGGAGGGCGTGCGGCTGCCCGCCGACGCGGTGCTGCCCGGGTCCCGCGGCCTGGGCTCGCCGCTGTCGTGTCTGAACGAGGCCCGCTACGGCATCGTGTGGGGCGCGGCCGGCGCCGCGCGCGCCTGCTACGAGGCGGCCCTGGAGTACGCGCTGAGCCGCGAGCAGTTCGGCCGGCCCATCGCCGGGTTCCAGCTGACCCAGCGCAAGCTCGCCGACATGGTGGTGGACGTCAACCAGGCGGCCATGACCGCGCTGCGGATCGGGCGCCTGAAGGACGAGGGCCGGTGCCACCACAACCACGTGAGCTTCGGCAAGCTCTCGTGCGTGGCCGCCGCCCAGCGGGTGGCGGCGGCGGCGCGCTCGGTGCACGGCGCCAACGGCATCACCCTGGAGTACCCGGTGATGCGGCACATGGTGAACCTGGAGACGGTCGCCACCTACGAGGGGACCGAGGAGATCCACGCGCTCAGCATCGGCCAGTCGGTGACGGGGATCTCCGCCTTCCGCTGACCGTGCCCCTGCGGGCCCTCCGCTTCGGTCCGTGTCCGGGCCGGTCAGCGGGGACTCGCAGCGGGATGTGCGCCTCCCCCGGTGCCGCCGGGTGCGCGCAGCCACCAGAATGGGGAACAGCCGAGCGAGGGAGTTGCCGAGATGGGGAACGAGCCGACGAAGCGGTTCGAGATGACGGGGCTGCGGCGGACCGCCAACGCCGTCGTCAGCGGCTTCGTCAAGTACGGGGTGTGCCTGCCCGAGTTGCACCTGCTCACCACGCGTGGGCGCAAGTCGGGCTTCCTGCGCACCATCCCGCTCAGTGTGCTGGACAGCGACCGCGGCCGGTTCCTGGTCTCCCCCTACGGGGAGGTGGACTGGGTCCGCAACCTGCGCGGGGACGGCTTCGCGACGCTGCGCCAGGGCGGCTGGATCGAGCTGATCAGCGTGCGCGAACTGGGAGCCGAGGAAGCCGCCCCGTTGCTCAAGGAGTACCTGGACCACCCGCGCTCCGCCGTGGTGGGCCTGTACTTCGAGACACCGCCGGACGCCCCCGAGGAGGCGTTCGCGGCCGAGGCCGACCGCCACCCGGTGTTCGAGATCGTGCGCTCGACCACGATCCGCATCTGACCGGTGCGCGCGGGCACCGGGCTCCCCGCGCGGGCGCCCGGAGCCCGGCCGTGCCGGGCACGGCCGTGCCCGCGCGGCCCCGGACGCGGCGCCGGGACGGGGCCGCCGTACCCGCGGCCTCTTCCCCCGCCGCCCGGCGGGATCAGTTGCGGACGCGGAAGACGTCGTAGACGCCGTCCACACCCCGCACCGCGCGCAGCACGCTGCCCAGGTGGGCGGGGTCGGCCATCTCGAAGGTGAAGCGGCTCTGCGCCACGCGGTCGCGGCTGGTCTGGACGGTCGCGGACAGGATGTTGACGTGCTGGTCGCTCAGCACCCGCGTGATGTCCGACAGCAGCCGGGACCGGTCCAGGGCCTCCACGTGCAGCGCCACCAGGAACATGGAGTCCTCGGTGGGCGACCACTCCACCTTGACCATGCGGTCGGTGTCCAGCGTCGCGGTGTTCACGCAGTCCCGGCGGTGCACCGACACCCCGTTGCCCCGCGTCACGAAGCCGACGATCTCGTCGCCCGGCACGGGGGTACAGCACTTGGACAGGCGCGCCCACACGTCGGCGTCGCCCTCCACGACCACGCCCGGGTTGCCGTGCTGGCGCTGGCGGGTGGCCGCCTTGGTGGGCAGCGCCGACTCGGCGATGTCCTCGGTGTGGCTCTCCAGGCCGCCCATGGAGTCGACGAGCTTGCCGACCACGTGCTGGGCGCTGACCTGGCGCTCCCCCACCGCCGCGTACAGCGAGTCCACGTCCGGGTAGCGCAGGTCGCTGGCCAGGCCGATGATCGCCTCACCGCTGAACAGGCGCTTGACCGGAAGCTCCTGCTTGCGCATGACCTTGGCGATCTCGTCCTTGCCCTGCTCAATGGCGGCCTCGCGGCGCTCCTTGGTGAACCAGTGCCGGATCTTGTTGCGGGCCCGGGCGCTCTTGACGAAGTTCAGCCAGTCGCGGCTGGGGCCGGCGTCGGGCGTCTTGGAGGTGAGGATCTCCACCGTCTCACCGTTGTGCAGCTCGTTCTCCAGCGGCACCAGGCGGCCGTTGATGCGGGCGCCCACGGTGCGGTGGCCGACCTCGGTGTGCACGGCGTAGGCGAAGTCCACGGCGGTGGCGCCCTGGGGCAGCGAGATGACGTCGCCGCCCGGGGTGAAGACGAACACCTCCTGCACCGACAGGTCGAAGCGCAGCGACTCCAGGAACTCGCCCGGGTCCTTGGTCTCCTGCTGCCAGTCGATGAGCTGGCGCAGCCACTGCATGTCGGAGCTGCCCCGGGGCTTGCTCTCGCCGCCGCTGCCCCGGTCCTCCTTGTACTTCCAGTGCGCGGCGATGCCGTACTCGGCGCGCCGGTGCATCGCGCGCGTGCGGATCTGGAGCTCGACCGGGTTGCCCGAGGGCCCTATGACCGTCGTGTGCAGCGACTGGTACATGTTGAACTTGGGCATCGCGATGTAGTCCTTGAACCGGCCGGGCACCGGGTTCCACCGCGCGTGGATGGTCCCCAGGGCCGCGTAGCAGTCGCGGACGCTGTCCACCAGGACCCGCACGGCGATGAGGTCGTAGATCTCGTCGAAGCCGCAGTTGCGGGCGATCATCTTCTGGTAGATCGAGTAGTAGTGCTTGGGCCGCCCGCGCACGGTGGCCTTGAGCTTGGACTCGCGCAGGTCGGCCGAGACCGCCTCGATGACCTCCTGGAGGTAGACGTCGCGGCGCGGGGCGCGCTCGGACACCAGGCGGGCGATCTCGTCGAAGCGCTTGGGGTAGAGGGTGGCGAAGGCCAGGTCCTCCAGCTCCCACTTGATGGTGTTCATGCCCAGCCGGTGGGCGAGGGGAGCGAAGATCTCCAGGGTCTCACGGGCCTTCTTCTCCCGTTTGGCGCGGGAGGGTAGGTAGCGCAGTGTGCGCATGTTGTGCAGCCGGTCGCACAGCTTGATGACCAGCACGCGGATGTCGCGGGCCATGGCCACGACCATCTTGCGCACGGTCTCGGCCTGGGTGGCCTCGCCGTACTTGACCTTGTCCAGCTTGGTGACCCCGTCGACCAGCTCCGCGATCTCGTCGCCGAAGTCCGAGCGCAGCTCGCCCAGGGAGTAGTCGGTGTCCTCGACGGTGTCGTGCAGGAGGGCGGCGGCCAGGGTGGCCTCCTGCATGCCCAGCTCGGCGAGGATCGTGGCGACGGCGAGCGGATGGGTGATGTAGGGGTCACCGCTCTTGCGCTTCTGGTCGCGGTGGTGGTGGGCGGCGACCTCGTAGGCGCGCTCGACCAGCCGCACGTCCACCTTGGGATGGGTGGCCCGCACTGTCTTGATCAGTGGTTCGAGCACCGGGTTCATCGTCACTCCCCGCTGGGCGCCGAGTCGGGCGAGCCTTCTGCGTACTCGCACCGTGGAGGGCGTGGTGGAGGGGGACGGCTGTCGCGTGGCCCCCGCTCCGGAGACGTCGGAGGGCGCCGCTCCGTTCGCGGCGCCCTCCGGCCGGTCTCCCCGTGGTCTTGTGGCGGCGTCCTGCGCACCGGTACCGCCCGTGCGCCCCTGGGGCGCGTCCGGTCGCGGTTCCTGGGAGGCGTCCCGCCGCGTCTCGTCCGTCGGTACCGCCCCGGTCGAGACCACTTCGTTTGGCATGCCTACCTCCCGCGGATCCGTCCGGTCGCGCGGGCGCCGTCAGCGCCGCCCGGCTCCACCGGTGCACGTGTGTCATCAGGGCCAGTCGTGACGTGGCCGCCGCGGTACCTCTCCCACCAGTCTAGTGGGGCCGTTCCCGGCGGGAACGGCCTCGGCCTCCCCGCTCCCGCCGCGCCCGGCGGCGGGTGTGACACTGGCCACCGGGGGCTCACCCCCGGTGGTGGAGTACGTCAACGATGACGGGCCGTCGCGCATTCCCCCGTGGGGAGGGGCGTCGGCCGCGGCGCGGGTCGGCCGGATCAGACCGTGAGGAGGGTGTGCAGCTCCACGTCGGGCACCCTGTCCCGTCCCCGGAGCGCGGAGAGCTCCATCAGGACGGAGAATCCCACGACCGTACCACCCGCCTTGCGGACCAGGTCCACCGCGGCCCTGCCTGTGCCGCCGGTGGCGAGGACGTCGTCGACGATCAACACGCGGCTGCCCGGGGAGACCGCGTCGGCGTGGATCTCGACGGTCGCGGTGCCGTACTCCAGATCATAGGCCTGCCCGATGGTCCGTGAGGGCAGTTTCCCGGCTTTGCGCGCGGGGACGAAGCCGGAGCCCAGCGCCATGGCGACCGGGGCGCCGAAGATGAACCCGCGCGCCTCCAGTCCGACCACGTGGTCGACCCCGGCGGCGCGGAAGGGGGCGGCGAGGCCCTCCACGGCGGCGGCGAAGGCCTCCCGGTGGTTGAGCAGCGGCGTGATGTCCTTGAACAGGACGCCGGGCTTCGGGAAGTCGGGGACGTCGCGGATGTGCGCCCGGATGAGCTCCGGGCTCGGGACGGGCGCCGCGGTGGCGGTGTCGTCGGGCATGTGGGATGGGCCTTCTGCTGGGTTCTCGTGTTGTGGGGGCCGACGGGGCCGGGGCCTTTCCGGGGCGTCGCGGCGGCGGTCCGCGGCGGTCCGGACACGGCGGTACCGGCCCCGTGGGGAGGCCGGTACCGGGGTCGGACGCGCGCGGGCCCCGCCCGCCCCCGCGCGTGCGCGGGGAGCGACGGTCTGGGCCGCCGTGCGGGCTGTCCAGTGGTCTGGCCGGAAACGTTGCTGGTGTGAACCAGGTGGTTTCCTCCGTGATGATCTTGTACTTATAGCGAGGTTGGACGGTCGGAACGCGCTACAAGTACAAGATCACGCTGGGGAGTGTTTTCTGGACCTCCGCTTCGCTTCGGTCCGTGTTCGAGCGCCCGGAGAACAGGAACCTTCGGCGCCTACGGCGGGTTCGCTCGTTCCTCACGAACCCGCCTCCGGCACCTCCAGAACCCTGTGGGCGCCCGAACCGACCCCCCAGCTGAGACCGGTCCAAAAAACAGAACCTAGACGATGCCGAACTGGTGCACCTTTTCGGTCACCGCTCTAGCCCTTGGGCTTGTCGTCGTCGCCGAAATCGGGGCGGTCCTCCACCGGGGTGTCGTCGGCGGCCGGGGTGACGACCTCTCCGACACCGGCCTTGAGCATGCGGATGCGGGTCCCGGGCGCGATCTCCAGCAGGACGTCCTGCTCGTGGATCTCGACGACGGTGGCGAAGATACCGGCCTTGGTCATCACCTCGACACCGGGGACCAGGGCGTTGTGCATCTGCGTCTCCTGCTGGCGGCGCTTCTGGGCCGGGCGCCAGAACAGCAGCCAGAACACCACGAGGATCAGCAGGAACGGGAACAGCATGCCGAGGAGTCCGCCCGTGGGCTCTCCTTCGGCAGCGAGGTGGTAAAGGCCCTGCACGGGGGCGTCCTTCCTGACGTTTCGTCGTGTGGCCGACGGCTGTCGGATCGGACACCGCGACGGCCACCTTCTTCGCATCGGCACGAACCGCGTGGTCCGGACCTGTCCGGCACGTACAACGCGCCAGAGGTCCGGCTCGTTCCACCGGTGTCGAACGACACGTACGGAGCCTTGCCCCGTATCGGCTGTTTCGTCCCAGCTTACGTGGCGTGGGTCACCGGTATCCCACCGGATGAGATCGGAGTGTTAACGGTTCGTCCCCGATCCGCGCGGCCGGAACCCATTGTGCCTGGATCGGGGCCCTGTGTCAGACGCACTGGTCAGGGACTCGCCGTGCCGTTGTTACCGGGGTTGCCAGCGGGGGCGGGGTTGCCCGTGGCACCGCCGCCGTTGGCCGCCGCCGCGCCGAAGGCCGCGTCCGGCGGCGGGGTGAGCCCCATGTGCGCCCAGGCCTGCGGGGTGGCCACCCGGCCGCGCGGGGTGCGGGCCAGGAAGCCGGAGCGGACCAGGAAGGGCTCGGCGACGGTCTCCACCGTCTCGGCCTCCTCCCCCACCGACACCGCCAGCGTGGACAGGCCGACCGGGCCGCCGCGGAACCGTCTCATGAGCACGTCGAGGATGGCGCGGTCCAGCCGGTCCATGCCCAGTTCGTCCACCTCGTAGAGTTCGAGGGCGGCGCGGGCGGTGGCCAGCGACAGCTGTCCGTCCCCGCGCACCTCGGCGTAGTCGCGCACCCGGCGCAGCAGCCGGTTGGCGATCCGGGGGGTGCCGCGCGAGCGTCCGGCGATCTCCACGGCGGCGTCCGCGTCCAGGGGCGCGCCGAGCAGGCCCGCCGAGCGCTGGAGGATCAGCTCCAGCTCCTCGGGGGTGTAGAAGTCCATGTGCGCGGTGAACCCGAAGCGGTCGCGCAGGGGCGCGGGCAGCATCCCCGCCCGGGTGGTGGCCCCGACCAGTGTGAACGGCGCGATGTCCAGCGGGATGGCGGTGGCACCGGGCCCCTTGCCGACCACGACGTCGACCCGGAAGTCCTCCATCGCGACGTAGAGCATCTCCTCGGCGGGGCGGGCCATGCGGTGGATCTCGTCCAGGAAGAGCACCTCGCCCTCCTGGAGGGTGGAGAGCACGGCGGCCAGGTCCCCGGAGCGCTCGATGGCCGGGCCCGAGGTGATGCGCAGCGGGGCCCCCATCTCGGCGGCGATGATCATGGCCAGGGTGGTCTTGCCCAGGCCCGGGCCCCCGGACATCAGGATGTGGTCGGGCGCCCGGTTGCGCCGCCTGGCGCTGTGCAGCACCAGGGAGAGCTGCTCGCGCACGCGTTCCTGGCCGACGAACTCGTCCAGGGCGCGCGGGCGCAGGGCGCCCTCGATCTGGCGCTCGTCCGTGCCCGCGTCGGGCGAGACCGCGTCGCGCTCGTAGGGCGGGGGCCCGCCGGGGGCCGGGCCGCCGGGGTCTTCCTCGTGGAAGTCGTACACGGGGGTTCTCCCTGTTCCTAGGCGCGGCTGAGCCTGCGCAGGGCGCTGCGCAGCAGGACGGCGACGTCGTCGGTGTGCTCGGCCTCGGTCGCCACGGCGGAGGCGGCGGCCTCGGCGTCCTTGGCCGACCAGCCGAGGTTGACCAGGCCGGAGACCACCTGTCCGCGCCACGCGCCGTGGGGTTCGTTCCCGGACCCGGCGGCCTCGGCTCCGGGCAGGGTGCCGTCGGTGAGCACGGGCGCGTCGAGCTTGCCGCGCAGTTCCAGGACGATGCGCTGGGCCCCCTTCCTGCCGATGCCGGGTACCCGGGTGAGGGCGGTGGTGTCCTCGGCGGACACGGCGTGGCGCAGGCTGGAGGGGCTGTGGACCGAGAGCATGGCCAGGGCCAGGCGGGGGCCGACCCCGGAGGCGGTCTGGAGCTGCTCGAACAGGTGCTTCTCGTCGTCGTCGGCGAACCCGAACAGGGTCAGGGACTCCTCGCGCACGACGAGGCTGGTGGCCACGGTCCCGGTCTCGCCCACGTGCAGGCGCGAGAGCGCGGAGGGCGTGCACTGCACGGTCATGCCGACCCCGCCGACGTCGATGACGGCGGTGCCCGCGCCGCGTGCGGCCACCCGGCCGGTGAGGAACGCGATCATCTGGTGTGGGCACCGGGGAGGGTGCCCCTCTCCTTCCTGGGGGCGGGGCGCTAGCGGCCGCGGGTGCGGCGGGCCAGTTCCACCTTGCGGGCGAAGTCCTGCTGGGCCTGGGCGACGCGGGCCTGGGCCCCGCCGCGCCAGATGTGGCAGATGGCCAGGGCGACGGCGTCGGCCGCGTCGGCGGGCTTGGGGGGCCCGTCGAGTCCGAGGATACGCGCCACCATGGTGCCGACCTGCGCCTTGTCCGCGCGGCCGTTGCCGGTGATGGCGGCCTTGGCCTCGCTGGGGGTGTGCATGGCCACGGGCAGGCCGCGGCGGGCTGCGCAGACCAGGGCGATGCCGCTGGCCTGGGCGGTGCCCATGACGGTGCTGAGGTTGTGCTGGGCGAAGACGCGCTCGACGGCGACGGCGTCGGGCTGGTAGCGGTCCAGCCACTCCTCGATGCCGCGCTCGATGCCCACGAGCCGGTGGGGCAGGTCGGTGTCGGGGCTGGTGCGCACGGCGTCGGCGCCGAGCAGGGTGAGCGGTCGGCCGATGGCGCCGTCGACGGCGGCGACACCGCACCGGGTCAGTCCGGGGTCGATCCCCAACACGCGCACGCGCCCCACCCTCATCTTCTCGAACGTCCGTTCGCACACATGCTAGCGGCGGGTACCGACCTCCGCCTCCGGACCACCGCCCGGGCGTGTCCCCATCCGGAGGCGCCGATCCGGACCGGAACCCACCACAGTACGGCCACGGTCACGGGCCGCCCTGCCGCGAGCGTAGTCGCCCGGCCGGGCGCGACCACACGGCTCCGGCCCGCGCCCCGTCTTCGCGTTCCGGAGAAAAGGGATGGACGGGACACCGAACGCGTGCTAAGTTGCTCTCAGTTCGAGAAATACTCGAAATGAGCACAACTGGAGGCGCACGTGGCCGACCCGCGGCGCGAGGACGGCGAGAGCCGGTTCCTCGCCGACTACGACCCGCACGCGTTCGCCCCGGCCGCGATCACCGTCGACGTCGTCGCCCTCACCATCCGGTCGGGCGCGCCGCACGTACTGTTGACGCGGCGTGCCGCGCACCCCCAGCGCGGCTGGTGGGCGCTGCCGGGCGGGTTCGTCCGGGCCCAGGACGGACCGGAGGGCCCCGCCGACCCCGACCTGCCCGACGCCGCCCTGCGCGTGCTCTCGGAGAAGACCCTGCTGCCCACCGAGCTGCACCTGGAGCAGCTGGGCACCTACGGCGCCCGGGACCGGGACCCGCGCATGCGCGTCTTCTCGGTCGCCTACGTCCTGCTGGCCCCCGACCTGCCCGACCCGCACACCGGCCGGGACACCGAGGAGGCCGCCTGGGTCCCCTGGCGCGACCTCGGCCACGGCGACGGCGCCCGCGCCGGACTCGACCTGGCCTTCGACCACGGCCGCGTCCTGGCCGACGCCGTCGAGCGCGCCCGCTCCAAGCTGGAGTACACCCCGCTGGCCACGGCCTTCCTGCCGCCCGCCTTCACCATCACGGCGCTGCGCGAGGTGTACGAGGCCGTGTGGGGCCAGTCCCTGCACGCGGCCAACTTCCACCGCAAGATCCTCGCCGCCCCCGGGTTCGTGGAGGACACCGGGGAACTCGCCGAACGCGGCGGCGCGGGCGGCGGACGGCGCGCCCGGCTCTACCGGGCGGGCGGCGCCGCCCTGCTGCACCCTCCCCTGCTGCGGAGCACGCAGTGACCCCCGAGAGGAGTCCGATGACGGCCACCGGCCCCGCCTTCGAGGACGCCGAGCGCCAGGTCGCCCTGGCGGGCGATCCCGTGGAGCTGTTCGGCCCGCTGCCCGGGGGCGGCGGCGTGCCCCCGGCCGCCACGGCCCGCCACCGCGAGCTCGCCCGCGCGCTGCACCCCGACACGGCGCCGCCCGGAAGCGGCACCGCTCCCTTCGCCCGGCTCTCCGAGTTGTGGGACCTGTACCGGGCGATGGCCGCGGGCGACCTGCGCTTCGACGACCTCACCCTGGCCACCGGCGCGCACGCCTACCGGGTCGGCCGGGAGCGGCTGGCCCGGGGCGACGTGGCCGACCTGTACCCGGTGCGCTACCGGGCCCCGGAGTGGCGCGACGCGGTGCTCAAACTGCCCCGCGCCCCGCGCGACAACGACCTGCTGGAGGCCGAGGCGACCGCGCTGCGCCGCGTCCGGGAGCACGGCCACGAGCGCTACCGGGCCTTCGTCCCCGAACTGGTGGAGTCCTTCAAGCACCGCGACGCCGCCACGGGCGTGGAGCGGCGGGCCAACGTCCTGGGGCGGCTGCACGGCTTCCACACCCTGGCCGAGGTGCGCCGCGCCCATCCCGACGGCGTCGACCCGCGCGACGCGGCGTGGATGTGGCGGCGGCTGCTGGTCGCCGTCGGCAACGCCGCACGGGCGGGGGTGGTGCACGGCGCGGTCGTGCCCGAGCACGTGATGATCCACCCGGCCGAGCACGGCCTGGTCCTGGTCGACTGGTGCTACTCGGTGACGGCGCACGCCCCGCGCACCGCACCGCACGTCCCGGCGATGGTGCCCGGCCGCGAGGACCTCTACCCGCCCGAGGTGGCCGCGCGCCGCCCCGCGCTGGCCCAGACCGACATCCACATGGCGACCCGGTGCGTGGAGTACGTGACCGCGGGCCGCCTGCCCCGGCAGCTGCGGGCCTTCGCGCGCGGCTGCACCCTGCCCGCTCCCGAGCGGCGGCCCCGCGACGGGTTCGCCCTGCTCTGCGAGCTCGACGAGGCGCTGGAGCGCCTCTACGGGCCGCGCCGGTTCCGCCCCTTCGCCATGCCGGAACCGGCGCCGGCACCGGCCGCCGAAGCCTGACCCTCCCGCCCCTCGACCCCCGCCCCCGCCCCCGGCGGCCCGATCCGCCCACCCCGTTCCAAGGAGAACCCCCATGGGAAGCAGCCACTGGTCCACCGACGCCTACCACGCGCGTCAGGCCTACAACTCCTCCGTCGGCTCCAGCAGCTTCGGCTACACCGACGACGTGCTCGCCTCGACCCCGCGCGGTTCCTGGCGGGTCCACGACAGCCTCGACCCCCACGGGGTGGGCGTGCGCGAGAGCCGCGACTCCGCCGAGCACCCCGAGTCGCTGGCCATCTCGGTGCTCTTCGACGTCACCGGGTCCATGCGCAACGTGCCGCGCGTGTTGCAGACCAAGCTGCCCGACCTGTTCGGCCTGCTGCTGCGCAAGGGCTACGTGCGGGACCCGCAGATCCTCTTCGGCGCGATCGGCGACGCCACGTGCGACCGGGCCCCGCTCCAGGTCGGCCAGTTCGAGTCCGGCAACGAGCTGGAGGACGACCTGGGCAACATCCTGCTGGAGGGCGGCGGTGGCGGCCAGGTGACGGAGTCCTACGAGCTGGCCATGTACTTCATGGCCCGGCACACCTCCATGGACTGCCTGGAGAAGCGCGGGCGGCGCGGCCACCTCTTCGTCATCGGCGACGAGATGGCCTACGGGGCGGTCAAGGCGCGGGAGGTGCGCGAGGTGATCGGCGACGACGTCACCGAGGACATCCCCTTCCCGCGGATCCTGGCCGAGCTGCGGCGCAGCTTCGAGGTGTACTTCATCATGCCGACCGGCAGCGGGCACTTCCACAACGACAAGGTCCGCGGCTTCTGGGACACCCACCTGGGCCAGAACGTCATCTACCTGGACGACCTCGACGCGGTGTCGGAGACCATCGCGGTCACCGTCGGACTCGCCGAGGAGGCCATCGACCTGGAGAGGGGCCTGGCCGACCTGGCCGAGGCGGGCTCGGACGCGGGCGAGGCGGTGGGCAGGGCGCTGCGGACGCTGTCCGCGAGCCGCGGCCCCGTGGTCGTGGCCGACGCCCCGGGCGGACTCGGCGGCCCGGCCGACGCGGGCGGGGTGGACCGGCTGTGACCGGCGCGACCACCCCGTGGGCCGACGGGAACGCCGTCGTCGTCGACCTGGGGTTCGGTGACGCGGGCAAGGGCGTGACGGTCGACCTGCTGTGCGCGCGGCGGCGCTTCGGCGCCGTCGTGCGCGCCAACGGGGGCGCCCAGGCCGCGCACAACGTGGTGACCCCCGACGGCCGCCACCACACGTTCGCGCAGTTCGGCGCGGGCACACTGGCCCCAGGCGGCCCGGTGCCCACGCACCTGTCGCGGCTGATGGTGGTGGACCCCTTCGCCCTGGCCGCCGAGGCCGGGCACCTGGCCTCGCTCGGTGTGCCCGACCCGTTCGCGCTGGTCACCGTGGACCGCCGTGCGCTGATCAGCACGCCGTGGCACCGGGCGGCCAACCAGACGCGGGAGCGGGCGCGGGGCGAGGCCCGGCACGGCTCCTGCGGGATGGGGGTGGGCGAGACCGTGGCCTACGCCCTGGCCCGGCCCGAGGACGCGCCGACCGCCGGCGACTGCGCGCGGCCGGACGTGCTGCGCCGCAAGCTGCGCCGTCTGGCCGACCACCTGCACGCGGTGCGCCGCGCCCTGGAGCCTCCGGGCGCGGCGCGGACCGCACCGGGCACCACGGGCACGGCAGCCATCGCGGGAAGTCCTCCGGACGTGACGGGTCCGGGGACCGCTGCGAAAGCCGCGCCGGGCGCCACGGGCGCGGGAACCCGGTTCGGGGACACGGCGGCCGGGCCCGGGGCGGCGGCCTCCGGAGCGGCCCCGGACCTTCCCGCCGGGGTCCGGCCCGAGGCCGACCCCGACGTCGAGGAGTGCGTCGAGGCCTACCTGGCCTTCGCGCGGCGAGTGCGGCTGGTGGACGAGGACCACCTGCCCCGGCTGCTCGCCCGCTCCCCCGTGGTGTTCGAGGGGGCGCAGGGGGTGCTGCTGGACGAGTGGCACGGGTTCCACCCGTATACCACCTGGTCCACGACGACCACCGCGAACCCGCTCGCGCTCCTGTCCGAGGCCGGACGCCCCGGCGACGCCCGACGTGTCGGTGTGGTGCGCGCCTACACCACCCGGCACGGCGCGGGCCCGCTCGTGGCCGAGGACCCGGAACTGGGCGCGGTGCTGACCGAGGCACACAACGGCGCGCACCCGTGGCAGGGGGCGTTCCGGGTGGGGCACTTCGACGCGGTGGCGCACCGGTACGCGCTCGCCGCCACCGGCGGGGTGGACTCGCTCGTGGTCACGCACGCCGACGCCCCCGCGCGGGCGGGCGGGAGGCTGCGCTGGTGCACGGGCTACACCGCACCGGACGGGTCCGCCCTGGAACCGGTTCCGGCACCGGCCCCGGCGCCCACCCGTCCGGGCGCCGCGCTGACGGGCGCGGCGATGGCGGACGCCGCGGTGCGCCTGGACCGGCAGGAGCGGCTGGCCCGCGCCCTGCTGGCGGCGCGGCCCGTGCTCGCCCCCATGCCCGCCTCCCCCGCCGAGGCCGTCGGCGAGGAGCTGGGGCTGGCCCTGGAGGCGGTGTTCTCGGGCCCGACCCGCGCCGACGCCCGCGTCCCGTCGCGGGTCTGACCGCCCCCGTCCCGGCGGGACCGGTTCCGACGGGCGGCGGACACCCGTGTCGCGCGGATCGTACCGGCACGCGGGAACGCGCCGACACGCGGGCGGCCCGGCGCCATGTCCCCTGGAGGGTTGGCGAACCGCGCACTAGCGTGGGGCCGTGACTTCTCTCTCCGACCCCCGGGTCCGCGACTTCCTTCTCCAGGGCACCCGTACCGGGATGCTCGCCTACACCGCCTCGGACGGACGACCGCTGGCGGCGCCGGTGTGGTTCGTCGTCGAGGACGGCGACATCGTCTTCAACACCGGGGCCTCCACCGCGAAGGGCCGGTCCATCGCGCGCGACCCCAGGGTGGCGCTCACCGTGGACCTGCCCGAGCCGCCGTACGCCTTCGTGCAGGTGCAGGGCGAGGCCGTCGTCTCCGAGGACCCCGACGAGCTGGTGCGCACCGCGACCGCGATCGCCCGCCGGTACGTGGGGCCGGAGCAGGACGAGGAGTTCGGGCGGCGCAACGGCGTCCCCGGCGAACTCGCGGTGCGGCTGCGCCCGACCAGGGTGGTCTCCGCCTTCGACATGACCGGCTGAGCGCCCGCGTGTGAGCATTCCCGGGGACGCGGCCCTGTTCATCTACAACGATGACGAGAAGAAGCTGTACTACAGCCTCAGGCCGAACAGCGCGGGTGATCGCGGCTTCATCACCGACTGCAGGTCCCTGGGCGACGCGGTGGCGGTACTGCGCCAACACGGCTTCGGAGTCAACGCGTCAGATTTCGGCCTGGGCGGACTCAACCCGTCAGATCCCGAAGAACTGATGAGCCCGAACCACCGGTGAGGACATTGCTTCGGGGTTCGCTCAGCGGTCTCGGGCCTACTCCGCGTGGTCAGCCCACCGCGTGGGCCGCGAACGCCTCCGCGGCCGCGGTGAGCGGCCCCCTCCTGCTGATCAGGGACACGTGCAGGTGACCGGTGGGCTCCAGGTCCAGCACCAGCGCCCCGGCCCGCTCGGCCAGGTCCCGCCAGGCGTCGGTGACCACCGCGATCCCGGCCCCGCCCAGCACCAGCGGCAGGAGGGACACCCGGTGCTCGCTCTCCACGGCGACCCGGGCGTCCAGGCCGTCCGCGACCAGTTCGTCGACGAACCGGCGCATGCCCGAGCCGTGCTGCCCCACGATCAGCCGCTGGCCCTCCAGCCGCTCGGCGCGCACAGTCTCCCCGGCGCAGAAGGGCCCGTCGGGCGGGGCGAGCAGCACGAAGCTCTGGCACACCAGCGGATGGGCGCGCACCCCCGTTCCCGCGAACGGCCCGGAGGTGGCCACCACACCGAGCTCGCAGGCGCCGGTGCGCACCATCTCGACGGCGTCGCGCGTGGTCAGCGCGCTCCGGACCGACACCGACACCTCCGGGTGGCGCCGGGTGAAGCCCGCCACCAGACCGGTCAGCGGCTCGATCGCCTGGGTGGGCAGCACGGCCACGTCCACCCGGCCTCCGCGCAGCTCCCGGACCGACTCGACCGCCGAGCGGGCCAGGTCCAGGGCGCGCACCGCCTCGCGGGCGGGCTCGATCAGCGCGCGGCCCGCCTCGGTCAGCACCACGCGGCGGCCGATGCGGTGGAAGAGGTCGCTGCCCAGGTCGCGTTCCAGGGCCCGGACCGCCTGCGACAGGGACGGCTGGGACAGGTACAGGGCCGAGGCCGCACGGTTCACCCCGCCGTGGTCGACCACGGCCAGGAAGTACTCCAGCTGCCGGACGTCCACCGCTTCTCCTTATAGGCCGGTCCTATCAACGATATCGGCAGCCGGTCTTGGACGCCCGCGCACCCGGCCTGCTGGAATCCACCCATGGACCTCCTTCCCTCCGGGTTCGCCCGCCGCACCGTGGACGCCGGGGGCGTGCGCGTCAACGTCCGCCTGGGCGGGGACGGCCCCCCGCTCCTGCTGCTGCACGGCTACCCGCAGACGCACCTGATCTGGCACCGCGTCGCACCGCTCCTGGCGGACCGGTTCACGGTGGTCATGACCGACCTGCGCGGCTACGGGGACAGCGACAAGCCCGCATCCGACGAGCGACACGCCCCCTACGCCAAACGGGCCATGGCGCGGGACCAGTACCTGGTCATGCGCGAACTGGGCTTCGACTCCTTCGCCGTGGCGGGCCACGACCGCGGCGGCCGGGTCGGCCACCGCCTCGCCCTGGACCACCCGGAGGCGGTGACGGCGCTGTGCGCGCTGGACATCGTGCCGACCCGGTACGCCTTCGAGCACGCCGACGCCGAGTTCGCCCTCGGATACCACCACTGGTTCTTCCTCGCGGCGGGCAACGGCATCCCCGAGCACCTCATCGGGCAGGACCCGGACTTCTGGGTCCGTACCCGGATGGAGGCGCGCCACCACGGCGGCACCCCCTTCACGCCCGCAGCCGTGGACGAGTACGTGCGCTGCTTCCGCGACCCGGCCGCCATCCACGCCTCGTGCGAGGACTACCGGGCGGCGGCCTCCATCGACCTGGAACACGACCGGGCCGACGCCGGGCGCCGCCTGGAGTGCCCGGTCCTGCTGCTGTGGGGGCGGCACAGCTTCGTGGGCCGCCACTACGACGTGCCGGGCGCCTGGAGCGGGTACGCCCGGGACGTGCGGGGCCACGCGCTGGACTGCGACCACTACGTGCCCGAGGAGGCGCCCGAGGCCACGGCACGGCACCTGCGCGCGTTCCTGGGCGGGGGTTGCGCGACCTGAGCACGGACCCCCGGCGCCGGATTCGACCCCCTCGCCCCGAACACGGGGGTCGCGCTCCCTGAGTGCGGTCTCCGCGTCCCACCCGACACGCCCGACACGCCCGCCCAGCGACCCGCGCCCGCCCCTCCCGGCCGGGCTCCGGACCCTCCCCCCTGCCGTCCCCGCACCTCCCCGAACACCCCGAACACCCCTTGGAAGGACACCGCCATGAAGCACTACCGCGTCGCCACGATCCCCGGTGACGGCATCGGCAAGGAGGTCCTGCCTCCCGCGCGGGCCGTCCTGGACCGGATCGGCGCCCACCACGCGCTCTCCTTCTCCTACGACGAGTTCGACTGGTCCTGCGCGCGCTACCTGGCCGAGGGCGCCATGATGCCCGACGACGGCCTGGACCGGATCCGCCACCACGACGCCGTCCTGCTGGGCGCCGTGGGCTGGCCCGGCGTCCCCGACCACGTGTCGCTGTGGGGGCTGCTCATCCCCATCCGCCGCGGTTTCCACCAGTACGTCAACCTGCGGCCGATCAGCGTCCTGGAGGGGGTGCCCAGCCCGGTCGCGCGGGCACTGCCCGGCGAGGTCGACTTCGTGGTCGTGCGCGAGAACAACGAGGGCGAGTACTCGCGCGTGGGCGGCCGGGTCCACGAGGGCACCCCGTACGAGGCGGCCCTCCAGGAGGCGGTGTTCACCCGCAGGGGCGTGGAGCGGGTGCTCGACCACGCCTTCACCCTGGCCGGACGGCGCGGCGGGAGGCTGACCTCGGCCACCAAGTCCAACGGCATCGTGCACACCATGCCGTTCTGGGACGAGCTGGTGGCCGAGCGCGCGGCGCACCACCCGGAGGTGGCCTGGGAACAGGAGCACATCGACGCCCTGGCAGCCAAGATCGTCCTGGACCCGGCGCGGTTCGACGTCATCGTGGGCTCGAACCTGTTCGGCGACATCCTCAGCGACCTGGCCGCCGCCGTGGCGGGCGGTATCGGCGTGGCGCCGTCGGCCAACCTCAACCCCGAGCGCGAGTACCCGTCGATGTTCGAGCCCGTGCACGGTTCGGCGCCCGACATCGCGGGCAAGGGGCTGGCCAACCCGCTGGGGGCCATCTGGTCGGCGTCGATGATGCTCGACCACCTGGGCCACCCCGAGGCGGGCGCGCAGGTCATGGACGCGGTCCGCGCCGTCCTGGCCACCTCTCCCGTGCGCACGGCCGACCTGGGCGGCAGCGCGGGCACGGACGAGTTCACCGCCGAGGTGCTCTCCCGCCTGCCCTGACCGGGACGCGGACCCCGCCACCCCCTTTGTCTGACGGACACAGGGAACCCACCCCTGCTTGTCGCTTCCCGACAAGGCCTCCGCCCCGGAAAGCGAGCATGGTGGGAACCGACAGACGCGGTGAACAGGGGGAACCGGAGCGATGGCGGACGTGGGGCGTGTCGGCGGGGTCCAGCACGTGCTGGTCGTGGGCGCGGGGGTGGTCGGCCTGTCGACGGCCTGGTTCCTCCAGGAGCACGGCGTCCGCGTCACCGTCGTGGACCGGGACGGGGTCTGCTCCGGAGCCTCCTGGGGCAACGCCGGATGGCTCTCACCGGGCCTGGCCATCCCCCTCAACGAGCCGGGCGTGCTGCGCTACGGCCTGCGCTCCCTGCTCGACCGCGACGCGCCCCTGTCGGTCCCGCTGTCGCCCTCGCCGGACCTGTGGCTGTTCCTGGCCCGCTTCGCCGCGCACTGCCGCTGGGACTCGTGGGAGAGGGCCGTACGCGCCAACCTCGCCCTCAACACCGGGGCCCTGGACGCCTTCGACACCCTGGCCAAGGGCGGCGTGGAGACCACGGAGGTCACCGGGCCCATCACCGCCCTCTTCCGCTCCCCGCGTTCGGCCGTCGCTCTCCTGCGCGAGCTGGACCGGATCGCGGCCTCGGGGCTGGACGTCGACCACGCCGCCCTCACCGGAGCGGCGGTCCGCGAGGTCCTCCCCCACGCCTCGGGTGCCGTGGGGGCGGCGGTGCGCCTGGACGGACAGCGCCACGTCGACCCCGGCACCCTCGTCCACAACCTGGCGGCCTCGGTGCGCGAGCGCGGCGGTCGGGTCCGCACCGGGTTCGAGGCGGTCGGCCTCCGCCGGGAGGAGGGCGCGGTCGTCACCGTCTCCGGCGCCGGCGAACGGATCCGCTCCGACGCGGTCGCGGTGTGCACGGGCGCCTGGTTCGACCGGCTGGCCGCCGAACACGGCGTACGCGCCCGGGTCCGCGCCGGGCGGGGTTACTCCTTCACCGTCCCCACCGACGAGCCGGTGCCCGGCCCCGTCTACCTGCCGGAGGCCCGCGTGGCGTGCACCCCCTACCAGGGGGCGCTGCGGGTCGCGGGGACCATGGAGTTCCGGGGCCCCGACGACGCGCTCGACCCGCGACGGGTCGAGGCCATCGAGCGCTCGGCCAGCCCCTACCTCAGGGGGGTGCGCTGGAAGGAGCGCACCGACACCTGGGTGGGGCCCAGGCCGGTCACCTCCGACGGCGTGCCCCTGGTGGGGGCCGCCCGCACCCCCGGCGTCTACGTCGCGGGAGGACACGGAATGTGGGGGCTCACACACGGCCCGGTCACCGGTGGCCTCCTGGCCGAGCAGATCGCGACCGGCGTCCGCCCGCGCGCGCTGGAGGCGCTCGACCCGCTGCGCTGAACCCCCTGCTTCCGGCACCGGTGTCCCCGAGGGGCGCCGGTCCTTCCGTGCGCGGGACACACCCGCGTCCTTTCCGACGTCCCCGTTCCCACCGGGACGTCCCCGCCCTGAGAAGGTGAACGATGTCCACGCTGTCCCTCACCCGGGTCTACCGGTCCGACGCCGGTGAGATCGCGGTGCGCTCCTGGTGCGAGCGGACACTGGGCGGGGCCCGTGACCTGCGCTCGCCGGGGGCGGTGACCGCCGCCGGACGCGCGACCCGGGTGCACGTCCTGCCGGGCGGGCCGGGGACTCCCGTCCTGCTGCTGTCCGGAGCCCTCCTCGGGTCGGCGAACCTGGTCGCGACCGCGCGGGTGCTCCGCGCCGACCGGACCGTGCTCCTGGCCGACCTGCCCGGACACCCGGGCACGAGCGACTCCCGGCGCCCCCTGCTCGGACGGGCGGACGCCTACGGCGCCTGGTTGGACGCGCTGTTACCCCAGGTCACCTCCGAACCGGTGATCCTGCTCGGGCACTCGACGGGTGCCGCGGCCGCCCTGGCGGCGATGCCCTCCCCGCTCTTGGCGGGGCTCGTGCTGGTCGGTCCGGCGGGTCTGGCCGCCCCCGTCATGGACGGCGAGAGGCTGCGCGCCACGTTCTCCTGGCGGCTCTCACCGGGCGAGCGGACCAGCTCGCGGCTCCTGGGCCTGCTCAGCGGGCCCGTCGCCGCGGGCAGCACCACCCACCCGCTCACGGAGTGGGCGACCATGGTCGGACGCCACTGCCGCCCCAGCCCGGTCCCGGGCATACTGCGGGGCGAGGACTTCCGGGACTGGTCGGGCACACCCGTCACGGTGGCCACCGGAGCCCACGACCGCGTCTTCACCCCCGCGCTGCTGCGCGGTGCGGTGCACAGGCTGCTGGGCACCGACGTGCGCACGATCGCGAGCGCGGGCCACCTCGCGCTCCACGAGGCGCCCGCGCGCGTTCGCGACCTGCTGCGGGAGGTCGCCTGACCGGAGGATCAGCCGATCTCGGCCAGAACCGGCTGCGATGGCCCTGACCAACGGAGCACATGCTTCCGGGTCCGCCTCCGACGTACCGGTGCCCCTCCGTCCCGGCCGGATGGAGGGGCACCGGTGTGCTGGGCGGCGCGGAATCCTCACCCGTGTGCGCCCCGGGGTTCCGTATCCAGCACGCGTACCAGGAAACCGGCCAGTGCCAGGGCCTTGGTGCCCGCGTCGAGTTCGCCGTCACCGCTGACGCTCCACTCGGCGCTGCGGTCCTCCTTGACGTCGACCTCCAGCGTCAGCCGCCCGCCCGGCCTCCGGGCTTCGAGGTGGGCGGGGTCGTCCACATCGGGACCCTCCACCTCCATCCCGGCGGCGCGCAGGAGCGAGGCGTACGCGCGCTCGCTGACGCTGGTCGCCAACAGGCACTCCACGAAACGGGAGATCGAACGCTGGGTCGACCTCCGCATGGACCGCCAGCAAGTTCTTGGTCGCGATGAGCCGATCCGTATGTCCGTAGTTCTTGACGAGGCCATTCTCAGGCGTCCGGTGGGCGGGCCACAGGTCATGTCGGCACAGCTCCGGCGCCTGCTGGACGTGGTGGGTCTACCGCACGTCGATCTTCGGGTGCTGCCGTTCAGCGTCGGTGCTCACTCCGGTCCGGACGGTCCCCTTATCCGGACGGTCCCCCACCCTCATCAAGATGGCCGAACCGTTTCCCGAGGTCGCGCATATCGAGAGTCCCGCTGGCTCCATCTACCCGGAAACCGACGCCGTGGACCGATGCGCGGACACCTGCGATGGGTTGCAACAGCACAGTCTCCACGCCCAGGACACCGCCGCGCTCCTCGCGGCCGCAGAGAAGGAACTCCGATGAGCAGGGACAAGGCGGCCACCGTCCTTCCGGTCGCCTGACACGTCAGCAGTCACCGTGTCAACGGCAGCGGCCAGTGCGTGGAGGCAGGCCCCTTCACCGACGGGTCCGCGGCCCACGCGGTACGCGACTCCGTCAACCGCGACCACGGACACCTCGCCTTCGACACCGCTGGATGGGCGGCGTTCGTGGGTGGCGTCACCGGCCAGGACCCCGAAACGCCTGTGGCCGCGGCCCCGAGAGGCGCGGCCACAGGCGTCGGTTCCGAAGGGTCAGCCGATCTCCGCCATGACCTCGTCGGGGATGTCGGCGTTGGTGAAGACGTTCTGCACGTCGTCGGAGTCCTCCAGCGCGTCCACCACCCGCATGACCTTCTTGGCGGTCTCGGCGTCGACCGGGACCTCCATGGTCGGCAGGAAGCTGGACTCGGCGGAGTCGTACTCGATGCCCGCCTCCTGGAGCGCGGTGCGCACGGCGACCAGGTCGGTGGCCTCGCAGACGATCTCGAAGACGTCGCCCAGGTCCTCGACGTCCTCGGCACCGGCTTCCAGCACCGCCAGGGTCACGTCGTCCTCGGTGGTGCCCTCCTTGGACACGATGACGACGCCCTTGCGGTTGAAGAGGTAGGACACCGAACCGGCGTCGGCCATGTTGCCGCCGTTGCGGGTCACGGCCACGCGCACCTCGGAGGCGGCGCGGTTGCGGTTGTCGGTCAGGCACTCCACCAGCAGGGCTACGCCACCGGCGGCGTAGCCCTCGTACATGATGGTCTGCCACTCGGCGCCGCCCGCCTCCTCGCCGGAGCCGCGCTTGCGGGCGCGCTCGATGTTGTCGAGCGGTACGGAGCTCTTGCGCGCCTTCTGGATGGCGTCGTAGAGCGTCGGGTTCCCGTCGGGGTCCCCACCGCCGGTCCGCGCGGCCACCTCGATGTTCTTGATCAGCTTGGCGAAGAGCTTGCCGCGCTTGGCATCGATGACGGCTTTCTTGTGCTTGGTGGTGGCCCACTTGGAGTGGCCGCTCATGAATGTCCTTTCACGATGTCGACGAAGAGGCGGTGGATGCGCGTGTCGCCGGTCAGTTCGGGATGGAAGGACGTGGCCATCAGGCCGCCCTGCCGTACGGCGACGATCCTACCGGCCTCGTCGGGACCGGGGACTGCACCGAGCACCTCGACCCCGGGCCCGACCGACTCCACCCAGGGCGCGCGGATGAACACCGCGTCGAAGGGGTCGCCCCCCAGGCCGTCGATGTCCACGGCGGCCTCGAAGGACTCGGTCTGGCGCCCGAACGCGTTGCGGCGCACCGTCATGTCGATCCCGCCGACGGTCTGCTGGTCGGCGGTCCCGCCCAGGATGCGGTCGGCGAGCATGATCATCCCGGCGCACGTGCCGTAGGCGGGCATCCCCGCGGCGATCCGCTTGCGCAGCGGTTCCATCAGGCCGTAGCGGACGGCCAGCTTGGACATGGTGGTGGACTCCCCGCCGGGGACGACCAGCCCGTCCAGGGTGTCGAGCTGGTCGGGGGAGAGCACCTTGACGGTGTGCGCGTCCAGGGCCTGGAGCGCGCGCAGGTGTTCGGCGACGTCGCCCTGGAGGGCGAGGACGCCGATGGTGGGTCTGGCGGTCAAGTACGGCCTCACTCGTGGACGTAGGCTCGTGTTCTCCTGCAAGCGGGCGGCGGGGCCGGTCGCGGCCCCGCCGCCCGCATGGCGGGCGCGACGGGCGACCGTCGTGCGGCGGCTACCAGCCGCGGCCGGCGTAGCGCTGGGAGTCGGACAGGTCGTCCAGGTTGATGCCGACCATCGCCTCGCCCAGACCACGGGACACGCGCGCGATGACCGCGGGGTCCTCGTAGTGCAGGGTGGCCTGCACGATGGCGTCGGCACGCCTGGCCGGGTCACCGGACTTGAAGATGCCAGAGCCCACGAACACGCTCTCGGCGCCGAGCTGGCGCATGAGCGCGGCGTCGGCCGGGGTGGCCACGCCTCCGGCGGAGAACAGCGGGACCGGGAGCTTGCCCAGCGCCGCCACCTCCTTGACGACCTCGTAGGGGGCGCGCAGCTCCTTGGCCGCGCCGAACAGCTCGGCCTCGTCCAGGGTGCCCAGGCGCCGGATCTCGCCGCGGATGGAGCGCATGTGACGGGTGGCCTCGACGACGTTGCCGGTACCGGCCTCACCCTTGGAGCGGATCATGGCCGCGCCCTCGGCGATGCGGCGCAGCGCCTCGCCCAGGTTGGTCGCCCCGCACACGAACGGGACGGTGAAGGCCCACTTGTCGATGTGGTGGGCCTCGTCAGCCGGGGTGAGGACCTCGGACTCGTCGATGAAGTCGACGCCGAGCGACTCCAGGACCTGGGCCTCGACGAAGTGGCCGATGCGGACCTTGGCCATGACCGGGATGGAGACGGCCTCGACGATGCCGTCGATCATGTCGGGGTCGGACATGCGGGCGACGCCGCCGTCCCTGCGGATGTCGGCGGGGACGCGCTCCAGCGCCATGACCGCGACGGCACCGGCGTCCTCGGCGATCCTGGCCTGCTCGGGCGTGACGACGTCCATGATGACGCCGTTCTTGAGCTGCTCGGCCATGCCGCGCTTGACACGCTCGGTACCGACGGCGTTGTCGGAGGTGTTCGATGCGTTGTTGGCCACGGTGGTGGACTCCCGTTGTCTCGGTTCTGCTGAGGGCTGCCTTCGGGCAGCGGAGTCGACGGCCCCACGCGGCGGTACGCGGGCACCGTCGGCGCCGCGCACCCAGGTCGACCAGCCCCTCATCCTACTTCCACCCCCTTTCGAGGGTTTTGGCCAGATCGGTGTTTTCCCGGGTCCCGTCTCTACGGGGTGTCGGGTCCGACGGGCAGGAGCAGGATGCGCGGCGGCTGGTCGTCGATCTCGAAGAAGTCCGGCAGGGACGCCGTGCCCGCCAGGCGGAACGTCCGGACCAGCCGGGAACGGCGGGCGCGGCGGGTGTCGGAGACCGCGCCGTTGTAGAACGTGCGGGCCATGTGGACGCCCTTGGCGGCGGCCTCCACCTCGGTCAGGTGGGGCCGCAGCAGTTCGGAACGCTCGGCGGCCCCCGGAGATTCCAGTGCGGCGCGCAGCGTGCGCGAGAGCGCGCTCTCGGCCAGCTCCCGTTGCCGGTCGCGCGCCTCTCGGGCGGCCGCGGCGGCCCCGGGCAGGGCGCGCGTGGCGTCGGTGCCGTCGGCGGCGGCCAGCGCGGACGCGGCGGCCAGGCGCCGCTCCAGGGCGGCCTCCAGGGCCGCGCGGGCGGTGTCGACCCGGTGGTGCAGGCGGTGCAGGCGGGTGGCCCGCCACGAGAGGTAGAAACCGAACAGCATCAGGGCCAGGAGGATGCCGACGACGGCGGCGGCGAAGAGGACGTCCTCGGTCAGGGCCGTTCACCCCGTTCCGCGGTCACGTCGTCCCCCGGTGCAGCAGGGCGGTGGCCCGGGGCCCGCCGTCCGGGCGCACCCCCGCGGAGCGGCCGTCCCCGTCCCACAGCAGGACGGTCTGGTAGACGTGGGCGACGTCGGCGGCCACGGTGTCCCAGTCGTAGGCGCGCACCGCGCGGCGGGCGGCGCGCGAGAGCTCGGCGCGCCGCCCGGGTGCGTCCAGCAGCGCACCGGCGCGTTCGGCCAGGTGGGCGGGGTCGCCCGCGGCGAACAGCTCCCCGGCGGCGCCGCCGTCCAGGACCGCGGCGAAGGCGGGGATGTCGCTGGCAGCGATGGCCGCGCCGGAGGCCATCGCCTCGGTCAGCACGATGCCGAAGCTCTCCCCGCCCAGGTTGGGCGCGCAGAACACGTCGGCGGAGTGGTAGGCGCGCGCCTTGTCGGCGTCGTCCAGGCGCCCCAGCAGCACGACGCGTTCGCGCAGGTGCGCGGGGACGGCCTCCATGGCCGCCGAGGCGTCGCCGGGCCCGGCCACCATCAGGCGCAGGCCGGGGCGCTCGGAGGCCATGAGCACGAAGGCCTCCAGCAGGACGCCCAGCCCCTTGCGGGGTTCGTCCAGGCGCCCCAGGAAACCGATCGAGCCGCCCTCGCCCGGCCAGCCGGGCAGGGGGTCGGCGTGCGCGAACCTGCGCACCGCCACCCCGTTGGGGATGAGCACGGCGTCCCCGCCCAGGTGTTCGACCAGGGTGCGCCGGGCGGCCTCGGACACGGCGATGCGGCCGTTGATCTTCTCCATCGCCGAACGCAGCGCCGGGGAGCTCACCGCCATCGCCCGCGACCGGGGGTTGGCGGTGTGGAAGGTGGCCACCACGGGACCGTCGGCCGCCCAGCACGCCAGCAGCGAGACGCTCGGCGCGGACGGCTCGTGGATGTGCAGGACGTCGAACCCCCCCTCGGCGATCCACCGGCGCACCCGCGAGGCGGCCCTGGGGCCGAAGGTGAGCCGGGCCACCGAGCCGTTGTAGGGCACCGGGACCGGTCTTCCGGCGGGAACGAGGTAGTCGGGCAGGGCGCCGGTGTCCGCGTCACCCACCGGCGCCAGTACCGACACCTCGTGCCCCATGCCGGTGAGCGCCTCGGCGAGGTCGCCGACGTGCTGCTGCACCCCGCCCGGGACGTCCCAGGCGTAGGGGCAGACCAGGCCGACCCGCATGTCCACGGTCACCCGTTCCGTTCGTCTCGTCCGGGGGTCCTCTCCCCGCTGTCTTGAGGGGCCCCTACCCCGTTCGCCGCGGGGAACCCGCCCTCCGCACCCGGTACGGTGCCGCCGCCCGGTCGGCCCTGCGCGTGGCGCTCGTGGTCGGCACGTCCGTGGTCGGCGCTGAACACCGGCTGGAGCATGTGCCAGTCCTCGGGGTGCTCGGCGATCGCTCCCTCGAAGACGCGGACCAGCTCCTGGGTCGTGGCCTGGACCCGCTCGGCGCGGGTGGCCCCCCCGGCGACGGGGATCTCGTCGTGGACCCGGATGTTCCAGTACGGGCCGTCGTACCACAGCGAGACCGGCATCAGGGCGGCGCCGGTGTTGAGGGCCAGCGCGGCGGGCCCCGCGGGCACGCGCGCACGCTCCCCGAAGAAGTCCACCTCCAGGCCGGTGCCGCTGATGTCGCGGTCGGCGAGCAGGCACACCAGGCCGCCCTCGCGCAGCCGCCGGGCCAGGGTGCCCACGGTGCCCGAACCTCCGGTCAGCGGCAGCACCTCCATGCCCAGGGACTCGCGGTAGGCGGTGAAGCGCTGGAACAGGCTCTCGGGGCGCAGCCGCTGGGCGACGGTGGTCAGCGGGGTGCCCCTCAGGGCGATCCAGGCTCCGGCGTGGTCCCAGTTGCCCATGTGGGGCAGGGCGGCGACCACGCCGCGACCCGACCGGACGTGCTTCTCCAGTACCTCGATCCCGGTGGCGCGGGTCCGGCCCAGGACGTACTCCTCGCTCATGGCGGGGAGGCGGAACATCTCGTAGTAGTAGCGCATGTAGGAGCGCATGCCCGCACGGGAGAGCGCGCGCAACTGGGCGTCGGTGGCCCCGGGGCCGACCAGGCGCCTCAGGTTGCGCTCCAGGCCACGTGTGCTCTCGTCGTGGGAGCGCCAGGAGCGGTCGGCCAGGCGTTGGAACACCGCCCGCCCCGCGCGCTCGGGTGTGCGGCGGATCATCGCCCACCCCGCCGTGTAGGCCAGGTCGGCCGTGCGTTCGTCCACGTCGTGTCCCCGTTCCCGCGTCTCCCTGTTTCCCGTGTGCTCAGGCTCCGCTGTTGGCGTCTCCGGTTCCCGCGGCTCCCTCGACGTAGTCGGGGTCGTTGAGGCGGGCGCGGGTCTCCACCAGGCGCTGGAGGACGGTGAGCAGGCTCATCGCGGCCAGCAGCCACAGGCCGCCCGCGAGGACGTAGGGCACGTCCAGGCCGCCGAGGCCCACGGCGACGAGGATGACCACCAGGCGCTCGGTGCGCTCGGCGACGCCGACGTCGCAGTTGACGCCCAGCCCCTCGGCGCGGGCCTTGATGTAGGACACCATGAAGCCGCTGACCAGGCAGAAGAGGGTGAGTCCGGCGAGCAGGGGGTCGTCGCCCTCACCGATGAACCACCACAGGAGCCCGGAGAGGATGGCGGCGTCGGCGACCCGGTCGAGGCTGGAGTCGAGGAAGGCGCCGAACGCGCTGGCGCTGTCGCGGGCCCTGGCCACGGCTCCGTCGAGCATGTCGAAGAGCACGAAGACGGTGACGACGACCGACCCGGCGTACAGCTGTCCCTGTGGATAGAAGTACAGGGCGCTGACGACGACGCCGAGGGCGCCGACGATGGTGACGATGTTCGGTGTGAGGCCGAGGCGGGCCAGGCTCCGGCCGAGCGGAGTGGTGACCCGGGAGATCATGGGGCGAAGGATTCTCAGCATGTCTTCTTGGAATCGTAGGGCGGGAAGGGTCGCGGGGGTGGAAACCGCACCGGCGGGGGCGGATCGGGATGGGAACCGCAGCAGCGGGGAGGGCTCGGGGCCGGGCTGTGTGGGCTCGGGTGGGTTCGGTGGGTTCGGATGAGCTCAGGTGAGTTCGGGTGGACTCGTGGAGGGACGGGGCGGCGTCCGGGGGCGTGTCGCGTGCTCCCGTGGAACGCGCCCTAGTCTCTGGGCCAGTGCGCGGCGACCCTGGCCCGGGTCTGCTCCAGCATCTCGGGCAGCACCTTGGTCCGGCCGACGACAGGCATGAAATTGGCGTCGCCGCCCCAGCGGGGAACGATGTGCTGGTGCAGATGGGCCGCGATCCCGGCACCGGCCGCGTCGCCGAGGTTCATGCCGACGTTGAAGCCCTGCGGCCCGTAGGCGGCGCCCAGCGCCCGGATGCCCGCCTGGGTGAGGGAGGCCACCTCGGCGGTCTCGTCCTCGTCCAGGGCGGTGTAGTCGGACACGTGGCGGTAGGGGCAGATCAGCAGGTGGCCGCTGTTGTAGGGGTAGAGGTTGAGGACCACGTAGGCCGACTTGCCCCGGGCGACCACGAGGCCCTCTGGGTCGGACAGTCCGGGGGCGCGGCAGAAGGGACACCCGTCCTCGGGGCGCGAGCCGCTGGGCTTGCCCTCGCCTTTGATGTAGGCCATGCGGTGCGGCGTCCACAGCCGCTCCCAGCCGTCGGGACTCCCCGTGCCTGTGCCCGTGCCGGGAGGGTCGACCGGAACGTCTCCGTGCTCGTTGTCGGCACCGCGCATGGCCCGTCCGTTTCCGTCGCCTGTCCGTACTCTCTCGCGTCTCCAGCATAGAAGCGCGATGCCGACCGCGCGTCGAACCCGCCCCGGCCTGTGGACAACTCCGCGGGAACCGGTCGCGCCTGCCGCGGCCGCCGGTGTACCAACGCGTGGAGGGCGGCCGGAGTGCCCGACCATGCGGGTGTGGCCCGTCGGGGTGTGCGCCCGTCCGGGTGTCCGGTCCGGCGGGTGGGAGGTGAGCCCTTCGACTGTGACCCGCACCGACGGGTGAAGAGGTCGGGAAGCTGGGACCAGCTACCCCGGTGAGGTGGAGGTAGAGCCTCCAGCACACCGCCAGCCACACGGTTCGTTGGGGGTTTTGGACGCTTTGTAGGATCGGTGCCCGTGAGCACACTCCGTCCCGCCGTTCCGGCGGACCTCGAAGCCCTCACCATCTTCCTGCGCGGGGTCGACCTGACCCTGAGCGGACTCGACTCGCCGTCGGTGCGCCTGTGGATCGAGCGGGACGCCGACGGATCCGTCGCCGCCACGACCGGCTTCGAGCTCAGCGCCGACGGCCGCGACGCCCTCATCCGCAGCGTGGCCGTCCGGGAGGACCGGCGCCGTGCGGGCTCCGGGTCCGCGCTGGCCCGCCACGCGATCAGCCGGGCGACCGGACTGGGCGCGCGGCGGGCCTGGCTGTTCAGCCGCCGTTCGGGGCCCTTCTGGCGCGGCCTCGGCTTCGAGGAGGCCGACCGCCGCGAGCTGGCCCGCAGGCTCCCCGACACGCACCAGGTGCGCCTGTTCGTGGAGACGGGACAGCTGGACCGCGAGGTCGCCTGGCGGCGCCGACTGCTCTGAAGGCGGTTCTCCTACAGCTCCAGCAGGGTGCGCAGGTGGCGCGGGGGCGGGCTGCCGTGGGCGAGCATCGCGTCGTGACGCTCGCGCTCGGTGAGCGAGGGCCGGGCCAGGGCCAGGTCGCTCGCGATGTCGGAGACCTCGGTGTAGCCCACGTAGTAGGTGGACAGCTGGGCGCTGGTGAGCTGGGCGCGGCGCCACTTGCCGACGGCCTCGCCCTCCTCCTGGTGTCCGCGCTGGGTCATCAGGGAGATCGCCTCGGCCTCGGTGAGGTCGCCGGTGTGCAGGCGCACGTCCAGGATCGCGTTGATGATCATCCGCAGGCGCATCTTGAGCTGCACCAGGCGCAGGGACAGGTCCTCGCGACGGTCGCCGGACCAGCCGTGGCGGGCCAGCACCTCCTCGGCGTAGACCGCCCAGCCCTCCACGAAGGTGCCGCTCCACAGGGCCCGGCCCACCCGGGTGCCGCCCTCGTGGCGGGCGGCGTGGGCGAGCTGGAGCGCGTGCCCCGGCACGGCCTCGTGGGCCATCAGGTTGCGCAGCATGCCCGCGTTGTACTCGCGGAAGAACGACTCCCGGCGCTCGGCGGGCCAGTCCTCGGGCGGTGGGGCCACCGCGACCAGGGTCGTCTGCTCCCCTGCCCGCGGGTCGAGGGGGCCGGGGGGCTCGCAGTAGGCCACCGACACCCCGCGGCGGGCCTCGGGCATCGGGACGATCCGGACCGGGTCGTCGTGGACCGTGACGACGCCCAGCGCGCGCACCCGCTCGTTCAGGTGCAGGAGGGCGTCGGCGCAGGCGGGGCGGACGGTGTCGGCGCCGGTGGCGCCTCGTGCGGCCAGTTCGGCGAGCGCCTCGGCCACCCCCTCGCGGCGGCGCGTCCCTCCCAGGTACTCGGCCGCCGTCTCGGCGATCGCCTCCTCCGTGGCGAGCAGGTCGCTCTCGGCGCGCACCAGCAGCGCCTCGGGCGAGAGTTCTGAGTCGAGGGTGTACCAGAGCTGGGCGGCGAAGTCGCGCTCCCCCAGGCGGGGGTCTGCGGTGGCGGTCTCCAGCCGGTCGCGCAGCCAGGCCGCGTGCTCCTCCACGGCCACCAGGGCGGCCTCGCGGGCCGGTTCCAGGTCGGAGGGCGGGGAGGACTCCCGCGCGGCCAGGGCGGGCACGTCGGAGGCGAGCATGGCACGGGCCCCGGCCGCCTGGGCCAGGGCCGTCTCCACGTGCACGCGGGGCATGCCGGAGCCCTCCGACAGGCGCGAGCGCGCGGTGGCGAGGTAGTCGGGCAGGGCCGCGCAGCGCGCGGCGAGCGCCGACAGGCGTTCGGGGAGGGGCAGGACCTCGCGCTCCACGAGGGCGTGCAGGGCCTCGCCCGGCGAGTACAGCAGCGGGTCCCACGTGTGCGGGCGCAGTTCCGCGGTGTGCCACAGGTCGGCGCTGACGCGGGTCCGCAGCACCTCCAGGTCGACCCGGTCGCCGACGGGGACGAGGTCGGGGTCGATCTCGTCCAGGGAGCCGAGGGCGTCGGTGAGCACCGAGACGCGGCGCACGTCGGCCTCGGCGGAGTGGTCGGACAGGCGGGAGGCGCCACGGGTGTCGCCCAGTTCCAGCGCCCACTCGGGGGCGTCGTGGAGCAGGGAGTCGAGCACGCGCTCGGCCACGTCGCGGAACCGCCTGGTCATCGCCTCTGGGTCGGGCTGGGAGGAAGAGCTCATGGCGCCATGATGCCAGCACGGACGCCCGGTTCCCGTCCGACGGGAACCGGGCCGTGCTCTGTGCGGGACCCCGGCCCGGGTGGCCCTCCTAGCGCCAGGAGTTCTGGCCGCCCGTGGAAGTGGGCTGTCCGGCCGCGCCCTCGGGGTCCCCCACCGTGATGGCGTGCTCGACGAGGGTGATGAGCGTCGACTTGGTGGAGGCCTTGTCACGGGCGTCCACCTGGACGATCGGGATCTCCGGGCTGAGCGTCAGCGCGTCCCGGACCTCGTCGGCCGCGTGGGGGTAGTAGCCGTCGAACCCGTTGATCCCCACGATGAAGGGCAGACGCGCCTCCTCGAAGTAGTCGATCGCGGGGAAGCAGTCCGCCAGACGGCGGGTGTCCACCAGGACGACGGCGCCGATGGCGCCCTTGACCAGGTCGTCCCACATGAACCAGAACCGGTGCTGTCCGGGGGTGCCGAACAGGTACAGGATCAGGTCGGAGTCGAGGGAGACGCGGCCGAAGTCCATCGCCACGGTGGTGGTCTGCTTGTCCGGCGTCTTTGCGAGGTCGTCCACCCCGACGCTGGCGCTGGTCATGACCGCCTCGGTGGTCAGCGGCACGATCTCGGAGACGGAGCCAACGAATGTCGTCTTCCCGACACCGAAGCCCCCGGCGACGACGATCTTGACCGACGTCATCGCGTTCCCCCCAGCACCGCCTTCCTCGGCTGGGCTAGAGCTTGCGAAGTCCACTGAGCACCCTTTCAAGCAGGTTGGTGTTGGGACGGGCGTCGTTGTTGAGCGAGGACCTGATCTGGACCAGTCCCTGCTCGGACATGTCCGCCACAAGCACCCGCGCCACACCGAGCGGCATCCGCAACAGCGCGGAGATCTCCGCCACGGAACGCCATTCCCGGCACAGGTCGCTGATCGCCTGCCATTCGGGCGTCAGCGTCCCAGACTCGTTGCGGGCCGCCGCGGTGGCCGAGATCAGGGCTTCCAGGGGAAGCTGCGACTTCGGCTTGGTGCGGCCCTTGGTCACCGCGTAGGGACGGACCAGAGAACTGGGCGCGCTCCCCGCAGCGGATCGTTGGTCGTACGGTTGTTGGATTGGTCGGGGAACATCTCCGCCGCCCGGAACCGCCGGCATTCCCCCCGTGGGGGGACCGCTCGGCTGTTGTCCGAACCACGAGGCGCTCCCGGCATCTCTACTGTGAGGTGCCACCACTTCCTCCTGTCGGTGGTGGTTCAGTGGATTCCCGAGGTGCGCGCCGTTGGTGTCAGCGCCCGCCCCGCCCGCTCGACGAGCAGGGTCATCTCGTACGCGACCAGACCCAGGTCGCTCTCAGCCGACGCCAGGACCGCGAGGCAGGAGCCGTCGCTGATGGCCATGATGAGCATCAGCCCCCGCTCCATCTCCACGACGGTCTGGGCGACCGCTCCACCCTCGAACACCCGGGCAGCTCCCTGGGTCAGGCTCGACAGGCCGGAGGCGATGGCCGCCAGCTGGTCGGCCCGGTCCGTGGGGAAGCCCGCCGACGAGGCCAACGGAAGGCCGTCAGAGGAGACGACGATCGCGTGGGCGACATCGGGGACACGGTCGGCAAAGTCAGTGATCAACCAGTTGAGTTCATTCACCTGTCGACTCATCTGATCTCCTGTCCAGTTTCGCCGGCTGGTCTCTGGGCACTGCTACCGCCGGCACGGCATGTGACAGCACTGCCTCTACGAACTGCCCGGCCCCTCCCGTGGGGGTGGCCGGGAGTCTGGTGTTCTGCTCTCGTCAAGCTGTGGGTAAGACGCGTCCGAGAAGCTCGGTAGATGCTATTGCATCCAGCCCCTGGGATTAAGGGGGACCCCGTCCCACCAGGTTCCACTGAGGTCACCTCTCCGTCGGGCCTTCCCCGAGCCGGTCCCTGCCCTCGCGGACGCCCTTCTGGAAGCCCGAGAAGCGGTTGCGGACGCGGTCCGCGCTGCGCGTGGGCATCTGCTTGAAGTTCTCCGGCTTGGGCGCCGTCCCCGGAACAAGGTTTGCCTTGGGAACGCGTTTTGGCAAGCCCGAGGTGGTCAGCCCGTCCGCCTGGGGCTCCGCGGCGGTGCGCGCGGCCTTCCAGCCGCGGTCGGCCGCGGAGGTCCACCCCTGGTCGGAGCGGGTCCCCGCAGCGGGGCGGGACGCCTGGTCGGTACCGGCCGGGGAGCGCTGCTCCTGGGCCGCCGGGACCTGCTGGATCGGGCCGGTCTCGGTCGTGTCCACCGTGGGGCCGCCGCTGCGGCGCTTGAACCAGTTGGACTCGATCGCGTCGAAGATCGGCAGCGAGTCGCTCTCCTCACCCGACGGGGTGGGCGGCACGACGGTGTTGTTCGGCCCCTGGGCACCGCCGTAGCGGCGGGAGAGGTAGGCGGTCGAGCCGTACCCCTCGCGGGAGTCGACGCCCCCGGAGCGCCAGTTTCCGCCGTCCTGGGACGGGGGGACCGCCGGGAAGGTCTCGGTGTTGTCGTCGCGCTCCCTGGCGGCGGGACGCTCGTGGGAGCCGGTGTCGCGGCCGCCGAACGCCTGGCCCGAGCCGTTGCCGGAGAAGGCCTCGCCGCCCGCGGAGGCGCCGTTGTCGGAGGAGGCTCCGGTGTGGCCGCCCGACTGCGCTCCGGTGTTGCCGAACACGTCGTAGGACTCGTTCGCCGCGGGGCGGAACGCACCGGTGTCGGTGGCGGGTCGGCGGAACTCGCCCGTGTCGCCGGTGGGGCGGCGGAAGGACCCCGTGTCGGAGGGCCTGCTGAAGGACCCCGTGTCGGAGGGCCTGCTGAAGGACCCGGTGTCCGACGAGCGTCCCACGGAGCCGCCGCCGAAGGAGTCACCGCGGGGGCTCGGGTCGAAGAAGTTGCGTCCGCCGCTCTCGGGCTGCGGGCGCTGGGGCTCGTCGTCCTCGGAGGCGTCGTAGGGGTCGACGACGGGACGGCCGTTGGCACCGCCGGAGGAGGCTCCGGTGGTCCCGGCTCCCCTGGTGGTGTCCCACACCGAACCGGTGCTGGTGTTGCCCCACAGGTCCTGCCCGCTGGGCGGGTGCTCCTCGGGGTGGGACCCGGTGGGCTGGCGCCTGGGCAGGCCGCCCAGGTCGCCCGGGACGCTGCCGCTCTCCTGGGTCTGCCAGGGGTCGTTCGGCTCGACGGGCGCCGGGGTGGAGGCGAAGGCCGCCTCGGCGTCGGCGTAGGTGTTGGGCGCGCCCGAGGTGAGCTCGGGACGGCTGTCCGCACCGCCCAGGGCGTGCTGGCCCTCGACGGGGGTGATCAGCAGGTCCGGCGGGAAGATGACGTGCGCGGTGGTGCCGCCGCCGTGCGCCTCCTCCAGGCTCAGCCTGACGCCGTGGCGGTGGGCCAGGCGCGAGACCACGAACAGGCCCATGCGGCGCGAGACCGCGACGTCGATGACCGGCGGGGCGGCCAGGCGGGCGTTGATGCCCGCCATGTCCTCCGGCGCCATGCCGATGCCGCTGTCGGTGACGTCGACCTGGACGCCGCCGTTGTCGAGGGTCTTGGCGCTGACCAGGACCTCGGTGTCGTGCGGGGAGAACGAGGTGGCGTTCTCCACCAGCTCGGCGACCAGGTGGATGACGTCGTTGACGGGGCGGCCGAGCACCGAGATGTGGGAAGGGGCGCGCACGTTGACGCGCTCGTACTGCTCGACCTCGGAGACGGCGCCGCGCAGGACGTCGACCAGCGGGACGGGCTGCGCCCACTTGCGGGTGTTGTCCTGGCCGGACAGGACCAGCAGGTTCTCGTTGTTGCGGCGCATGCGCGTGGCGAGGTGGTCCAGCTGGAACAGGTCGGAGAGGCGGTCGGCGTCCTGCTCGGACTGCTCCAGGCCGTCGATGAGGCGCAGCTGCCGTTCCACCAGCGTCTGGCTGCGGCGGGACAGGTTGACGAACATCGCGTTGACGTTGCTGCGCAGCGCGGCCTCGTCGGAGGCCAGGGTGAGCGCGACGCGGTGGACGTCGTCGAAGGCGCGGGCCACCTCGCCGATCTCGTCGTGGGTGTCGACCTCGATCGGGGTGACCTTGACGTTCTCGGGGACCGTCCCGGCCTCCTGCATCCGGTTGATCGCGTCGGGCAGGTCGCGCTCGGCGACCCGGCGCGCGCCGTCCTCCAGGGCGCGCAGGGGGCGCACCAGGGAGCGGACCACGAGGGAGGTGAGGACGAAGACCGCCAGGAGCACGGCCGCGACGACGAGGAGGTCGATCAGGGCGCGGCCCATGGCCTCGTCACGCAGGGTGTTGGCGTCGGCGGCGATGCCCTGGGCGATGCCCTCCTCGACCGTCTGGAGGCGTCCCAGGGCCACGTCGGCGATCTCGCGGTACTCCTCGGGGCCGTCGTTGGCGGTCACACCGGTGAGGTCGTCGCCGCGGTCGGCGCGGTACATCACGCGCATGCGCATCGTGGAGACCTGGCTGACCTCCAGGCCGGTGAAGTTGTCGTTGAAGATCTGCCGCTGCTCCTCGGAGGCGGACTGGACGAAGTTGGAGATCTCGCTCTCGTAGCGGGCGCGCGCGGAGTCGATGGCCTTGGCGATACCGCCGGTCATCGTGTTGCGGGCCAGGGAGTGGCCCATCAGCGCGGTCTCGTAGGAGAGCTGGTCCCGGGCGGTGGACAGCGCGGTCAGCGTGCGCACGCTCTCGCGCAGGTCGGTGTCGCCGGTCTCGTCCGCCATCGTCTGGTTGAACTCGGTCAGCGAGCGGGTGATCGTGCGGTACTTGGTGACCACCGGCAGGACGGTGATACGGGTCTCGTCGACCTCGGTGCGCAGGGCTTCCACCGTGGAGAGCTGGCTGCGCATGCTGGACAGGCGGCTCGTGGCGGTCTCGGTGTCCACCTCGCCCATGTCGTCCAGGCGTGCGGTGAGGGTCTGCTGGAGGTCCCGGGAGGCGTCGCGCTCCTCCTCCATCCACTGGCGCAGCTCGTCCGAGCGCCGCGCGGGGTCGGCGTTGTCGGAGATGTAGACCGCGCTGGCGCTGCGCTCGTGGCCCAGCTGGTTGGCCAGCTCCACGATGAGGACGCCGACCTCGGCGCGGTCCTGGATGTGCGCGTGGGTGACGGTGGAGACCGCCGCCTCGTAGACCCGCAGGCCGCCGAGCGCCAGGGCCACCGCGGTGGGGATGACGATGAGGGCCACCAGTCGGGAGCGCACCCGCCAGTTACGTGGCCGCCACCAGTCGGCTCTGCGCTTGGGCGTGGCATCGGCATGTTCGGCCTGCGCTGCCTCGCTCTGCGCGCCGGCCCCGTTTTTCGTCGCTCGTGTCGACACGGACCCTCGCAACCTTTCGTGTCACCGCTTCGAGCGGCTGGTTGGACCCCAGGGACGACCGCTCCAACCGAAGGCTCTTCGGGGAAATCGGTACAGACCACGAGGTCCACCGAGCCGGAAGCGGCGGGAATGTGGGGAGATGTGAAGACTGTCCGCTGGACTCGCCTGGGATGAGAGGAGCCGCGCACCCGAAGATCTCCGTAGGTGCGCGTGCGGTGGATAGCGTACCAATGGGCGCGAAGGACTCGCTTCGGCGGTTTGACGGCGATCGGCGGGATCTTCTTCCCCTGACCGGTACATAATGCCTGTCATTCTCGGCATTATGGCCGATGTGCCAGGTCAGGGATGGCGTCCGAAACCATCCTGGGACTGAGGTAACTTTTTGGACACACCGCCAGCTTCCCCACCAACACCCCACCGACATGACATCGTGACAAGACGGTAGACGCAGGTCCCGGGGAGGAAGCGGAAATGCGTGCCTCGTCATGTCCTGGATCACACACGCTCGGTGACAACGCGAAAGCGAAGGGTTTCGACCGCGGGAAAACCCGCGGACCCTCCGTACGCGCCTTTTCGGTCAGTACCGCGCTTCCGGCCGGCCTCGCGGTACTGCTCTGCCTCTCCACCGCCGCGCCCGGGGCCGCCTCCGACGGCGGCGACTCGACGGGGAGCGCGCTGGGGAACGTGCGGGTGGAACTGGCCGCGCTGCGCGCGGGCATGGAGACGCTGCGCCAGGAGGCGTCGGAGAAGATCGAGCACTACGAGGCCGAGCGCGAACGCCTCACCGAGCTGACCGAGCGCAGCCGCGAGGCGGAGGAGCGCGCGGGGGAGGCCGACGAGCGCGGCGAGACGGCCCGCCTGGCCGCCGCCCGCCAGGCCGCCACCGCCTACAAGGGCGGCGAGCTGGGCATGGTCAACGCCTGGGCAGGGCCCGAGGGGCCCGCCGGGATGCTCGAACGGGGCGCCTACCTGGCCCTGTTCGGTTCGTACCGGGAGGCCGACGTGGACCGCGCCGAGGCCGCGCGGGTGGCCACCGACACCCTCGCCGGGATCGCCGAGACCGCGCGGACGGAGCAGGCCGAGGCGGTCGGGGACGCCAGGAGCGCCCGGGAGGACGCGGTGGAGGCCGTGGCCGACCAGGAGGCGGCGTTGGAGGACCTGCTGGAGGAGCAGACCCGGCTGGAGGCCCGGCTGGCGGAGGTGCGCGACGCCGAGGCCGCGGAGAGGCGGCGCGAGGAGGCGCTGCGCGACGCGCGGGCCGCGAACTCCTCCGTGGGATCGGCGGAGGACGAAAAAGACGACAATGCCGATTGGCACAACGACGAAAAGGGCAGCGGGGAGGGAATTCCCGTCGCGGAGAGCGCCGACCACGGGTGCACCGGGGGCGTCGCGACAGCCCACGCCAACGGACGGATCCCGGAGTCGGTGCTGTGCCCCCTGCCCCAGCCCGGCGAGCGGCTGCGCGCCGACGCGGCCGAGGCCTTCATCGAACTCGACGGCGACTACCGCGAGGCGTTCGGACGGCCGATGTGCGTGGCCGACTCCTACCGGCCCTACCACGAGCAGGTGCGCCTGTTCCAGGAGATGGTGCCCGGTATGGCCGCCCGGCCCGGGACGAGCCAGCACGGCCTGGGTCTGGCCGTGGACCTGTGCGGCGGCGTGAACACCCTCGGTACCGCCGAGCACCGGTGGATGCTGGCCCACGCGCCCGCCCACGGCTGGCACAACCCGCCCTGGGCCCGCGGCGGCTTCGAACCCTGGCACTGGGAGTTCACGCCGTAGGGCCGTGACCGCGAAGGTTCGCCGCGCCCGCCCCCCTCCGCCGTGATCTTGTACTTATAGCGGGGTTCGAGCGCCGACATCGGCTATAAGTACAAGATCATCGCAGGTCAGAACCCTCCTGACACACCAGCAACGTTTCCGTCCAGTCCACCGGGGAGCGCCGCGGCCGCGGTCAGACCTGGGAGCCGACACGGACCTCGAAGGTGCCCAGGACGTCGGCGTCCACGAAAAGCTCGTCGTCGGTCTCCAGCGGCGGGGTCGCCACCGGCAGCAGCGCGCGCACCCGCCCCGAGCCCGACACCAGCCACGCGTGCGCGGGGTCCACCAGGCCGCGGCCCAGCTCCCCCTCCTCCACCGAGGCGCTCACGCCCAGCGGCTCCCCCGGCACCTCGTCGGCGGTGGTCAGCACCGGCCCCAGGGTCAGCTGCACCGGCTGCCCCGCGCCGTCCAGCCACAGGCAGGCGGGCGTGTAGGCGCTCACCGACGCCCCTCCCCCGGCGACGGCGGCCACGCCCACGCGGGCCGAGCGCGCCCGGGGCGGCACGGCGTCGTCCGAGCCCCGCACCAGTTCCGGGGGGACCTGCCAGACCTCGTCGCCCGCCCGGACCGGCACCGGCTCCGCCGGGACCAGCGGGGCGCACATGCGCGCCTCCGGCTCGACGATGATCTCGATCGGTTCGGCGACGGCGCGTTCGTGGGCACCGGCCAGGACGTCACCGCCCGCCTCCAGCAGGTCGGCGAGGCGGACGGGGTCGGGGCTGCCCAGCACGTCGCCCTCGTCCAGGGCTCCGACGCGCTCGCTGCCGCCGCTCGGCGACAGATAGGTCACCCAGCGCATGTGCTTCTCCTTGTCCACCGCGGAAGGGGCGGCGTGCCCCCGTTCAGAGGGCGGCGGTGGGGCTGTGCTCCTTGCCCGTGCCCGCGCACCCGCGGCAGGGCTCGTCGACGCGGAGCCAGACGATCACCCCGCTGCCGTCGCGGTGCGGCCGCTCGGGTCGCCACCAGCCCGTGCCGGAGCAGAACCGGCAGTCGACGCCGTCCCGCTCACACCATCCGCACGAGGAAATCGCACACCGGCTGTGTGTCGGTTCCCGCTCCATGCGCTCCCACCGTCTCCCGCGAAATCGCGACCAGCCTCGCACAGTCACCGCGCCGCGTCCACCTGGGAGGGCGTGAACGGGCGGGTCAGAACGCTGCGGGGCGGTGCGTGCGCGGGTCCCGGCGGCGCCGGGACGCCCCGCGGCTCAGCCGGTCTCGCGGACGACCAGGTGGGTGCCGAGCATGACGGTCTCGGCCTCCGTCGTGCGCGGGATCGCCACGTCCACCAGGAGCCGCGCCATCTCCTGTCCCATCTGCACCGTGGGCTGGTGGATGGTGGTCAGCGGCGGGTCGCTGTGCTGGGCCATGACGGTGTCGTCGTAGCCCACCAGGGCCACGTCCCCGGGCACGCTCAGGCCGCGTGCGCGCAGCACCCGCAGTCCGCCGAGCGCCATCATGTCGGAGGCCGCGAACACCGCGTCGGGCTCCAACCCGGTGTCCAGGAGCCGCTCCATCGCCTCGGCTCCCCCCTCAACGCTGAAGTCGCCCTGCACGACGAGCCTGTCGTCGACCTCCAGCCCGGCGGCGGCCATGACCTCGCGGTAGCCGCGCAGGCGCTCCACACCGGCGTTCATGTCCAGGGGGCCGGTGATGGCGGCCACCCGTCGGCACCCGCGGTCCAGGAGGTGGCGGATGGCCATCCGTGCCCCGCCGATGTTGTCGATGTCGACGCAGTAGGGCGCGGGCTGTTCGGGCGAGTGCGGGCGACCGCCGTGGACGACCGGCACCCCGGCCTCGTCCAGACGGGCCGAGAGCGGGTTGTCGCTGTGCAGGGAGATCAGCAGCGCTCCGTCCACGTGGAAGCCGCTGAGGTAGTCGCCCACGCGCTTGTGCTCGGCCTCGGTCCGGGCCGTGGTGAGCATGAGCTGGAGGTCGCGCTCGTGCAGGACCGAGCTCACGCCGCGGATGATGTCGGCGAAGAAGGGGTCGGAGAACAGCCGGTCCCGGGGCTCGGAGACGACCAGCGCGATCGTGTCGGTGCGCCTGGTGACCAGGGTGCGCGCGGCCTGGTTCGGGCTGTAGCCGAGTTCGGCGATCGCGGCGTGCACGGCCTCCCGGGTGCGGGGGCTCACCTGCGCGGACCCGTTGATCACCCGCGAGACGGTCCCACGTCCGACCCCGGCGCGCTGCGCCACCATCTCCAGGGTCGGACGCTTCCGACCACCACCGATCTTGGCCACTTCGAGGCTCCCTCTGGGATCGTGTCCCGCCGTCCCGGGGACTGCTTCCCCGGGGCGGCGGCGTGTGCGACGGGCATCCACGGTCATACCCGCCCGGAACGACTGTGTGGGGTGCCCCTGGGGACACCCCACGATCCTTCCGCGGTTCGCCGGACCGCCGCCGCGTGCGCGGCGGCGGTCCGGCGCGATGCAGGACGTGCTCGGCGGACACCTACCCCGCCACGCGAGGGGCAGCGTACGCCGGACGTGTCCTAACGCTCGGGGAACTGCCCCGTCTTGGCCAGTTCGGCGTACCAGTGACCGCTGTCCTTGATGGTCCTGCGCTGCGTCTCGTAGTCGACGTGCACGATGCCGAAACGGCGGGAGTATCCCCACGCCCACTCGAAATTATCCAGGAGCGACCAGGCGAAGTAACCGCGCAGGGGAACTCCGGACAGGGCGGCCTCCCTGGCCGCCCTCAGGTGGCCCTCGTAGTAGTCGATCCGGTCGGTGTCGTTGACCTCGCCGCTGTCGGTGACGGTGTCCTCGAAGGCGCACCCGTTCTCGGTGACGTAGAGGTCGATGCCGCCGCTCTCCCCGGCCAGGCGGACGAGCACGTCGTACAGGCCGGTGGGGTCGATCTCCCAGCCCATGTGCGTGACGGGCAGCCCCTGCGAGACGTGCACCTCCTCGGGCTCGGCACCGAGCCAGGCACCGCCCTCACCGCTGACCAGCGCCGGGTCCAGGCCCTTGGCGGAGGCGGCGACGAACTCGGGCGAGTAGTAGTTGACGCCCAGGAAGTCCATGGGGGCGGAGGTGATGTCCAGGTCGCCGTCCTGGATGAAGGAGAAGTCGCTGACGTCGGCGAGATCCTCCCTGACGTCCGCGGGGTAGCGGCCCTTGAGCAGGGGGTCGGTGAAGATGCGGTTGCGCACGCCGTCGGCGCGGCGGGCGGCGCGGGCGTCCGCGGCGCTGGGGCCGTGGGGCCGGATGACCGCCTGGTTGTGGGCGAGGCCGACCCGGGCGGGGTGCCCGGTGGAGCGGATCGCCTCGACCGCCAGGCCGTGGCCCAGCAGCAGGTGGTGGGCGGCGGCCAGGGCCGCGGCCGGGTCCTTGTGGCCCGGCGCGTGGTGGCCGTTCTCGTAGCCGAGGAACGCCGAGCACCAGGGCTCGTTGATGGTCATCCAGTTGCTGACGCGGTCACCGAGGGCCTCGGCGACGACCTGGGCGTAGTCGCGGAAGCGGTAGGCGGTGTCGCGGTGGGGCCAGCCTCCCGCGTCCTCCAGCGGCTGGGGCAGGTCCCAGTGGTAGAGGGTCGCCCAGGGCTGGATCCCGGCCGCCAGGAGGGTGTCCACCAGGCGGTCGTAGAAGTCGATCCCGGCCTGGTTCACGGCGCCGGTGCCCTCGGGGATGATCCGCGGCCAGGCGACGGAGAAGCGGTACGCGCCCAGGTTGAGCTGGCTCATGAGCGCGACGTCGTCGGCGTAGCGGTGGTAGTGGTCGTCGGCGGGGTCGCCGGTGTCTCCGCCCAGGACCTTGCCGGGTGTCTCGGCGAAGGTGTCCCAGATGCTGCGGCCTCGGCCGTCGGCGGTCGTGGCGCCTTCGATCTGGAACGAGGCGGTGGCCGCCCCCCAGAGGAAGCCCTCAGGGAAATCGTTGCGGTTGCTCACTGCTGGTGTACGCACCTTCCATGACGAGGGGACATCGTTTGGGAGCGCTCCCATAAAAGAAACAGAGAAGTACCCTCGATGTCAATCAAGAGCCCTCGCACCGCAATCCAAACGTTACGGGAAAACGGTGGTGGCGACGGCTCCGCACCGTGCCGCGGCGGCCGCGCCGCGGGATCCCGCGGCGCGGCCCGTACGACCCGACCGACGCCACCCTCAGGTGCCCTCACCGCCGACGGGGACCACGACGCCCTGCCAGCGCTCCTCCATGAACGCGCGCACCTCGTCGCTGTGCAGGAGTTCGTCGAGCCGGGCGATCTCCTCGTCGCCGATGTCGTGCGTGGGCACCACCAGCCCGTTGGCGTAGGGGTTGTCCTCGGTCTCCTCCCAGGCCAGCACGTTGGCGCTGGAGACCAGGTCGGCCTCCAGGGCGTAGTTGCCGTTGACGACCGCCGCGTCCAGGTCCTGGAGCGAGCGCGGCAGCTGGGCCGCCTCCACCGGCGTGATCGTGACGTCGAGCGGGTTGTCCTCGATGTCGTCGACCGAGGGCGCCCCGTCGCCCGTGTCGGCCAGGGTGATGACGCCCTCGGTGTCGAGCAGGTCCAGTGCCCGGCCCATGTTGGAGGTGTCGTTGGGCACGCCGATCTGCGCGCCCTCGGGCAGGTCCGCCAGGTCGGACAGCTCCTGGGAGTAGACGCCGAAGGCCTCCAGGTGCACGTCCGTCACGTAGCTCAGGTCCGCGTCCGGGTTGCCCTGGAGGTACTCCTCCAGGAACGGCCGCGTCTGGTAGTAGTTGGCGTGCAGCTCGCCCTCGGCCAGCGCCGCGTTGGGCTGGTTGTAGTCGGTGTACACGGACACGTCCAGGTCCAGGCCCGCGTCGGCCGCCAGGTTCTCGTCGACGAACTCCAGGATCTCGGCGTGCGGCGTCGGGGTGGCGCCGATCCTCAGGACGGTCACGTCCTCCCCGCCGGTCTCCTCCTGGGCCCGCTCGCTGGGACTGCCGCAGGCCGCCAGCAGCACCGCCGCCGTCGCCGCGGCAGCGGTGCCCTGCGCCGCGCGCCTCCTCGCGTCTTCGGTCATCGCCGTCTCCCTCCGTGCCGTCAGGACAACTCGTGGGGGGAGGGGGCTGCTCTTCTGTGTGTACCCGGTCGCGTCAGCGCCGCGCCAGGCGGCGCACCAGGAGGTCGCCCAGGCTCTGCGCGATCTGCACGATGACGATGAGCAGGATGACGGTGGCCCACAGGTAGTGGTCGTTGAAGCGCTGGTAGCCCTCGCGGATGGCCAGGTCGCCCAGGCCGCCGCCGCCGATGGCTCCGGCCATCGCCGAGTAGGAGATGAGGGTGACCACGGTCATCACCAGGCCCGCGATGAGTCCGGGCATGGCCTCGGGCAGCATCACCTTGCCCACGATGGTGACGCGGCGGGTGCCCATGGCGTGCGCGGCCTCGACGACCCCGCGGTCCACCTCGCGCAGGGAGGTCTCCACCAGGCGGGCGAAGAAGGGGATCGCGCCGATGCTCAGGGGCACGATCGCGGCCGTGGGGCCCAGGGTGGTGCCCACCAGGAGGCGGGTCAGGGCGAGCACCGCCACCATCAGGACGATGAACGGCAGCGAGCGGCCGATGTTGACGACGGCGCTGAGCACGGCGCGCACCGCGGGGGCGGGGATGAGCCCGCCCCGGTCGGTGGCCACCAGCAGCACGCCCAGCGGCAGGCCGAACAGGACGCTGACGACGGTGGCCCACCACACCATGTAGACGGTGTCCAGGGTGCCCAGCCACAGGTCGGGCCACATCGCGGGCCAGGCCTGGACGAACGCGACGACGGCGTCCCAGGGGCCGGTTCCCCCGGCAGCGGCGGCGAGGTGGAGGACGTCTGCGGGGTTGGTGCTCACTTGCGGGCCTCCTCGACCAGCAGGCCGTGCTCGGACAGGTAGGCGAGCGCCTGGTCGCGGCGGTCGCCGCGCAGGTCGACGCTCAGGCGGCCCACGGACTGCCCGGCGACCTCCTCCACGCCGCCGCCCAGAATGTTGACGTCCACGTCGAAGCGGCGGGTGAGCTCGGACATGAGCGGCTCGTCGAAGGAGCGCGGGTAGGTGACGTAGACCGTGTCGGGTCCGCCGTGTGCGGGCAGCGGGAAGAGCGAGCGCGCCAGCAGCGAGCCGGGGGTGCCGATGAGGTCGAGCACCCGGCCCGACTCCAGGAACGCGCCGTTCTCCATGATCGCCGCGGAGTCGCAGATCCGCTTGATCACGTCCATCTCGTGGGTGATCAGCAGGATGGTCAGGCCCAGCTCGTCGCGCAGGCGGCGCAGCAGGGCGAGGATGGCGTCGGTGGTGGCCGGGTCGAGCGCGGAGGTGGCCTCGTCGCTGAGCAGCACCTTGGGGTCGGAGGCCAGCGCTCGGGCGATACCCACCCGCTGCTTCTGGCCGCCGGAGAGCTGGGAGGGGTAGGCGCGCGCCTTGTCCCCCAGGCCCACGAGTTCGAGGAGTTCGCCCACGCGCCTCCTGCGGCGGGCGCGGTCGACACCGGAGACCTCCATGGGGAAGGCCACGTTGCCCGCGACGGTGCGCGAGGACAGCAGGGCGAAGTGCTGGTGCACCATGCCGATGCGGCGGCGGGCCACCCGCAGCCGTGCGCCGCGCAGCGCGGTGAGCTCCTCGCCGTCGACCCGGACCGTTCCGGCGTCGGGGCGCTCCAGGAGGTTGACCGAGCGCAGCAGGGTGCTCTTGCCCGCACCGCTCTGGCCCACGACACCGAAGATCTCGCCGGGCTCGACGTGCAGGTCGACCCCGTCCAGGGCGGTCACCCGGTGCTTCTTCAACCTGTAGGCCTTGTGGAGGCCCACTGCGTCAATCACGGTGTTCCCATCGACGTCTGGCGGTGGTGTGGCGCCCGGCGGGGATCCGGCACGGGCCCGTCGCCCGTGTTCGAGCGTACGGAGCGCCCCGCGGGCGCGGGCGACGGCGCGCCGGTGGTCGGGCGGGCGCCGACAGCGGTGGCGCGCACGCGCGGGGCGGCCGGTTCGGGGACGCGCCGCCCTCGGCGGCGGTCTCCCCTACTCCCCGCTGTCCGGGGGCTGAGGACGGCTCCACGGGACCGGGCGGACACGACAGCGTCCGCCGGGCAGCGGCAGACACCGCTCGGCGGTGTCCGACCGCGTGGGCGCGGTGGTCGCTGGGTCGTACGCGGAAGCCTTCACGTTTCCTACTCAATCACGGGGAAAAGGGTCGGTTCACCGGATTTCGCTGTTCGGCCCGGGTTACATCCACCACACCGGGGCTCCCTCGGCACGGTGTATTCGTCCCGTCCCTCCCGAATCCCCGCGCGAGTGCCTACACTCATGACGGTCCCGTTACTCTCGCCCCCGGCCCCCGGGCGTGCGCGAGAGGCCAGGGCCGGAGGCCGCTCCCGCGGCTGTCGGCCCCGCTTGGGAAACGACGAGAAACAGCGCCCGCTCCGCTCCCGTGCCCGGGGGCCGCGCGGGCACGAGGAGCGACCACACCGTGCAGCCCGACGATCTGAGCCGAGTGGACGATTTCGCCGACTTCTGGGCTCCCGACCCTCCCGAACTCAGCTGGCCGGACCGCGCCCGGGCCCTGGCGGGGCTCCTTCCCGCCGCCGTGCGCCCGGGCCGCGCGCGTGTGGCGGCGCTGGCCGTGGCCGTGCTGGGGAGCTTCCTGTTCGCGCCCCAGGGCACGGCCGTGGCGGCGCCGGTGCCCGGTGAGCCGGAGGACATGAGCGCCCTCCAGGACCGCGCGGAGGCCCTGAGCGAGGAGTTCAACGGCGAGCTGCGCGACATGGAGGGCGTCATCCAGGAGGTCGAGCGCGCCGAGGAGCGGGCCCAGAGCACCCGCGAGGACGTGGACGCCGCGCGCGAGCAGGTGCGCGCCCTGGCGGTGGCCACCTACACCAGCAGCGGGATCGGCCTGTCGATGTCGCTGTTCGTCGAGACCGAGCCCGACGAGGTCATCGACCGCGCGGTGGTGATCGACTACCTGTCCACCAGCAACCAGGACAAGATCGACCAGCTCAGCCAGGCCCTGGAGCGCGACGAGACCGCGCAGGAGAACGCCGAGGAGCAGCTGGCCGAGGCCGAGGAGGACCTGGACGAGCTGGAGGGGCGCCGCGAGGAGGTCCAGGAGATGATCGCTGACCACCCCGTGCAGCCGATGGGCGGCCCGCTCAACATCACCCCGCGCACCGAGCAGATGCGTGAGCTGATCATCGAGGAGTTCGGCGAGGGCACCGAGTACGGCGGTGTGGGCTGCTACCGGGCGGTCGGCGGCTGGGTCGTCGGCGAGCACCCCAAGGGCCGCGCCTGCGACTTCATGGTGGACCCCAACGGCAACACCCCCATCCCCGAGCAGGTCGACCGCGGCTACGCGATCGCCGAGTGGGCCAGGGAGAACGCCGACCGCCTGGGCATCATGTACATCATCTACCGGCAGCAGATCTGGGACATCCGCCGGGGCGGCGAGGGCTGGCGCGACATGGCCGACCGCGGCAGCATCACCGAGAACCACTTCGACCACGTGCACATCTCGATGTTCTGATCCGACGGTGCCCGCGACGGACGCCCCATTACCCCGCGCGGGACGCGACCGCGCGGGGAACGGCGTCACGATTGCGTCACGTGCGGGATGAACTCCTGCACAACCGACACAAAACAGTGACGATTCACCCTGCTACCCCCGGTCTGACCTGCCCAGGTGACACCACTCGCGGCTAGGATGCACACGTCCCGGCCCGGGCCGAAGGACGTCTTCGGCCTCATCCGGCCACCGCCCCCGGTGGTCGGTCCCCCGGTCCACCGCAACCTCCGCACGGAGGCGGGGAACGCCCGCCCACTCCCCCGCCCTCGCCCGCGGGACGGCAGTGGCGACAGGTGCGCCTCCCCCCACACGGTCACCGTGTCCCTTCCGGGGTCGCACGGGAAGCCGTGAGAACCCAACGGCGCACACACGCGTCCCAGACAACACGGTCATCACACACGGGCGAGGGGAGCCATGAGCGAAAACGGACCATACAACCAGCCGCCGCAGAACCCATACGGCGGTGGGGACAGCAGTGGGGGCCAGCCGCCCTACGGCCCGCCCCACGGCGCCCCCTACGGTGACCCCGGCACCGGCGGACAGCCGCCCCACGGCGCCCCCTACGGTGACCCCGGCACCGGCGGACAGCCGCCCCACGGCGCCCCCTACGGTGACCCCGGCACCGGCGGACAGCCGCCCTACGGCGGCCCCGCGGGTTTCCCCGGCCCCCAGGAGCAGCAGATGTACGGGGGCGGCCAGCCGCCCTACGGCGGAGGCCCCGGCGGCCCCGGATACCCCCCTCCGCCGCAGCAGCCCCAGGGCGGCAGCAAGGCGGGCCTGTGGGTCGTGATCGGCGGCGGCGCCGTGATCATCGTCCTGGTCATCGCGGTCGTGGTCGTGCTCGTCACCAACGGCAGCGGACAGCAGACCGTGGCGCCCGAGCCCGAGCCCTCCCCGACCGCGGAGGCGACTACCGGCGGCGAGGAGACGACCGAGCCCACCCCCGACGCGGCCCCCGCGGGCGAGCCCCCCTACGCGGTGCCCGCCGAGCCCTGCGACGCCTTCACCGACCAGGTGCTCTCGGACTTCCTGATCCAGGACGAGGGCGACAAGTACGTCCAGGACAACAACTCCTACTGCGAGAGCCTGGAAGGGGCCGCCCCGGAGGGCAACCCGTCCGAGAGCTACGCGATGTTCGAGATCAGCTACCAGGTCCCCTACTCCGCCGCCGACTCCGTCGAGGCCGCCACCACCGACTTCCAGTCCGGGGTGCAGGAGCTCAGGGGCGAGGGTGACTACAACACCTTCTACGACTCCGCGAACGTGGAGGAGGACAAGGAGGTGGACCTCGGCGACGAGGCCCACTACGTCCTCACCAAGTACGACTTCCTGGGCGAGGACATCCCCGAGGCCACGCTGCTGATCCGCACCGCCAACCTCAACGTCCGGGTCCAGTACCAGTTGCACCCGCCCTTCACCGAGGGGGCCTCCGCCGAGGATCTGGTCATGCCCGACAACGTCGAGGAGATCATGCTCAACGCCGGCGCCGAGGCGCTGGCCCTGGTCGGCAGCTGAGACAGCTGACCGGACACGGCCTGAGGGGGCCGCGGCGTTCGCCGCGGCCCCCTCTCGCGTGTCAGCCCCCGGTGGTCAGACGCCCGGCAGGTCGGCGCGCACCCGGCGGGCCGCCTCGACCATGTTGCGCAGGGCCTGCTCGGCCTCGACGTAGCCGCGCGTCTTGAGGCCGCAGTCGGGGTTCACCCACAGGTTCTGGGCGTCGACGTGCGCGACCGCCAGGCGCAGCGCCCCCTCGATCTCCTCCACCGAGGGCACCCGCGGGGAGTGGATGTCGTACACGCCCGGGCCGATCCCGCGCCTGTAGCCCCGACCGCCCAGGTCCCGCACCAGCTCCATGCGCGAGCGGGCCGCCTCCACGCTGGTGACGTCGGTGTCCAGCGCCTCGATGCCGCCGACGATCAGCCCGAACTCCGAGTAGCACATGTGCGTGTGGACGGTCGTGGACGGCGACACCCCCGACGTGGCCAGGCGGAAGGAACCCACCGCCCAGTCCAGGTACCGCTCCCGGTGCTCCGAGCGCAGCGGCAGCAGTTCGCGCAGGGCCGCCTCGTCCACCTGGATGTGGCGGATCCCGGCGCGTTCCAGGTCGGCGACCTCGTCGCGCAGCGCGAGGCCCACCTGGCGGGCGGTCTCACCGAGCGGCTGGTCGGTGCGCACGAACGACCAGGCGAGCATGGTGACAGGCCCGGTCAGCATGCCCTTGACCGGCTTGTCGGTGCGCGACTGTGCGTAGGTGGTCCACTCGACCGTCATCGGCGCGGGGCGCGAGACGTCGCCGAACAGGATCGGCGGGCGCACGCACCGCGAACCGTAGGACTGCACCCACCCGTTCCGGGTGGTGGCGTAGCCCTCCAGCTGCTCGGCGAAGTACTGGACCATGTCGTTGCGCTCGGGCTCGCCGTGCACGAGCACGTCCAGGCCGATCTCCTCCTGGAGCGCGATCACGCGGTCGATCTCCTCGCGCAGGACGTCCTTGTAGGCCTCCTCGGCCAGTTCGCCCCCGCGGTGGGCGGCGCGGGCGCGGCGCAGCTCGGCGGTCTGGGGGAAGGATCCGATGGTGGTCGTGGTGAGCGGGGTGTCGGTGGGCCTCCCCCGCTCCTGCGGGCGCTCGTAGGCGTCCGGGCCCAGGGCGTCGAGCCGGGCGCGTACGCGCGCGTCGGTGAAGGCGGGGGGACGGACGCCGCCCTGTCCGGTGTACTCGGCCTCGGCCCCCTCGGACAGCACGCGGCCGAGCAGGGCCGTCTCCTGGGCCTTCTGCCTGGCGAAGGCCAGGGCCCCGCGCAGCCCGGGTGCCAGGGAGGTCTCGGCGTCCAGGTCCAGGGGTACGTGCAGCAGGGAGCAGGAGGTGCTCACGGTGAGCTCGTCGGCGAGGGCCAGCAGGGTGCCGAGCGTGGCCACGGCGGCCGGAACGTCGGTGCGCCAGACGTTGCGGCCCTCCACCACGCCCGCGACCAGGCGGGTGGCGCCCAGGCCGGAGACCCGCACCAGGTCGTCCACGCCCTCGCCGTCGGTGACCAGGTCCAGGCCGACCGCCTCGACCGCGGAGTCCTTGAGGACGCGCAGGGCGGCGGAGCCGATGGAGCCGAAGTAGGTGGACACCAGCAGGGAGGGGCGGTCAGTGACCGACCCCAGGCGCTGGTAGGCGCGCTCCAGGTGGCCGACGGCGGCGCGGCCCTCGTCGGTGGCCAGGATCGGCTCGTCCAACTGGACCTCGGTGGCGCCCGCGGCCCGCAGGTCGCCGAGCAGCTGGGCGTAGGCGTCCAGGAGCTGGTCGAGCAACTGGACGGGCTCCCAGCCCCCGGGTGCGCCGTCGGCGGGCTTGGCCAGCATCAGGAAGGTGAGCGGGCCGACCAGGACCGGGCGGGTGTGGAAACCCGCCTCGGCGGCCTCGCGGAACTCGGCGACGGGCTTGTCGCCCACCAGGCGGGGGCGGGTGCCGGGCGAGAGTTCGGGGACCAGGTAGTGGTAGTTCGTGTCGAACCACTTGGTCATCTCCAGCGGCGGAGCGCCCTGCTCGCCGCGGGCGAGCGCGAAGTAGCGGCGCAGCTCCTCCTCGCGGTCCGGCGCGGCGGCGGGCGGGGCGAAACGGGAGGGGACCAGGTCGAACAGGACCGCGGTGTCCAGCACGTGGTCGTAGTAGGAGAACGTGTTGGAGGGGATGTCGTCGACACCGGCCTCGCGCAGCTGGGCGTAGACGCCCAGGCGCAGCTCGGCGGCGACCGCGTCCAGTTCACGGGCGGTGGTGCGGCCCCTCCAGTACGACTCGCAGGCGCGCTTGAGCTCGCGGTCGGGGCCGATGCGCGGGTAGCCGTGCACGGTGGAGCGCACGGAGGGGCGGGGCCCGCCCGGGGCCGCGGACGGCGTGGGGGTCGTGGTCATGAGCTTCTCTCCCTCGTCGAAAGCCGGGTACCGGCCGCGAGGGGGAGGAGAGGGGCGGGCACGCCGACGGGCGCGCCTCCGGCGCGCACCGGACCTGCCACCGCCTCCGGCCCTCCCTCGGGGCGCGGGACCACCGGCGCCGCGGGTGCGCCGCCGGGTGGAGGCAGGTCTTCGGACTCGGGGGCGCGGGCGGTGCGGACACCGCTCCTCCTACTGGCCGCCGCTTCCCGGTTTCCGGTCCTCGTGACCGGCACTACCAGTGCTCATGGCGACGTTCGTTCCCCCATACCGCTGCGGGGCAGTCCCGGACTCGCACCGGGTTCCCTCTTGCGACATGGTTCCGCCCCGTCCGGGCCGGGCCCGCGAGGTGGATCATGTACCTTCCACGGCTGCAAGTATAGGGAGGGCCCCCGCCCCTGTACTCGGCGTGCGGCCCCATGCGACCGACCCGAACGGTGAGAACCCCCGTCCCACGGTCGGCGTCACACACGAAGTCAAGCGTTGCGCGGGTGAGCCTCCCCTCTGCTCCCCGCGGACGTTCGTCTGAGCGATGAACGTGGAGATTCCCTCGTGAATAAGCAGTCCCGCCTCGCCATGGCACCGGACCACCCCCTGATCACGGTCGTGGTAGCCCTGGCGGTACTGGCGGGCATGGTGTTGTTGGCCACCCGCTCCTCCGGCGAGTCCGAACCCCCGGAGCAGACGCACGGAGCGCCGGTCTCCGAGAGCGAACCGCCGCCCCCGGCCTCCGGTGATCCCGACGGGCTGACCGAGGTGGACGCGGCCGCCGTGGCGGGCGTGGAGGAGGCCGAGCTGCCCTACGACGGGGATGTCTCCGTCGCGGTGACCTACCCGGTGATCCCCAACGCCGAACCGCTGGCCGACTTCCTGGAGCGTGAACTGACCGACGAGGTACACGCCTTCGAGGCGGCCAACCCCGGCGCGGTCTCCTTCGAGGCGGGGTGGAACCTGACCGCGGCGCGCGACGGCCTGCTCGGGGTCCGCATGACCCGGGTCGAGACCGACTCCGAGGGGTCCCGGGAGGGGTACACCACCTACTGGTACGACACCGCGACCGCGGCGCACCACCCCTCCGCCGCCCTGGTCGGCGGCCAGGAACAGCTGGAGGAGCTCAACGGCCTGGTGCGCGGCGCCGTCGGGAACGGGGACGGCGGGGAGGGGTCGGCCGACCCCGACGTCATCCATCCGATCAGCTCCCTGTACGACTCGGTGGGCTTCAACCCCGACGGGGACCTGGTCGTGGAGTTCGACGCCGGGCAGGTCGCCCCGGCGGAGGAGGGCCGCACGCGCGCGGTGGTGGACGCCGGTGAGGCCGAGGGCCTGCTGTCCGAGCTGGGCCTGCGCGTGCGCGACGCCGCGACCGTGGGCGTCGAGGACTTCTCCATCGCCGCCCCGCCCCAGGCCGACAAGGACGGCCAGGAGGACGGACCCGTGCCCGGACAGGTGTCCGCGGTGGACTCCGGCGTCGACTGCTCCGACCCCGACACCAAGTGCGTGGCGCTGACCTACGACGACGGCCCCGGCGGGCGCACCCCCGAACTGCTGGACGCCCTCGCCGAGTACGACGCGCGGGCCACGTTCTTCGTCACCGGCAACCCCGTCATGGAGCACCCGCACACGGTGCGGCGCGCCTACGCCGAGGGGCACGAGATCGCCAACCACACCCTGAACCACCCCGACCTGGCCGGTCTGGGCGCGGGAGGGGTGCGCTCGGACCTGGACGTCGTGCAGGCACTGGTGTACCGCGAGACGGGCTACAGCATGGACCTCATGCGCCCGCCCTACGGCTCGACCAACGAGAGCGTGGCCTCGGTGACCGCGGACATGGGCCTGGCCCAGATCCTGTGGAGCGTGGACACCCTCGACTGGAAGGACCGCAAAACCTCGTTGGTCCACGACCGGGCGGTGGAGGGAGCCTCGGACGGGGCGATCATCCTCATGCACGACATCCACGGCACGACCATCGACGCCTCCCGCGCGATCATCCGGGATCTGGACGAGCACGGGTACACCATGGTCACGGTGTCCCAGCTGCTCGGGACCACGACCCCCGGCGAGATCTACGTCGACGGGGTCCCCGACGCCCCGGAGGAGAGCGCCGAGCCCTCCGAGGGGGCCGGGGAGCACGGTGAGGAAGACGAGCAGGCTCCCTAGGGAGCCCCGAGAGGCTTCCGAGGGGGCCTGAGGGCGCGGCGTCACGGCGCGGCGAGCGGTCCGGGGGAGGATGTCCCCGGGAGAGGGCTTCGGGGCCGCGACCGGTGGGACCCACGGTGCGCGGAGCCGTGTGAGGGCACCGGGTGACGCGGGAAGGGCGCCCCGCGGGGGTGTTCCCGGTCTCCGGCGCGTTCTCCGTCCTGTGGCGGTGACCACATGTGGTCACCGTCACAGGACGGGGGACGGCGTCCCCTATGTTGCTCCCAGCAGCAGCCGTGTTGGCCACCCGCTGAGGGATGAGGGAGTCCGGTGTTGTCGTCGACTCGAATCCACCCGAACGAGGCCGCCCCGCGCCCCGGGGCCGGGGGGAGCCGGCCGTGGGCGCGCAGGGCCCGGTGGCCCGGGGCGGCGCTGGTCGCGCTGGTCCTGCCCCTGTCCGCGTGCGACACCGAGGGGATCGCCTCGGGGGGTGGGAAGGACCCGGAGCTGATCACGGTGGTGGTGGACGAGCCGGGGGACGGGGTCACCGAGTGGCGCGGGGACGCCTCCGACTTCGAGGACCACCCGTACAAGCCCGAAGGGCTCGCGATCGACGTCGCCTACCCGGTGTTCGCGGGGGCGGACGCCTTCGCCGAGGAACTGGCCGCCCAGGTGGACCAGGAGGTGCGGGACTACCGGGGCGCCAGCCGTGACCCGGTCAGCCTGGACGTCGACTGGGAGGTGGCCGCCGCCGGGAACGGGGTGCTGGGTGTGCGCCTGGTGCGCACCGAGGAGGACTTCCACGGGCTGCGCCAGGGGTACGGGACGTACTGGTACGACGCGTCCACCGGCCACACCGCCTACTCCACGGAGCTGCTGACCGACGACGCGGCGCTCCGGGAGCTCAACGGGATCGTCCGCGCCTCGTTCGCCGACGAGGAGGCCGTGGACGCGCGGGGCCTTCACCCGGTGATGCGCACCTACGACTCGATGGGGTTCAACGCCGACGGGGACCTGGTGGTGGAGTTCGACGACGGGCATCTGTCCCCGGTCGTGGAGGGCCACCCCCCGTCCTCGGAACCGGGGAGGATGGTCGCGGTGGTGCCCGCCGAGAAGGCCGCGCCCCTGCTGTCCGACCTGGGCGAGCGGGCGCGGGAGGCTTCCATGGCGGAGGAGCCCGTGCTGACCGTGGAGGCGCCCGCCGGCGAGCCCCCGGCCGAGCCGCGGGTGCCGGGGGTGGTCTCGGCGGGAGACCCGGACCTGGACTGCGCCGAGGCCAAGTGCATCGCGCTGACCTTCGACGACGGACCGGTCGCGACGACTCCGGAACTGCTGGACCTGCTGGCGGAGGAGGAGGTGGCGGCCACCTTCTTCCTCAACGGCAACCCTGCGCTGACCCGGCCCAGCGTGATCCGGCGCGCCTACGCCGAGGGGCACGAGATCGGCAGCCACAACCATCTGCACGAGCACATGCCCAAGGCCTTCAAGGGGGAGGAACTGGCCCACCAGGTGGCCGCGGTGAGCGCGATGGTGCGCCGCCAGACGGGACACACCGTGGAACTGTTCCGGCCGCCGTTCGGCGACAGCTCGCCGGAGGTCCTGGAGGAGATCGGCCGTCAGGGCATGGCCGAGATCCTGTGGAGCCAGGACAGCGAGGACTGGACCGACATGAGCCGCGACGAGGTCGTGGAGAGCGTGGTGGACGGGGCCCGGCCCGGAGGCGTGGTGCTGCTGCACGACCCCCTTGAGCCGACCCTGGCCGCGGTCCCCGAGATCATCGAGCGGCTACGGGCGGACGGGTACGAGTTCGCGACCGTCAGCCAGGTCTACGACGGCCCGGAGACCGGGAAGAGCTATCCGCCCGAGGGGCTGTCCGCGCCCGCCGGTTCCTGAGGCCCGCGGGCGGGTGAGGCACGCGCGTCGGCGGCCGGTGGGGAGCGTCCCACCGGCCGCCGCGTCCGTGGAGCGGCGTCGTGCCCCGCCCGTCGCGGCGGGCCCGGCTGTGGTGGCGGGCTCAGCCCTGGGCGGTGGCCGCGGCGGGGTCCGCCCCCTGCCCGGCGCCGGCCGCCGGGGCGATCGGCGCGGGGACGTCGGCCCCGACGACCTCGTTGATGGAGCGGTGGCCGGAGGCCCGTACCAGCCGGGCGAGGCCGCGGTTGATGCGGCGAGGCCAGAGGGGACCGCCGTAGATGAGACCGGTGTAACCCTGCACGAGGCTGGCCCCCGCGCGGATGCGGAACCAGGCGTCCAGGGGCGTCTCGATGCCGCCGACGGCGATCAGGGTCACCCGGTCGCCCACGCGGGCGCGCAGGCGGCGCAGCACCTCCAGGGAGCGCCGCTTGAGGGGGGCGCCGGACAGGCCACCCCCACCGGCGGCCTCCACCTGCGCCGCGGGGGTGGTCAGGCCCTCGCGGGAGATGGTGGTGTTGGTGGCGATGATGCCGTCGAGCCCCTCGGCCAGGGCGAGGTCGGCGACGGCGTCGACGTCCTCGTCGGCGAGGTCGGGGGCGATCTTCACCAGGAGGGGCAGGTCCGGGCGACCGGCCTCGGCCAGGGCCTCGCGCACGGCCGCCAGGAGCGGGCGCAGCTGCTCCACGCCCTGGAGGTTGCGCAGCCCGGGGGTGTTGGGCGAGCTGACGTTGACCACCAGGTAGTCGGCGTAGCGGGCCAGGCGCCGGGCGCTGAGGGCGTAGTCGGCGGGGGCCTCCTCCTCGGGGGTCACCTTGGTCTTGCCGATGTTGACGCCGAGCACGGGACGGCGCCCGCCGCGCCGGTGGTGGAGGCGTTCGGCGACCAGGGCCGACCCCTCGTTGTTGAAGCCCATCCGGTTGACGATCGCGCGGTCGGCCACCAGCCGGGACAGGCGCGGCCGGGGGTTGCCCGGCTGGGGCTGGGCGGTGACGGTGCCGACCTCCACGAAGCCGAAGCCGAGCGCGGCCAGCCCGGAGGGGCTCTCCGCGTTCTTGTCGAAACCGGCCGCGAGCCCCAGCGGACCGGGGAACTCCTGCCCGAGGGCGTGCACCGTCAGCTCCGGCTCACGCGGACCGAGCACACCGTTCATGGCGGAGGCCACGGCGGGCAGGGCGGTCACCCCGCGCAGCGCGGCGAAGCTGAGCCTGTGGACCTTCTCCGCGTCCATGTGGCGCAGGACCGAGCGGAAGAGCATCTGGTAGAACACGGTCATCCGTTTCCCTCGCCCTCGCGCTCGGCGAGGAAGCGTTCGAGTTCGGCGCCGAGCTCGTCGGCGGTGGGCAGCTGGGCGTCGTCCTCGGCCAGCGGGAGCGTGGGACGTTCCTGGGGGTCGGTCCGCGAGGACATGATGTCGTCGTACTGGCGCTCCAGGTTGGCCACGACCCGCTGGATCTCCTCGGAGGCCATGACCTGCTCCGCGATGTCGACGTCGGTCGCCGCGGCGACCTCCTCCATCTCCGTGGTGGGCAGGGCCAGGCCGGTGGCCCCGGCCACGTACTCGGCGGCGGCGATGGCCGCGCGCGGGTACTGGGCCTGGGCCAGGTAACTGGGCACGTGGACTGCGTAGCCCACGAAGTCGTGGCCTCCCTCGCCCAGCCGGTACTCCAGCAGCGAGGTGGCGCTGCCGGGCACCTCGACGCGGCCGATCCACGGGGTGTGCCCCTCGACCAGCTCGGGACGGGTGGAGTGCGGGGTGACCGTGACCGGCCGGGTGTGCGGGACCGCCATGGGGATGCCGTGGACGCTGACGGACAGCGTGACGGAGAAGTGGTCGACGAGGCGGCCCACGGCGGCGACGAAGGCCTCCCACTCGCGGTCCGGCTCCGGGCCGTGCAGGACCAGGAAGGGGGCGCCCTCGTCGTCGTACATCCGGTACAGGGCGAGCTTGGGCGCCTCGTAGGCGGTCCAGGTGTTCTCGACGAAGGTCATCGTCGGACGGCGCGAGCGGTAGTCCACGAGGCGGTCGGCGTCGAAGGTCGCGATCTCCTCCGCGGTGAACCGCTCGAACAGCGACGTGATCATCTGGCGCCCGGCGTGTCCGGCGTCCACGAAGCCGTCCAGACAGACCAGCATCGCCAGTCCGGCGACATCCTCGAAGCCTGGGTGGAGTTCGTACAGATCTGCGGAATCGCGCACCGGGTTCTCGTCTCCAAAACTGGTCGGGATCACAGGGTCGCGCTCACGCGGCGGTCGGGCGCCGGGGTACGGCCGGGAGGCCCGATTCGCACCGCCTGGGAGGCTGTGCCCTGCTTCTCCACAATACCGACCGGGGCTGCCTGTGGCTGAGCCGTGCGAGGACGCTCACCCCCCACGTTCCCAGCGACCCCGGCCGGTGGGGGGAGCACACCCCACCGGCTGAGCCGTGCGAGGACGCTCACCCCGCACCCCTGTCAACCCCGACCGGTGGAGGGAGCTTCCTGCAACCGGGGTATGAGAGGACCACCACACCCCGGCCCCGCCCCGGTGGCTCAGTGCAGGTCGGCCACCAGCAGCGAGCGCAACCGGTTGAGGACGGCGGCGACCTCGAACCGGCGCGGCAGGACGTAGTCACCGCCGAAGTCGGCGCCGAGCAGGGTGACGCCCCTTCTGTCCAGGGCCTCCTCCAGGGAGTCGAGCGCCTCGGCGAGGGTTCGGCTGCCGTCCAGGTGGCGTCCGGCGACCAGCTCGCGCAGGGCCAGCCCGGCACCGGTGATCTGTCCGGGGTCGACGAACTGCTCCACCGAGCGCACGTCGACGTCGTGGTCGCCGAACACCAGCACGTCCATGTCGCGGCGCTTGATCCTGCCCCGGCCCCGTGAGGTGCTGTCGTCCACGGAGGCGGGGTCGACCACACGGGGGCGCGGCAGGGCGAAGTCCGCGTCCACGCGCTCGTGGGCGAGTTCGCGCGCCCGCTGGGTGACGTCGTGCGGGTGGTAGGCGTCGAGCATGATGACGTGGTCGGCGACGTCGAAGTAGTCGCCGCTGCCGCCCATGACCAGGACCGTGGACACCCCGTGGTCGCGGTGCAGGGGCCGGACGAGGTCGATGAAGGGGACCAGGGGCTCCCGGTCGCCGTGCACGAGGGCCTGCATGCGCTCGTCGCGGATCATCAGGTTGGTGGCGGTGGAGTCCTCGTCCACCAGCAGGGTGTGCGCCCCCGCCTCGACGGCCTCGCAGATGTTGGCCGCCTGCGAGGTGGACCCGGAGGCGTTCTCGGTACGGAAGTCGCTCGTGTCGGCGCCGGTGGGCAGGTTGCGCACGAAGGGGCTCACGTCCACGCGTTCGACCCTGCGGCCCTCCTCCGCGCGGATCTTGACGGCGTCGTCCCTGGTCACCACCAGTTCGCGCCCGTCGCCGGGAACGTGGTCGTAGACGCCGCGCTCCAGGGCGTGCAGCAGGGTGGACTTGCCGTGGAAGCCGCCGCCGACGATGAGGGTGATGCCCTCGGGGACGCCCATGCCGCTCACCGTGCCCCTGTGCGGCAGGTCGACGCTGATCCGCAGGCCCTCGGGGGAGGCGAAGGGCACGGCGCCGCCGGTCATGGGTTCGTCGCTGACGCCACTGCGCCGGGGCAGCACGGCGCCGTCCGCGACGAAGGCCACCAGGCCCCTCTCCCCCAGTTGGGCACGCAGGGCGACCGTGTCGGCGACGGTGTCGGCGAAGGCCGCGGCCTCCTCGGTGTCGATCTCCTCCCAGTCCAGGTCGTCCACCAGGCCGGGCAGCGTGCGGCACAGCTCCCGCTCGGCGGTGCGGCCGTCGATGCGGCGGCCGTGTCCGGGCAGGTCGATGCCGACGCGCAGGTCGATGCCGCCGTCGGTGAGCTGGCAGGAGGAGCGTTCGATCACCTCCTGGCCGCCGGTGTCGATCTTGAGCAGCGATCCGCGCAGGAGTCGGCGTGCGCGCCGCCCCAGGTAGTCGGCGGTGGCGCGGCGGCGCACCGGGTCGCCCCAGGCGCTCTTGGGAATGCCCGCGTCCGGGATGAGCACGCGCACCCGCGAGGGCGGCGCGAAGGGGTCGGACTGGACCCGCTGCACGGTCAGGGTGAAGTCGCCGAAGTCCCAGTCGCCCTTGAGGGACTTGTAGCGCCCGTAGGAGGCGCCGTCCATGCGCAGGAGTTCCTCGGAGAGCCGGGCCTCGTCGCGGACGCCGCGGATCGGCTCGGGCTCGGGTTTGCGCCCGCCGCCGCGGCCTCCCCCGCCGCCGTACCGGCGCCCCTGGCCGCCCCCGTACCGTCCCGTCATCGCTCTGTCCCCCAGACGTCGTTTCCTCTGCTCCGGCCAGGTTAGGCGTTTGGCGGATCCGCCGCAGAGGGCCTGTGGACAACCGCGTCCGTCCTGTTCGGAGCGAGGACTGGCGCGGACGCCCCGCCCGACAGCGGACGCGGTGGCGCCGGCGGGACGGCTTCGCCGACAGTCCCGGAAACGGTGGCCGTCCGCCGGAGAGGACCGGCCCCGCAGGGGCGGCGGGGCCGGTCTTCCGGGGGGTGCGCCGCGGCCCCCCGATACCAAGGGGGTGTGCCGGAGAGGCCGCGGCGGGCACCTCCCCGGGAGGGGTGGGGAGGTGCCTCGGACCAGTTCTACCGGAACTCGGGGCCCCGTGAGGGGGAAACCCGGATTCCTCCCTCCCCGCGCTCGCGTTCGGCGTCCGCCGGACCCGCCGCGGCCCGCACGGTCGGCCCGGCGCTCCGGGGCGGTGAGCAGGGCCCGGTCGGAACCTAGAGGTACAGCGTGCCGGTGGCCACGGTGACCGCCTCGCCGCCGATCAGCACGCGCCCGTTGCGCTCCTCCACCAGCAGGTCGCCGCCGCGCGCGGAGGCCTGGTGCGCGCTCAGCGCGCTGCGGCCCAGACGGTCGGACCAGAACGGGGTGAGCACGGTGTGCGCCCTGCCGGTGACCGGGTCCTCGGGAACGCCGACGTTGGGGCCGAAGACACGGGAGACGAAGTCGGGGCCCTCGTCGGCCCGGGCGGTGACGATGACCAGGTGGTACGGCATCCGCCCCAGCGCGGCGATGTCGGGCACCAGTCCCCGCACGGCGTCCTCGTCGGCGAGCTCGACCAGCAGGTCCTCTCCCCCGAGGCCCAGCCCGGTCCACAGGGGGCGGGAGCCCAGGGCCTCGGCCAGCCCCTCGGGCTCCTCGACCCGCTTGGGCCACGCGGCGGGGAAGTCCATCCACAGCCGTCCGTCCCGCTCGGTGACGGTGAGGACGCCGCTGTGGGTGGTGAAGCGGTAGGGGCCGGGAACGCCGAGTTCGGACAGGGTGTGCGCGGTGGCCAGGGTGGCGTGCCCGCACAGGTCGACCTCGACGGTGGGGGTGAACCAGCGCAGTTCGTAGTCGGCCCCGGACTCGTGCACGGGCCGGACGAAGGCGGTCTCGGAGAGGTTGAACTCGGCGGCCACACCCTGGGCCCAGTCGTCGGAGTAGGTCTCGTCCAGGACCAGGACGGCGGCGGGGTTCCCGGCCAGGGGCCGGTCGGTGAAGGCGTCGACCACGCGGTACTCAGGCATGGGGCCAGACTAGGAGCCTCCCCCGCTCCGCCCCAAGGTCCATTTCCCGGGGCGGTGGTCCTTTCCCCCGGCCCCGTCTAGGTTCTGTTTTGTGAACCGGTCTCAGCTGGGGGTTGGTTCGGGCGCCCACAGGGTTCTGGAGGTGCCGGAGGCGGGTTCGTGAGGAACGAGCGAACCCGCCGTAGGCGCCGAAGGTTCCTGTTCTCCGGGCGCCCGAACACGGACCGAAGCGAAGCGGAGGTCCAAAAAAACACCACCTAGTGTGCTGATTTATTAGTTCGTTTCGGGATGCGTTGGCAGTACACCGCGATGCTCTGGAGGATCTCCTGGGCCGTTTTGGTCCACACATACGGCCGAGGAGCCTCGTTCCACGCGGCGGCCCAGTCACGGATGTCCTTCTCCAAAGCCTGGACGCTGCGGTGGGTCCCCCGGCGGATCAACTTGGTGGTGATCTCGGCGA
>NZ_VWVS01000014.1:0-344906 GCF_008638355.1 Nocardiopsis deserti | reverse complement strand
ATCACCACCAAGTTGATCCGCCGGGGGACCCACCGCAGCGTCCAGGCTTTGGAGAAGGACATCCGTGACTGGGCCGCCGCGTGGAACGAGGCTCCTCGGCCGTATGTGTGGACCAAAACAGCCGAGGAGATCCTCCAGAGCATCGCGGTGTACTGCCAACGCATCCCGAAACGAACTAATAAATCAGCACACTAGGGTCTGTTTTTTGAACCGGCCTCAGCTTGTGGGGGGGTCGGGCGCCCACGGGGTTCTGGAGGTGGTGGAGGCGGGTTCGTGAGGAACGAGCGAACCCGCCGGAGACACCGAAGGTTCCCGTGCTTCGGGCGCCCGAACACGGGCCGAAGCGAAGCGGAGGTCCCAAGAAACACTGTCTAGGTCTGGCTGGCGCGGATGGCGCCGACCACCGCTGCGGTGAGGTCGTCGATGATCTCCTCCTCGCCGACCTCGGGGTGCTCCAGCCACCACTCCCCCGCCGCCTGCACCATGCCCACGACGGCGTGCGCGACGATCTGGGAGCGCGGGCGGTCGCCGACGCGCTGTTCGGCGACGAGCTGGTCGGCGAGCTCCTCGCCCAGGCGGCGGACCATCATGCCCAGGTCGCCGCGGGTCCGGGAGTCCTCGGAGGTGGCCCGGTCCATCAGGAACCGGTAGAGGTTGAGGTTCTGGGAGATCATCGACAGGTAGGCGCCGACCGTGGCACGGGCCCGGACCTCGAACTCGGTGTGCTGGTGCAGCTCCTCGCGGATGCGCTCGATGAGCGGGTCCACGTGGCGCCGGGCGAGCGCCCGGTACAGGCCGCCCTTGTCCCCGAAGTGCCGGTACAGGATCGGCTTGCTGATCCCGGCCTCGGCCGCGATGGCCACCATCGACGCGTCCGGGCCGTCGCGCTGGATCACCCGGTCGGCCGCGTCCAGGATGGCGCGGCGCCGCTCGGGGTCGCGTCCGCGCACGCCCCTCCCCCCGCGCGGGGCGGGCGCCTCCGGCACGGGCGCGCCGGAGGCGTCACTGCTGTCGGTCAGCGCGGTCCGCCGCGCGCGTTCGAGTGCCACAAGGGTTCACCGTAGCGGCTCGCGGAGCCCGGATCAGGCCCGGAGCGCGATCCAGGTGGCCCTGGCCAGGGCCAGGAGGCGGCCCGTGCCGTCGTAGAGGGCGCTGCCGGTGGTGATCTTGCGGCCGTCGACCGCCTCCAGGTGTCCCATCACCACGTGGGCGTCGCCGGTCCGGGGCGCCTCGTCCACGCGGACGGTGATGCGGCCCAGGAGGGCGGGGCGGTCGGAGATGGCGCTGGACCAGCCGCCGGGGCAGTCCAGGGCGGCCCACACCTGGGCGAGGCCGACCCCGCCGGAGCCCTCGTCCAGGGAGGGGTGCGGGGTCCAGGTGCAGGCGACGGTGTTGCCGACCCCGTCGGGGCCGGTGCCCGGGCGCACGGAACCGGCGAACAGGCGCAGGCCCTCGCCCTCGGCGCGCTCGGGGCCGCAGCTGTAGCAGCGCGGGAAGGGGTGCCCGGTCAGGCCCGCGTAGCGCTCCTCGGCCTGGCGGGCCTCGGGCACGGTGACGGGGCCGCCGGGGATGACGGAGGCGTCCGGGAGGTCGGCGGTCACCGCCTCGGCCACCAGGCGGGCGCCCTCCACCGCACCGGGGTCGGTCAGGTGGAGGGCGCCCTCGGGGCCGCCCTCCACCGTCAGCGGGCGCTCCAGGGGCGGCGGGGTGCGCAGGGTGACCTGGACGGCCGGTCCGCCGACGGCGGTCAGCCGCGCGGCGAGCAGTCCCGCCGTGTAGCCGCCGTTGCCCGACCCGTCGGGGCCGTTGTATCCGGTGGGGATGGTGAGGGTGGGGGCGCCGTTGCCCGCGGTGGCGTTCATGGGAGCCAGGTTAGGGGCCGGATGTCCGCACCGGCCAGGGCGGTCCGGGCGGCGCGGTCCGGTGGCCGGGCACCACCGGTCACACGTGGCAGTCCACGGTGACCGGATAGGTGTCGTCGGGCAGGGCGTCGATCGCCGGGTTGGCGCGCCGCAGGTACTCGCGGCGGCGGGGCCGCCAGTGGTCCGGGCCCTCGTAGCCGGGCAGGGTGTCGCGGTCGTACCAGGTGCCGTCCAGGTCGAGGAAGGCGTAACCGGGCACGGCCTGGTCTCGGGCGGTGGCCGCGAACTCGTCCCTGGACACGGAGTACCACTCGACGGAGCAGGACATGCCGGGTCCCAGTCCGGCCTCGAGGAGCTCGCGCACCGCGGGCTGGCTCCGGTAGTGCCGGATCGCAGCGGCCCGGTCCCCGCCGAACTCCCCTGCGCGCGCCCGCCCGACCAGGGCCTCGACCGTCTCCGCGGGAGGGTTGCGGCGCAGGACGGCGTGGGCCGCGTCCCACTGACGCGCGGCCTCGTCCCCCGCGCGGGCCCGGTGCTCGGCGAAGGCGAGCAGGTGCTTGGGCGCGCCGGTGACCCTGCGCGGGTCCTGCTCCCCTCCGGGCAGGACCCGGGGGTCAGTGTGGTCGGAGGACAGGAGCATCCCCCTGTACCGGCCGCCGATCGTCCAGTAATCCCACTTGGCCCAGGGGTTGTCCGTGGTCACCACGTAGTGGCTGCCGACCTCGTCGTCCCACAGGACGGGTTCGCCCACCCATGAGCTGAGGACCGCCGACCGGTCGCCGAGGTCCAGGCCGCGCGCGTGGTCGGGGTGGCGCGTGTAGAAGTCCAGCGCGTCGTCGTGGGCCCCGTCCCAGTCGTCCTCGTACTCGTGGTCGCGGTGCGGTGGGACCCGAACCCTCTCGTCGTACGGAGCCATCAGCGGGTCGAGGGCCTCGTCCAGGGCGCCCTCCAGGTCCTCGCCCGGGTTGTGGTGGCCGTCGACCGCCACGAGTACGGCGAAGTGCACAGTCTCCCCTTCCGTCGGGACACCCGGTCAGGATCGCCGTGTCCGCCCGCCCGGGCAACGGGATTTCCGCGGCCGTGGTCCGGTGCGGCCCCGGGAGCGCGGCGCCCCCGCCAGGCGCCGGAGCAGGCGCGTGTGGGCGCTCCACCGGGCGGGGTCAGACGTCGACCTGCATGACGGCCTCGCCGTCGCCGATCTCGGGGAAGGCCAGGGTGAACCTGTTCCCCTCCGCGAGCATGCCGCTGCCCTGACCGGCCTCCTTCAGCGTGATCGTGGTCGTGCCGCCATCGGAGCGGTTCTGCTGGAACGTCGCCTCTCCCCCGGTGATCGACCCGATCACGATCTCCGTGCCGCCCGCCTCCTCAGGAACCGGGATCCGGTCACCGGGCTCGACGGTGACCCGGCACTGTCCGTCCTCACAGGAGGCGAGGTCCCTGCCTTCCTCCGGCAGGTCCGCCAGGGTGGGCAGGCCGACGGACGCAGAGGGCGAGGCGCTCGGGGAGGCCGGGGCGGAGGGCGACGCGGAAGCCGGGGGCTCAGCGGCGGCGGAGGATGCGTCCTGTTCCTGCTGGCTCGGGGACGAGCAGGCGGTCAGGGCGGCGAGCGGCAGTACGAACGCGGCGAAGCGCAGGTGCGGGAGGTTCATGGCGTCAGCATAGGAGCGGCGACATCGCTCCGTCATCGGTTCACCACGGAAACTCCCCGGCGTGCGAACACGGACGGGACGGGACGGACGGGCCGCCCCTCCGCGGGCGGGGCCCTCCGAACGGCCCTCCCGTCCGCGCGTCGTCAGCGCACCGGCAGGCCCGTGACGGCGCGGCCGATGATGAGCTTCTGGATCTCGCTGGCGCCCTCGAAGATGGTGAAGATCGTGGCGTCGCGGTGCCAGCGCTCCACGGGGTACTCCCTCGTGTAGCCGTTGCCGCCGAGGATGCGCACCGCGTTCTGGGTGACGAACGTGGCGGTCTCGCTGGCGTAGAGCTTGCTCATCGAGCCCTGCGCGCTGTCGAAGTCCTTGTCGTTGCGCGCCATCCACGCCGCGCGCCACACCAGCAGGCGGGCCGCGTCGATGCGGGTGGCCATCTCCGCCAGGGTGAAGGCCACGCCCTGGTTCTCACCGATCGGGCGGCCGAACTGCTCGCGCTGGGTGGAGTAGTCGCGGGCGTACTCGTAGGCGGCGCGGGCGCAGCCCACCGCCATCGCGCCGACCGTGGGACGGGAGGCCTCGAAGGTCTTCATGGCGGCCTGGCCCTTGGAGCCCCTGCCCTCGCGGGCGCGGGCCAGGCGCTCGTCGAGCTTGTCCTTGCCGCCCAGCAGGCACGAGCCGGGCACGCGCACGTCGTCCAGGACCACCTCGGCGGTGTGCGAGGCGCGGATGCCGTGCTTGGCGAACTTCTGCCCCTGGCTGAGTCCGGGCGTGTTCGGAGGCACGATGAACGTGGCCTGCCCGCGCGAGCCGAACTCGGGCTCCACCGAGGCGACCACGACGTGGATGTCGGCGATACCGCCGTTGGTGGCCCAGGTCTTGGTGCCGTTGAGCACCCACTCGTCCTTGGCCTGGTCGTAGACGGCGCGGGTCCGGATGGCCGAGACGTCGCTGCCCGCGTCGGGCTCGGAGGAGCAGAACGCGGCGAGCCTGATGTCGTCGGGGGTGCCGAACATCTGCGGCGTCCACTCGAAGAGCTGTTCCTGGGTGCCGTTGGCGGCGACGGACACCGCGGCCAGGCCGGTGCCGGTGATGGCCAGGGCGATGCCCGGGTCACCCCAGTACAGCTCCTCGAAGGCCACGGGGATGCCGACGCCGCTGGGTTCCAGCCACTGGTTGGCGAAGAAGTCGAGGGAGTACAGGCCGATCTTGGCGGCCTCCTGGATGATCGGCCAGGGGGTCTCCTCCCGCTCGTCCCACTCGGCGGCGGCGGGGCGGATGACGTCGGCGGCGAATCCGTGGGTCCAGTCCCGGACCTCGCGGACGTCCTCGCTCAGTTCCAGGCTGAAGCCGGGCGCGGGGGCCTCACTCATGCGCTTACATCCTTTGTCGGGCCCTCCGGGGGAAGGAGGGGGCCAGTATGTGTTACCAACGGTAACAGCAAGCTCCGCGCGCCACAACGCCGCACCCGCACGTGTGAGGGGGCCGGGGGCCAACGCCCGCCGCCCCCCGGCCCCCTCGCACGCTCCTTCCGGGCCCGCCGCTCAGTCGAGGCTGTGCTTCTCCAGGAAGGTGTAGACGTCGTGCTCGTCCACGCCCGGGAAGGTCCCCGAGGGCAGCGCCGAGAGCACGTGGGAGTGCGCGCGGGCCGACGGCCACACGTTGCCCTCCCAGCGCGCGGCCAGGTCCGCGGGCGGGTGCACGCAGCACTCGCCGCTGGGGCAGTTGGACTTGGTGCGGTTGGTGGTCTCGCGCCCGCGGAACCAGCGCGACTCCTTGTAGGGCACTCCCAGGGTGATGGCGAAGTTGCGCTCGCGGCTGGGGTCCACGTGCGCCACGCACCAGTGGGTGCCGTTGGGCTTGTCCGTGTACTGGTAGTAGATCGAGTAGCGGTCCGGCGAGGCGAAGACCTGGCGCCCCGACCACTGGCGGCACATGCGCTGGCCCTCGATGGCCCCGGTGTCGTCGGTGGGGAAGACGAGGCCGTCGTTCTCGTAGGCCTTGTAGATGATGCCGGTCTCGTCGTTGCGGATGAAGTGGCAGACCAGGTCCAGGTGGCGGTGGGCCAGATTGGTGAACCGGTGCGCGGCCATCTCGTAGGAGACCGAGTACACGTCGCGCAGGTCCTCCACCGACAGGTCGCGGGCCTGCTTGGCCTCCTGGAGGTAGCGCACCGCGGTGGACTCGGGGATGAGGACGGCGGCGGCGAAGTAGTTGGCCTCCACCCGCTGGCGCAGGAAGTCGCCGAAGTCGCGCGGCCTGCCGTGGCCCAGCACGACGTGGCCCAGGGTCTGGAGCAGGATCGTGCGCGGGCTGTGCATGCCCAGCGTGGTCTCGCGCTTGAGGTAGATGCGCCGGTTGACGTGGTCGGTGAGGGAGCGCACCGATCGGGGCAGGTCCTGCACGTACTTGAGGGAGAACCCGTGGTGGGTGGCGATGGCGAGGATCTGCCCCTGGGACAGGGCCCCCGCGGTGTAGTTGACGGCGTCGAGGGTCTGGGCCGCCGCCTTCTCGATGCCCTCGAAGTAGTTGCCGCGCTCGCGCATCTGGCGGCGCAGGTCGGCGTTGGCCCGGCGCGCCTCCTCGGGGGTGGCCGTCGGCTTGGCGCTGCGCCGCCGGAGCTCCCCGTACAGGCCCACGATGTGTTCGAGCACGTCGTTGGGGACCCGTTTGCCGATCCGCAGGTGCGGCAGGTTCAGGTCCTGGTAGACCGTGTCGCGCTGGGCCTCCTCGACCGCGATCTCCAGCTGCGCGCGGCGGCTCGGGGGCTGCTTGGACAGCAGTTCCTCCACCGAGACGCCCAGGGCGGAGGCCAGGGAGGTGAGGAGGGAGAGCTTGGGCTCGCGCTTGCCGTTCTCCAGCAGGGAGAGCTGGGAGGGGGCCCGGCCCACGCGTTCGCCCAGGTCGGAGAGGGTGAGGCCGCGTGCCCGCCGCAGATGGCGGAGCCGCTGACCAAAGGTGACGAGATCCAGGTCACCTGTCAAAGACGGTATTTCTTCAGCACCAAAGTACGCCATGGCTTCATAGTACGGAAAGAATCGACGATCTTCGCAAGATTTCCAGTGGAAAAGCCTCGGAACTTCACCAAGAATCTAGTTACCGGCGGGGAACTTACCGCTCAGGGCTCAGCCCCCTGGCTCTGACCTGGCCTTCTCGACCGGTGTGAACACTTGGGGACTACACGTAAGGCGGGATCGAACATGGGCACCAGCGCTCGACGACAGGAAGCCAGCGCCGCACTCCAGCGCGACTGGGAGACCAACCCCCGGTGGGCCGGTATCGAGCGCACCTACTCCGCCGACGACGTGGTCAAGCTCCGCGGTTCGGTCACCGAGGAGCACACCCTGGCCCGCCGCGGCGCGGAGCGCCTGTGGGACCTGCTCCACACCGAGGACTACGTCAACAGCCTCGGCGCCCTCACCGGCAACCAGGCGGTCCAGCAGGTCCGCGCCGGGCTGAAGGCCATCTACCTCTCCGGCTGGCAGGTCGCGGCCGACGCCAACCTCTCGGGCAACACCTACCCGGACCAGAGCCTGTACCCGGCCAACTCGGTCCCGGCCGTGGTCCGCCGCATCAACAACGCGCTGATGCGCGCCGACCAGATCACCTGGGCCGAGGGCGACGACAGCGCGCCCGAGTGGCTCGCCCCGATCGTGGCCGACGCCGAGGCCGGGTTCGGCGGCGTCCTCAACGCCTACGAGCTGATGCGGGGCATGATCGCCTCCGGCGCGGCGGGCGTGCACTGGGAGGACCAGCTGGCCTCCGAGAAGAAGTGCGGCCACCTGGGCGGCAAGGTCCTCATCCCGACCGGGCAGCACGTCAAGACGCTCAACGCCGCACGCCTGGCCGCGGACGTCGCCGGTGTCCCGTCCCTGGTCATCGCGCGGACCGACGCCCAGGCCGCGACCCTGATCACCAGCGACGTCGACGAGCGCGACCAGCCCTTCGTCACGGGCGAGCGCACCGCGGAGGGCTTCTACCGCTTCCGCAACGGCGTCGAGGCCTGCGTGGCCCGCGGCCTGGCCTACGCCCCGCACTCCGACCTGCTGTGGATGGAGACCGCGACCCCGGACCTGGAGGTCGCCCGCGACTTCGCCGAGCGGATCAAGGCCGAGTACCCGGACCAGATGCTGGCCTACAACTGCTCGCCGTCCTTCAACTGGAAGCGCCACCTGGACGACGCGACCATCGCCAAGTTCCAGCGCGAGCTGGGCCACATGGGCTACAAGTTCCAGTTCATCACCCTGGCGGGCTTCCACTCGCTCAACCACTCGATGTTCAACCTGGCCAAGGGCTACGCCCAGAACGGGATGACCTCGTACGTCGAGCTCCAGGAGGCCGAGTTCGCGGCCGAGGCCCAGGGCTACACCGCCACCCGCCACCAGCGCGAGGTCGGCACCGGCTACTTCGACTCCATCAGCACGACCATCTCCCCCGAGGCCAGCACCACGGCTCTCACCGGCTCCACCGAGGAAGACCAGTTCTCAGCGGCTCACTGACACTGGTCTTCGTTCCCAGGAGGCCGTCCCTCCCCGCTTTCGTGGCTGGGGCGGGGCGGGCGGCCTCCGCCCCCTAGCCGTCGGCCATGCGCGCTCCGTGTCACACGCGCATGGCCGGCGGCTTGTCCCGTGCCGTGCCCGGAGTGTCCGCCGCGTCCGTTTTCGGTCGTCCCGGGCACGGGTTCGGTCCCCGGAGGAAACGGGACGCACTGGCCCCCCGCGCGGCCGGGACCTAGGCTGACGGCTGCACCGGGCCGCGCCCCCGCGGCCCGCCCGGAGAACCGGAGGCCTGGCTTGAAGATGTTCGAACCGTTCCTCGCCGCCCTGGCCGCACTGCGCCGGGTGCTCGCCGTGGGCGCCCTGGCCACCGTCGTGGTCCTGGGTACCGCGGCCTGCGACGACCTCATGCCGAACGTGAACGTCGAACAGGGCGACGACGATGACGGCGGTGGAGATGACGGCGGGGACGACGGTGGCGACGACGGCGACGACGACGGTGGCGACGACGGCGACTGAGCCCGCGCCCCGCTGACCCGCTGCCGCCGCCGGGCATGCCCCGAGCGGCGGCGCGGGCCCACTCCCCGCTCCCCCGCCCCCGCTGGTCCCGGTCCCTCTCCCGGACGCGGACGACGCGCCCCGCCGCATCGGGGGACGTCACTCTCCGCGCTTTCCTGGTCACGGACACGGAATACGCCCTAGGCTGGGTCACGGACGGATAACACCCGGCTCGCGTCCACCGCCCGGACCCGGGCGGACCCCGGCACGAGCCGCGACCCGAGGGAGTCAGCGATGAGGTTCGAGGACATCAGCAGGCAGACCCTGACCGCCCTGCGCCGGGCGCTGGCGGGCTCGGCGATCGCCGCCGTGGCCGTGTTCGGCGTCGCGGCCTGCGAGGACCCCGAGGGGGCCGACGCCCCGACCGTGGACACCCCGGGCGACAACCAGGGCGACGAGGACGACGGCGGCCAGGAGAACAACCAGGACGGTGGCGAGGACGACGACGGCGGGAACGAGGACAACGGCGGCGAGGGCGACATGGAGAACAACGACAACGACTGACCGCCCCCGGCGGCGCGGCCGGACGGGCCGGGGCGGGCCCTCAGGCCGCGCCCCGGCGCGTCTCCGGCCCGCCCCGCTCCCCCAGGTCACCGGCCACCGTCGACAGCGCGTACATTGCAACCCGTGACCGACAAGACCCACACCCCGGACGCCGAACTGCCCGCGGGGACGCCGCCCGCCCCCTCCGTCCCCGTCGCGCGCGGACTGCTGCGCTGGGAGATCCTGTGCGTGCTCGCCCTGTCCCTGGGCGCCGCGGCGGTCTCGGCGACCATCTCCTTCCTCGGCGTGCTCACCGAGCCCCAGTCCCTGGCCGAGCAGACCGCCAGCCTGGTGCGCCCCCGCGCCGACCAGGAGCGCCCGTGGCTGGACCTGTCCTGGCAGCTGTTCGCGTTGGCCAACGCCCTGGTCCCGGTGCTGCTGGTGGCCTACCTCCTGCGCCGTTCGGGCGACTCCTCGGCCACGATCGGCTTCGACGTGCGCCGTCCCGGCTTCGACCTGGGCACCGGCGCCCTGCTGGCCGCGCTGATCGGCCTGAGCGGCCTGGCGCTGTACGTGGTCTCCTGGCAGCTGGGGCTGACGGTCACGATCCAGCCCAGCACCCTGGCCGGGAACTGGTGGGACGTGCCCGTCCTGGTGCTCCAGGCGGCCAAGAACGGGATCCTGGAGGAGGTGATCGTGGTCGGCTACTTGCTGCACCGGCTGGGGCAGCTGGGGTGGACGCCGTGGAAGGCGGTGCTGGCCAGTTCGGTGCTGCGCGCCTTCTACCACCTCTACCAGGGCGTGGGGATGTTCTTCGGCAACCTGGTGATGGGGCTGGTCTTCGGCTGGTTCTACCTGCGTTACGGACGCGTGATGCCCCTGGTGGTGGCGCACACGGTCATCGACGTCGTGGCCTTCGTCGGCTCGGTCTACCTCATCGGCCGTCTGGACTGGCTGCCCTCGTGAGGCCGCGTGCGGAGATGGCGTCCTCCAGGTAGCGGGGGCGGCCCAGCAGCAGGCCCATGGCCAGGTTGACCACGACCAGCACCGCCAGCAGGAGCAGGGGCGCGTGCCAGCCGCCGCTGAGCTCGCGCAGCAGCCCGAACAGGAAGGGGCCCGCGCCGCCCATGAGGTAGCCCAGGCTCTGGCTGACGGCCGAGAGCGCCGCCGTCCCCGCCCCGGTACGGGTGCGCAGCGCGAAGGCGGTCAGGGCGAAGACGAAGCTGCCCATGCCGATCCCCAGGAGCGTGGTCCAGGCCCACACGCCCGCCAGCGGGGCGAACCACAGCCCGACCAGGCCCGCGAGGTAGGCGGCGGCGAAGGCCACCACGAAGGGGCGCTGGTCGCTGGTCCGGGTCAGCAGCGTGGGCAGCACCAGGGACATGGGGATGCCCAGGACGGTGAGGTAGGACAGCGCCAGGCCCGCGCTCTGGGCGTCCATGCCCTGGTCGCGCAGCATCTGCGCGTACCAGCCGAACATGATGTAGGCGACCGAGGACTGGGTGCCGAAGTAGAGGACGGACTGCCAGCCCAGGCCGGTGCGCAGCACCTGGCCGAAGCCCAGGGCCTGGGAGGCGTCGCCGCGCGCGGGCTCGTGGCGCAGCACCAGCAGCCAGGGGACGGCGGCCACGACGCCGAAGAGGGCGTAGGCGCCCAGGGCCGCGCGCCACTCGCCGGTGGACTGCTCCAGGGGCACGGTGGCCGCGGCGGCGATGGTGGTGCCCAGCGCCAGGCCGGTGGTGTACACGGTGGTCATGAGGCCCACGCGGTCGGGGAAGTGCTCCTTGACCAGGGCGGGCAGGATGACGTTGCCGACCGCGCCGCCGGACAGGGCCACCACGCTCAGGGCCAGGAACATCCACGGCTCGGGGGCCGCGGCCCGGGCGGCGAGGCCGACGGTGAGGGCGGTGAGCGCGTAGACCAGCAGGTGGTGTTCGCCCAGGCGGCGGGCCAGGGCGGGGGTCAGGCCGCCGAAGAGCGCGAAGCACAGCACCGGCAGGGTGGTGAGGATCCCCGCGCCGACCCCGGTCATGCCCAGTCCTGCGGTGACCTCGTCGAGCACGGGGCCGACGCTGGTGATGGCGGTGCGCAGGTTCAGCGCGGCCAGGGCGATCCCGGCGGCGAGCAGCAGAAGTACCGCGCGCGGGGGACGGCTCGGGGCGGTCCGGCCTGCGGCGGGGCAGCTCTTCACGGAGGTGCGGGGGGCTGGTCCGGCGCTCATGGAGGCGACTCGCAGAAATTCATAGGATGACCCGATGTACTTCATGAGGATAACGCATTACCGTTCAAGGACAATTCCCGACCGTAACTGGTCTAAGCTCCGGCCTTAACCGTTCCTTGCCTGTGCGCTGGCCCAGTCATCCGGCGACCCGCCCCTAGGAGGTATACGCGTGCCCCTCGCCTCGACACGCCGGACCGGTCTCGTCGACCAGGTCATCAGTCAGCTACGAGCACAGATCGACTCGGGTGAGTGGGGCGTGGGCGACCGCATCCCCACCGAGTCGGAGCTCTCCGACCAACTTGAGGTGGGCCGCAACACCGTCCGCGAGGCGGTCCGCGCCCTGGCCCACGCCGGACTGCTGGAGATCCGCCAGGGGGCGGGCACCTTCGTGCGGGCCTCCAGCGAGCTCGGCGGCGCACTGCGGCGCCGTCTGGAGCGCTCCCGCCTGAGGGAGAACCTGGAGGTGCGCCGCGCGCTGGAGGTGGAGGCGGCCCGGCTGGCCGCGCTGCGCCACAGCGACGAGGACATGGCCGACATCGACCGCGCCATGGCGCTGCGGGAGGCCGCCTGGCGCGAGCGCGACATGGGCGCGTTCGTGGAGGCGGACTTCACGTTCCACCGCGCGGTGGTCAACGCCACGCACAACACCCTGTTGATCGACCTGTACGACGACATCGCGCAGGTGGTGTACGCGAGCATCGCGCACACGGCCTACGAGCAGGGCGACGAGGCCACCGCCCGGCCCTCCTCGGCCACCGACGGCGTGGACCACTCCAAGCTGACCGAGGCGATCCGCGGCGCCGACGCGGCCGGGGCCGCGCGGGAGGCCACCTGCTACATCGACGAGCTGCTCTCGCTCACCGAGGACTGAACGCCCCCCGTCGGACCCGGTCCGGCCAAGCGGCGCGCCAGCGGCCTGGGAGCGTTCCCACGCGTTTCCGGCCCGGTGCGCGCACCGGGCCCCAGCGGCCGCTGAGGTGTCCGGACGGGTTCCGGGGCCCTCACGGAACTGTGTCCGGTACGCGCACCGGGCCCCAGCCGCAGCGGAGGGGTCTGCGAGCGGACCCGGCGTGCGCCGCACGACCGCGCGGCCCCGGGGACGGCGCAACACTCTCCGGCGCCGGCCCGGCCGCGCCTGGACGGCTCCTCGGGCTCACTCCCAGGCGTCGCCCACGGCCGAGCGCGGCGAGGTCCGCGAACGCGCCGGGGAGTGCCCCTCGGCGCCGCGCGCGGCGGTGTCGCGGAGGGCGCCCAGGGTCCGCGGGCGCCCCGGGCGCCGGGAGCGGTGCTCGGAACGGCCCTCCCAGCCCGCGACCCGCGAGGGGTCCAGACCGAGCAGGTCCAGGGTGCTCTCCCCCGCGTAGACGGCGTCGATGATCTCGCGTTCGCGCGAGACGCTGTCCACGGTCGCGGCGATGATGGAGCCGACCTGCCCCCGGGGCAGGCACACCACGCCGTCGTCGTCGGCGACGATCCAGTCGCCCCGGCGCACCGGCAGGGGCGCGGGGCCGCCCGGCGTCATGCTGATCTGGCGGCCCACCGACCCGCCCGCCTCGTGCGCGGCCTCGCGCACCGCGACCCCGGCCCCGAACACCGGCAGCGCGCACCGGGCGATGGCCGCGATGTCGCGGACACAGCCGTCCAGGACGATGCCCGTGACCCCGCGGGTGCTGGCGGCCACGGCGAGGATCTCGTCGACGTAGCCGTACTCGGCCTCCCCGGCGACGTCCACCACGAGGGCGGAGCCGGGGGGAGCCTGTGCCACCGCGACGTGTATGGCGAGGTTGTCCCCCGGCGTGCAGCGGACCGGGAAGGCGGTCGCCGCGAAGGCGGCCCCCGGCCAGACGGAGAACAGGTGCGTCCCGAACGGCCTGCCGCCACACCGCGCGAGCGCCACCGTGCCCACAGCCGTCAACGTATCCGCCAGTGCCACGTCAGCCTCCCACTACACCCGCGCCCGGTGCGGCCGGTACGGACCGACCCCTTCCCATACTCACGGGTAACTTAAGCGTGACGCAAGCCATGCACGCGGGAAACACGTAAAAACGCTACCGCTGGTTACAGATACGGACGGAGAAGCCGCCAGCGCCTACCCAGCGTGCCCGCCGCCCCGGACGGCCATCCGCGGCGCGTCCCCCTCCCTCCGCCGCGCCGCGGACCGGCGCCCTCAGGGCGCGACCCACTCCAGGGGACGCTCGCCCCCCTTGCGCTCCTTGCGCACCGACAGGTGGTCCCAGGACTCCACGTAGCCGACCCCCGGGGTGGCGCGCACCCCCTCCAGGGCCTCCACCAGCTGGCAGCGGTCGGGCGCGGTGAGGGTGCCGATGACGTCGTAGCGCCCGAAACCGCTGGCCAGGAAGGAGATCCTGGGCATGTTCGCCAGCGCGGCCCCCAGCAGTTCGGCGTCGCCACGGCAGCGCAGGCCGAAGCCCAGCCGCTCGTTGGCCCCCACCGCAGTGGGCTCCACCAGCGCGGTCACGTGCACCACGCCGGAGTCGAGCAGCCGCACCACCCGCGATCGGGCCGCGGCCTGTGACAGGCCCACCTGGCGGGCGAGGTCCGCGTAGGAGGACCTGCCGTCCCTGAGCAGCTGCCGGACCAGGCGCCAGTCCAGGGCGTCCAGTTCGACGTCGCGCAGCTCCCGGACGCTGCTGTGGGCGTCCTTGAACACGGAGTTGGCGCGGAAGACCTCCGCGCCGTCCACCCCCGGCAGCGCGCGCAGCTCGGAGAGCTCCTTGGTCAGGGCGGCGTCGTCGGCCACCCGCACCTGCGCCACGGCCGGGAACCGCCCGGCCGAGTGCGCGGCGAAGGTCACCGCCTCCCTCTCCCCCAACGCGTCCAGCATCGGCCCCACGGGACCGCTGACGCGGAACGACACGTGGCTGAGGACCTCCATTCCCACGACTCCGGCGTGCAGCACCCCGACGATCCTGATCGCCCCGGACTGCACGAGCTGGCGCACTCTGGCGCGTACCGCGGTCCTCGACAGGCCGACCCCGTCGGCCAGTGCCTGGAACGTCGCTCTGCCGTCCCCTTGCAGCGCGCGCATGAGCGCGGTGTCAACCGCATCGAGCACGATGGCTTGCCTTTCATTCCCATGACGCCGCCCTTCCCCCGGACGACGCCCCCTCCTGCGGCCAGATCATCGCAGCTGCGGCGTGCGCGCACTACTGATCGCCAAAGAAATCGGTTGATCTCCCCCTTTGGCCGCTCCGGAGGGGGTGGCCAATACCCCATCAGCCGCGTGCGAGACACATAACAGACTTGTATAGAACATCCCTCATGACTGAGTAGTGGTGCACACAAACTCGCGCAAAGCGCCACACTTAACTGTCGGGCCCGCACACGCACCACGCGGCCCCCACGCCCGGAGGAGGACGGCCCGCGCGGCACGTCCGGAGAGCACGGGTCCCACCCGCAGGGGAACCGGATGACCCTTCTCAGGCGTGTACACAACAGGGGTTTCGGACACGAGACCGAGCCCGCGGCGTGGCGCCGCACGGCGGCCTCGGCGGGAACGGCGAAGACAACGGGGCGGTCCGCCCCGCGGCTGGAGAGGAACCACCGGTGACAGCGGAGGACGATCAGCGGGACGAGGCGCCCGCGCGCCCGGGTACGGGCCGGGCGCTGCTGTGGACCGCGGCGTCGGTTCCCCTTCCCGGGCTGGCCCACCTGCGGATGCGCCGCAGGGTCGCGGGCGCGGTGATCATGGGGGCGTACCTGGCCGGGATCCTGGGTCTGGCCGTGTGGGTGTGGCGGCTGGGCGCCGACGAGGCGAACACCATGACGCGGCTGGCCACCATGGCGCTACAGAATCGGTGGCTGCTGGGCGCCATGGGCGTGGTGTTCGTCGTGGCGGTGCTGTGGTTGACGGTGATCGTGCACTCCTGGGTGATCATCCGGCCCGCGGGGGCGCCCCGGGGCTCGCGGGTGCTCGGCGCGGCCGTGGTCCTGCTGCTGTGCCTGACCGTCGCGGCGCCCTCGGCGCTGGCCCTGCACGGCGGCTACACGGCGTACCAGACGCTGAACAGCGTCTTCCACGCCGAGGAGGACCCCCTCATGCCCCCGCACGACGAGGCCGACCCCTGGAACGGCCAGGAGCGGGTCAACGTGCTGCTGATCGGCTCGGACTCGGCGGACAACCGCTACGGGGTGCGCACCGACAGCATGATGGTGGCCAGCATGGACACCGGAACCGGCGACACCGTGCTGGTGGGGCTGCCGCGCAACCTGGAGAACGTGCACTTCCCCGAGGACAGCGCCCTGGCCGAGCGCTACCCCGAGCCCTACGGCTTCGACCTGCTGCTCAACGACGTGTACCAGACGGTGGCCGAGGAGCCCGAGGAGCTGGCGCTCAACCCGGACGCGGCCGACCCCTCCGCCGACACCCTCAAGAAGGTCATCGGGTACAACCTCGACCTGGAGATCGGCTACTACGCGATGGTCGACATGATGGGCTTCCGCGACCTGATCGACGCCATCGGCGGCGTGGAGGTGCTCATCGAGGAGCCGATCCCCTACGGCGTGCACGGCGGGGTGCTGGAGCCGGGCCTGCGCCGCCTCGACGGCCACGACGCGCTCTGGTACGGCCGCTCGCGGACCAACAGCGACGACTACGGCCGGATGGGCCGCCAGGGCTGCCTGATCAAGTACGTGGCCGAGCAGGTCGACCCGGTGACCGTCCTGACGAGCTACCGCAGGCTCGCGGGCGCCACGGAGCGCACCCTGAGCACGGACATCCCCCAGGCCAAGGTGCCCGCGTTCGTCGACCTGGCCGACACGGTCACCGACAGCGGGAGCATGAGCACGTTCCAGCTCTCGCCGCCCCAGGTCAACACGGCCAACCCGGACTGGGAGCAGGTCAAGGCCCTGGTAGCCGAGGCCATCGCCGGAGGGGACCCCGAGGGCGACGACGTGACCGGGGAGGCCTCCGACGCCCCCGCCGAGGAGGAGTCCGCCGAGCCCTCCGAGCCGGCCGGGTCCCCGGAGGAGGACGGGTTGACCGAGTGGCAGGAGTACACCGGCCTCGACGAGGAGGAGCCCGACGAGCCGGGCCGCCAGGTGGGCGAGGAGCCCAGCAATCTGGAGGCCCTGTGCCCCTGACCGGGTGCTGAACCCGGTGCGCGGCCCCCGCTCCCCCGCGGGGGCCGCGCACAATCCCCCGTGACCGGTGTCGGTCAGACGGACGCGGACCGTTGCGGGTCCCTCACCGCCGTGTGACTCTGACGCGGTGACCCCCGCGCAGATCTGGACCCTCGTCGCGTTGGGCGCCTTCCACGGCCTGCACCCGGGTATGGGCTGGCTGCTGGCCGTGACCCGCGGCCTCCAGGAGGGCGGGCGCGCCGAGGTGCTGCGGTCGCTGCCCGCCATCGCCGCCGGGCACGCCGCGAGCGTGGCGGTGGCGGCCGTGGCCATCACCGTCACCGGCTCGGTCACCGCGTCGGTGCTCTTTCCGGTGGCGGGCGGCACGCTGATCGTTCTGGTGGGGCTGGTGATGCTGCTGACGCGTCGGCACTTCCACTGGCGCGAGGTGCGGCTGCCGCTGTGGCAGCTGTCGGCGTGGTCGTTCCTGATGTCGTCGGCGCACGGCGCGGGGCTGATGCTGATGCCGGTGCTGGCGGGCCGGCTCGCGCACACGCACTCCGGCGGGGACGGGCACGGCGGACACGGCGCCTCCGCGGAGGGGGCAGCGACGACGGGGGGCGCGGCGCAGGACCCGGCACGGGCCCACGGAAGCGGCGGCGCGGAGGGCTCGGCCGCGGAGACGGCCGGAAGCGGCGGCGCGGAGGCGGCGGGCGGGACGGCGGCCGAGGGGGCCTGGACCCTCTGGGACGCGACGCTGGTCGGCCTGGCCGCGACCGGCGTGCACACGCTGGCGATGCTGGCCGCGGCGGGGGTCGCGGCGCTGCTCGCGCACGACTTCCTGGGGGTGCACGCGCTGCGCTGGCGCGGCGTGACCATGGACCGCGTCTGGGCGCTGACCCTGGTCCTGGGCGGCCTGTTCGTCCTGTGGTCGATCCGGTGACCTGCGGCGAGGGCCTCCGGGGACGGTAGGGCCGCCCCGACGGGGGAAAAATGTCCGCGGTGCCGGAAACCCGGGGGTCCCCCCGGGAGTTGACTCTCTGGGAAACGCGCCGACGGCGACAGCGCCGCCCGGCACGAACACGGAGGAGCAGGGCATGACACACAGCAGCTCGCGGCCCGAGCGCCGGTGGACCGGCGTGCTCATGGCCGTGGCCGTCCTGTTGGTGCTGGCCGTCGCCGCCGTCGTGAGCGCGCGCTGGGTGGCGCGCAACACCGACCTGTTCCCCGCCTCCACGCCCTGGGGCCCGGAGTGCTCGGTGTGGACGGGTGAGGTGCACGTCCGCCTGGACCGGGACCAGGCCCGGCGGGCGACCACCGCGGCCGCCGTCGCCGTGCAGGGCGACAGCGCCCCGGTCGGGGCGCCCGACACCAGCGACATCCCCGAGCCGGTGATGACGCTGCTGGAGGAGGGCCCCGAGGGGGACGCCGGGCCCTCGCTGACCTGCCGCTCCACCAAGAACCCCGACCTGGAGGTACAGGAGGAGCTGGAGCCCTCGGGCCTGAAGCCGCGCGCCCAGCACCTGCTGGAGGGCATGGAGGAGCACTTCTCCGGCCTGAGCCTGGGCGGCTACGAGCCGGGCGGCTTCGACACCGGCCACGGCGACGACTCGGCGCACTACGACGGCCGCGCGATCGACGTCTTCTACCGGCCGGTCAACGAGGACAACCGCCGCGCGGGCTGGGTGATGGCGCACTGGCTGATCGCGCACGCCCCGGACTACGAGATCGACGTGATCATCTTCGACGACCGGATCTGGAGCACGAGCTTCCCGTCGCTGGGGTGGCGCGACTACGAGGCCGACCCGGACAACGAGATCCTGCGCCACCTGGACCACGTGCACGTGGACGTGCAGCGCGGGCAGGAGGCCCCCGAGGGCGGGTGAGGCGGGCTCGGCCGCGGGGACGGGTTCGGAGGGGGAGACCGCCGGGGAGCCGCTGCGGGCACGAGGGGTGAGGCGGGCGCGGTCACGGCGGACACGGGCCGTGACCGCGGCCGCCCGTCCTCACTCCTCCAGGCGGAAGCCCACCTTGAGGCCCACCTGGAAGTGGGCGACGTCGCCCTCCTCGATGTGGCCGCGTATCTCGGTGACCTCGAACCAGTCGAGTCCGCGCAGCGTGGCCGAGGCGCGGTCGATGCCGTTGCGGATGGCCTGGTCGATCCCCTGCGGCGAGGTTCCGACGATCTCCGTGACGCGGTAGGTGTTGTGGGACATGCGGACCCCCTGCGTAGTCGCTTCTCGGCCGCGCGGAGCGCGACCCCCCGTTTCCTGCCTCCCCGCAATCCCCCGGAGCCACACGGAGCCCTCCCTGCGCACCCGCCTCGCACCGGCGCGGAGGGGCCGGGCGCTTTGCCGTTCGCGGGGGCCCGCGGGGCACGCGGTTGGGGCCCCCTTGACCCGGTGTCCGTGGCCCGCGGACCAGATGTTATGGGTGAAATGCCAGGTGAGTACTGGTATGGGACTTAAGCCCCCGTATTGGCGGAACTCTCCCGAGACAACGTCGTAACTGACTCTTGACGTACACCGGGGGTCATCGGTGTACATTGGGTTCTAGCGCTTCGGTCCCCCGTCGAAGCGCGGGAGCGGTGTTCCGAGCCCCCGTTGGAACATCGCCTGCGACGCCGGGTGGTTTGCCCCCGTAACCACCCGGCGTCGCCTTGTGTCCGGCCCCGGGCCGCCCGTGCGGGCGGCCGGAGGCGAAGACCCGAACGTGCCCGTGGCTTGACCATGGAGGCAGCTTCCCGGCTTGGGGGTCAGCATTGGGTAAACCGGCGGAGACACAGTGCTCGCGGCGCGGGTGCCGCGCCGAGGCGACGTGGGCTTTGGTGTGGAACAACCCCAAACTGCACACCCCGGACCGCCGCAAGGTGTGGACGGCCTGCGACGAGCACCGCGAGTACCTGTCCACCTTCCTGGACATGCGCGGGTTCCTGCGCGAGACCGTCCCCATGGACGAGTTCGAGGGCTGATCCGCCGGTAGGGCCCGTCGTTCCCGTCCGGGTACGGAGGCGGCGGTTCCGAGATCGGTGGGAGCCTCCGGAGCGGGAAGCGCCTCCCGGGCGGGAACGGCCGGAGACCGCGCCCGCCCCGCCCGGAGGGACTCCGCTACACCACCATCCGCCAGGCCGCGTCGCGCACCCTCTCGTGGCCGAGGTCGCCCGCGCGGGAGAGCAGCCGCGGCCAGGGCCCGGCCCAACCGGTCTCGGCGCCCGCCCGCTCCACCAGGCGCAGCCCCAGGAGGGCCGCCGTCTCCCCCGGCGCGCCCCGTGTCGCCGAGGCCGCGGCGAACAGGCGGCGCACCACCTCCTCCCGCGTCCGCGGTTCGACCTCCGACGCGCCGTAGGAGGGCTGGACCGGCATCAGGAGCCGGTCCAGCTCCCACTGGCCGACGGCCCCCCGGGCCAGCAGGTGGGCACCGGCCAGGAGCAGGTCCACGAGCCGCCGCGCCCGAGGCTCGCCGTCCCGGTCGTCGCACTCGGTCGCGAGCCTGCGCTGGACGAGGAGGAGCGCCTCGGGGGCGTACTCCCTCCGGATTCCGAGCATGCCGAGCACAGCGTCCGCCTGCTCCTCCAGCACGGGATCCCGCTCCCCGTCCTTCGACATCCGGCTTTGGAGGAGCCCGACCAGCCTCTTCACCCTCCGGTGGGCGGAGTCCTCCGCCTCCCGGCGGGGCCCGCGTGCGGGCACCCCGTGCCCGGGTCCGGGAACGGCCGTCAGGAGCCGGGCCAGCATCCCGCTGATCCGGTCGGTCCCGCGTCCGTCCAGGAGCAGCTGTTCGAAGGCGCGGATCGCCCGTTCGCCGTCCCGGTCCATGTCGCACACGGCCTCGGCCAGCATGTCCGGGTCGTGGTCGGTCCAGGGCGCCCAGCGACTGGTCCAGCCGGGGAACCGCCAGTGGTCGCGTGAGGGCTCCGGCAGCGAGGCCACCACCCGGGCGGCGCCCTTCCTCCGCGACGGCGGGCAGGTCAACGGAGAGACCCGCAACACGGCGAACTGGACCTCCACCGGCGTGAACCCGGGTGCGCCTCGGGTCAGGGCGGGCAGCGCGGCGGGGTGGTCCAGGGCGCGCATGAGCGCGCCCGCCACGACCGCACGCACGTCCCGGTGCAGTCCGTCGCCGGTGTCCAGGACACGGGCGAGGTGCTCGATCCCGCCGGGCGGGCGGTGGTGCTCCAACAGCCGGACGGCCGTCTTGCGGACGGTGACCTTGGCCGGACCGTCCAGGACACGGCACAGCGCCGGACCGAGGCGGGAGGGGGCGATACCCGTCGCGCAGCGCGACATCGCCGGACCGGCGGCCCGGGACTGGGGGCCGTCGGCGTGCTCCAGGACCAGGCCCAGGGCGCGTTCGGGCTCGTCGCAGCGGCCGAGGGCGCTCAGGGCAGCCTCGCGCAGGACGGTGTCGGGAGCGTCGAGGTAGCGGGCCAGCCGGTCGGCCGCGCCGGGCAGCGCGCCCAGACCGCGCAGGGCGCGTTCGCGGTCGTCGATCGCCTGGGAGGGGTCGGCGGCGATCCCCGCCAGGTGGTCGGCGGCCCGGGCCCGCAGCGCCTCCGGCCAGTCCCGGACCGTCCGCCGGTCGAGGTCGGGCACCCAGGCGCCCGCGTCGGCGGCGGGACCCTCCCCGTCAGCGGCGAAGGCGGTGCGGAGCGCGGACGGCTCGGCGTGGCGGACCAGGAGGCTCCACACCCGGGGAACACGGGCCGTTGAGGGGTCGGCGTCGAACAGCGCCCGTGCGTCGGCGCGGGCGCCGGGGCCGGTCAGGTACAGCCGCGCCGCCTCGCGCGCGGTGGCCTCGGCTTCCGCGGTGGTGGGGATGCCGGTGTACCGGAGGCCAGAGGGACCGTTGGTGCCCTCGGTTCCGGTGGGAACCATGGCATCCCCGAGGCCAGAAGGGCCCGTGATGCCCCTGACCCCGCTGGGAACCATGGCACCCCTGATGCCAGAAGGGCCCGTGGTGTCTGTGGAACCCGTAGCGGGCGCGTCGTGGCCGAGGGCGGCCGCCAGGTGCCCGCGCAGTTCCGGAACGCCGTGCACGCGGCGGCCGAGTTCGCGGGCCAGGGCGACGGCGGGGCCGAAGTCGCCCCGGGCGCGGGCGTCGTCGAGGGCCGGGGCCAGACGCCGGTACAGTTCCCGCTCCAGCCCCCGGGGCAGCACCTGGTCCAGGGCGGGGTCCAGGTCGATCCGGGCGGCCCGGCGGCCCGGCGCGCTCCACCACGGGGGGCGCGATCGCGGACGGCCCCGCTCGCCCAGCCCCCGCGCGCCGAAGCGCGCGACCAGGCCGGTGTAGGCCTCCAGCGCCCAGTCCCTCGCCTCCGCGTCCTGCCTGGTCAGAGGGTGACGCAGCAGGGCGGCGGCCAGGTCGCGCAGGGCCCGGCGGGTGTCGGCCGAGGTGTCGCGTGAGCCCAGGGTGTCGGCGAGCACGCGGTGCAGGGCGGGCAGGGACGCCTGAGCGAGCAGCGCGGGAGCGACCCGGGAGAGGACGCACACCAGGGAGCGGCGGACCGGATCGCGTTCGGCCCGGGAGCGCTCGGCCCGCTCGGTGAGCACGCGGGCCAGCAGGTCCGGGTCTCCGGTGCGGGCGGTGGCCTCCACCAGCCGGGCCAGGCCGCGCGCACGGCGGTCGGGGTCTCCGGCCGAGGCGGCCTCCTCCAACGGTCCGGCCGCTTCCCCGTAGGGCAGGTGGGCGATCGCGTCCAGGTCCTGGTCGGGGTCGCCGTAGCGGGTGCTGCGGCTCTGGAAGGCGGTGATCTCCGCCAGTGCGCGGCGGGCCTCGGCCTCGGCGCGGTCTCGCGGAAGCAGGTCGAGGTAGGGCAACAGGAGCAGCGCCCCGCGGCCGTCCCTGCGCCGGGCGATCCGGTCCAGGTGGGCGGTGCGCACGGGCAGGGGCATGGCCCGCAGGACGGGCAGGACCTGCGCGGGGGCGCGCCTGGCGTACCTGAGCAGGCCGCGGATGTCACGGGTGCCGCTGGGACCGGCGGGATAGCGGGTGGAGTAGTGGCGTTGGTCGCCGTCGCGGTGGAGTAGTCGGTGGGTGTGGGGTGCGAGGAGCGTGAGGTTGCGGCGTTTCTCTCCGAGTTCCCCGAGCAGGGTGGCGAGTTCGGCCGGCCGGACGGGGTCGAGCGCCTGGAGGACGCGCCTCAGGTCGGTGAAGCGCTCGAACGTCCAGCCGCCCGGGGAGTGCGTCTCCCGGAGCAGGTTCAGGAGGGCGTCGGGGTGGCGCCGGGCCAGCCGCCGCCAGGAGCGCACGGCGTGGCGGAGGCCGGGCAGGTCTTTGGCGACCCGTTCGGGTGAGCACGCGGGCAGGAGTGCGGCGGCCTCGGCGTCGCCGTACTCCGCCCGCACGCGGGACAGGAGGGAGTCGGCGAGGCCGGTACGCCGCGCGTGGTACAGGGTGCGGTAGAGGGCCCGGCGCAGACCGGTGGGCGCGTCGTCCAGGACGGGCGGCACGACCTCGTCGGGTAGGGAGGGCTCGCGAAGGGCGCGCAGTGCGGCCCGGCGGAGTTCGGAGTCGGGTCCGGCGAGGTGCAGGGCGAGGGTGTCGGTGTCGCGTGCGGCCGCGGCCATGTGCACGGCGAGGCGCCCGTGACCAGCGGTTTCGAGCTGCCGGAGGATCCCGGTGAGGTGGGGTGTGCCCGCGTGGTCGCGGGCGTGGAGCGCCAGAGCGCGCATGCGCCCGGAGACGGCGCGGCCCTCGACGGAGCGGAGGAGTGAGGTGGCCGACCCGTACGTCGGCGCGGTGGGGCTCAACGGCCCGGGCGGGATCCGCCCTTCCTGATCGTCATGGCCGACATCATGGACCACCGCGGCGCGCTCGCGCAACCCTGAGGCGGTACCCGGCCGGTCGTCGGCGCCCGGCCTCCCGGCGGCACCCGGTCCGTCACGGCACTCGACCGGTCAGCGGTTCCCGGTACCGGCGAGCCTCAGCCGGTCGGCGGCACTCAACCGGTCGGCGGCTCCAGGATCCGGCGGGCGCGGTCGAGGTCATCGGGGGTGTCGCAGTCGGCCACGGCCAGGTCGTCGGTCAGGGCCAGCGTGCGGGGGGCGAGGGGGCCGAGCAGCCCGTACAGGGAGCGCCCCGGGTAGTCGGCGAGGGCGGCGCGCACGGCCTCGGTGCGCCACACGCCGGTGAGCCACTGCTCGCGCCCGGTGGAGTCCGCGAACACCGCGCCCGCGCCCTCGGGGACCTCGTCGGCGGCGGCGCGGAGGGCGGCCAGGTGGCCGGGGTCCAGGTGGGGCAGGTCGGCGGCCAGCAGCGCGAACCGCGGGGTGCGCACGTGCGGCAGTCCGGCGCGCAGCGCGGGTACGGGGCCGGAGCCGGGCGGGTCCTCGCGGACGTAGAGCGCGCGGGGGCTCTCGCGGGGCGGGCCGACCACGATCACCCGGCCCCCGTCCCCCGCCCCGGCGTTGTGGGCGCGGACGGCGTCGGTGACGCGCTCCAGCAGGGTGCGCCCGGCCACGGACAGCCCGGGCTTGTCGACGCCGCCCATGCGGCGGGCCGCGCCCCCGGCGAGGACGACGGCGTCCAGGGTCTCGTTCATCTGTTTGTTGGGCGTGGATACCCCGTCCTTCAGAACGGGGAGGACACGCCCTCTCCCTTCTCGTGACTGTGTGTTGGATTCGGCTCACGCGACCGCAGGGCGGTCGCTACGGTGTGTGCCATGACCGGCACGAGCGTGAAGCGGGCGTTCCGGTACCGCTTCTACCCCACCGATGCGCAGGCGGCCGAGCTGTCGCGCACGTTCGGGTGCGTGCGCCTGGTCCACAACCGCGCCCTGGCCGAACGCACCGCCGCCTGGCACCAGCGCCGGGAGCGGGTGGGCTACTCCCACACCTCGGCGATGCTCACCGCCTGGAAGAGGACCGAGGAGCTGTCCTTCCTCACCGAGGTCTCCTGCGTCCCGCTCCAGCAGACGCTGCGCCACCTGCACACCGCGTTCCGCAACTTCTTCGACCACCGCGCGAAGTATCCGCGGTTCAAGTCGCGCAAGAAGTCGCGGGCCTCGGCGGAGTACACCCGGTCCGCGTTCCGCTACCGCGACGGCCAGCTGACCCTGGCCAAGATGACCGAACCGCTCAACGTGGTGTGGTCGCGGCCCCTGCCCGGTCGTGATCGAGGATCTGGCGGTGCGCGACCTGGTCCGAAACCGCCGACTGTCCCGGGCGATCTCGGATGCGGCCTGGCGTGAACTCCGGTCCATGTGGGAGTACAAGGCTCAGTGGTACGGACGCGACCTGGTCGTGGTGGACCGGTTCTTTCCCTCCCCCAAGGCGTGCTCGATGCCCGGGTGCGGCTACGTGCACGCGTCGTTGCCGCTGCACGTACGGACGTGGACGTGCCCCCGGTGCGGGACCACGCATGATCGGGACGTGAACGCGGCGAACAACCTCAGGGCCGCCGGGCTGGCGGTTGTTGCCTGTGGAGCTGGTGTGAGACCTCAACGGGAGTCCTCCCGGACGGGGCGACCGGCGACGAAACAGGAAGGCCACGGGGCGACCCGTGACGAGGCCCTGGCCTCGAACCACCGGTAGGTGGTCCCGGAATCTCCTGCCTTCAGGCAGGAGGGGAAGTCCATTCTCCAGCATGGCCCACGGCGGCGGTGCCGCGCTCACCCCTCCGTCTCGGCGAGCCCGTCCATCACGTCGTCCAGGACGGTCCTGCGGTGGTCCATCGACATCAGCCGCAGCTCCTTGAGCGCGGGTGCGGTGTCCACGCTGGTGCCCTCCGAACCCTGCACCGTACACACCCGCATGCAGTGCTGGGTGGGCTGGCGCCAGAAGTCGCGCTCGTCGACGGGGGCCATGCGGTAGACCGTGGCCGGGTACGGGACCGGCCTGCTCGGGGAGTACCAGTGCTGGGTGCGGGACAGCACGAACCCGGTGAGGAGCGAGTCGAAGACGCCGCCGACGGCGAGGTCGGTCAGGGCCTCGCGGTCCCCCTCCCGGCGGCACTCGTCGCAGCCGTCGAGTTCCGCCCGCAGCAGCCAGCGGGCGCGGGCGTGGCTCACCTCGGAGTTCTTGAGTTTGCTCGGGTGTCGGTGTCCCATGCAGGGAAGGGTACGCCGCTCCCGGGGCGCTGTCCGTGCGGACGGAGCGCCCCGGGGGCGGAGGAAGCGGGACCCTGAGCGCACACCGCCTCAGCCCTTGACGCACACCACCTGGCGCAGGTGGGCGACCACCTCGACCAGGTCGGTCTGGGCCTCGATCACCGCCTCCAGATCCTTGTAGGCGGCGGGGATCTCGTCCACGACGCCCCGGTCCTTGCGGCACTCCACTCCCCTGGTCTGCTCGACCAGGTCGGCCTCGGTGAAGGTCCTGCGGGCCTTGTTCCGGCTCATCCGCCGTCCCGCCCCGTGCGAGGCGGAGTTGAACGAGGCCGGGTTGCCCAGCCCGCGCACGATGTAGGTGCCCGTCGCCATGGATCCGGGAATGATTCCCAGGTCGCCCGCACCGGCGCGGATGGCGCCCTTGCGGGTGACGAGCACGTCCACCCCGTCGTAGGTCTCCTCGGCAACGTAGTTGTGGTGGCAGGAGATCCACTGCTCGAAGCGGGTGCCCGGGACCTGCCCGGCCAAGGCCTGGCAGGCCAGGCCCATCATGACGTCGCGGTTGCGCCGCGCGTACTCCTGCGCCCAGAACAGGTCCCGGCGGTAGGCGTCCATCTCGGGCGTGCCGGTGACGAACACCGCCAGGTCGCGGTCGGGCAGGTCCTGGTTGTGCGGCAGCGCCTGGGCCCGCTCGATGTGGTGGGAGGCCAGCTCCTTGCCGATGTTGCGCGACCCGGAGTGCAGCACCAGCCACACGGCGCCGCCGTCGTCCAGGCACACCTCCAGGAAGTGGTTGCCGCCGCCGAGGGTGCCCATCTGGCGGAGGGCGCGCTCGCGGCGGGGGTGCACGGCGTCGGCCAGGGCGTCGAACCCCGCCCAGAAGCCGGACCAGTCGGCCTCGCGCAGGGCGGGGACTGCCGCGGGGTCGACCGGTTCGTCGTGGGCGTGGTAGCCGACCGGGATCACGGCCTCCAGGGCGGAGCGCAGCCGCCGGAGGTCGTCGGGCAGGCGCTCGGCGGTCAGGTCGGTGCGCACGGCGGTCATGCCGCAGCCGATGTCCACGCCGACGGCGGCCGGGCTGACCGCGTCGCGCATGGCGATGACCGATCCGACGGTGGCGCCCTTGCCGTAGTGCACGTCGGGCATGACGGCCAGACCGTGCACCCACGGCATGCGGGTGACGTTGCGCAGCTGCTCCATGGCCGCGGCCTCGACCTCGTCGGGCGCGGCCCACATGCGGATGGGGACGCGTTCCCCGGAAACCTCGGTGTAGGACATGTACAGGCCACCTCCCTTTCCCGGCACGGCCTGTGGGGTCGTTCGTACGGGCACGTACGCGGTCGTGCCCCTGGGGTATCAAGCCAGAGCCGGCCGGAGGAGGCAACGGGTTTTAGGGCGGGGCGGGCGCGGGGTCCGGGCGCACCGGTGGCGTGCCGCGGCCGGGGTTCAGCCGCCGATGGCCGACATCGGCCGGGACGGCTGGAGGAAGCTGGGGTCGTTGATGCCGTGTCCGGGCAGCTTGGTGGACACGGCGGCGGTCCAGCTCCGGGCGATCTCCTCGTCGGTGGCGCCGCCCCGCAGCAGGGAGCGCAGGTCGGACTCCTCGCGTGCGAACAGGCAGTTGCGCACCTGTCCGTCAGCGGTGAGGCGGACGCGGTCGCAGGCGCCGCAGAAGGGCCGGGTGACCGATCCGATGACGCCGACGGTGGCCTGTTCCCCGTTGGGGAAGCGGGCTCCGCGCACGTGGAAGAGCTCGGCGGGGGCGCTGCCGCGCGTGTCGGCGTCGGCCGCGTCGAGCGTGAACTCGGTTTCGAGGTTGGCGAGGATCTCCTCGGCGGTGATCATGGTGTCGCGCCGCCAGCCGTGCTGGGCGTCGAGCGGCATCTGCTCGATGAAGCGCAGCTCGTAGCCGTGCTCGACGCAGAAGCGCAGCAGGTCGGGGGCGTCGTCGTCGTTGACGCCGCGCATGAGCACCGCGTTGACCTTGACGGGGGTGAGCCCGGCCTCCGCGGCGCCCGCCAGGCCGTCGAGGACGTCGTTGAGCCTGCGGCGGCGGGCGAGGGTCTCGAACACGTCGGGGCGCAGGGTGTCGAGGGAGACGTTGACGCGGTCGAGCCCGGCCTCGGCGAGTGCGGGGGCCATACGGGCCAGTCCGATGCCGTTGGTGGTCAGGGCGGTGTGGGGGCGGGGCTCCAGCGCGGTGGTCCCTGCGACGAGGCCGGGCAGGCCTCGGCGGAGCAGGGGTTCTCCGCCGGTGAAGCGCACCTCGGTGATGCCGAGGCGGGTGACACCGATGCGGATGAGGCGCAGGAGTTCGTCGTCGGTGAGCAGTTCCGGCTTGGGCAACCACTCCAACCCCTCCGGCGGCATGCAGTAGGTACACCTGAGGTTGCAGCGGTCGGTGAGCGAGACCCGCAGGTCGGTCGCCACTCGTCCGTAGGAGTCGGCCAGCACGGGCGTCACCCTCTCCAGTCCGGGTTGTCGGGCGGTCCGTGTACGGAGGTGTACCCGGCCCGAGGGGTACCCATAGATAAGCGTAGAAGATCCCTTTAAGTGGCGGGCAGACCCAATCGCGTCATATGCCGTTTTTCGTGGGCGGACACGAGAAACCCGTCGACGCATCGGGTGATCCCACACCCCTCCGGGCCCCGGGCCGCGCGTGCCCGCTCCGCCGTGCTGCGCACCGGCCCCGCCCCGCCGTAGGGTGACCATCCGACGGTCGCGCACGGCTTCGATCGTCGCAGACGAAGGCTCGGGCAAGGAGGCGGGACACGGTGATCACCACACGCGAGTGGGCCCTGGCGGGCGGACCGGACGGTTCGGGGAAGCTGGCGGCGCGGGCGTGGGCCCCGACCGAGGGCGAGCCGACCTGGCTCGCGGTGCTGGTGCACGGCTACGGCGAACACCTGGGCCGATACCACGAGGTGGCCGAGGACCTGGTCCGTGCGGGCGCGGTGGTCTACGGCGCCGACCACCGCGGACACGGGGGCTCCTCCGGTGAGCGGGTGCTGATCGACGACTACGCGGGCGTGGTCGAGGACGTGCACCGGCTCGTCACCCAGGCGCGCACCGCCTACCGGACGCTGCCGCTCGTGCTCATCGGCCACTCCATGGGCGGGCTCATCGCCTCCCGCTACGCCCAGACCCACCCCGGGCAGGTGAGCGCGCTGGTGCTGTCCGGGCCGGTGCTGGGCCGGTGGGAGACCCTGAAGCGGCTCGCCGCGGCCAAGGAGATCCCCGACGCCCCCATCGACCCGTCCACGCTCTCGCGGGACCCGGCCGTGGGCGAGGCGTACGTGGCCGACGAGCTGGTCTGGCACGGACCCTTCAAGCGCGCCACCGTGAACGCCATGCTCACCGAGATCGAGCGCGGTCTGGCCGCCGGGAGCGTGGGACCGCTGCCGCTGCTGTGGGTGCACGGCTCCGACGACCGGCTGGTGCCGCTGGAGGGCACGCGGGTGGGCGTCACCGCGATCATGGGCGAGGACTTCACCGCGCGGGTCTTCCCCGGCGCACGGCACGAGGTGTTCAACGAGACCAACCGGGACGAGGTACTCGGCGAGGTGGTCCGCTTCGCCCAGCGCTTCGCCGTGCCCGCGGGTGGCGCCTGAGGGCGCGGGAGCGGCTGGACCGCTTGTCCACAGGCGCGGATCCGGGGTGGTGCCGGGGCAGCCGGGCGTGGTGAGCTGTTGGCAAGGGGACCTCGTGCCTTCCCCTTCCCTCGGCGTGCCCTCACACGTACAGCTGTCCCCGGGGCTGGGTCGGGTGGACCAGGGTCTCGGTGTAGGCGGCGGCCAGGCGCTCCACGGCGTCCACGAGCACGTCCGGCGGCTGGGTGTAGGCCAGGCGCAGGTAGCGCTCCAGGGTTCCGTCGGCGCCGAACACCGGACCGGCGGCCGGGTGCACCCCGTGCCGGATCGCCGCCGTGGCCAGCGCGCTGGCCACGGGGTGGGGCAGGGTCGCCCACAGCACCAACCCGCCCCCGGGCACGCTGGGCCGCCAGTCGGGAAGGCGCTCGCGCAGGGCGTGCAGCAGCGCGTCGCGGTTGCGGCGCAGCTGGCGGCTGCGCTCGGCCCGGATGCGCAGCACGTCGGCGAGCAGGTGGGTGGCGGTGAGCTGGTCCAGCACCGCCCCGGCCAGGTCGAAGCGCTGGCGGGTGGCCATCAGCCGGGCCACCATCGGAGGCGTGGTGCGCACCCACCCCACCCGCAGACCGCCCCACAGCAGCTTGGCCACCGATCCCACCGTCAGCACCCGGCCGTCGGTGTCGTGGGCGGCCACCGGCGCGGGCAGGTCGCCGGAGTCGATGGCCAGTTCCGCGACCGTCTCGTCGACGATCAGGTGGGTCCCCGACCGGCGCGCCTCGCGCACCAGGATCCGGCGCTCCTCGTCGTCCATCAGGGCGCCGGTGGGGTTCTGGAAGTCGGGGATGAGGTAGGCCAGTCCGGGTTTCCACTGGCGGAACGCGTCGACGAGGTACTCCATGTCCCAGCCCTGCGGGGTCACCCCGATGGTGCGCACCCGCGCCCCGGCCCGGCGGATGGCGTCCAGCGCGTGCGGGTAGGTGGGCGACTCCACCAGGACCTCGTCGCCGGACTGCACGAGCATGTCCACAGCCAGCGCGACGCCCTGCTGGGCTCCGTTGGTGACGAAGATCTGCTCGGGGGTGGTGGGCAGCCCGCGCTCGACGTAGCGCCGGGCGATGGCGTGCCGCAGCTCGGGCAGCCCGTAGGGGTAGTAGCCGAGTCCTCCCACGTGCGCGGCGAGCTGCTCGGCGGCCCGGAACGCGGCGGCGCGCAGCCCTTCCACCGCCGGAGGCGCGGCCACGCCCAGGTCGATGTGCTCGGCGGTGGGGACGAAGGGCGAGGGCTCGCTGGTCGCGGAGTCGGGCAGGACGGTCCAGCTGCCCGCGCCCTGTCTGCTCTCCAGGAAGCGGTTGTCGCGCAGCCAGGCGTAGGCGGCGGTGATGGTGTTGCGGCTGACCCCGAGGGCGGCGGCGAGGTCGCGTTCGGCCGGGAGGCGGGTGTCGGTGGGCACGCGGCCGTCCAGGACCAGTCCGCTGACGGCGCGGGCGATGGCCAGGTAGAAGGGGCGCTCCACGGGCGCCTCGCCGATGAGGCGCGCCAGCAGGCGCCCGTTGATCCGCCGGGTGCCGCCCCCGGGACGCTCCGCCGCGCGGTGGCCGCTCTGTCTCGCCATGCCGTCCCCCGTCGCCGCGTTGAAAGGGCCAGTTACCTGGATTGGCTCTTCATTCCAGGCGCCACATCCGCCACGATACCCAGGTGGCCCCCTTGCTGGACCCGGGTCCGGCGAGGGCAGCCATGGGGACGGCGGACGGCCCGGCCGGTCGTCTCGCCCCGTGTGTCCTGACCCCGCCCGGGGCCCGGCGCTTCCGGCCCCGCCTCCGCCGGGACCGCGTGCCCGTGCCTCCGCGCGGGTTCTCATCCGATGATCCCAGGAAAGACAGGTGTCCCGTGACCGCACGACCCCGTCCCGCCCGTGACGCGGCCGCCGCCCTGCTGGGCCGGGTGCTGGTCACCCCCGCCCTGCCCCGACCCCGGCTGCGCCGCCTGGCACAGCTGTACGCGGGCCTGGTCCTCTACGGCCTGAGCGGCGCGCTGCTGGTCCACGCGGGACTGGGCGCGATGCCCTGGGACGTGCTGCACCAGGGGCTGTCCCGCCAGACGGGGCTGTCCATCGGCACGTGGAGCGTGCTGGTGGGCGCGGCGCTGATGCTGCTGTGGATCCCGCTGCGCCAGAAGCCGGGTCTGGGCACGCTGAGCAACGTGGTCGTCGTGGGCATGACGGTGGACCTGTTTCTGTGGCTGCTGCCCGAGGCGGAGTCACTGGCGGTGCGGGTGCTGCTGCTGGGGCTCGGGGTGGTGGTGTGCGCGGTCGCGACCGGCTGCTACATCGGCGCCCAGCTGGGGCCGGGCCCCCGGGACGGGCTGATGACCGGTCTGGCGGCCCGGGGGTGGTCGGTGCGCCTGGCCAGGACCGTGATCGAGGTGGCCGTCGTGGTCACCGGCTTCTTCCTGGGCGGAACCGTGGGGGTGGGCACGCTGGTGTTCGCGGTGGCGATCGGTCCGCTGGCCCAGGTCTTCCTCCCCCTGATGCGCGTGCCCGGCCCGGCCGCCGGGGAGGTTGGCGCCCGCCCGGCCCGGGAGGCCGACCCCGAGGGTGCCCCGGGGACCGTCCACCCGGAGTGACCCCGTCGCAGGAGGGGCCGCCCGCCTTCCGCGGCGCCGCCACGCGCGCGGCGCCGGCGGGGGTGCCCCGTGCACCGCTCGACGCCTCCCGCCGGTGCGCAGGCGCCGGGGCGGCGCGGCGGGCCCTGTGCCGGGTCCCGTACCCCCGCGGGGCGGATCCGGCGGCCCGGCGGGGTTGTGGACGCCTCCAGTACACCCATTCCGGCGGGCCTTGTCCTCCCCGTCACCAGATCTTGATCACCGCGTCATTACTTCTGACCTGACAAAACGCCCCGTCTGCCCACATATATCGCTGCACCTTCCGATGCACGTGCACCTGCGGGTGGCGCACTCGCGGAGGAGGGGGGAAGATGGGGACCGCGGTGAACGGAAAGGACCGTGTTCGGGACGGTTCCTGGGCACCGGCCTTTTCGGCTGCCCTCACCTGGGCACATTACCGGGTGGAAGGCAAGCGGCGGCTGGTGCGGAGGCGAGACGTGGCCCGAACGGCGCCTGGCGGCGGTGCCGCCCCCCATGGCGGGCAGGAGACGGGACCCCGGCGGGACGCGCACACGGGTGCGCGCGCGGGCGGCCGTCGCAGGGCACCGCGCACCCCACGAGGCGCCGACCGCACAGACCATGACGACGTGATGGGGGTGAGCCGCGTGCCCGGCTGGATCGAAGACTACGCAATGATCGGCGACATGCAGACCGCCGCGCTGGTCGGGCGCGACGGTTCCATCGACTGGGCCTGCCTTCCCGACTTCGACTCCTCCGCCTGTTTCGCCGCGCTGCTGGGCGACGAGCAGAACGGCTGCTGGACCCTGCGCCCCGCCGAGGGAGAGGCGCGCGCCACCCGCCGCCGCTACCGGGGCGACACGCTCATCCTGGAGTCGGAGTGGGACACCCCCTCGGGGTCGGTCCGGGTCATCGACTTCATGCCGCCGCGTGGTGGCGCCCCGCATATCGTGCGCATCGTCGAGGGGCTGAGCGGATCGGTGCGCATGGAGACGACCATGCGCATCCGCTTCGACTACGGCCACGTCGTGCCCTGGGTGCACAGGACCGGGGCCGAGCTGGTGGCCATCGCGGGACCCGACGCCATCTGGCTCAGCACCCCCATCTCCCTCCAGGGCCACAACTTCACCCACGACGCCACCTTCACCGTCACCGCGGGCCAGCGGGTGCCCTTCGTGATGACCTGGCACCCCTCCCAGGTGGAGGAGTCCGACCACCTGGACGCGGAGAAGGCGCTCTCGCGCACCGAGCGCTTCTGGGAGAAGTGGGTCAACCAGTGCACCTACGAGGGCCCCTACCGCGAGGCGGTGATCCGCTCCCTCATCGTGCTCAAGGCCCTGACCTACCGTCCCACCGGCGGGATCGTCGCCGCCCCCACCACCTCCCTGCCCGAGGAGATCGGCGGGGTGCGCAACTGGGACTACCGCTACTGCTGGCTGCGCGACGCCACCATCACGCTGGAGGCGATGATCCGCTCCGGCTACAAGGACGAGGCGCTGGCCTGGCGCGAGTGGCTGGTGCGGGCGATCGCGGGCGAGCCCCAGCTCATGCAGATCATGTACGGCATCCGGGGCGAACGCAGGCTCACCGAGTGGGAGGCCGAGTGGCTGCCGGGCTACGAGGCCTCCCGTCCGGTCCGGATCGGCAACGCGGCCGTGGGCCAGTACCAGCTCGACGTCTACGGCGAGGTCATGGACGTGCTGCACCTGGCCCGCCGCCACAACATCCGCGGCGGCGACTACCTGTGGGGCCTCCAGCGCTCGCTGGTCAACTACCTGGAGTGGTGCTGGGACGAGCCGGACGAGGGCCTGTGGGAGGTGCGCGGGCCACGCCAGCACTTCGTGCACTCCAAGGTGATGGCCTGGGTGGCGGCCGACCGCGCGGTGCGCAGCATCGAGGAGTTCGGCAAGGAGGGGCCCATCGAACGCTGGAGGGCCCTGCGCGACACGATCCACGCCGAGGTGTGCGAGTACGGCTACGACCCCCAGCGCAACACGTTCACCCAGTACTACGGCAGCAAGGAACTGGACGCCGCGCTGCTGCTGATCCCCGAGGTGGGCTTCCTGCCCTACGACGACCCGCGCGTGGTCGGCACCATCGAGGCGGTCCGCAAGGACCTGATGGTGGACGGGTTCGTGCTGCGCTACCGCACCGACCTGGACGACTCCGCCGACCAGCTGCCCGGCAACGAGGGCGCGTTCCTGGCGTGCAGCTTCTGGATGGCCAACGCCCTGCTGTCGATCGGCCGCCAGGACGAGGCCCGCGAGCTGTTCGAACGGCTGCTGTCCCTGCGCAACGACGTGGGCCTGCTGGCCGAGGAGTGGGACCCGCGCGAGAACCGCCAGGTCGGCAACTTCCCCCAGGCCTTCAGCCACGTGCCCCTGGTGACCACCGCGCTGAACCTGACCACCCGCCAGGGGGGATGGCGCGCCGAGTAGACCGCCGCGACCCGCAAGGCCGCCCCCGCACGGGCCCGCTCCCCCACCACCCTCCCTCCGCCCGCTCCCGCCCCCCACCGGCGCGGACGCGCACCAAGCGGACGCACGCCCCCGCGCCGCCGGGCCGGAGCGCGGAGGCCTTCACTCCCGGCGGAGGCGCGGCCGCCGCCATGGCGCTGCGCAAGAGCCCTCGGAGCGGTCACGGCTCCCGCGCACGCTACATGTGCGGTGTCTGGGGCGGCGCTTTGCCCTGCCCCGGACGCCGTGCAGGTCGCCTGAGCGAGGCGAACGTTCCTTTGAGCCCTGTGGGCCTGGGCGACTCACCCCTGAGGTAACCGCCCCTGTTCGCCGGTCGAGGGGTTTCCCCACCCGTCTCGGCTGTCCTGCTCCCGCTCCGAGCCCCACCCGGTCGCTTTGGACCCTGTTCCGTGGGGTGAGCGGGCCGTTGGGGATCGCCGGTGTTCTGCGTCCTTTCGGTCCCCGGTCCCCCGCGGGCCCCGTGCCGTCCCGCCGTATCGGTGTCCGCGCGCGCGGCGGCGTCATCCGGAGCGGGCTTTCCTCCCTGCCCGGTTACGGCGTCCTTCGCACGAGGAGTCCCCGGTCGCTTCACCGACCGGTCATCATCGCCTCCCATGCCAGGAACCCGTGGTCCCCGTCCGGACCGGCCGCGACCGGCCTCGGGCCGAGTGCCACGGGAGAAGAGCCTCCGCGGAGCCAGACGCAGTCGCCCCAGCAGCCTCGCCGCGAACCTGAACAACCCCCTGTTCCTTCGGCCCGCCCGCCGTGTGCCCGTCCTCTGTCGACCGCGTGGACCGGACCACTGAGCGGCGACCTGCTTGCTCGCCTCGGTGAGCGGGTCCACCCCGTCGGTTCCAACCTGTCCCGGGTCCGGAACGGTCACGTCATCACGTCCTTCGGGAAGTCGCGGGCCCGGCTCAGCACGCCACGATCCTGTAGTCCCGAAGGGATGCCACACCCATGTCTCAACCGCGCATGTACGGCGGATGGCGCAAGCAGCGCAGCATCGGCATCGCCGGTCTGGGCCTGGGCGCGACCATGGCCCTGATGGGCGGACTCATCGTCCTGGTCGTCGTCGCCTCCGTCAGCCCGGGACTCCTCGTATACGCCGGGCCGCCCTTCATCGTCACCGCCCTGGTGATGATCGTTCCCGTCCAGGGCCAGTCCCTGGGCCAGTGGATCGGCCTGCGTCTGAGGTGGGCCACCGCCCGAGCCCGCGGCCACACACGGTACGTGGGCGGTGTCCTGGTCGAACACCCCCGGGCCTTCCAGCTCCCCGGTGCCCTCCCCCCGTGAGCCTGTTGAACGTCGAGGACGGCAGGGGAGGCCGTTACGGGCTGGTCTGGCACCGGCGCACCGGGCACATGACCGCCACCGTGCGCACGGCGCCCAACTCCACCTGGCTCGCCGAGTCCCGCGACGTCGACGGGTGGGTCGCCAACTGGCACGCGTGGTTGGCGGGTCTGGGATACATGCCCTGGATCTCCTGGGTGGCGGTGACCGTGGAGAGCGCGCCGGACCCCGGTTCCACCCTGCGCCATCAGGTGTCCGCGCAGTTGGATCCCGACGCACCCGCCGAGGCGCACAAGATCATGAACGACCTCGTCGCCAGCACTCCCTCCGTGAGCGCGAACGTCGAGACCCGTATCTCCATCACCTTCGACCCCCGCAGGTTCCCGGCCAACCCGAAGACCAAGGTCGAGGCCATCGCCGAACTGGGCAACTACCTCAACGAGCTGGAGGGCGGGCTGGGCAACTGCGGAATCAGCCTTCTGGGCAGGGCGACGCCCCAGCACCTCGTCGCCTCCGTGCGCAACACCTACGACCCCGCGGCGCGAGGCGACACCAACCGACTGCTCCTGGAGAACGGCGACGGCCTGCGCACGAAGGACTGGGCCGACGCCGGGCCCATGTCGGCCGAGCTGCGCCATGACCGGTACGTCCACGACAGCGGCACGAGCGTGTCCTGGGTGTGGCAGGAGGCCCCGCGCACCAACGTGACCTCGAACGTCCTCGCCAAGCTCCTCTCCCCCACCAGGTACTGCAAGCGTACGACGATCCTCTACCGCCCCTGGTCCGCGGCCAGCGCGGCCACGGCCCTGGAGAACCAGCGCACAGCGGCCCAGTACAAGTCCGAGCTCAGCCGCAGGATCAGGCACCAGGTCAGCGCGCGCGACCGGCAGGACGAGGAGCGCGCCGCCCAGGCCGCACGTGAGGAGAGCATGGGCGCCGGCCTGGTGCAGATGTCGATGTACGTGACGGTGACCGTCCAGCACGAGGAGCAGTTGGCCGCGGCCATCGCCCAGACCGAGTCCGCCGCCGAGTCCTCGCGTATCCGGCTCAGGCGGGCCTGGGGCAGTCAGGACGTCGCCTTCGCCGCCACACTCCCGCTGGGAATCTGTCCGCCATGGCTGTTGCAGCGGCTGAACGGTTGGTAGGAACGATGTTCAGGACCAGATCCAAGAAGTCGGCGCGTCCCGAGGACACATCGGACTTCCCGTCCGCCTCTGGCGCGGAACGGTTCCCGCCGGAGACCGCGCGGAAGAAGAACCAGAAGGAGCGGAAGGCGGAGGAGAAACCCACGACCGTCTCCGGGGTCGGTGACGGCGAAACCCCGGAGCAGCCGCCTCCCCCGCTGGGCTGGCGGCACCGTGCGGGAGGCCGCTCCCCCAACATCTGCCCGGTCGTGGAGTACCAGGCGACCACCACGCAGGCGTGCGGCCTCTTCCCGTTCGTGACCAGCAGCAAGCCTCCCGCCGTGGGCACGCCGATCGGCCGCGACCAACTGTCGGGCGAGGTCGTGTGCCTGGATCCGCTGGCGTGGCTGCGGGCGGGGTTGGTGACCAACCCCGGCGTCTTCGTCCTGGGACAACCCGGAACGGGCAAGTCCACACTGGTCAAACGCATGGTGACGGGCTCGATCGCGGCGGGGACGCGCACCATCGTCCTCGGTGACAGCAAGCCCGACTACAGCGACCTCGTCGAACACCTCGGCGGCCAGGTGATCAAGATCGGGCGCGGCATGGACCGCATCAACCCGCTGGACGCCGGTCCCCTGAGCAGGGCCGTCTCCAGGATGAGCCGCGCCGCCGGGGAGAAACTGCGTTGGGAGGTGCGCGGACGCCGGATCGCGCTGCTGATGGCGCTGTGCCTGCTGATCCGCGAGGCGCCCATCAACAACGCCGAGGAGGTCGTGCTCGGCACCGCGGTGGACCTGCTGGACGAGAAGCTGGAGCTGACCGGGCGCCAGCCGACGGTGGTGGACGTGCTGCGCGTCATCCAGGAGGGCCCCGAGCCGCTGAGGGCGGCGGCGCGCGCCGACGGGGAGGGGAGCTACAACCGCCGCGTGGACGACCTGATCTTCACGCTGCGGCTCCTGGTCTCTGGTTCCCTGGCCGGGGTCTTCGACCAAGACACGAGTGAGCCCATCGACCTGTCCAGCCCCGCGGTGAGCGTGGACATCAGCCGGGTGGGGGCCGCGGGCGACAAACTGCTGACGGCGGCCATGCTGTGCACGTGGAGCTACGGCTTCGGCATGGTGGACGCCGCGTCCGCCCTCGCGGACGCGGGCCTGGCCCCCCGGCGCTCCTACCTGGGTGTCATGGACGAGCTGTGGCGTGCACTGCGCGGGGCCCCCGGGCTGGTGGAGTACGCCGACTCCCTGACCCGCCTGAACCGGTCCAAGGGCATGGCGTCGGTGATGGTCACGCACTCCCTCTCCGACCTGGAGTCCCTGACCAGCGAGGAGGACCGGGCCAAGGCACGGGGGTTCGTGGACCGCAGCGCCATCCTCGTCATGGCGGGCCTGCCCCCGCGCGAGCTGGCACGGGTCCACCAGATCACCCCCCTGACCGGCCCCGAACAGAACCTGGTCTCCTCCTGGTCCTCTCCGGACTCCTGGCAGCCGGGCGCGAGGCATCCGGGACGAGGCAAGTACCTGATCAAGACCGGCGCCGAGCGCCTGGGCATCCCCGTGCAGATGGCGCTGACCCCGGACGAGGCCCGGCTCTACGACACCGACCAGAAGATGAGGGCCTGAGAAGCCATGGGCAGACAACTACAACCGCGCGGGACGGGCTGGTCAGCCGCGGCCAGCCCCCTGTTCGCCCTGGTGGCGCTCTGGTCCGCCGTCCTCCTGGTATGGCTGGTGTAGGGCGGCGCGTGGGTCACCGGCCTGCTCGTGGACGAGGACGTCCCCCCGTTCGGCGTCTCCTGGGCCTTCTCCCTGGCCAGGGGGGACACCGGTGCCACCTGGCCGGGCATGCCGACGCCGCTGGTCCTGGTGGTGTCGCTCGCGCTGGTGCTGCTGGCGACCGTCGCGGTCGTGCTGGCCGCGCGGCTGGTCGGCGGGCTCCGAGGCCGCGCCGCGGACCCCGTGACCGCGCTCAACAGCGGGGATGCCACCGTGGCCGAGCTTGCCAGACCCGCGGCCGCGGAGAAGGCCCTGAGACTGCGCCGCGGTTCACTGGCCGGACGCAGGGCCAAGTCGCTGAAGGACCCGGACGTGGGACTGGTGATCGGGGCGGTGAAACGCCCGCGCGGCAGGGCCGAGCCGACGCTCTTCGCCTCCTGGGAGGACACGGTCCTGGCCTACATGGCCCCCCGTGCCGGCAAGACGACCGCGATGGCGGTCCCCTACGTGCTTTCCGCTCCTGGACCCGCGCTCGCCACCAGCAACAAGGCGGACGTGTGGGCCGCGACCGCCCAGTTGAGGCGGGAGCGCACCGGCGAGAGCGTGTGGCTGTTCGATCCCCAGCGCGTAGCCCACCAGCCCCAGCGCCTGTGGTGGAACCCGCTGCGGGAGGTGGACAGCGTCGAGGCCGCGCACCGCCTGGCGGGCCACTTCGTCCTGACCATCGACGACGACTCCAAGAAGGACATGTGGGGTCCTGCGGCCAAGGCGCTGATCTCGCAGCTGCTCCTGGCCGCCGCCCTGGACGGGGAGTCCCTGGAGACCGTGGGCGAGTGGTTGCACGACGCCAAACAGCCCAGACCCGTCAACATCCTGTACGACCACGGCTTCAACGCCTACGCGGACGCCCTGCGCGAGACCCAGAACATCGTCTCGGAGACCCGGGACGGCATCTACACGACCGCCCGCACGGCGGCGCGCTGCCTGGACGACCCGGCGATCATGGAGTGGGTGACACCGCCCGAGGACCTCGGCGTGCGGGAGTTCGAACCGCGCTCCTTCGTACTCACCCGCCAGACGCTGCACCTGTTGAGCAAGTCCCGTTCGGCCACCGCTCCCCTCATCGCGGCGCTGACCGACGCCGTCTTCCTCGCCGCCGAGGAGGCCGCGGAGGGACAGGGGGGAAGGCTGGACCCGCCCCTGGTCGCCGTCCTGGACGAGGCGGCCAACATCTGCAAGATCGCCGACCTTCCCGACATGTACTCCCATCTGGGCTCCCGCGGCATCATCCCGGTCACCATCCTCCAGAGCTACCGGCAGGGCGTGCGCGTGTGGACGGAGAACGGTATGGAGGCGATGTGGTCGGCCGCCACCGTCAAGGTCTTCGGAGCGGGGCTCGACGACCACAAGATCGTGGAGGCCCTGTCCAAGCTGATCGGACAGCACGACGTCTCCACGGGGTCGTTCAGCTTCGGCGACGGCAAGGGCAACCACTCCGTACAGCTGCGGCGACAGGAGATCATGCAGGGCTCCGACATCCGGCAGATCGCCAAGGGAGAGGCGCTGCTCTTCGCCACCGCGGCCCAGCCCACCCTCGTGGAGATGCGTCCCTGGTACAAGAATGACGACGCGAAGCAGATCACAGAGGCCATCGAACGCGCTGACACCCTGATCACCGAGGGGGCGCGGAAGAGACGGCGGACTCCTGAGAAAACGGAGGAAATCCATTGAGCGCCTCCACGGCCCTGAGCCGTATCGCCGGGCCGCTGGCCCTGGTCCTTGTGGCCACCTCTTGTTCGGGCGGAACCGGAGACGGCGGCGCGCGGGAACCCGAACCCGCGGCCTCAGATGCAGCCCCCGTCTGGGGCGACTCCCCCGGGATCATCGCGCACACCGAGGACTACCGCGTGCTGGTGACCCTGGATCCCGAAACCGGGGAGGAACTGCACCGCATCGACCTCGGCGACGGGCGGGGAGGGCTGGAACTGTCAGACAGAACGACCAGATACGGCTTCTTCGTCTACCCGACAGCCGCAGACGAGGGCAGTAGCCTCACAACGACCTTCAGCGAGGATTTCGGCTATCTGGCGCTCGTCGAAGGCGGAGACAGCATCATCGTCCACCGCCTCTCCGACAGGGAGACCATCGCGGAGTTCGACACCGTGGGCGACGGTATCTCCGCAACGGACCCGCACTTTCGCTGGCTCGGGTTCGGCTCCGACGGCGAGCACCTGTACTTCATGGAGCTGAGGACGTCCTCACTGCACTCCGTGCCGTTCCTGGAAGAAGGGGCCGAACCCGCGCTCGTCCAGGAGGAAGCCGAGTACAGGGGTCTGGAGAACCTGATCGGCGGCGAACCCCCGCTGAACCCCGTGGAACTCGCCGAGACGAGACGGATCGGCGCCGACAGCCTGCATGTCGAAGGGGTGCGAGCGGACAATGGCGTCCTCCTCAGAGAGGTCGCCATCCTGACCAACGACGGCGACGAAGCCTACGACTACGACCGCAGGAGCGTCTACGACCACTTCACCCCCACCGAGGACGGCAGCTACATCGGTTTCGACATGAGCTCCGAGGATTCTCGGGGATCCACGGTTCCGGGACCCGTCATCGAGTTCACGCTGGACTCCGAGGGCGGGGTCAGCGAGTGGAACCCGGTGCTCGACGAACAAGGCGTCGACGCGTACGCGCTGTCCCCGGAGGAGGACCAGATCGCGGTGAGCAAGGACGGCGCGGTGTTCGTCCTCCCCCGGGACGGAGACGGCGAGCCCGTGCGCCTCGAAACCGACGAGAACGAGCACTACCGACTGCTCGGCTGGACCTGACCGGATGACACCGCCGAGGAGACACGAAACGGTGAACACCGATGCCCGCGAAGAAGCGTTCGCCGTGCGGGACACGAACGGCCACGGAGAGGAGCCGGAGGAGGTCGTGGATGACGGGGACAACGAAGAGGACGGGGAGACCCCGCAGCCCGTCTTCGCGGACGTGGAGGAATTCGTCACCGAGCGCTTCGCCCCTGTGTTCTGCCGACCGGAAGGCGGACAGTTCCGCTGGTGCGCCGAGTGGTGGCGGCATCCGGAGGCGGTCTCACGGTTCCAGGCGCTGTGGCACTCCTGGGAGGTGATGCGTTTGGAACCCGGTACCGGCATGGCGATCTGGTACCGCGACTACCTGGACACCCAACTCCCGGTGATCCTCGGCGACACCGGCCCCTTCCGCGAGTGCACTTCACGAAGACACCAGGAACCACGCACCCTCCCCGTCGCGCCCGCGCCCGCGGGCTGGTTCGACGACTGACCGAAGAGAAGGCCGAGAGGAGGATCACCCCTTGGGCGATCTCTTTCAGGGACTGACCAGCATACCCGCCGAATCCCTTCGCCTGATTACCCTGCTGGGGGGAATGGTACTACTCAACAGCGCCATAGGGGCGGTCGGATTCATCAACGAGCGCATGCTTCTCGCAGCGGCAAAAATCAAGGAATCAATCAAGCAATCCCCCGAAAAAATACTCCAGCAAGAACTGGAGCACACGCGCTTCAAGGTGGAGGAGCAGGTCGAAACCACGCGGCAACCCATCGAAACCCACAGGGAACGCATACTGGCCGAGGCCAGGAAGATCGATGTGGCCTCAGAGGTTGTCACCCGCGCCAAGAACCATGCTGACAACTTCGGGCCAATAAAAGAGATCCTCGACGGGCACCTGAAAGCGAAGAAGAAGGAGGAGAAGCAGAAGAAGCAAAATTCGACACTGGCCAGAAAAGCAAATCAGACGAACGGCCCCACGCAGAAGAGGAATTCCCACAGAAAAAGAAGATGAGCAGTGGCGGACACCCAGAGGGCCAAAAAGAGAGGAAATCGCCAACATGTCAGCAGTCACCGTACAGCTCATCGTGCTCACGACAGCCGCAGTCGCCATTCTTCTCGCACATAGGATTCATTGCTCCAGGGAGGCGAGAAAAGGAGTTTCCCCACCGACGGACGAGTACCTCCTCTCCCTTGGCGAAAGGCTTGAGAGGATCAACGAGGAGCGCGGAGGCCTCGCCCGGGTCGACGGGGTCGTGCAAGGAAGGTGGGATCTACTGAACCAAGCCCTCGAACGAGCGCATGAAGACACTGCCGGAGGAGCGGCCCAGTACCAGGTCGGAGACATAATCAAAACCTTGGAGCGCACAGAGGAAGTCATCCACCTCCACCTCCCTCCCAGAGAGGGATGAGAACACCCAAGCCCGACACGGAGGGCTGGAGGAAAGAAACAACGGATACCCGAAATAATTGGCGGGACTCATGGAAACAATGATCCTCCTCATTGCCGGAGCCCTGTTACTAAGGGTTTCGGGGATGATTGTGCGGAACTCGACTGCGCGCCTGAGGTACAGGGCTTCGCGCCACCAGGCCGAAGAGCAGAGAAGAAGTGACCGCGAGAGCATCGCGAACACGAGAAGGAGAATCAAGGATGGCATGGAATATCTCAGGACCGGACACAGGGAAGAAAAGGAGAGAACAGTCGGCGAGGCCAATGTGGCACTTGGAAAGATTTCCACAATCCGAAGCAACATCCTGACACAGGAGACAAAAATCAACCAGAACATCAAGGAGTACGTTGAGGCAGGAGTTCTCATCAGAAACCGAACGGGCCTTCTGGAGACCCCCGAACTCGCATCCCTGAGCCGCGAGCAGTCGTCATCCCTCCAGAAGTGGGTCAGCAACCACAACAGAATAATCAAGGACATCCAGAACAAGAAAGAACTGATCGACCACACCGAGGCAAGGTTGCGCGGCTTCAGAAAGATGACCAAAAAGGAGCTGAGGGAGGAAAAACCCAACAGTCAGACCAGGCCCCTTCCCGGAAAGCCCGTGGAGGAAGCCCTGAGGAGAACCGAGGAGAGGTTGGGGCAAAAATGGGTCAGAAAAATGCTGGGCGGAGCAGGCCGCGAAGGGAAGCGGAAAACCAACGAAACCGAGAGGCTGCGGGAGCTTCTGGAGTCCCCCAAGCTGGAACAACCAGCACAGTCGGCAAAACCGGCCAAACCAGCGCCCAGGACCCCTCGCCGAAGAGCACGGTAGCCTGGAGGAGAACCCATGCCTGCCACCACCATCATTTTTCTTCTGGTCGCCCTTCCCACTTTTCTCCTCTTCTCGTGGCTCCACCGCGGCTCGGTCCGGCGCGTGGTGCGCGTCGAGGGCGGCACGGTCGACGCCATGCTTCTGGCTGAGAGCGGGCAACGGGAGAACGAGATCCTCGAAGAAGCGGTCAGCGAGAAGCTCGCCGCAGTGCGCGAGTGCGAACGCCGGGTCTACGGCAGGATCACCGGCAAGGGCGCCCGACGCCCTTCCGAATTGGCCGTCATGGATATCGACGAGTCGGCAGAGGCTGTCGGTCAGCTCGCCGAACGCATCGAGGCCATCGACCTGCGGGCGGAAGAGCACAGGGAGGAGTTCCAGCGGGCGTTCGACGCCAGGAGGGAGGAACTCCTCACCGTCGTCCGCCGCGGGAAAACCCGTGACAAGGTCTTCGCCGTCACCGCGTGGGTCGGGGAGACCTGGGTACTCGTACTCACGGCCTACGTGCTCTACACCTTCTTCGCGTGACCGGACACGCCCCCCGCCCGCTGCCGTGAAGGCCTGCCCCCGAGGCGGCGCGGGGGGTCAGTCCCGGCGCAGGCGGGCCAGCGCCGGGATCATCCGCTCGCCGATGTCCTCCGGGCCGGGGAACACCCGGGTCACGGCGCGCTGGTGGGCGAGCCCGTGCAGGCCCAGCCACAGCCCGACCGCGTCGGCACCGGGGTCGGTGCTGGTGGAGATCCCGGCGTCGACGCAGGCGGCGAGCACCTCGCCGAGCACGCGCAGGCTCGCGTCGCCGAGGCTGACGAGCTCCTGCTCGGTCACCGAGGAGTCCCCGAGCGTGGGCATCCACAGGCCGCCGAACATGGTGCGGTACCGCTCGGGGCGCGAGCGGGCGAAGTCGAGGTAGGCGTGGCACGTGGCGTACAGGCGTGCGCGGGGGTCGGTGTCCGCCTCCGCCACCGCCGCGTTCAGCGCCGCCGCGAGTTCGTCGAAGGCCCTGCGGACCACGGCCAGCATGATGGCGGGCTGGTCCGGGAAATGCGGGTAGATCGACGGCGCTGCGATCCCGACGCGGCGCGCGACGGACCGCAGGGTGATGGTGCGCTCGTCCCCCGTCTCGTCGAGCAGCTCCACCGCGGCGTCGACGATCTCCTCGCGCAGGCGGCCGCCCTGGCCTCGGCGGTTACGGGTGCGCGGCACCGACGCGTCCTTCGTGTCCTTCGTGTCCTTCACGGTGTCACCTTACGGCTGGAAGCTTGTGCGGACTGTCTTGCACCCCTAAGGTTACGCGTGTAAGTTTACAAGTGTTAGCCCGAGTGTTCCGACAGGAGTCCCGATGAACGCCACCACCACCGCCACCCAGGTCCTGCTGCCCGGCCGGGTCGAACCCTCCGGCCTCCAGGTGCGGCCCCAAGCGCTGCCCGCTCCCGGAGCCGGACACGTCCTGCTGCGCATGGAGGCGACCGGGGTCTCGTTCGCCGAGCAGCAGATGCGCCTGGGCAAGTACTTCGACCAGCCCCCGTTCCCGTTCGTGCCGGGCTACGATGTCGTCGGCACCGTCGAGGCCGTGGGTCCGGGCGTGGACGCCTCGTTCGTCGGGCGCCGCTTCGCCGCCGTCACCAAGACCGGCGCCTGGGCCAGCCGCCTGCTCCTGGACGCACGCGACCTCGTCGCGGTGCCGGAGGCAGCCGACCCGGCGGAGGTCGAGACGCTGCTCGTCAACGGCATCACCGCCTGGCAGATGCTGCACCGCACAGCCAGCGTGCGACGGGGCGGCACCGTCGTCGTGCTGGGCGCCAACGGCGGCGTCGGCACCGCCCTGGTCCAGCTCGCCCTGCACGAGGGGATCACCGTGATCGGCACGGCCGCGCCGCGCCACCACGAGGCCGTGCGCGCGCTCGGCGCGACCCCCGTCGACTACCGCGACCCGCATGTGTACGACAGGATCCGGGCGCTGGCGCCCGAGGGCGTGGACGCGGTGTTCGACCACGTCGGAGGGAAGGACCTGGTCCGCTCCTGGCGCCTGCTGCGCCGCGGCGGCACGCTCGTCTCCTACGGCACCGCATCGACGAAGGACGTCGAGGGAAACTCACGGCTGCCCGTGCTCGCGCTCTTCGGCCGACTCCTGGTGTGGAACACCCTGCCCAACGGCCGCGGCGCCAGCTTCTACAACTTCTGGGCCGGACGCCGCCGCCACGCCGACGCCTTCCGCGCCCGGCTGCGCGAGGACCTGACCGAGGTGCTGCGGCTGCTCGCCGACGGGGTCCTGGCACCGCAGGTGGCCGCCCGCGTTCCTCTCTCGGAGGCCTCCCGCGCGATGACCCTCGCCGAGTCCCGCACCGTCGTCGGGAAGGTCGTGCTCGTCCCCGACGTGTGAGGTCCGCCCGCCGGACACCTTCGCCACCGGTCCACTGCCCTGGCAGCCGGTGGCGCCGCCTGCGGCACGCCCCTCGTCCACCACATGCGTCCGCGCGGCGCGCGAAGCGCGGCCACCGAGCGCATCCGCGCCCACGTGCGCCACGGACAGGACCGCGCCCAGAAGGTGGACACAGGAAACCGGTCATGATCCCGGTGCGAAACGCTCCGAGACTCCGGTGCGATTGTGCCGTTCTTCTGCGCAGCCCTCTCGCTTCGGCCTGGTCTCAGGCCCTATGGGACAGACCAACGCCCCGCCCGACCACGTCTTCCTTCTCGGGCGGGAGATCGGAGTGGACGGAGACGTCCTCTCGATTCGTGACCCGGTACTGCGTGTGCTGGCTGTGGACCATGTGCCCTGCGAAGTGGAACTCGGTGTGGCCCTCGCGTTCCTGGAGAGCAGCGGAGCAGAACGGCTCCAGCAGATACTCCTGGAGATCGTTCGCCCCTCCGGGGATGTCGCACTGGCCATGAGCGGAACGGCCGACACACCTCCGTCCAGCCATGCCGGTGTCTGGGCCAGCCCTCTCCACGTGGTGATCGACGAGACCGGTGAATGGACCGTGAGGGTGCGTGCCGACGGAGTCCGGACCGTGCGAGTGGTCGATGTCGTGTTGAAGGCGACGGAGTAGACGCCTCCGCGAATGACCACCCACCTTCTCGAGAGGATGCGGCGAAGGCGCATCGCCGAGGAGGACGTCCTGGCAGTTCTGCGACGCCCTTTGGCAGAGGAGCGCGACGCCGCGAACAACTCCTACAAGCTGTACGGACACACCGGTGACGGCAGGAAGAGCTACGTGGCGGTGAAGGACACGACCTGGGGAACACCAGACCCTGTGATCAAGACGGTGGTGGAAGTATCGTGATTCCCATGGCAGCGCCTCGGAGAGTGACGATCGATCAGGAAGCGGACGCGGGTTACCTGACCCTCACCGACGCTCGCGTGGAGAGAACCCTCGACTACGGCCCGTTCGTCGTGGACTACTCCGCTGACGGTCGGCCGGTGGGGGTGGAGGTCCTCACCTTGGGGCGTCCTCTGGACACCACCGCCCTCCTGGAGGTTCTGGGGGAGTCTGGAGCAGCGGACTCGGACACACACGCGTGGGTGAACGCGTTCGCCGCCCAGATCCTGGGGCTCGATGCCCGTGTGCCCGTCCCGCCGCTTCGGCGCGGACCGAAGGCACCTCATGGGGAGGTGCGCTTCCTGACTGTCGCGGAGGTCGCCTCGATCATGCGCGTGTCAAAGATGACGGTGTACCGCATGGTTCATTCCGGAGTCCTCCCGGCGATCCGGGTGGGCCGCTCCTACCGGGTCCCCGAACGCTCCGTGCACGAGTACGTGGACGAGATGGGCTCCCGGCTCCGCGTCCTCGGGTGAGAAAGTGCGCTTCCAGGAACGGGGCGGGCCCGAAGCGGACGTGGATGTCGCTCGCTGCCGCTAGTGTTCTGGCCATGCCGAAGGACCTGAAAGAAATCATGGACAGCGGTTGGGCCGAGGCCCTGGAGCCGGTCGCGCCGCAGATCGCCGCGATGGGTGACTTCCTGCGCCAGGAGGTCTCGGAGGGCCGCACCTACCTCCCCGCCGGTGAGAACGTCCTGCGCGCCTTCAAGCAGCCCTTCGAGGACGTGCGCGTACTCATCGTGGGCCAGGACCCCTACCCGACCCCGGGCAACGCGGTGGGCCTGAGCTTCTCGGTCGCCCCGGACGTGCGCCTGCCCGCGAGCCTGCGCAACATCTACAAGGAGATGGTCGACGACCTGGGCGTGCCCATGCCCTCCAACGGCGACCTGACCCCGTGGACCCGGCAGGGCGTGCTGCTGCTCAACAGGGTGCTGTCGGTGGAGCCGGGCAAGGCCGGTTCGCACCGGGGCAAGGGCTGGGAGGCCGTCACCGAGCAGGCCATCCGCGCGCTCGCCGAGCGCGACAAGCCGCTGGTGGCGATCCTGTGGGGGCGCGACGCACGCAACCTGCGCCCGCTGATGCCGGGTGTGCCGTGTGTGGAGTCCGCGCACCCGAGCCCGCTGTCGGCACGGAACGGGTTCTTCGGCTCGAAGCCGTTCAGCCGCGCCAACGAGATGCTCAAGGATCAGAACTCCGATCTGGTGGACTGGGAGCTGCCCTAACGGATCCCGCCACGGGACCGCACTCGCTCCCCCTCAACTCCGATACCCATGCTGACCTGCGGACTCGGCACCGCCCCCGGTGCCGGGTCCGACTGTGTTCCCCCCTCCCCTCGACGCCGGAAGAGGCACCCCCGATGGCGAAACGGCTCACCTACGCGGACGCGCTCAAGATCCTCGGCCACAACGACTCGGAGGTGATGGGGCTCGCCGAGAGGCTGGCCGACGGAGGCCTGGGGCTGGTCGGGGTGCCCGACCTCTTCGGTCTGCGGGGAGCGCTGGTCAGCGGGGGGCGGCGGGCCATCGAGGGGATCCGGGACAAGATCAGCGGCGAGAGCCGGATGTCGCGGACGGAGAAGATCGAGGCCGCGCACCAGATCATCGTCGTCGTCGCCTTCTTCGAGGCGGTGGACGAGGCCCTGGCCGAGTTGGACGCCCCCTTCACCCTGGCCGACCTGGAGTTCACCGGGGAGGAGCAGGCCGGGTTGATGGACCGCGTCCTCGCGCACTCCGGGACCGCTCCCGCCGTGTCCCTGGGGTCGGAATGGGTCACCCGCTTCTTCTCGGACTTCCTGTTCAGGGACTTCGCGGTGGCCCTGACAGGGCTCGCGGTGCCCGAAAGGCACGGGATCACCTCCGAGGACCACAGCCTGCTGCGGGACATGCGACGCCTCGTCCCCGTGAACGCCTCCCGTCGGTACCAGGAGTCCTACCGCCAGCTCGCCGCCGACATCCCCGAGTTCGGCATGTGGGTCCACCTCGCCGAACACGAGCACACGCGCGAGGTCGTCGGAACAGGGCTCGGAGAGCTGCGCCGGTGTCTGGAGCGGATCAGTTCCCACCGCACGGTGGACCTGCGGCGGCGGGAGCTGTCCGCCGGGTACCAGGCGGTCCTGCGCCAGCCCGTGCTGCGTTCGGACGACATACCCCCGGGCCTGTCCCTGCCCCCGCTGGAGGAGGCCTACGTCCCGCCGCGGGGCCGCGCCGCCTACGCGGTGCACAGCGGTACGCCCTCCGCCGAGGAGTGGTGGGACCGGCTGCCCGTGGTCGGTGACCTCCAAGCGGTCATCGCCGCCCACATGGTCCACCCGGTCGCCACGGAGGTCCCCACGGTCATTCTGGGCCACCCGGGCGCGGGCAAGTCCAAGTTCACCGAGATGCTCGCGGCCAGCCTGCCCGCCGCCGACTTCCTGCCGATCCGGGTGGAGCTGCGCTCGGTCCAGCCGAACGCGCCCATCCACACGCAGATCGAGGAAGGGCTCGCCGCGACGCTGCACACCCGTGTGTCCTGGCGCGAGCTGGCGGAGTCGGCGGACGGAGCGCTGCCCGTGGTCATCCTGGACGGCTTCGACGAACTCCTCCAGGCGACCGGGGTCGACCGCTCCGACTACCTGGAGCGGGTCCAGGAGTTCCAGCGCCAGCAGGAGGCGCTGGGCCAGCCGACGGCGGTGATCGTCACCAGCCGCACCGTCGTGGCGGACCGGGCCCGTTTCCCCGACGGCTCCATGGTCATGCGGCTGGAGCCCTTCGACGACGCCCGGATCGGGCAGATGCTGCGGGTGTGGAACAGGACGAACTCCCGGGCGTTCGCCGCCTCCGGCCTGGAGCCCCTGACCACCGACGTCCTGGTGCGGTACCGCGAGCTGGCCGAGCAACCCCTGTTGCTGCTGATGCTGCTCATCTACGACGCGGAGGGCAACGCCCTGCGGCGTGCCTCGGACGCCCTCTCCCACGGTGAGCTGTACGAGAGCCTGTTGAGGAAGTTCGCCCGCAGGGAGGTGGAGAAGCACCGGCCCCACCTCAACGACCGGGGCCTGGACGACGCGATCGAGGACGAGCTGCGCCGTCTGGAGGTCACCGCGCTGGCGATGTTCACCCGGCGCAAACAGAGTGTGGACGCCGACGAGCTGGACCGGGACCTGGCGGTCCTCATGCCGGACGCGGCGGTGCGCGCGCAGGACGCCGACCTGCACGGACGGATCAACCCCGCACACCAGGTGCTGGGCAGGTTCTTCTTCGTCCACGAGGCCCGCGCGCAGACGGGTGACGGCACCGCGAGCGTCTTCGAGTTCCTGCACGCCACCTTCGGGGAGTACCTGGTGGCGCGGGCCGTGGCGATCGCGCTGGAGGAGCTGGACGAGTCCCGCTCGCGCTCCTCGCGGCGCCGGGGGCGAAGCGCGCGTCCCGACGACGGCGAGCTGTACGCCCTGTCCTCCTTCGCCAGCTACGCGGGCCGGGAGAAGGTCGTGGACTTCCTCGCCGAACTCCTGGAACGCCGGTTCGCCGAGGCACCGGGGGCCCGCGAGGACTACGCGCGGCTGCTCGTGGAGCTGTTCCAGGAGGCGCCCTTCCCGGCCGGCAACCGCTCCTACACCGCCTACGAGCCCACGCGGCTGCCGCTGACCCGCCGCGAGGCCAACTACACCAGCAACCTCATGATCCTGCTGTGTCTCGTGCGTGGGGAGCCGGTCGACGTCCGGGAGCTGTTCCCGGACTCCCCCGAGACCCTCCAGGACTGGCAGCACACGGCCGCGCTGTGGCGGACCCTGCCGGGAACCGAGTGGTTCAGCATCGTGGCGACCCTGCGCGTGCGCCACCTGAACGGGTGGGAGGCGGGCGGGGGCGTCACCGTCGTGGACCTGGACGACTCCTCACCGGTCAACGTCGGGGAGAGCACGGGGTTCGAGCTGCGGATGAACGTGGACGCCGCACCGTCCGTACTCGACCCCTACGAGATCACCGTGCCGCACAACACGACCACCTCCCGTCTGCTGCGGTCGACGGCGATGCGGGTCAACGGCACGTCCGCGCGCTTCCTGCTCGGGTTGCTGCCGTACCTGCGTCACGTCTCGGACGACCTGGCGACCTGGTACGCGGACGTCCACTCGGAGGAGGCGTGGACGGAGGTCCACGAGGTCATGCGGCTGCGGCTGGAGCCCGTCACCGAACACCCCGAGCAGCGCCTGCGCGCCTACCGGCGCCTGCTCGCGCAGCGGGCCCTCGGGCGCCTCGAACTGGTGGCGCTCAGGCAGGCGGCGGAGGACCTGGCCCTCGTGGCCGAGGCGTCCGCGTTCCGCACCGAACTCGTGAACACCGTCAACTCCTACCTCAACGGTGTGCGGGCGGTCGTGGTCGGCGCCCAGCTCCGGGAGGAGACGGTCGTCCCGGTCCTGCGCACCCTGGCCCCGTACACGCACGAGCAGGTCTTCGATCGCGCCCTCGAACTCGTCCGGGCCTCATGGGCGCCGGAACGGGAACTCCGTGCCGACGACGGTGTCGGGGGAACCGAGGAACAACAGGCCGTCGACACCATCACCCGGCTCCACCCGGTTCCGGCCGAGAGGGGCCAGTACACCAGCGGCGGTTGAGCGCGTTGACCACGACCTCCGCCCGGGCGGAGCCGGTCCCCGCGCTCCTACCGACCAGCCGCGCGCACCCGCTCCACCAGGGCGGGCAGCGCCTCGCCGATGGGGGCGCGGACCACGGCTCCGGCGAAGTCGTCGTAGGGCGTGGGCTCGGCGTTGACGACGACCAGGCTGGCCCGCGCCATCATGGCCACGTCGCACAGTCCCGCCACCGGGTGGACCGTCAGCGACGTGCCCACGGCCAGGAACACGTCGCACTCGCGGGCCGCCCGGCTGGCCGCGTCGACGACCTCCGCGTCGAGCCGCTGCCCGAAGGAGATGGTGTCCGACTTCTGGATTCCCCCGCACTCCAGGCAGCGGGGGTCGGACTCCTCGTCCAGGCGCGCCAGCACCGCCTCGCTCGGTGTGCGCAGCCCGCACGCCATGCACACCACCCACAGCATGGTGCCGTGCACCTCGATGACCGCGTCCTCGGACACCCCGCCCCGCTGGTGCAGGCCGTCGATGTTCTGGGTGACCAGCGCCCGCAGCCGCCCGGTGGCCTCCAGCCCGGCCAGGGCGCGGTGCGCGGCGTTGGGCCGGGCGCGCCACACCGGGTGGGTGCGGCGCTGGGCCCACACCCGGCGGCGCACGTCCACGTCACCCATGTAGATGTCGATGTCCGACAGGGCCTGCGCGTCCGGATCGGTGGTCCACACCCCGTGCGGACCGCGGAAGTCGGGGATGCCGGAGTCGGTGGACACGCCCGCCCCGGTGAGCACCGTGACGCGCTCGGCGGACTCCAGGAGGTCGGCGGCCCGTTCGAACTCCCCGGGGTCGGAGAGGGGCGCTGAGTCGGTGGTCGTCGAGGCCATACCCCCCATTCTTACGCGGCCGGGGGACCGTTCGCCCCACCGCGTCCGCCACCGCGTCCGCCGCTCCGCCCTGTGCTCCCTCCATCACTCCGCCGCCCCGCCCGACGCCGGAACGGTGCGCGTCCCCGGTCCCACCCGGGGCGTAACCTCGGAGGGACAGGAGGGGCACGGAGGCCACATCCCCTACCGATGCACACGAGGTGGGCAAAGGGTGCAAAAATCGACACCGTCATGAAGCAGCCGTCCTACATCCTCGTGGTCAACGGGACCAAGGTCGAGCGCCCGGTGTTCGTCCTGGGCGCTCCCCACTCGGGAGTCGCCGAGATCGCCCGTGCCCTGTCGCGCGTGCCGGGACTGCACCTCGGCGCGGGCTCGTCGGGCGTGCTCAACGCCGTCTACGCCGTGGCCAGGCGCCCCTCCCTCGCCCTGGAGAAGGTCGCCGGGACCGCGAGCCTGCTGCGCGAGGCCTACGCCGAGGCCTGGCAGCTCACGCCCCTGACCTGCCCGCGCTGCCCGGGGCCGTGGGCGCGCGTGCCCGCCAACGCCGCCGCCGAGCCGTGCGAGCACAGCGCGGAGGTGCGCCGCTACGGCGACGCCAGCCCCGACCTGCTGTTCTGCGCCGCCGCCCTGCACGCGGCCTTCCCCGACGCCCTGTTCGTCCAGGTCATCCGGGACGGCCGCGACGTCATCGCGGACATGATGGAGGACGAGCGCTCGCTGGCCTGGCTCAAACCGAGCTTCATGAAGCTCGACCACGAGTTCCCCAACCACTTCTTCGGCCTGGAGGAGGAGTCGGACCTGTCCGCGTTCACGGAGGGCTCCACCGCCGCCAAGTGCGCGATGCGCTGGCGCGGGGCGATCCGCATGTCTGCGCTGCTGCGCCGCTCCATCGGCGCCGAGCAGCTGCTGACCCTGCGCTACGAGGACGTGCACGGCGGCGAGGTGGACACGGCCGAACGGCTGCGGGGGTTCACCGGGGCGCGGGTGTCGGCCTCGGAGCTGCTGACCGCGGAGTCCTGGGGCGTGGGGTCGTGGCGTGAGCGCCTGACGCGCGACCAGTACGGCGACGTGCGCGAGGTGGCGGGCACGGAGCTGTCCCGGCTCGGCTACACCTGAGCCCCGCGGCCTCGCCGTGATCTTGTACTCGTAGCGCGTCTCGACGGTCGAACCTCGCTACAAGTACAAGATCAACGCAGGTCAGAACCCTTGCGTCACACCGGCAGCGGTTCCGGCCGGCCCATGAGCGGTTTTCCCTGAACCCGGTTCCCTCAGTCCGCGCCGTGCACGGTCATCAGGGCGTCCGCCGCGGCGCGGGCGGTGCGCGCGGCGTCGGCGACCCCGGTGACGTTGCGGGCCACCACCGCGCCCTCGTGCAGCATGGCCAGCGCGTCGCCGAGCGCGCCCGGCTCCCCGGCCCCCGACCGCTCGGCGAGGTCGGCGTAGAGGCCGCGCAGCCACCGCTTCTGCTCCTCGGCGACGGCGCGGCCCGGGTGCTCGGGATCGGAGAGCTCGGCGTAGGCGTTGACCATGGCGCAGCCGCGCGGGTTCTCCTCGCCCATCCAGTCGTCCAGGGCGTCGAACGTGGCGGCCACCAGCTCCCGCGGGGTCCGGGCGCGCTCCAGGTAGCCGTCCAGGTACGCGCGCCAGCGGGCGTCGCGGGCGCGCAGGTACTGGACGACGAGCTGCTGCTTGGAGCCGAACCGGTCGTAGATGGTCTTCTTGGTCACCCCCGCCCGCTCGGCGACCAGCTCCATGCCCACGGTGTTGATCCCGCGGGTGTAGAACAGCTCGGTCGCCACGTCCAGGACGCGGCGCGCGGCCGGGGTCAGCGGTGTCGTCGCGGTGCCGGGCACGGTGTCCCTCCCTCTGTCGCGTCCCCCGCCGCCGGAGGACGTCTCGTTCGGACTACATTGTGAGTATACCGACCGGTGTGTTTACCTGCCCGCATGGAACACACCAAGACACGCCCCTCCCGTTCCGCACCGCCGCTCCTGCTCGCCGCCGGACTGGTGGTGATGTGGAGCTCCGGCTTCGTCGGCGCGGAACTGGGCACCCAGCACGCACCCGCGACCACCCTGCTGGCCTGGCGTTTCCTGGTCGTGGCGGCCCTGCTGGCGGGATGGTGGCTGTGGCGCCGCCAGCGGATGCCACGGCGGGACCTGGCGGCGCACGCCGTGCTGGGCCTGCTGGCCCAGTCCGGCTACCTGTACGGGGTGTTCGCCGCCGCGCAGGCGGGCGTGGCCGCCGGGACGAGCGCCCTGGTGGCCGCCCTCCAACCCCTGGTGGCGACCGCCCTGGCCGTCCCGCTGCTGGGCGAGCGGGTGCGGCCGCGCCAGCTGGCGGGCCTCGCGCTGGGACTGGCCGGGGTCGGCCTGGTGGTGGGCGCGGACCTGTTCCGGCCGGGCGCCGCTCCGTGGTGGGGCTACCTGCTGCCATTCGGGGCGATGCTGTCCCTGGTGGCCGCCACCCTGCTGGAGCGCCGCACGCGCCCCGGGGGCTCGGTGGCGCAGGCCCTGGCGGTGCAGTGCGCGGTGAGCGCCGTGCTGTTCACGGGGCTGGCCGCGGCCACCGGGACCCTGGCCCCGCCCGCCGATCCCGGGTTCTGGGCGGCGGTGGTGTGGGTGGTGGTGCTGTCCACCCTGGGCGGCTACGGCCTGTACTGGGCCGTGCTTTCCCGCACGGGCGTGGCCCGGGTGTCGGCCCTGCTCTACCTGACCCCGCCCACCACGCTGGTGTGGTCGTGGCTGATGTTCGGCGACCCCGTGGGTCCGGGCGCCCTGGCGGGGATGGCGGTGTGCGCGGTGGCCGTGGTGCTCGTGGGCACCGGGGGAACCGCGAGCGGAGCCGACCGGACGGAGGCGGCGGCTGCGGGCGCTCCCGGCCGGGAACCGGAACAGCGGGACGGGACCGCCACGGGCGCTGCTCCCGGACCGGGAGCGGACCGCTCCCGTCCGCGGAGACGGTGACCCCGGGCTGTCCGGCCTCCTCGGCCGGTCTCCAGACCTGCTCGGCGCGCACGGGTCCGCTTCCGGCCGCCTCGGGGACCACGGCGGTGCGTACCACCTCCACCGGGGCGCCGGGGTCCGGGAGGCCGACCACCCCCGGCACCGTCATCGGCGGTCCTCTCCCTGCCCGTGCCGCGCCCGCCGCCCGTCCCGGACGGCCCCTTTCGGAATCCGCCGGACGTGCGGCTACGATGAGCGCATGTCGATCACTGTGCTGCTCTCCGCCCTCGCCCTCGTCGCCGTGCTGGGGGTGGTCGCCGCCATCTTCGTCGGCGGTGCCGTCTACGTCGGCCGCATGCGCCGCAACGGCACCGAAGCCGTCCTGGCCGGGGCCCGCAGGCACCGGGAGCTGCGCGACTAGGAGGGGTCCGCCCGCACGCCCCGGCGGACCGCGGGAAGGTTCAGACGCCGTCGAAGTCGTCGGGGTCGGGGCCGAACCTGCTGTCGGTGTTGAGGCCGCTGATCCGGTCCATCTCCTCGCGGGAGAGCTCGAAGTCGAAGACCTGGAAGTTGGAGCGGATGCGCTCGGGGGTCACCGACTTGGGGATCACCGCGTTGCCGAGCTGGATGTGCCAACGCAGCAGCACCTGCGCGGGCGTGCGCCCGTGCTCCTCGGCGACCGCGACGACGGTCGGGTGGTTGAGCAGCTTGCCCTGTCCCAGGGGGCTCCACGCCTCGGTGACGATGCCGTGCTTGGCGTCGAAGGAGCGCATGTCCGCCTGCGTGAGCAGGGGGTGCAGCTCGATCTGGTTGACCATGGGCGTGATCCCGCCCTCCTCCATGACCCGCTCCAGGTGCGGGCGCTGGAAGTTGGACACGCCGATGGCGCGGACGCGGCCCTCGGCGTAGAGGCGCTCCAGCGCCTTCCAGGTCGGCACGTACAGGTTCTTGCGGGGCATCGGCCAGTGCACGAGGTACAGGTCGACGGTGTCCAGGTTCAGGCGTCCCAGGCTGGCCTCGAAGGCGCGCAGGGTGGCGTCGTAGCCCTGGTCGGGGTTGGCCAGCTTGGTCGTGACGAACAGTTCGCCGCGCTCCAGGCCCGAGCGGCGCAGCGCCTCGCCGACCCCCTCCTCGTTGCCGTAGGCGGCCGCGGTGTCGATGCTGCGGTAGCCCGTCTCCAACGCGGTGGAGACGGCCGCCACGACCTCCTCCTGGGGCACCCGCCACACGCCGAAGCCCAGCTGCGGAATGCGCAGACCATTACCCAGAGTGAGTTCTGGAACGGTCATCTGCTGCATCTGTCTCATCCCCCGTCAGCGCCGAACGGTCTGCCTTGTTCTTCCAGCGTGCGGTCTTCCCCGTACCGCAGTCGCATACTCCCACGTCCGGGCGGGTCGCGGTCCCCGATGCGCCGTGGTTGTGCGGGCTTTTTACCGTTCACGCCCGGTGACCGCCACCACGGAGGGACATCCCGGACACAGGGGGCGCCGCGCGGGCGGAGAGGATCCCGGCGAGGGCGGCGCGGCGTCCCGCGCCGCGTCCCCTCGGCCTCCTCCGCCCCGGCGGAACCTCCCACGCGTCACTGTGCTCCCTCCTTTCCCCATACCCGCTGGGGCCGGCCTGCCCACGCGTCCTTCGCCCCCCCGGGGCTGAGGCGCTGCCGGTAGGCTTCCCTGGCCGTTCTGGAGGTGGGGCGATGGGACACGAACAGCGTGCCCGGGTCGGTGCCGAACTGGCACGGGAGCGGGCCGGGCTGGTCGAGCGCATCGTCGCCGAGGTGCACGCCGAGGTCCCGGCCTACCGCGCGCTGCACGGGTCCCAGCTCGCGGAGGTGCGGGCGATCACCGGGTGGCTGATGGGCCGCTCACTGGAACTGTGGGCGGCCGGGGCGACGCGGCTGCCGCCGGAGGACGTGGAGCGGCTGCGGGGCATCGGCCGCTCTCGCGCGGCCGACGGGCGCTCGATCGGCGCGGTGGTGCGCGCGCACCGGGTGGGCTCGGCGGCGGCGGTGCGCCTGGTCGCCGAACTCGCGGCCGACCGGCTCGACGCCACCGACGTGTTCGCTCTGGGCGAACTGTGGCTGACCTCGATCGACCAGATCTCCGAGAGCCTGTCCGCGGGCCACGCCGAGGCCGCGCGCCGCCTGGACGCCGACCTGGAGCGGGCCCGCCGGGCCTTCCTGGACGACCTGCTGATCGGTCGGCAGGCCTCGCGCGGGGCCATCCGCGACCGGGCGCGGACCCTGGGCATCGCCCCACCCGACCCGGCGGTGCTGGTGGTGGCCGAGGCCGACGGCGGCCCCTCCGACGGGGCGCCGCCGCGGGCGGCCGCGCTCACCGCCGGGATGGAGCTGTTGGGCCTGGTGGAACCGGTGGGCGCCGACCCGCTGGTGACCACGCGCTCGGGGCGGGTGGTGCTGCTGCTCTCCCCCGACGACGCTGACCGGGTGGCCGCCGTGCTCGGCGGGCGTCCCTGGCGCGGGTGCGTGCTGGAGCCGCGCGCGCTGACCGACATGTCGGCCGCCTACCGGCTGGCCGACGACGCACTGGAGACCGCGCCCCCGCACGCCTTCGACTCCCGGGGGCTGCTCGGGGTCTCCGACGCGTGCGTGCTGGCACTGCTCAACGGCGGCCCGGTCACCCCGGCCGCGGTCCGCCGCACCGTGCTGGGGCCGCTGCTGGCCGAGGGCAACGCCCACCTGCTGGAGACGCTGCGGGCCTACCTGCGCGAGGGCGCGGCGACCACGGCCGCGGAGGCGCTGCACGTGCACGCCCAGACGCTGCGCTACCGGCTGCGCCGGGTGCGGGAGCTGACCGGGCACGACCCGCACCGGCCCTGGCAGCGGTTCGTGCTGGAGACCGCCTGCGCCGTCGCCCCCTGAGCCGTTCCCCACGGACGGGCTCAGGACGCCGCGGACGGCCCGTCCCCCTCCGGTGACACCTGGAGGACCTGGTCGCGGTAGTCCTGGAAGGACTCCCATCCGCCGCCGTCCTCGCGCAGGAAGTCGCCCGTCGAGCAGTCGACGGCGCGGCAGCCGAGCACCTCGGCCATCCGGAGGATGGCGGGCACGGCGTCGCCGCCGCGGACGTGGAGCATCACGCTCCTGACCGGGTCGCCGGTGCCGATGTTGAGCTCCATCGCCCACCCCTGTTCCTCGTCCTGGAGGTAGCCCCAGGCCGGATCGGACAGGTCCGCCGCGGGGAAGGCCCCGCGCAGCGTCGCCAGGAGCCGTGACAGAGGCGCGATGGACCTGGTCTCCGGGCCCTCGGGGATGTCGTCGACGGACTCCGCGTCCGCGGGCGCCGGCGTCAACAGCACGTCCCAGCTCATGGGGCTCCTCTCTCACGGGGATGTTCCGGTCGGACACTAGCGGCCGCCTCGGACGGTCCCGGTACGCCGCGGCCCGGCGCACCGCCCGGGGATCGGATGACCCCTCCGACCGGTGAAAGCACGGGAAACTTACCCGCGGTTGGCGCGAGGTTAGGGCCCCGGGAGCGGTGGGTAGCCGAGACTGGCAGACGGAGTGCGCCACTGCGTGTGCGCTCCCCGCGACACGAGTCACACCGACTGGAGGGGGACCAGAGTGACGACCGCAGACCGCAAGGCCGGAGCGCCCAAGCCCAGGAGCAGCCAACCCTGGCTGCACCAGAGCGGCGAGGAGATCCAGGAGTTCGGGACGGTCCGCCAGTTCCCGGTCGGGCTGTCCTACGACACCCGGATGTACTCGTGCCAGCGGCTCAACCAGGTGCTGTGCGACACGCGCATCCTGCACGACCTGTACAAGAAGCACCACTGGCTCATGCGCGGTCACACCTTCTACCAGCTGCACCTGCTGATGGACAAGCACGCCGACGAGCAGACCGCGCTGATCGACAACCTGGCCGAGCGCGTGCAGACCCTGGGCGGTGTGGCGGTCGGCGACCCCCGGCACGTCGCGGAGATCACCAGCATCCCGCGCCCGCCCGACGGCGTCGAGGAGGTGCCCGCGATGCTCTCCCGCCTGCTGGAGGCGCACGAGGCGATCCTGGAGGACTGCCACGACGCCGCCGCGCGCACGCAGGAGCTGGGGGACGACGGCACGAACGACCTGCTGGTGTCGGACGTGATCCGCACCAACGAGCTCCAGGCCTGGTTCGTGGCCGAGCACCTGGTGGACACCCCGCTGGTGCGCACCTAGGGCGGAACGCACGTGACGAGGGGTCCGGCGGTCGCGCCGGGCCCCTCGGCGTGTCCGGGGGCCGGGCTGACAGCCTCCGCTGTAGCGGGGGGAGCATCCGACCGGTTCTGCCGGTCCCACCGGTCCCGTGATCGGCTCCTCTCCGGCTCGTACGTGTTCCGGGTGTCCATAACCCGGGGTAACCGCTTCATCGATTCGACGGGACCTTGTCCCCTTTCCTCCAGGCATGGGCGCGTGGTGTGCGGCGGTCCGCGGGCACGACCGCGCGGCACGGACCCCGCTCCGCCGGTTGCGGAGACCATGGCGGTGTCGGCGCCGCTCACACGGTTCTGCCCCCTGTCGGCACACAACGCCCTGGCAGAAGGGGCGCACCCGAACTTGGCCAGCGGCCTGTCCGGGCAGGCGCCCCCGGCACCACAGGAAGAGGCCCATGCCCTACTCCAAGGAATGCGTGTTCGGGGAGATCACCGCGATCTTCTCCACCGGTGAGACCTCCCGCCCCAGCGCGGACTACTACTGTCTGACCGGCAGCATCGACCCCAAGGCGACCACCACGTGGATCAGGTCCACCACCCCCTCCAGCGGGGCGGTCCGACCGGCCGAGGAATGGCGCAAGCTCGCCGGGTGCCACCGGGCGGTCCCTCCCGCCGGCTACCGCACCTTCTCCGACGCGCCCGGTTCCGCGTGGCGCTGGCCCCATCCCGTGCACAAGGAGCAGATCGCCTGCGTCAGGGAGAAGATCGACGGAGTCGCGTACGCGGTGCCCGGCGACAAGTACTTCGCCGACGTGAACCACGGGGAGTACAAGATGCTGCGCACCAAGCGGCCCCGGCAGACCCTGGAGAAGGACAGTGTCCTGATCGCCCCCGACCCCGGGTTCTGGGCCTACGGCAAGGTCCTCATGCTGGGCGGCGAGGAGGACGGCGCGATGTTCGGGGAGGACCCGGGCGTGGTCTACGTGCTCAACCTGCCCGTCCCCGTCACCAGGGGCGGGGACCTGGTCCGCCCCACGATCACCGACCCCGACGACATTCCCGACGAGCAGAACGCGGTCATCGACCGCGAGGTCGTCGTCCCGTGCCTGGCGGTCGACGACCGCACCAGGTCCCGGTCCTGGGTCATCGAGAACTCGCCCACCTACACCCTGCGCCGCCGCCGCTCCTACACGCTGGTGGCCGCACTGGACCTGCGCGGCAGCAGCAAGGACGGCCACATGGGGCAGACCGTCTCCTGGGGTGTCACCGACACCCAGACCCAGACCTACAGCAAGAGCGTCGGCGTCACGGTGGGCTTCGAGGCCGGTGTGGCGGTGGAGGGCGTCGGCGTCAAGGTCAGCGGGTCGGTGACCACGACCCTGGGCTACTCGCACTCCTTCGCCAACTCCGAGATGCACCAGCAGTCGGTGGAGGTGGACGGGGACGCCGCGGCGGGCTACGTCACGGCCATGTACGCCGAGAAGCACGTGGTCTACGTGGTGCGCAACGACCCCGAGCACACCTTCTGCTCCGACGACGAGAAGAACGTGGTGGCCTTCAACGCGGGAATGCGCTACGCCGTCGTGGACAACAGCGGCAAACTCTCCCAGACCCCTGAGCGCGCGGGCGGGTTCGATCCGTCCATGCTGTCCCCGGACAGGCACCGCGCGGACCAGGGGTCCGACGGCCGGATCCGCTCGTTCGGCCACGGCGCGGACACCGCCGAGGTGCCCGCGCCCGACCAGCTGACCGGTCCGCACGCCCCCGAATGCGTACCAGCTCCCCGGAGCCCGCAGAGGACCGGACAGGAGATGACCACGGACACACCGGTCTCCTAGGGGCCGCGGAGGGGCGGGGTCGTCCACGGGGTCCGGGCGCGGTCCGCGCGTCCGGAGGGTGCCCGGGGCCGCCCCGCCCCCGCGTCCCAGGAAGCACGACGAGAGGTTGCACCTGTGGGGACGAGCGGCCACGTCGCCGAAACGACGCGCGGACCCGTGCTCGAACGCGGAGCGGGGTCCGCGCACGGGGTTGACGGGGCGCGGCCGCATCGGAGACAGTTCTGCAAACGGTCGCAGGGACGTCCCCGCCCCTGAGGAAAGCGCTTACCACATGAGAGGGGCCTCTCCCATGGTCCGCCGCAGCTCCCCCGCTCCCTCCGGCGCAGCGCACGCGGGCGAGGCCTCCCGCCCCGACCGCCCCTCCCCCGGAGCGGAGGGCCGGGTGATCACCGTGGCCGCCGACGGCTCCGGCGACCACACCGGCGTCCAGGCCGCGGTCGACGCCGTGCCCGCGGGCGGCGCAGAACGCGTCACCATCCGCGTCGGGGCGGGCCTCTACCGCGAGCCGGTGGTGATCCCCGCGGACAAGCCCGGCATCACCCTGCTCGGCGCGACCGGCGACCCGCGCGACGTGGTCCTCACCCACGACCGCGCGGCGGGCACCCCCAAGCCCGGCGGGGGCGTCCACGGCACGTCCGGAAGCGCCAGCGTCGTCATCTCCGGAGACGGCGCGCACGTTCGCGACCTGACCTTCGCGAACTCCTGGCTGCGCGAGGAGCACCCCGGAGTCACCGCCACCCAGGCGGTCGCGGTGCGCGCCACCGGGGACCGGCTGGTCTTCGACAACGTGCGCTTCCTGGGCCACCAGGACACGCTGTACGCGGACTCTCCGGACGAGGACACCCCCTCGCGGCAGTACTACCGCGGCTGCTACGTCGAGGGCGACGTGGACTTCGTCTTCGGCCGGGGCACGGCCGTGTTCGACGCGTGCGAGTTCCACTCCCTGGATCGGGGCAGCGACACCGACAACGGCTACGTGACCGCGCCGAGCACCCGGCCCGGCCGGGAGTTCGGCTTCCTGATCACCCGCAGCCGATTCACCAGCGAAGCCCCCGCCGGGACCGTCTACCTGGGCCGACCGTGGGTGCCCAGTTCGCACCCGGACGCCGAGCCGCGGGTGCTGGTCCGCGACTCCTGGATGGGCCGCCACTTCCGCGAGGAGGGATGGATCGCGATGGCCTCCGGCCACGACTGGCGGCGGTTCCGGATGCGCGAGTACCGTAACTCCGGCCCCGGCGCGCTGGTCACCGGGGACCGTCCGCAGATGGACCCGGCCGAGGCCGCCGGGCACACCGCCGAGGCCTACCTGGCCGGGGACGACGGGTGGAACCCGGTGCTCAGGACGCGGTGACGCCCCAGCGCTGGCGGATGGAGCGGTCGGCCCAGTTGAAGAACACGTCGATGAGGATGCCCACGCACAACACGATGAGGACGTAGGCCAACAGGCCCTCGGAGTCGTTGAACTGGCGGGCCTGGCTCAGCGCCCAGCCGAGGGAGTTCTGCTGGTTGATGATGACCAGCAGCTCGCCCGCCATGAGCGAGCGCCAGGCGAAGGCCCACCCCTGTTTGAGGCCGGTGACGAACATCGGCAGGGCGGCCGGGACGATCAGCAGCGTGTAGTGCTGCACGCCGCGCAGCCCCATGGCCTGGCCCGCCCGCAGCAACTGCGGGGACACGTAGTCGATCCCCGAGGTCAGGCCGCCCGCGATGGAGGGCGCCGCGCCCAGGATGATCACGAACATGATGGCCGACTCGCTGATGCCGTAGAGCAGCATCGCGAAGGGGAACCAGACGATGGAGGGCATGGTCTGGAGGCCCGTGATGAGGGAGCCGATCGCCACGCGCAGCGGCGCGAAGCGCGACACGGCCAGCCCCAGGGTCACGCCCACGGCCAGCGCAAGCGCGAAGCCGACGAGGGCGCGCCGCAGGGTGACCCCGAGGGCCTCCCAGAACTCGCCGGAGGAGAGTTCGGCGAACAGGCGCGGCAGCACCTGGTCGGGGCCGGGCAGCACGTAGACCGGCCGCCACCCGCTCCACACCACGGCCTGCCAGGCCACGAGCACGATGGCCACGGCCGCCAGCTTGGGCCAGGTGACCGCCCACATCCTGGCCGCCACCCGCGCGGCGGCGGGGCGGTCGGACTGCTTCCGGGGCCCCATCTCCAGGGCGTCCAGCCCCTGGACGTGGCGGTCCTGCGTGCTCGGGTCAGCCGGCATGGCGCGACACCTCCGCCCGCAGCCGGTCGGTGATCCGGGCCGCCTGGGAGGCGATCCGGGCGGAGTCGATCCGGCGGGGCCGCTCGCCCTCCACCGTGAACTCCTCGATGACGCGACCGGGGCGGCTGGAGAGCAGGATGACCCGGTCGCCCAGGCGCACGGCCTCGCGCACGTTGTGCGTGACGAAGACGACGGTCAGCGACCTCTCCCGCCAGATGCGTTCGAGCTCGTCGTGGAGGATGTCGCGGGTCATGGCGTCCAGGGCGCCGAAGGGCTCGTCCATGAGCAGCACGTCGGCGTCCTGGGCCAGGGCGCGGGCCAGGGCGACGCGCTGGCGCATGCCGCCGGAGAGCTGGTGGGGGCGCTTGCGGGCGAAGCCGCCCAGGCGCACCAGGTCGAGCAGTTCGGCCACGCGCTCCCGGCGCCGGGCCCTGGGCACCCCGTTGACCCGCATGGGGATCTCGATGTTGCCGCCGATGGTGAGCCAGGGGAACAGGGAGGCCTCCTGGAACATCATGGCCACGCGGTGCCCGCCCGTGTCCACGGTTCCGGTGGTGGGCCGGGCCAGTCCCGCCACGAGTGAGAGCAGGGTGCTCTTGCCGCAACCGGAGGCGCCCACGATCGCGACGAACTCCCGCTCCCGCACGGAGACGGACATGCCGTCGATGGCGGTGACGGCGCCGGAGCCCTCCCCGAAGACCTTGGAGATGCGGTCGATCTCGATGGCGGAGGCGCGTGCGGTGCCCACGCTCTCGGTCGTGACTGTCACTGTTCCTCCTGGAGTCCGGCGACCTCGTCCCGTCCGTCCTCGCGCAGGAGGCCGTTGAGCGGGTCGAGGGCGTAGATGCCGTTCAGGTCGACCGGGTCGAGCAGGCCGAGGGCCTCGGCGTGCTCGGCCCCGGCGGCCAGGGACGGTGCGATCGGGTCGACGGTGAAGGTCATGTTGGCGAAGGCCGCGGCGACGACCTCGGGGTCGGACCGGCTGCCGGTGAGGTCGCCCAGGTGGGCGGCGGCGACCCCCTGAGCGTCCTCGGGGTGGGCGTTGATCCAGTCGACGGTGTCGATGTGGCCGCGCAGGAGGCGCTCGACCGCCTCCGGTCGGGCTTCGAGGAAGTCGGCGTTGACGATGACGTTGGTGGTGACGAAGTCGCCGCCGGTCCCGGCCCACTGCTCGGCCTCGTCGAGCAGGAGTTCGCCCCCGGCGTCGACGACCAGTCGGCTCAGGTGCGGCTCGGGGAGCCAGGCGCCGTCGACCTCGCCGAGCGCGAAGGCGTTGACGGTCTCGGCGTTGGTCTGGGGCAGGATCGACAGGTCGCCGCCGCCCTCGGTGTCGACGCTCCACCCCTGTTCGCGGGCGAACCAGCGCAGCGCCACGTCCTGGGTGTTGCCCAGCTGGGGTGTGGCCAGGGTGGTGCCGGTCAGCTCGTCGACGTCGTCGATGCCGGGGCGCACGACCAGGCCCGCGCCGCCGGAGGTCGACCCGGCGATGACGCGCAGGGCGGCGCCCTCGGACTGCGCCCAGCCGTTGACGGTGGGGCTGGGGCCGACGAAGGCGGCGTCGACCTCGCCGGAGAAGACGGCGTTGATCGCGTCGGGGCCCGCGTTGAAGGTCTGGGTGATGAGGGGGACGTCCTCGCCCAGGGCCTCCTGGAGGATGCCGTTCTCCACGCCCACCAGCGCCGGGGCGTGGGTGAGGTTGGGGAAGTAGCCCAGGGTGAGCCCGGGGTCGCCCGCGCCGCCCGGGGCCCCGCACGCGGCGGCGGCCGCGGCGAGGGCCAGAGCCGCGGCGGCGGTGCGGAGCGGGGACGTACGCGGGGACATCGGGATCCTTCGCGGGCTTGGGCGTTCGGGCTCGGGGCCTGGTCGGCTCCGGGGTACGGGTGCTGGCGCGGGTGTGGATGCGGGTGCGGGTGCGGAACCGCCGGACAGAACTCTACTTAATGAGTAGGTTTTGTGAAAGTAGGGCACCGCCCTCCCGCACGCCGCGCGGAACGCCCGCACCCGGGCGGGGCCGCCCGGGTGGACCCGGGGGCGGATCCGCGGAAAGGAGCCGCTCAGGGCCCTTCGGTGAGGGCGCTCTCCGCCCGCGGGCGGAGCGGCGTTCCCGGCCCCGGCGCCGCGGCGGCCCGCGACTCCCACCTTTTGTGACGCGGGTCACTGGAGCGGTCCGGGCGTGTCGGCTCAGGTCGCTCCCGCACCGGCCGCCGGACACGACGAAGGGCGGTGGAGCTCGCTGCTCCACCGCCCTCGCGAACGGACGGGATGTGCGGGACCGGGCCCCTGCCGGGCGCCGACCCGCGGATCCGCTACTCCTGGTCGGCGCCGGCCTCGGGGCTCTCCTCGGCGTCGGAGCTGGCCTCAGGGCTGGCCTCGGGGCTCTCGGCCGCGTCGTCGGCGGCGTTCTCGACGATGTCGCCCTCGGCGTCCACGGCCAGGACCACGCCCTGCCAGGACTCCTGGATGAACTCCAGGACCCGCTCGTCGTGCAGCAGCTCGGCGAGCAGCTGGATGCGCTCGTCCTCGGCGTTCTCGGCCAGGGTCACCAGGCCGTTGGCGTAGGACTGGACGTAGTCGTCGCCCTCGGGCTCCCAGGCCAGGACGTTGGACTGCTCCGGCAGGTCGGTCTCGATGGCGTAGTTGCCGTTGACCACCGCGGCGTCCACGTCGGAGATCGAGCGGGGCAGCTGCGCGGCCTCCAGCGGGGTCACCGTGATGTCGCGCGGGTTGTCGACGATGTCGTTCTCGGTGGCGGAGGCCCCGGCCTCCGGGTCGACGGTCACCAGGCCCTCGGCCTCCAGGATGCCCAGGGCGCGGGCGAGGTTGGCCGGGTCGTTGGGGACCGCGATCTCGGCGCCGTCGGGCAGGTCGTCGATGCTCTCGACACTGTCGGAGTACAGGCCGAGCCGCTCGATGTGGACGTCGGTCAGGTAGGTGAGCTCGGCGTCGGGCCCGTTGGCCACCCACTCGTCGAGGAAGGCGCGGTGCTGGAAGTAGTTGGCGTCCAGCTCGCCCTCGACCAGGGCGGTGTTGGGGATGTTGTAGTCGGAGATCTCCTCGATCTCCAGGTTCAGCCCGGCCTCCTCGGCGAGGTTCTCCTCGATGAAGGCGAGGATGTCGCCGTGCGGCACCGGGCTGACGCCCACCCGCAGCACGTCCCCCTCGCCGCCGGACTCGGCGGCCTGCTCGCTGGGCGCACCGCAGGCGGCGAGCGCCAGGGTGAGGGCGGCTGCTCCGAGTACGGCTGGAGTCGTGCGCATGGTGCGCTCCTTCGTGATCGTGGTTGGAGGATCGCGGGGACGGGCCCCGCGGCGGCCGGTACGGGTGCCGGCGAGGGTGCGGCTCCACGGACCCTGTGGGATACCGCGGAGCTGATCAGAGCCTAATCCACTGAATTAGTAGGAATTATCACTTCCCGGGCTCCACGCACGTGGCATCGGCCACACGGCCCCCTCCGGACGGCCGCGGGTGCGGTGGTGGTGCACTGACCGCCTTGACCACAGTTGACAATATTCCCTACCCGTTTAGTTGGATTGGGATCCGGCACGCCCGGAGCGCCGCCCCGGGAAAACGGTCATCACGGGACAACGGAGAGTGGCAGCGCTTTCCAGCACCCGCCCCGATCCTCTAGGTTGTGAGGGTTGCCACCCCACCCTGCCCTCACGGAGCGAGAACCATGCCCCTGGTCGCCGGAATCGACAGCTCGACCCAGTCCTGCAAGGTCGTGGTCTGCGACGCCGACAGCGGCGCGGTGGTGCGGGAGGCCCGCGCCCCGCATCCCGACGGGACCGAGGTCCACCCCGACGCCTGGTGGTCGGCCCTGGAGGAGGCCTCCTCCGGCCTGCTCGACGACGTGGCCGCCGTCTCCGTAGCCGGACAGCAGCACGGCATGGTCGCCGTGGACGAGGTCGGCGCGGTGGTCCGCCCGGCGCTGCTGTGGAACGACACCCGCTCGGCCGGGACGGCCCTGGACCTGATCGAGGAACTGGGCGGTCCCGCCGAGTGGGCCAAGGCCGTGGACACCGTGCCCAACGCCAGCCTGACCGTCAGCAAGCTGCGCTGGCTGGCCCAGCACGAGCCGGAGCACGCCGACCGCACGACCGCGGTGATGCTCCCCCACGACTGGCTCACCTGGCGGCTGGCCGGAGCCGGGGCCGAGCCCACCACGGACCGAGGTGACGCCTCGGGAACCGGTTACTGGTCGGCGACCGACAACGCCTACCGCCCCGACCTGCTGGCGCGGGCGTTCGGGCGCGAGATCCGGGTGCCGCGCGTGGCCGAACCGGCCGAGGCCGTGGGGCGCACGCCCTCGGGCGCGCTGGTGGCCCCGGGGACCGGGGACAACATGGGCAGTGCCCTGGGCCTGGGACTGCGCCCGGGGGACGCGGTGGTCTCGCTGGGCACCAGCGGCACCGTGTTCGCCGTGAGTGAGGGCCCCACGCAGGACCCCAGCGGCATCATCTGCGGGTACGCCGACGCGACGGGCCGGTACCTGCCGCTGGTGTGCACCCTGAACGCGGCGCGGGTGCTCGGCGCCACCGCCGCGATGCTGGGCGTGGATTTGGCGGGGCTGGACAAACTGGCGCTGGCCGCCGAGCCGGGCGCCGAGGGCGTCGTGCTGCTGCCCTACCTGGACGGCGAGCGCACGCCGGTGCTGCCCGACGCCTCGGGGTCGCTGCACGGACTGCGCCGGTCCAACATGCGCCCGGAGAACATCGCCCGCGCTGCGGTGGAGGGCATGCTGTGCGGGCTGGCCGACGGGCTGTCCGCGATGACCGACACCGGGATTCCGGTCAGCCGGGTGCTGCTCGTGGGCGGGGCGGCCCAGTCGGCCGCCGTGCGCGCGGTCGCGCCGACCGTCCTGGGCGCGCAGGTGGTCGTGCCGCGGCCCGCGGAGTACGTGGCCGTGGGCGCCGCCCGGCAGGCAGCGTGGACGCTGGCGGGGACCGCCGAGGCGCCGACCTGGGACCTCGGCGAGCCGGAGGCCTTCGCCGAGCCCGTGGACGCGCCGCACGTGCGCGAGCGCTACGCCGAGGCGCGCCGCTCCGCCCACGGCCTCTGACCGGCTGACCGAAACCGTTGGCAGTGCGGTAGAAGGTGCCCTGACCTGCCGTGATCTTGTACTTACAGCGAGGTTCGAGCGTCGTCATCGGCTATAAGTACAAGATCACGGCGAAGAGGGCGGGTCGGTGAGCCCTTACGGTCGCCGCGCCCGGGCCCGCTGCCGGAAGGGCCCGTCCGAATGTCCGGGCGGGTGTCCCGGGGAGAACCGGACGCCTCTCCCAGCGGAAGGCGGCCGGGAGCGGCCCCGGGGCGGACGGGCACCGGAGCGGACGGTACCAGGGCGCGGGGCGGACGGGACTGTTCGGTACGCTGTAGGTTCCGCCCCCGGACGAACCCCCGTGCCCGGTTTCCGGCCCCCTGCCGGAGGTTCCGCCACCGGACGGCCGCCCCGGATCTGCGTCGTTCCCCGCCCCGACCGGCCGTGGCCGGTCCCGTCCCTCCTTGGGGCCGCGCGGCCCCGGACCGGGAGAGCCCCCGGGGAGGGCCTCCTCCCCGGCCGCCTCCCGGTACACGGCCTCCAGCGCCGCCAGCCCGCCCATCCGGCGGCGGGCCCGGGAGAGCCTGCGCCCGTAGCGCAGCAGCAGCTCGGGCCCTCCTCCGGCGAGCCGGACCAGCGCGGCCACCGCCGCGCGCTCGTCCTCGCCCCCGGGGACCAGGCGCGCCTTCGCGCACAGCAGTTCGGCGGAGTGCTCCTCGTCCAGCGCGTCGAGCTCGACCACCTCGTCGTGGACGTGGGACAGGGCCTCGCCGAGGTCGAGGTCGTGCGCGGTGGCCACCAGGGTCAGGCTCCCCGGGCTGGTGGCGACGAAGGGCAGGACGTCGTTCACCGAGCTGGGGCCGTCGGCCATGACGGCGACCGCGCCGCGCCGGGCGAACTCTCCGCGCAGCCGCTGGTGCCACCGGTCCTGGGAGGCCGGGATCTCCTCCTCGGGAACCCCGGACCAGCGCAGGATCTCGTTGACGGACTCCATGACCCCGTCGCGCTCGACGTCGGCGAAGAAGTAGCCGCCGGGAAAGCGGTGGGGGGCCTCGGAGTAGGAGTCGTGCAGGACCTTGAGTCCGAAGGCGCTGGCCCCGCCCCCCGGTGCGAGGCCTGGACGACCAGCACCCGGGCGTGGGCGCCGCCGTCGGCGAGGAAGGCGCGGGCCCGGGCCAGCTGACGGACGCGGTTGACGAACAGCGGCGGGGCGGGGACCGCGTAGCACGGACGGGCCCTGGTCCCGCTCCCGTCCGGCGTCCCGCCCTGGAGGACGGTGAACGAGAAGTCCCGGCCCTGGAGCAGCGCCCCGTGGCCCGAGACGCCCCCCGCGGTGCTGCGGGTGCCCGCGGACCGTTCGTCGTCACGCCTGTCGTCGCTCAAGGGTCACCTCACGGCCGCGTCACTGCTGGGGCACGGGAAGCCTGCCCAGCGGCCCGCGGACGACCCGGTTCCGCGGCCGGAAGGTGACCGGTTCCGGTCACGGCCGTCCGGTCCCGCCCCGGCGTGACACCCCGAGAAGGGAGGGAGCACCGGTTTCCGGCACCCGCGGGTCTAGCCTGTCGGCGCGTCCACCACTCGACGGAAGGCTGGGTGAGCATGAACCACGTACGGCTTCGCCAACTGGGAGAGTCGTCTCTGCGCGTGTCCCCCCTGTGCCTGGGCGGGAACGTCTTCGGCTGGACCGCGGACGAGCGCACCTCCTTCCAGATCCTGGACGCCTACACCGCGGCGGGCGGGAACTTCCTCGACACCGCCGACTCCTACTCCGCGTGGGTCGAGGGGCACCAGGGGGGCGAGTCCGAGACGGTCATCGGCCGCTGGCTCGCCTCGCGCGGACGCCCCTCGGACATGGTGATCGCCACGAAGGTCAGCGAGCACCCCGACTTCCGCGGCCTGTCCGCGTCCAACGTCAGGGCCGCCGCGAAGGCCTCGCTCGAACGGCTGGGCGTGGAGACCATCGACCTGTACTACGCGCACTTCGACGACGCCGAGACGCCGCTGGCAGAGAGCGCCGAGGCCTTCTCCGAGCTGGTGGACGAGGGCGTGGTGCGCCACGTGGGACTGTCCAACCACAAGCCCGGCCGGATCCGGGCGTGGCTGGACGTGTGCGAGGAGCGGGGGCTGCACGCCCCGGTGTGCGTGCAGCCCCTGTACAACCTGGTGGAACGCGGGATCGAGGCTGACCTGGTGCCGCTGGCGCGCGAGCGCGGCCTGGCTCTGCTGCCCTACTTCGGCCTGGCCCGCGGCTTCCTCACCGGCAAGTACCGGCCGGGCTCCACCGACGTCGACAGCCCTCGCGCCGGGAAGGCCCGCGCCTATCTGGACGAACCGCGCGGGCGGCGGGTGCTCGACGCCCTGGACACGGTCGCCGAGCGCTGCGGGGCCTCCCCGGCGGCCGTGGCGCTGGCTTGGCTGGCGGACCGGCCGTCCGTGGCCTCGGTGCTGGCCAGCGCACGCGACACCGGCCAGCTGGCCGACCTCCTGCCCGCCAACCACCTGCGGTTGGACGAGGAGTCCGCGGCCCTGCTGACCAGGGCCACCGACCCGGAGCCGCCCGAGGGCGCCTGAGGCGTGTCCGGCGGGCACGTGCCCCTGCCACGCGACGGACAGCACCCACCAGACGCGCCCTGAGGGCCCCGGGTCTCCGGGCTCCTAGGAGCCCAAGAACCCAGGGGCCCAGAGGCCCCGGGTCTGAACCGCTCCCCGGGCCCGTTCAGACGAGTTCGGCGAGGAGGGGAATCTGCTCGGGGTCGGCCAGCGCCGAGCCGACCGCCACCATCCGCGCCCCCGCGTCGAGGTACTCGCGTGCGTTGCGGGCGTCCATGCCGCCAGTGGCCACGATCCGCACCTCGGGGAAGGGCCCGTGCATGGCGCGGAACCACGCCGTGCCGAGCGACGTGGCGGGGAAGGCCTTCACCCAGCGGCCGCCCGCCCTGATCACGCCCTGGACGTCGCTGGGAGTGGCCACGCCGGGCAGGTGGGGCATCCCCTCCGCCTCCGAGGCGGCCATGACCTCCGCGTCGAAGCCCGGCGCGACGGTGAAGGCGGCTCCGGCCCCGGCCACGGCGCGCACCTGCTCAGGGGAGATCACCGTGCCCGCGCCCACGGGGTGGCCGCGCTCGGCCCCGGCCCTGACGGTCGCGCGCAGCGCCTCCAGGCCGAGGGCGTCGCGGGCGGGCACCTCGACCGCGGTGACGCCCAGGTCCCACGCGCGCTCGGCCAGTTCGACCGTGGTGTCCACGGGCATGCCCCGCAGGATCGCCAGTACGCGGTGCCCCCCGAACAGTCCGTCCAGTCCCTGGTCACTCATGTCCGTCTCCTCTCACTGCGGCCACGGCCGCCGAAGCCTGGTCGGTCCACCGGTCGTCGGGGACCCTGAGCAGTTCGTCCACCTGCCGCGCCGGGGGCGGGTCGGCGAGGTCGCCCACCACCCGCAGGACGCGCCCCGCGCACAGGTGCCCCAGCCGCAGGCACCCCCGACCGTCGAGGCCGCGCAGCCCTCCGGCCAGGTATCCGGCGGCGAAGGCGTCCCCGGCTCCCACCGGGTCGACGACCTCCACCACCGGCGCGGGCACGTACTCCTCGCTCCCGCCGCGGAACTCGGTGGCGCCGTGCTCGGCGTCCTTGACCACGAGGCGGTCCACGTCGGGCAGGAGCGCACGGACGTCGCGGGCGCTGGGTGTTCCCCACAGCTCCTCGGCCTCGTCCCTGCCGACGAGGACGACGTCGGCGAGCCGGGCCAGTTCCAGCAGGCGGGGGGCCGCCTGCCCCTCCTTCCAGAGGCGGGGCCGGTGGTTGACGTCGAAGCTCACCGTCAGGCCCGGGTCGGCCAGCAGGCGCTCGGCGAGGGCGTCGCAGCCGGGCGAGAGCGCCGGGGTGACGCCCGACAGGTGCACCGCCTGGGCCGCCCGGACGTGGGGGTGCCCGGCCAGTTCGGGACCCAGGGCCGAGGCGGCCGACCCGGCGCGGTAGTAGTGGACCGCGCTGCCCGAGGGTGAGGGGTCCTTGACCAGCAGGCCGGTGGGCCGGTCTGGGTCGGTCCGTACTCCGGACACGTCCACACCGCGTTCGCGCAGGCTCCGGGTGACGACCCGTCCGAAGGGGTCGTCGCCCACGCTGCTGAGCCAGGCGGCCCGGTGCCCGAGGGCGGCCAGGGCGCACGCGACGTTGGACTCCGCGCCCGCGGTGCCCATGGACAGGAGCGGGGCGCCGTCCAGGGGGACCGGCTCGGCCGCGGTGAGCAGCAGCATGGTCTCGCCGACACAGGTGATCTGGGGTGTCACGGGTTTCCTCCGAAGGGCTGGGCCGCCGGGGCGGAGACGTCCACGGGCACCGAGAAGAGGGCTCCGTCGCCGGGCCCGGGGCGGTCGAGGCCGATCGCGGCGGAGGTGACGAACAGTCGGGGGTCGGGGGCGTCGACGACGCACACGCTGGTGGGCTGGGCGGCGGGCAGGTCCACCACGCGCTCCAGGGCGCCGTCGGGGTCGTAGCGGTGCACCCTCCCCGCGCCCCAGACCGCGGCCCACAGGTGCCCCTCGGCGTCGACCTGCATCCCGTCGGGGCTCCCCTCCTCGACCCGGGCGAAGACGGTCCGCGCCCCGGGGGTGCCGTCGGGGGAGATCTCGTAGGCGTCGATCCGGCCCTCGGCGCTGTCGGCGAGGTACATGCGGGCGCCGTCGGCGGTGAAGGCGGGGCCGTTGGGAACGGTGTAGCCCTCCAGGATCCGGGTGACCCGGCCGTCGGGGTCGGCGCGGTAGAGCGAACCGGCCCCGGGGGTGCCGTCGTAGGCCATCGACCCGGCCCAGAACCTCCCGCTCGGGTCGCAGCAGCCGTCGTTCATCCGCATCGGCGTGGCCGCGCCGTCCTCGGGTCTGGCCAGCCACTCCGGCGCGCCGTCCTCGGCCAGCAGTGCCACCCCCGTGCCCGCCGCCGCGACGAACGCCCCCGGCCTGCCCCGGACGGGGGCGACCGCGCCCAGGGGGACGTCGAGGGCGGCGATCACCTCGGCCGGGCCCGGGACGCGGGGGTCGAGCCGCAGGAGGCGGCCGGTGAGGATGTCCACCATGAGCAGGTCACGGCCCCGCCAGCGCAGCCCCTCCCCCAGTTCGAAGCGGTCCGTGCTCCACGGTTCGCACAGCATGCGCGTCACTTCCCTCCTCACCACTCCGCGAAGGATCCGTCCTGGTGGCTCCACACCGGCGGCCTCCAGCGGTGGCCGATCCGGTCCGCCGCGCGCACGGCGTCCTCATCCACGCTCACGCCCAGCCCCGGGGCCTCGGGGCGGCGGATGTGCCCGTCGGGGAAGGCGAAGACGTCGGTGTCCAGGACGTAGTCGAGCAGTTCGGCGTCCCGGTTGTAGTGGATGCCGATGCTCTGTTCCTGGATGAGGAAGTTGGGCGTGGCGAAGGCGACCTGGAGGCTCGCGGCCAGTGCCACCGGGCCGAGCGGGCAGTGCGGGGCCAGCAGGGCGTCGTAGGTCTCGGCGAGGGAGGCGATCCTGCGCACCTCGGAGATCCCGCCCGCGTGGGAGAGGTCGGGCTGGACGACCGCGACCCCCGCCTGGAGCGCGGGCAGGAACTCGGACCGGCTGAACAGGCGCTCCCCGGTGGCGATGGGCACCGGGCTGCACCGCACGACGTCCCCGAGCAGGTGCCCGTACTCGGGCAGGACCGGCTCCTCCACGAACATGGGGCGCAGGGGCTCCAGCAGGGGCAGGACCCTGCGGGCGGTGGCGGCGTTGAAGCGGCCGTGGAAGTCCACGGCCACGTCCCGGTCCGGGCCGAGCACGTCGCGCACCCCGGCCAGGCGCTCCACGACGCCGTCGATCTCGCGCACGGTGGCCGAGCGCCCCATCACCCCGGAGGCGTTCATCTTCACGGCGGTGAGCCCGGACTCCACGCGGGCCGCGACCGCGTCCGCCAGCTCGGCCGGGTCGTCGCCGCCGACCCAGCCGTACACCCGTACCCGGTCGCGGACGGGGCCGCCGAGGAGCTGGTGCACGGGGACGCCCAGGCGCTTGCCCGCGATGTCCCACAGCGCCTGGTCGAGCCCCGCGACCGCGCTGGACAGGACCGGCCCGCCCCGGTAGAACGCGGCCTTGGTGAGGCGCTGCCAGTGGTACTCGATGGGCGCGGGGTCCTGGCCCAGGAGGAGTTCGGACAGCTCCTCGACCGCGGCGCGCACGGTCTCCGCGCGCCCCTCCACCACGGGCTCGCCCCAGCCCACGACGCCGTCGTCGGTCTCCACCCGGCACATCAGCCACCGGGGCGGGACCAGGAAGGTCTCGATACGGGTGATTCTCACTGAGATCTCTCCAGATCGTCTACGGCCGCGTCGTCCTCGGTGACGCGGAGGAGGTCTTCCCTGGCCTGCTCCAGCAGGGAGCGCATGGCGGACTCGGCGGCGCGGGGGTCGCCCGCGGCGACGGCCTCGGTGACCGCGCCGTGGGTGGGCACCGGGTCGTCGTGGGCGCCTCCGTGGACCAGGCGGTCGCGTTCGGAGAGCCCCGCGGCGAAGAAGACGTCGGTGCGGGTGAACAGCTCGTTGTGCGTGGCCGCCAGCAGCGCGCGGTGCCAGCGCAGGTCGGCCCGCGCGGCCTCCTCGGCCGGGCCGTGGCCGGAGTCGGCGATGTCGGCGAGCGCCGCGCGCAGTTCGGCGACGTCGGCGTCGGTGCGGCGCCGCGCGGCCAGGCGCGCCGCGGCGGGTTCGAGGGCGTCGCGCAGCTCGGCCAGCTCACCGAAGAAGACGTCGCCCGCGCCCGCGGCGATCCGCCACCGGACCACGTCGGGGTCGAGCAGGTTCCAGTCGCCGCGGGGGCGCACGAAGGTCCCCTTCTTCTGCCGGGAGCCGACCAGCCCCTTGGCCGCCAGGACCTTGATCGCCTCGCGGATCGCGGTGAGGCTCAGGTCGAGCTCGCCGCTGAGCGCGGCCAGGTCGATCGTCTCCCCCTCGCCGATCCGCCCGGAGAGCACGCGTTCTCCCAGCAACCGCACCGTCTGGCCGTGCACACCGCGCCCCGAGTAGGCCGCCATCACTTCCTCCGTTCCGGGCGTCCCGTCACGACGACGCCTTGTAGATACTCCACCCTCCGTCGACCGGCAGGCTCGTGCCGGTGACGTAGGAGGCCTCGGCGGAGGCGAGGAAGGAGATGACGGAGGCGACCTCGTCGGGGTCGCCGAAGCGGCCCGCGGCGGTCTGCGCCACGCTGTCGCGGCGGTCCTCCTCGTCCACGTCCTCCCAGGCCGCGGTGAGGATGGGGCCGGGCAGCACGCAGTTGACGCGCACCCGCGGCCCGTACTCGACGGCGAGCTGGCGGGTCAGGGCGGTGAGCCCGCCCTTGGTGGTGGCGTAGGCCGGTCGGCCGGGGATCCCGAACCAGGCGTGGACCGAGGAGGTAATGACGACGCTGCCGCCGCTGGCGGAGAGGTCGTCCAGGCAGGCGCGCACCCCCAGGAACGCCCCCGTGAGGTTGACGGCGAGCTGGCGCTCCCAGGAGCCGAGCGTGGTCTCGTGGGCGGGCGCCTGCTCGAAGGTGTAGGCGTTGGAGACCAGGACGCCCACCGGTCCGAAGGCGTCCCGTGCCGCCGCCACGACCCCGTCCCAGGAGGCCTCGTCGCTCACGTCGGCCCGCACCGCCAGGGCGCGTCCGCCCTCCGCGCGGATGCGTTCGGCGGCCTCCTCCAGTCGCGGGGACAGGTCGGTCAGCACCACCGAGGCGCCCTCGGCTGCCAGGCGGCGGGCGGTGGCCTCCCCGATGCCGCGGGCCGCGCCGGTGACCACGGCGGTGACTCCGCGGTGCCTGGTGTGTGTCATGTCGTTACCGTCCTCTGCTGCGTCCCCGGCCGGGCCGGGGACGGTCGTCGCTCTGCGGCGCCGCGGTGCTCAGGCCCGGTCTGGCGTGAACACGATGGCGGGCGCGGTGTCGGTGTCAGTGTCGGGGACCACGGCGTCGAAGCGCGCGGGTTCGCCGGGCCGGGTCCGCGCGACCGTACGGCCGGACGCCCGGTGGACCAGCGCGCCCGCGCGCGAGGACGTGAAGACCCCGCTCAGGCGCCGCCCTCCCGGTTCCGGGGCGCCCCAGCGGGGCTCCTCGCTCCAGAAGCCGTCGGGGGTCACCCCGGCCACCGGCCCCGTGCCCGAGCCGAAGCCGAACTCGACGCTGAGGGCCGTGGCCTGTCCCGGTGCGAGCTCGGTGAGCGGTCCCAGAGCCTCGACCTCGGTGACGCGGTCGACCGGGCACAGCCCGCCCAGGTGCTCCAGGGGTCGCTCCACGGGGCATTCGAGCCACACCTCGGCCCTGGACCCGCCGTCCGGGTACTCGGCACCCTCGTGCACGGCGAAGCGCTGGGTGAGGGTGCCCCCGGCGCCCACGTCGGCCAGCCATCCGGAGGCCGTGGGGAAGCCGACCTTGCCGACCACGTCCTGGAGGGGGACCCGCACCACGGAGGGCGTGTGCTGGACCACCCGGGGACGGCCGTTGCCCGCGACCAGCGGCACGGTGTGCGGACCCGGCCCGCTCACGCCCACGTAGACCCCGCGGAACCCGTCCTGCCCGTCCTGCTGTCCACTGGACCCGCTGGACCCACTGGGACCGCCGGGACCGCCGTCGAGCTGGGTGACGTTCCACAGCGCCCACCGGCGCGCGGTGCCGGAGACGTTGGCCGCCTCCAGGTCGAGCCGGTAGGCGGCGCTGCCGGGTGCCAGGGTCAGACGGCGGGTGAGCCGCAGCCCCGAGCGGGGGTCGTCCCCGCTGGTGAGGGTGAGCACGGCGGAGCCGTCGGGAGCGGTGGCGGTCCCGGCGGTGTAGGGGCCCGAGTCCAGGACGGAGTCGGGCGGTCCCGCCCACTCGTCGGGACCGTCCCACCCCTGGGGCGCGGGCCAGGTCTTGTCGCCGCCGACGTTGTTCCACGCGCTCATGGGTCCGTCCACCGGCCCGAGCACCACGCCCTCCACCGGCTGGAGGTCCTCGCCCAGCAGTCGGGGGTTGCGGTACAGGTGCTCGCGGCCGCGGTGGCGCACCGACAGGAGCCGCCCGCCCAGGGCGGGGGCGGCGGTCAGCCGCAGCACTCCGTTGTCCAGGACCACGAGTTCGTGCGCCCCGGAGGCGTCGCGCCGCACCTCGACGGGGCGGCTCACCGCTCGGCTCCGTTGACCAGGCACACCTTGCCCCGGCTCTCGCCCGCGGCCAGGCGGTAGGCGGCGTCGGCGTCGGCGAGGTCGAAGCGGTCGGAGACCACCCGTTCCGGGGACAGGCCCCACCGCACCAGGTTCACCGACAGCTCCGCCATGGCGGGCAGCGAGGTCACCCAGGAGGCGTACAGGGTGAGCTGCTTGTGCAGGAGGGTGTCCGACACCTCGGTCTCCAGGGTGCCGCCCTCGCCGACCAGGGAGACGCGGCCCCACTCGGCGGCGTTCTCCAGGGCCAGGGAGCGGCCCGCGCGCGACCCGGAGCAGTCGACGGCCGTGGCCGCGCCCCGGCCGGAGGTGACCCGGGCGATCTCGTCGGCCGCCTCCTCGGGCGAGGCCAGGGCGTCGAAGACGTCCAGGGTGGCGGCCCACTCGCGGCGCCGCTGGTTGGGCTCGACCCCGATCACGCGGGCCGCGCCCATGCCCCGGCCGATCATCCCGGCCGCCAGCCCCACCGGTCCCAGGCCCACGACGAGCAGGTCGCCGTCGCCGTTGACCCCGATGCGCCGCAGCCCCTCGTAGGCGGTGCCGAACCCGCAGGCGATGAGCGCGCCGTCCACGAAGGACAGCTCGTCGGGCAGGGGGACGCAGGTGGACTCCTGCGCCAGTAGGTACTCGGCGTGGCCCCCGTCGCGCTGCCAGCCGTAGGCCGCCCGGGAGGGGTCCGTGCAGCTGATCATGAAGCCGCGGCGGCAGTTGTCGCACAGCCCGCACCCGGCGATGTGGTAGACGATGACCCGGTCGCCGGGGCCGAACCTGCGGCAGCCCGGCCCGGCCTGCACGACCGTGCCCGAGGGCTCGTGGCCCGCGACGACACCCTGGTAAGCGGGGCCGTCGACCCCCCGGTGCGTCTTGTGCTCGTGGTAGATGAAGCCGATGTCGCTGCCGCAGATGCCCGAGGCGCCGACCCGGATCAGCACCTGTCCGGGGCCCGGCTCGGGCACGGGCAGGGTGTCCAGGACCGCGGTCGAGTCCCCGGGCAGGCGCACCCCGCGCATGGTCCCGGGGAGCTCGGTGGCGGCGGCCGTTGCGTTCATGACTGTGTTTCCCCCGTTCGGAGATGGCTAGGCGAGGCGGTTGGCCGCGCTGCGCCTGCTGATGACGACGTTGATCAGGACGGCGCCCACGATGATGAGGCCGCGCACCACGTCCTGGAAGAAGGAGTTGACGCCGAGCAGCACCAGGCCGTTGGCGATGACCGTGATGAAGACGACCCCGAGGAAGGTACCGCCGAGCGAGCCGCGTCCGCCCGCGAGGGCGGTACCGCCGATGACCACGGCGGCGATCACGTCGAACTCCAGCCCCGCCGCGGCGCCGCCGTTGCCCGAGCCCAGGCGGGCGGCGAGCAGCACGCCGGTGATGGCCGAGAGCAGGCCGGTGGTGGCGAACAGCAGGACGCGCACCCGGGCCACGTTGAGCCCGGCCAGCTGCGCGGCGGCGGCGTTGCCGCCGGTGGCGTAGACGGAGCGGCCGTAGGCGGTGTACTTGGCGACGTAGGCGAAGACCACGAAGAGCACGAGCATGACCAGCGCGGCGGTCGGGACGCCCAGAACGGAGCCGCCGAGCACGTCGAGCAGGCCGCTCTGGGGCAGCGGCACGGGGAGGGCGTCGGTCATGTACAGCGCCAGGCCGCCCAGGACGCTCCACAGCCCCAGCGTGGTGATGAAGGAGGGCACGTTGAACCGGGCCCGGAGCCACCCGGCGAGGGCGCCCCAGAGCACTCCCATGGCCAGGGTGAGCATGATGGCGCCGATCACGCCCAGGTTCCACTCGGTGGCGCCCTTGGCCACGATGACCGAGGCGAAGGCGACGGCCGGGCCGATGCTGATGTCGATCTCCCCGGCGATGATCACCAGGGTGACGCCCCAGGCCGCGATGCCGATCGTGGCGGCGTTGCGCAGCAGGCCGAGCTGGTTGTCCAGGCTCAGGAACCCGGAGGCGGAGAGCCCGAGGACGACGTAGAGGATCAGGATGGCGGCCAGGAGGCCGATCTCGTTGAGGCGGTGGCCGTAGCGGCCGATGAGGTCGCCGCGGGCGGGGACCGCCTCGCCGGTGACCTTGGTGGTGGTGGTCATTGTTCTACCTCGCCGTTCATGCCGCCATCGCGGCGGCCATGATGTTGTCCAGGGTGATGTCGTCGCCGGTGAACTCGCCTTGCAGGCGTCCTCCGCGCAGGGCGAGCACGCGGTCGCACACGAGCGGCAGTTCCTCCAGTTCGCTGGAGACGAAGAGGACCGCGGCCCCCTGCTCGGCCAGCTCGCGCACGATGGCGTAGATCTGGGCCTTGGCCTCGACGTCCACGCCCCGGGTGGGCTCGTCCAGCAGCAGGATGCGGCTCCCGGCGTGGAGCCAGCGGCCGATGACGGCCTTCTGCTGGTTGCCGCCGCTGAGGTTGACGATGGGGGTGTCGGTGGCGGCGGCCTTGATCGAGAGCCGGTCGATGAGGTCCCGGCCGATCCCCGAGACGCGGGAGGGGAGCACGGTCCCCGCCTTGGAGGCGCCGCCGAACCAGGTCATGACCATGTTCTCGGAGACGCCCAGGAGGGGGACGACGCCCTCTCCCTTGCGGTCCTCGGGGGTGATGCCCACGCCCAGGCGCTTCATCGCGCGGGGGGTGGGGCGGGCCACCGGTGAGCCGTCCACCTCCACGGTCCCCCGGGAGGGGGTGAAGCCCGCCAGCGCGCGCAGGATCTCGGTCCGCCCCGAGCCCATGAGGCCGCCCAGGCCCAGGACCTCGCCGGGGCGCAGGTCGAAGGAGACGCCGTCGACCTTGGGCGGGACCGCCAGGTCGCGGACCGACAGAAGCGGCGTTGCGGAGGCGGCGGCGCGGCGCACCGGCCTGTTCTCCTCCTTGGTCTCGCCTCCGAGCATGAGGGAGACGATGTGCCGGGTGGTGGCGCCCCGGACCGGGGTGGTCTCCACGACGGCGCCGTCGCGCATGACCGTGACCGTGTCGGCGACCCGGCGGATCTCGTCCAGGCGGTGGCTGACGTAGATGACGCCGACGCCGCGGGAGGCGACGCGCTCGACGGCCTTGAGGACGGTCTCGGCCTCACCGGCGGCGAGCGCGCTGGTGGGCTCGTCGAGGATGAGCAGCCGCGGCCGGGCGCGGAAGGCCCGCGCGATCTCCACGAGCTGCTGCTGGGCCAGGGGCAGTTCGCCGACCCGGGTGTCGGGGGAGATGGCGACGCCGAGTTCGGCGAAGACCTCCTCGGCCCCGGCCCTGATCCGGCCGTAGTCGATGCGCCCGGCGGCCTTGGGCCACGTGCCGAGGTAGAGGTTCTCGGCCGCCGACAGCTCCGGGACCAGGCTGAGCTCCTGGTAGACGGTGCCCACGCCGAGCTTGGTCGCCCGGCGGATGCCGCCCTGGCCGAGCGGCTGGCCGCCGATCTCGATCTCGCCCTCGTCGGGCGCCTCCACGCCGGACAGCAGGCGGATCAGGGTGGACTTTCCGGCGCCGTTGCGTCCGAGCAGCGCGCGGACCTCTCCGGCGCGGATCTCGAAGTCGGCGCGGTCCAGCGCTCGGACGCCGGGATAGCTCTTGGTCGCGCCGCGGACGCGGGCCACGACGTCGGTGTCGGGCGGGGGCGCGGCGGAGGTGTCGCTCATGGGTACTCCACAGGTGGGACGAAGGGGGCGGGCGTGCTTGGGCGGCCGAACTAGGGGATGCCGTCCGGGTGCTCCTCCAGCCACTCCTCGCCGTCCTCGGGCGTGGTGTAGAGGTCGATGGGCGCCTCGGTGACGAACTCCTCGGGCTCCTCGCCCGCGATGATGCGCTCGACCGTCTCCCCGGCCAGCAGTCCGACCGCGATCCCGGAGATGTCGACGTTGGCCTTGAGGACGCGGTGGTCGGCCAGCGCGCGGGCCGCGTCCGTGGACATGTCGCTGCCGAAGACCACGACCTCCCCGGCCAGGCCCCGGTTGGTCACGGCGCGGACCGCGCCCATGGTGGCGCCGCCCGCCTCCCCGTAGAAGGCGTCGAGGTCGGGGTGGGCGGTGAGCAGGCGCTCGCCCACGTTGACGGCCTCGTCGATGGTGGCGCCCTCCTGGTTGGCGACGATCTCGGCGTCGGGCAGGCGGTCGAAGAGCGCCTCCTCGAAGCCCTCGCGCCGCTGCACGCAGACCTCGACGAACTCGCAGTTGAGGACGCCGATCCGGGGGTCCTCCACGCCCTCGTCCTCGAAGTGGTCCGCGGCCGCGTCGCCCAGCAGGCGCCCGAACTCGTGGGGGTCGCCCAGGATGTAGGAGGTCACGTACTCCCTGGCGGCCTCGTCCTCGATGCAGGTGTTGTAGCAGATCACCGGGACCCCGCTCTCGTGCGCCAGGCGCACGGCGGGCACCGAGGCGGTGGCCGAGACCGGGGACAGCACCAGCGCGTCGACGTCGGCCGACGAGACCACGTCCACGAAGGTGCTCTCCTCCGAGGCGTCGCCGCGGGCGTTGAGCTCCAGGAGCTGGAGCTCGCTTCCGGAGTCCTCGGCGTAGTTCTGCATGCCCTCGCGAACTCCCGCGTAGAAGCCCTGCGCGTCCATGTAGACGACGCCGATGCGGCCGTCCTCGCCGAGCCTGGCGCCGCATCCGGCGAGCAGCAGCACGCACAGGGCGGCGGTGAGAGCGGCGAGCGCGCGGCCCGGGGGGCGCGGCGGTCGTCTGCCCATGAGGTCCTCCTTGGCGTAGGGCGTACGCGCTCACCTGCGCGGACGCCTTCCTCAACTGCTGGAGAGCATGCCAGAGTGACTCAGGTAACGTCAAGAATAAATAGTAATTAATTATTTTTCGGGTGCCACAGGACACACCGCAGCCCCTGCGGACACGGCGAAGCGGAGGCGCGGAGAGGCCGGGTGTTACCCCCCGGGCCGGGCCGGGTAGCGGGCGGGGCGGAGGACGGTCCGGCCCGGCGCGGACCCGTGGCGGGGCCCTCCTGCGCGGCGGGGCGGCGGACCGGCCGCCCTCGCGCGCGTTCGGTCCCCACGCCGACAACCGCTACCGAACAAACTCCGGATGCTCACCTAGAGTGAATAAGCCACTACCGCACGCACGGGGGACGAGACCACATGACACACGACCTTCCCGACGACCGCGGCAGCGACCCGGGTTCCTTCGACGAGTTCCTGGCGCGCTTCCTGGGGGCTCGGGGACCGGTCCGCCGCGTGGACCTGTCCAAGCTGATGAGCCCCGAGGCCCGGCAGGTGGCCGACGCCGCGGTGCGCCGCGCCCTGGAGGCCGGTAGCGCCGACGTCGACGCGGTCCACCTGCTGTGGGCGCTGCTGCGCTACCCGCCCACGCGGGAGATGGTGCAGAACAGCGGCTCCGACACCCAGCAGATCATCGACGTGATCGACCAGGCGGTGTCGCAGACCCCGAGGTCGGTGCGCGGCTCCGCCCGGCTCACCCCCGCCGCCAAGCGCGCCCTCCTCGACGCCCTCCAGATCGCGCGCGCCACGGGCAGCTCCAGCATCACTCCCGAACACCTGCTCTTCGCGCTGGCGGTCAACACCGACAGCGCCGTCGGCCAGCTCCTGCGCGGTTCGGGGATCACCCCGCAGTCGCTCCAGAAGGCCGCCGGTGCGCCGCCCGCCGCCGACCACGGTGAGAGCGAGCCCTCCGCCACCCCGACCCTGGACGAGTACGGCACCGACATGACCGTGCTGGCCCGGGAGGGCCGCCTGGACCCGGTGGTCGGCCGCGACGACGAGGTCGAGCAGTGCATCGAGGTGCTCGCCCGGCGGCGCAAGAACAACCCGGTGCTCATCGGCGACCCGGGCGTGGGCAAGACCGCGATCGTGGAGGGCATCGCCCAGCGCATCTTCGACGAGGACGTCCCCGAGACCCTGCTCGGGCGCCGCCTGGTCCAGCTCGACCTGGCCGGGGTGGTGGCGGGCACGCGCTACCGGGGCGACTTCGAGGAGCGCCTGAACGCCATCGTGGACGAGATCCGCTCCCAGTCCGACCAGCTGCTCGTCTTCATCGACGAGATCCACACCATCGTCGGCGCCGGTGCCGCCGAGGGGTCCATGAACGCCGGGAACATGCTCAAGCCCGCGCTGGCCCGCGGCGAGCTGCACATCATCGGCGCGACCACCGTGGACGAGTACCGCAAGAACATCGAGAAGGACGCGGCCCTGGAGCGCCGCTTCCAGCCGATCCAGGTGCCCGAGCCGTCGGTGGAGGACACCGTCGAGATCCTGCGCGGACTGCGCGACCGCTACGAGGCCCACCACCAGGTGCGCTTCGCCGACGAGAGCCTGGTGGCGGCGGCCGAGCTGTCGGACCGCTACGTCACCGACCGCTTCCTCCCCGACAAGGCCATCGACCTCATCGACCAGGCGGGCGCGCGGGTGCGCCTGCGCCTGAAGTCCTCCAGCTCCGGATTGCGCGAGCTGGAGGGCAGGCTCAAGGGCCTGGAGGAGGCGAAGGAGAAGGCGGTCCAACAGGAGGACTACGAGCGCGCCTCGGCGCTGCGCGACGAGATCGCCGCCGCCAGGAGCTCGATCCACCAGGCGCGCGGAACCGGTTCGTCGGTCCCCGAGGTGACCAGTGCCGACATCGCCGAGGTGGTCTCCCGCAGCACCGGCATCCCGGTCTCCCAGCTGACCCAGGAGGAGCGGGACCGGCTGGTCAACCTGGAGGAGGTGCTGCACGAGCGGGTGATCGGCCAGGACGAGGCGGTCACGGCCGTCTCGGAGGCCATCCGCCGCTCGCGGGCCGGTCTGGGCGACCCCGACCGGCCGGTGGGCAGCTTCCTGTTCCTGGGCCCGACCGGCGTGGGCAAGACGGAGCTGGCGCGGGCGCTGGCCGAGGCCCTGTTCGGGTCCGAGGACTCCATGGTCCGCGTCGACATGAGCGAGTTCCAGGAGCGCCACACCGCCAGCCGCCTGACCGGGGCGCCTCCGGGGTTCGTGGGCTACGAGGAGGCGGGCCAGCTCACCGAGGCGGTGCGCCGCCACCCGTACTCGGTGCTGCTGCTGGACGAGGTGGAGAAGGCCCACCCGGACGTGTTCAACCTGCTGCTCCAGCTGCTGGACGACGGCCGCCTGACCGACGGGCAGGGCCGGACGGTGGACTTTCGCAACACGGTGGTCATCATGACCAGCAACCTGGGGTCGGAGGTGATCACCGGCGGCGCGCCGATGGGCTTCACCGCCGACGGCCAGATGGACCCCGACACCGAGCAGCGGGTGATGCGGCGGCTGCGCGAGGAGTTTCGCCCCGAGTTCATCAACCGCATCGACGAGGTCATCGTCTTCAAGCAGCTCGGCGAGGAGCAGCTGGGCCGGATCACCCGACTGCTGCTGGAGCGCACCGAGGAGCGGCTCAAGGCGCAGGACATCACCGTGCGGTTCACCGACGAGGCGGTGGGGTGGCTGTCCGAGCGCGGCTACCAGCCCGCCTACGGCGCCCGGCCGCTGGCGCGCACCATCCAGCGCAACGTCGGCAACAGGCTGTCGCGCATGGTCCTGGACCAGCAGGTCGTGGCGGGCGACCACGTCCTGGTGGACGTGGACGACCAGGGGGAGCTGCGCATCTCCACGGTGCAGTCGTACTGACGCCGTGACCGCAGGGGGCGGACCGGAACCCGCCCCCTCCGCCGTGATCTTGTACTTATAGCGGGGTTGGGCGGCCGAGACACGCTGTAAGCACAAGACCATCGCAGGTCAGCAACCTCACGCCCCGCCAGGAACGTTTCCGGACAGTCCACTGGGTGGGTTCCTGACGCGATGGCCTTCGGGGGCACTCGGGGCCGGATCGTCGCGGGTCCGGCGGCCCGGCGCCCTGGGGCCCTGGGGCCCTGGGGCCCGGAGACCGGAGCCCGGAGGACACCGGCTTCCGGGCACCGGCCTCAGTGTTCCTGGTCGATCGCCGAGCCCAGGTCGGTCAGCCAGGTCAGGTGGCCCGTCAGGGCCGCGCGTCCGACCGGGGTCAGGCGGAACCAGGTCTTGGGTCGGCGTCCGACCGCTCCCTTGCGGACCTCGAGCAGTCCCGCGTCCTCCAGGGTGCGGCTGTGCTTGGAGACCATCGGGTCGCTGATGTCGAGCAGCGTGCGCACGGTGGCGAAGTCGACCCAGTCGGCGCCCTGGAGGAGCGCGCACATCGCCAGTCGCGGGCCGGTCTCCAGGATCGGCTGGCGCCCGGAGGCGGCGCCTCCCTGCGAGGCGTCGCCGCCGGGACGGTGCAACGCGGTCACGGGGTGACCCTGCCGTCCTCGATGCTGCGGCGCATGGCCGAGCGGACCAGCATCTGTCCCACGAGCATGATGACGGCGACGGGCACCAGCGCGGCGAGCGCGAAGCCGATGAGGCCGTTGTCGACCAGGACGTTGATGCCGAGGAATCCGGCGCCGGTGACGGCCAGGGCGGTGATCCACGTCAGTCGGGCGCCGGGGTAGGAGGTGATGCGGCGCGGCAGGTACACGCCGCTGCGTCGGCGCTGGATGACGGCGTAGGCCGTCGCGGCCACGACCACTCCGAAGACGGCCCACTGGAAGTAGGGGCCGCTGCCGGGCAGGAGCCAGGACCAGATCGGCAGACCGGCGATGAGCACGCTCGCGAGTGCGAGGAACACCCAGTAGGCGGCGGGCAGATCGGCGTGGGCGGCGAGCTTGCGGCGGGCGGCGGCGACCTGGTCGAGCTCGGGATTGTGCGTCATGGCCATCTCCTCTTTCGTATCTACTTTCTATATGGAAAGTAGATACCAAGGACGGGGCACTGTCAAACCTGGTTGTGGCCCGGAGAAGGCTGTTGGCACGGGATCGCTTCGCTGACATGCGAAAACGCGTCGGCCGCATGCGGCCGACGCGTGTCGCGGCAGGACCCGTCGCGGTCGGCGGTGGCCGCTCACGACAGGTCAGGAAGCGCGGGGGCGGGCCTTCCTGCCCGCCCCCGCGCGTCACGGTCAGCAGGCGCCGAGGTCCCTCCAGACGCCCCACTCACCCGTGGTCCCGGGCTCCTCCCCCTGCGTCCACCACTGGGCGCGGTACAGGCGTCCGCCGTGGCTGACCTGGTCGCCGCCGGTGTACACCTCGCCCGAGGACCAGGCCGGGGTCTCACACCCGTCCGGGTCCGTCGGGTCCGTCGGGTCGGTGGGGTCGGTGGGGTCGGTCGGAGCGACCCCGCTCTCACGGATACGGTCGCGGATCCACTCCCCCGCGGGCTTGAGCGACTCGGTTCCGGTCCAGGGACCGTCGGCGGCGCAGGTGCCGGGCTCGAACACCGCGCCGGAGCGGAAGTCGTCGGAGAAGTTCCAGTTCACCCAGCTGATCTGCTCCTCGGCCAGGAGGTCGAGGTAGGCCTGGGCCGAGGCGAAGTCGTTGGGTCCGTCGCCGGTGGCCTCCTGGGTGCCGAACTCGGTGACGAACAGCGGCAGGTCCTGCGCCGCGGCCCGCAGGCCCTCCCGGTGGAAGTCGTCGTGCGTGGCGGCGTAGAAGTGGAAGACGTACATGATGTTGTCGGCGTCGACCGGGTCCGCGGTGATCTCGGTGTGGTCGGAGCCCTCGGACAGGCCGAGGGAGGACCAGCCGCGGGTGCCGACGAGCACGACGGCCTCGGGGTCCTCGGCGCGCACGACCGGGATGATCTCCTCCGCGTAGCCGCGGACCGCGTCCCAGGAGACCCCGTGGGGCTCGTTGGCGATCTCGTAGAGGACGTTGTCCTTGTCCGCGTGGACGGAGGCGATCTCCGAGAAGAAGGTGCGCGCCATGTCGGTGTTGTGGTTCGGGTCGCCGGGCGTGAGCATGTGCCAGTCGACGATGACGTACATGCCGCGCGCGGTGCCCTCCTCGACGAGCTCGTGGACCCGGTCGGTGAAGCCGCGCGGGTCGGTCTCGTAGCCGCCCTCCTGGATGTACATGGACACGCGCATGACGTCGGCGTTCCAGTCGTGGGCGAGCGCGTCCAGGGACCCGTCGGTGAGGCAGTCGCTGTACCACTGGAGTCCGTGGGAGCTCATCCCGGTGAGCTGGACGGTGTCGCCGCTCTCGTCGCAGAGCTTGAGGCCGCAGACGCGCAGCTGGCCGTGGGCCTCGACGGGACTGGCGGCGGCCTGGGCCGGTGCCTCGGTCACCGCGGAGACGGGGACGGCCGGGGAGGCCGCGGCCGGGGCCTGCGCGGCGACGAGCGCGAGGGGGGCGAGCAGGAGCGCGCCCGCGAGGGCGGTGCGGATCGGGGCGGGACGCCGTCGTCGTGCGGGGGTGGGGGTTTGCGCCACTGTGGTTCCTCCAGCGGATGACGGCCCGGCGCCGCCCGGCTGGGCGGTCCGAACCGGAAGGAGTCTTTCCCGTGCAACCTAGGCCGGTCATCACGCACGGGACAATCCCCCTGACGCAACGGATTCGCTTTCGTGCACGCGTGCGCCGCGCGTTCCGCGCCGTCACCGCCGATCCGGACCCGGGTCCGTCCGTGCGCGCCCGCGCTCGGGGCGTCCGGCGGGCGGCTCCCGGCCACCGGCCCCACGGGCGGCCCCCGTCCGGTGGCTCGCGTGGAGTGGCCCCCGTCCGGTGGCCCGTGTGGGGTGGCCCGTGTGGAGTGATCCGCGCAGGGCGGCTCGCATGGGGTGGACGGCGCCCCCGGCGCACGGTGGACCCGCGGGGCGCGCGGGTCACCAGCGGTGCGCGCCCCACGGGCATACCCGCTCGAAGGTTCGGCGGGTGTCTCAGGCGGGTTCGGGCTGGGGCTCCGGACCCGGCGGTTCGGGGACCGGTACCGGGCCGGGCGGTTCCGGCTCGGGCACGGGCTCGGGCGGGGAGGGAGGCGGCATCGGGGTCGGAGGGAACGGGTCCGGCGGCATCGGATCCGGCTCGCGCAGGGTGCCGTCACGGGTACGGGTGTGCATGTGTCCTCCTCACGGGCGCGGCCCGCGGACGCCGCCGCCCGCGCACCGCGCCGCTCGTCAGGCCCCGGCCCGGAGCCGGGGCAGAACCTCCTCCGCGTAGAACGCGAAGAAGCCGTCCTGGTCGTCGCCCACCTGGCAGACGTAGACCTCGTCCACACCGGCCTCCAGGTACGGGCGGATCGCCGCCACGTGCACCTCCGGGTCGGGCCCGCAGGCGATCTCCTCCGCCACCATGTCCTCCGTGACCAGGCCCCGGGTGAGCTGCTCGAAGTGGCGCGGCAGCGGCAGCAGCTGGGGCGCCTCGCCCGCCAACGCCTCGTTGGGCCAGCGCTCGTGCGCCACGCGCCGGGCCTCGGCCTCGCTCGGGGCCCAGCAGACCTTGAGTCCGCCCTGGACGGGCTTGCCGGCGCCGCCCCCGGCACGGAAGTTCTCGACCGTCTCGTCGCTGGGCGCCACCTGGATCAGGCCGTCGGCCTCCCTGGCCGCCAGCCCGGTGGCCTTGGGGCCGAACGCCGACATGTAGATCCCCGGCGGCTCCTCCGGCAGCGTGTACAGGCGCGCGGTGTCCACCTCGTAGTGGCGGCCCCGGTGGGTGACGAGCTTGCCGGTCCACAGCTTGCGCATCACCTCCATGGCCTCCTCCAGCATCTCCAGGCGCCGGGCCGCGGGCGGCCAGGGCTGGCCGAGGATGTGCTCGTTGAGCGCCTCGCCGGTGCCCACGCCCAGGGTGAACCCGCCCCGGACCATCGCGGCGGCGGTCGCCGCGGCCTGCGCGACCACCGCCGGGTGCACGCGCGTGGTGGGGCAGGTCACCGCCGTGGTGACCGGCAGGGAGGTCACCTGCCCGATGGCGCCGACCACCGACCACACGAAGGGGCTCTGCCCCTGCACGTCCAGCCAGGGGTGGTAGTGGTCGGAGATCCACAGGGAGTCGAACCCGGCCTCCTCGGCGGCCCGCGCCTGGCGGACCAGTTCCTGCGGCCCGTGCTCCTCGCTGGCGAGAAAGTATCCGAAACGCGTCACGTCGTGATCCCCCGATTCGTGATCGCCGGTCACCGTTCGCTGCGGCGGCCTCCGCTCACCGTCCGGGCCCGTCCGGTTCCGGCCTGTCCGGCCCGGGTCCTTCCGGTGCGTCCGCGCCCGGCTCCCGGCCTCCGGACGCGCCGCCGCCCTCGTCGTCCCTCTGGTTGAGGCGCCTGCCCGCGCGCTCGTTGAGCGCCGTGGGCAGTTTGAGCACCCGGTTGACCACGGTGTCGTCCGCCTCACGCCCGGGTCTGTGCTCCACCGGTCCGCCCGGGTCCGGCAGGACCCGGTCCATGACTCGCATGGCGCCTTGGACGAGGGAGGGGCACAGCCCCCGGGCCGCGATGGCAGCCCGGGCCAGTGGCGTGAGCACCAGATAGCTGCGCCCCCGCGCGGCCGCCTCCACGATCCGGCGGGCCGCGCGCTCCCCGCTCACCGAGACCAGGGGCAGCCCGGCGCCCAGGGAGAACCAGGTGTACTCGTGTTCGGGGTCGCCGGAGAAGACGGCGGCCTTGTGGGAGCCGGTGCGCATCAGGCCCGGGACCACGGTGGTGACCCGCACTCCCCGGCGCGCGACCTCGGCCCCCAGTCCCTCGGAGAGGCCGACCTCGGCGAACTTGGCGCAGGAGTAGGGCAGCAGGTGCGGCACGCTCAGGTGGCCGCCGACGGAGGTGATGGTGACCAGGGAGCCGCGGGTGCGCTCCAGCGGGCCGATCGCGGCCCGGGAGATGCGCAGCGGCGCCCAGAACATCGTCTCCATGGCGTCGCGGAAGTGGCTCTCCGAGAGCGTCTCGTGCGGACCGACCTGGATGATGCCCGCGTTGTTGACGACGAAGTCCAGATGGCCGAAGGCCGCGGTGGCCTCCTCGACCAGGCCCTCGGCGCACTCGGGGTCGCGGATGTCGCACCGGACGCCGCGTGCTCGCACGCCCCGCTCCTCCAGGTCGGCCACCGTCCGGTCGAGTTCGTCCTGTTCGCGGGCGCAGACCACGACGGACGCACCGCGCTGGCCGAACTCGCGGGCCAGCTGGAGTCCGAGCCCGCGGGAGCCGCCGGTGATGAGCGCGACCCTGCCGTCCAGGAGGGCGGGCCGCCGCGCACCGGTCAGCGCCGCGGCGCCCAGGCCCAGGGCCGCACCGGCCACCATCCAGGGGACCGTCCCGCCGCGTCGGCGGCGCCGCCGCGGTTCGGGGTCGTCCCACCGGTCACGTCTGTCCCTGAGTCGGGACGCCGCCCAGCCCGCACCGGCCAGGACCAGGGGCGCCCTGCCGCGGATCACCGGTCGCCCCGTCCGCCGTGACCGCGAGCCGGGCCCGCGGTGGATGCCAGCGCCATGTCACTCCCTGTACGTCGGAGAAGAGCGTTCCGGGGGATGTGGGTGTACGGCTACCCGAGGCGGCGGGGCGAAAACGGCCGGTGGCCGCGCTCCGGTCCGCGCCCCCGGGCCGGTCCCCGCCAGCGGCGGCGGGGATCGCGGGCGCCGCCGCGGACACGGGTGCCGGGCCCCGCGCCCCGTGTCCCGGCGGGACCGGGGACCGCCTCACTGGCCGCCGGGCTGGTAGTCGCCCTTGGGCTTGGCGGGCTGGTTGGGGACGCCCTGCGGCGGCGGGCTCGACGCGGGAGCGGCGGTGCTCTCGCTCACCGGTGAGCCGCCGGTGGGCGGACCGGGGCGCTCGGGCTGGAAGTCCTGTGAGCCCCCGGAGGGTTCGGCGCCCTGTTCCAGTTCGATCAGGCGGTGCTCCAGGATCTCCAGGACGTTGATCCGGTTGGCGTGGTCGGACTCGTAGCCGATGAGCTGGCGCATCTGGTCGGCGTCGAGCGAGCGGACACGGTGCTGGAGCGTCCCCAGCGGAAGGCCCTCGTAGCCCTCGATCGGGGGCTGGGTCTCGTGCTGCATCGACGTTCACTCCCTCTTCTGTCTGTGCGGAACCGGGGTGACAGGCGTACGGCTACCCGTGAGCCCGAACACGAAACCGCAGGTGGCCACGGCCGTGCGGCACCGGAGAAGGGCTCCGGCCGCCGAAGGCGGGTCCCCTTCGCGCACGTGCGGGAGAAGAGGGGACGGTCGTGGTCGGCACGGCACGGGACGGATCCGAACCGCCGGTGCGGGGGCGCTGTCGGCGCTCCTCCCCCGCGCGCTGTACTCTCCGCACGCCGGTCGACCCGCCCGCGCGCGACGGCCGGGCGAACAGCCACACGAGGGAGAGATTCCATGACCTACGTCGCCGCCCCCGAGCGGTACGAGACGATGCCCTACCGGCGGTGCGGCCGCAGCGGCCTGCGCCTGCCCGCCCTGTCCCTGGGGCTGTGGCACAACTTCGGCCACGAGCGCGGCATCGAGGACCAGAGCGCCATCCTGCTGCGCGCGTTCGACCTGGGCGTGACCCACTTCGACCTGGCCAACAACTACGGTCCCCCGCCCGGCTCGGCGGAGGAGAACTTCGGGCGGGTCATGGCCCGGGAGCTGCGCCGCTACCGCGACGAGATCGTGGTCTCGACCAAGGCCGGGTACCTGATGTGGCCCGGCCCCTACGGCGAGTGGGGCTCGCGCAAGTACCTGCTGTCCAGCCTGGACCAGAGCCTGGAGCGCATGGGCCTGGAGTACGTGGACGTGTTCTACCACCACCGGCCCGACCCCGACACCCCGCTGGAGGAGTCCATGGGCGCGCTGGACACGGCGGTGCGCCAGGGCAAGGCCCTGTACGCGGGCGTGTCCAACTACTCCCCCGAGCAGACCCGCGAGGCCGCGGCGATCCTGCGCGATCTGGGCACGCCGATGCTCATCCACCAGCCCTCCTACTCGATGTTCAACCGGTGGGTGGAGGACGGGCTGCTCGACGTGCTCGACGAGGTCGGCGCGGGCTCCATCGCCTACTCCCCGCTGGCGCAGGGGCTGCTGACCGACCGCTACCTCCACGGTGTGCCGGAGGGTTCGCGGGCGGCCGGGAGCAGCCCGTTCCTGAACGCCGAGGGCATCACCGAGGAGGTGCTGGAGCGGGTGCGCGGGCTCGACGCGGTCGCCCGGCGGCGCGGGCAGTCGCTGGCCCAGATGGCGCTGGCCTGGGTGCTGCGCGGCGGCCGGGTGACCTCCGCGGTGATCGGTGCGAGCAGCGTCGCGCAGCTGGAGGACAACGTGGCCGCGGTCGCCAACCTGGGGTTCGACGCCGAGGAGCTCGCCGAGATCGACCGGTACGCCCCCCGCGCTCGCTGACGGCGGAGCTGTCGCCCGTGCCGCCCCCAGCACGGGCGACCGGTGCGCCCCCGCGCGCTGACGGCAGACCCGCCCCGCCCGGACCGCGGTCACGTACGTCCCACCGCGCGCTGGCAGGAGGGCCCCGGGCGGGTCACGGGACACCCGTACGCCCCGCGCGTTGACGGCGCCGCCACCCCATCGACCCCTGGTGCACCACCGGCCCCGCCGCGGACCCCCGACCGTCCGCGACGGGGCCCGCGCGTGCCGCGCCGCGCACCGTTCCGGCGCGACGACCAGCACTTCCGCGGCGTGAGTCGTGACACGCCCGCGTTTGGAGCACCCGGCACGGGTTAGGCGCATGCGTACGCATCCCCGCTCCGAAAAGCCCAGAAGAGGAAGGCGGTGCAGGTAGCCGTGAAGAACGTGTTCGTGGTCGGCCTGGACGAGCACAACCTGGAGATCCTGCGCAGAACCCCCACGGGTCAGCACTGCGAGTTTCACCAGCTGCTGAACCTGGAAGAACTCCAGGTCGGCGAGGTCGACATCCAGGAACTACTGGCCAAGGCGGAGAGGATCCTGGACGACTTCGACGGGAGCGTCGACGCGATCGTGGGCTACTGGGACTTCCCTGTGACCCTGTTCGTGCCCATCCTGTGCTCCCGTCGCGGCCTCCCCTCGGCCTCCCTCGAATCCTTCGTCAAGTGTGAGCACAAGTACTGGAGCAGGCTGGAACAGCAGAAGGTCATCGACGAGTACCCGGCCTTCGGCCTCGTCGAGCTGTCCGAGGACACCCCCCCGCCCCCCGAGAGCCCGACCTACCCCATGTGGCTCAAGCCGGTGAAGTCGGCCTCCTCCGAGCTGGCCTACAAGGTCGACGACGACGAGGGGTTCCAGGAGGCGGTGTCCCTGCTCAGTGACGGGGTCGACCGCATCGGCCGCCCCTTCGAGCAGATCCTGGAGATGGTGGACCTGCCCCCCGAGATCTCCTCCGTGGGCGGGCGCACGGCCCTCGCCGAGGCCGCGATGCAGGGCGTGCAGGCAGCCGTCGAGGGCTACGTGTACAAGGGCGAGGTCGTGGTCTACGGCGCCCTGGACTCGGTGGACTACCCCGGCAGTTCGGTGTTTTTGCGCCACCAGTACCCCTCCAGCCTCCCCGACCACGTCTCCCGGTGGATGTCCGAGGTGGCCGTCAAGGTCATCGAGCAGGTCGGGATGGACAACTCCACGTTCAGCGTCGAGTTCTTCTACGACCCGGTGGAGGAGAACCTGGGCCTGCTGGAGGTCAACACCCGCCACTCCCAGTCACACGCCGAGCTCTTCGAGCTGGTGGACGGGGTCGCCAACCACGAGCGGATGCTGAGGCTGGCCTTCGGCCAGGACCCGGCCCTGGACGAGGACGCCCGCGGCGACTACCGGGTGGCCGCCGAGTGGTACCACCGGCGCTTCGAGGACGGCGTCGCCGTGCGCGTGCCCACCCCGGAGGAGGTGGCCGCGTTCGAGGAGTCCCTGCCCGGCGTGACGGTCGAGGTCGTGCCGCAGCAGGGGCAGCGGCTCTCGGACATGAACGCCCAGGACAGCTACAGCTACGAACTCCTCAAGGTCACCATCGGCGCCGAGGACGAGACCGAGATGCGCGCCAAGTACGAGCGCTGCGTGGAGGAGCTCGTGTTCGAGTTCGAGGAAGAGAACGGTTCGAAGGACAAGCTGGCCGAGAACTAGGAGGGGCCCCGGTCCATGCACGTGGTCAACAACCTGCCCAACGCCGTCCACGAGGACGAGCACCTGTGGATACCGATGTCGGACGGTGTGCACCTGGCCGCCAGGGTGTGGCGGGCGACCTCCTCCGACGTCTCCCCCGTCCCCGGGGTCCTGGAGTACATTCCCTACCGTCGGCGCGACCTGACGTCCGTGCGCGACTCCATGCACCACCCCTACATCGCCGGGCACGGCTACGCCTGCGTCCGCGTGGACATGCGGGGCACCGGCGACTCCGAGGGCGTACTCACCGACGAGTACCTGGAACGCGAGCAGCAGGACGCCGAGGAGGTGCTGGCCTGGCTGGCCGAGCAGCCCTGGTGCAACGGGAAGACCAGCATGATGGGGCTGTCCTGGGGAGGGTTCGCCGCGCTCCAGGTGGCGGCCCGCCAGCCCCCGAGCCTGGGCGCGATCGTCATCAGCTCCTTCACCGACGACCGGTACGGCGACGACTTCCACTACATGGGCGGCTGCCTGCTGTCGGACAACCTCGCCGAGGCGGGGACGATGTTCTCCGCGGGCACCTGCCCGCCGGACCCGGTGACCGTCGGCGACGAATGGCGGCGGATGTGGCACGAGCGGTTGGAAGCCACCGAGCCGTGGGTCCTGGAGTGGCTGCGCCACCAGCGGCGCGACGACTACTGGCGGCACGCGTCGGTGAGCGAGGACTACGCGAAGGTGCGCTGCCCGGTGCTGGCCTCCAGCGGGTGGGCGGACGGCTACTCCAACGCCGTCTTCCGGTTGCTGGAGAACCTGGAGGCGCCCAGCCGGGGGCTGATCGGCCCGTGGTCGCACCGCTACCCGCACATGGGCAGCCCCGGCCCGGCGATCGGCTACCTCCAGGAGGTCGTGCGCTGGCTCGACCGCTGGCTCAAGGGCAGGGAGAACGGCGTCGACGAGGGCCCGTCCCTGTGGGCGTGGATGCAGGACAGCGTGGCGCCCTCCACCGCCTACACCGAGCGCCCCGGACGGTGGGTGCGCGAGGCCGAGTGGCCCTCGCGGAGCGTGGAGTACCGCGGCTACCCGCTGGCCAGGTACCGGATCGGCCGCCCCGGTGAGGAGGTGCACTCGGAGTCGCTGACCGTGCGGTCGCCGCTGACGGTGGGCCAGTTCGCGGGCAAGTGGGCCTCCTACAACGCCCCGCCGGACCTGCCCTACGACCAGCGCGAGGAGGACGGCGGTTCCCTGGTCTTCGACAGCGACGTCCTGTCCGAGGACGTGGAGATCCTGGGCGCCGCCGAGGTGGAGCTGGACGTGTCGGTCACCGAACCGGTGGCCATGGTCGCCGCCAGGCTCGTGGACGTCGCGCCGGACGGCAGCGCCACACGGGTGACCTACGGGCTGCTCAACCTCACCCACCGCGACAGCCACGAGCACCCCGAGAAGCTCGAACCGGGCGAGATCTACCGGGTGAGGGTGACGATGAACGGTGTCGCGCAGGCGTTCCCGGTGGGACACCGCATCCGGCTGTCGCTGTCCACCTCCTACTGGCCGCTGGCCTGGCCACCGCCCAGGCCCGCCCTGCTGACCGTGCACCCGGAGCACAGCAGGCTGCTGCTGCCGGTGCGCCCGTGCTCGGACTCCAACGATCCGAATCCGCGTCCCTTCGGGGAGCCGGAGTCGGCGCCGGAGATCTCCACCACGCGCCGGGAGAAGCCGGAGCACAGCTGGACCGTCTACCGGGACCTGGTGGACACCCGGTCGGCACTGGAGATCGTCAAGGACGGCGGCATCCTGCACTTCGACGACATCGACCTGGACGTCGGGCGGCGCGCCTACGAGTACTACGAGTCCGTGGCGGGCGACTTCACGTCCGCGCGCGGCGAGTCGACGTGGACGATGCGCTTCGCGCGGGACGGGTGGCGCACCCGGACCGAGACCCACACGTCGATGGAGTGCACCGAGACCGAGTTCCGGGTGTACGCGACGCTGGACGCCTTCGAGAACGACGAGCGGGTCTTCTCCCGGCAGTGGACCGAGACGCTGCCCCGCGACCACCTGTGACCCGCGGCCGGTGACCCGCGACCGTGCGCGGTCGGGGAACGGCGGGCGCCCCGGTCCGGTGAGGGCCGGGGCGCCCGCGTGTGCGGGGACACCTCGCAGGCCGCCGTGCTGGCCAGGTGTCCGACCGGGGGCGCCCGCGTGTGCGGGGACGCCTCGGCCCTGTGAGGGCAGGACACGCCCGGCCTCGGGGGCGAGGGACCCGGACAACGCACAGCGACCCCGAAAGCCACAGAAGTCTCCTACGTCCCTGTTCGGACACACCCGGACCGGGGCAGGGGACGGGGTGAGGGACCCGGACCGGGGCTCACGGGGCGCATGGGGTGCGTGGGAGGCCGGAGCCGGGAACAGCGACCCACCGGAGCGAACCGATCGAGGGGGACGGTCTCGATGCCCACAGAACACCAGGAGGCGCACCGGCAACAGGGAGCGCACCCGCCACAGGACGTGGGGCCCCGGCCGGAAGCGGAACTCCGGCGGGGGGCGCGCCGCCCCACCGCGGCGGAGACGGCACGCGTGCTCTCCTCGGTCGTGCTGCCCAACCTGGCGCGGGGCGTGATCGTGCGCCGCCCGCTGATGACGGGGCTGGTCGCCGGTCTGGACGCCGACCGCAGGGCGGTCTCGCTCCTGCGCGGTCTGCGCGAGCGCCACGGCGACGACCCGCTGCCGCTGCGCCTGGCGGGGCGGCGGCTCGCCCTGGTCCTGTCCGCGGAGGACGTGGGCCGACTCCTGCGGGAGACGCCAGAACCCTTCTCCCCCGGCGGCATGGAGAAGCGCGGCGCGCTCTCCCACTTCCAGCCGCACGGGGTGCTGATCTCCGACCACGCCGCCCGGCCCGGGCGGCGCGCGGCCAACGTCGCCGCCCTGGTGCCGAACCAGACGATCCACCCCGACGGGGACGTCATCGCCGGACAGGCGGACGACGAGGCGCTGGCGCTCAGGCTGGCCCTGCGGAGCGGGGAGGTGCTGGACTGGCGCAGGTTCGCCGACTCCTTCCACGCCATGGCCCGGCGCGTGGTCTTCGGACCGTTCGCCGCGGAGGACCGCCGCACGACCGAACTCCTGCACGCCTTGCGCTCGCGCGCGAACTGGGCCTACGCCGCTCCCGCCGACCACGCGGCGAGGGAGGAGTTCCTCGGACGGGTGCGCGCCAACGTCGAACGCGCCGAACCGGGCAGCCTCGCCGCGCGTCTGGTCGCGGGAGCGGCGGCCGCGGAGCCGCGCGCAGGGTGCCCCCACAGCGGCGGAGGCGGTCACGGCGAAGACCTCCGTGCCGGGGGCGGGGGCAGCGCGGCGGCCTCCACTGGGAACGGCCACGGCGCGGACGTGCGGCCGGAGGACCAGGTGGCGCACTGGCTGTTCGCGTTCGACGCGGCCGCCGTCGCCGCGTTCCGGTCCCTGGCGCTGTTGACCTCGCTCAGCCCCGGCGCCCACGCGGCCCGCGAGGAGGCCGAGGGCCGCGAGGGCCTCGACCTGCCGCTGCTGCGGGCGACGGTGCGCGAGTCGGTGCGGCTGTGGCCGACCACGCTCATGGTGATCCGGGAGAGCACACGGGAGACGGCCTGGCGGGAGGAGGTGTTCGAGGCGGGAACGGCCTTCCTCGTCGTGAGCTCCTACTTCCACCGGGACTCCTCACGGCTTGCGTACGCGGACGCGTTCGAACCCGGGATCTGGCTCGACGGGCGCGCCGAGGCGGAGCCGGGGATCGTGCCCTTCAGCTACGGCCCCGCCGGGTGCGCGGCGCGCGACCTGGTGCCGCTGACGGTGTCGCTGTACCTGCGCGCCCTGCTCCGGGGCCGGGACCTGACCCGCGTGGACGCGGGCGGCCCGCTGCCCGCGTCGGGCCTTCCCGCCTCGCTGAACCACTTCGCACTGCGGTTCTCCCTCTGAAGTCCGGGTCCGGATCCGCCCTGGGTCGGGACCAGAAGCATTCGAGGAGGAGACATGAGCGTCGTCGAACAGATGCTGGGCACCCGCTCCGAGCGCCGGGGCGACGGTGTCGAGGAGAAGGTGCGGGCCTGCATCGAGGCCTGCGGCGCGTGCGCGCAGGCGTGTGTGCTGTGCGCGGACGCCTGCCTGGGCGAGCGGGCGGTGGCCGAACTGGTCGCGTGCGTCCGCCTGGACATGGACTGCGCCGACGTGTGCGAGTCGACCCAGCGGGTGCTCTCCCGCCGGACCGGGGAGGACGACACCCTCGTCCGGGTCCTGGTGAAGGCGTGCGCGGAGGCCTGCCGCCTGTGCGGCGAGGAGTGCGACCGGCACGCCGCTCAGCACGAGCACTGCTGGGTGTGCGCCGAGGCGTGCCGCCGCTGCGAGTGCGCGTGCCGTGAGCTTCTCGCGGCCCTGTGAGGGGCCGCGCCCCCAGCTGAAGGAGGAAGGCGATGGAGTGGCCGACACTCGGCGGGCTGTTCGGGGTCCTGATGGCCCTCGTCATCCCGATCGGGGTGATCTTCCTCGTGCTGTGGATCATCCGCAGGGACACGATCCGCAAGCAGGAGGCCGTGCGCTCGCCGGACTACTGGAAGGAGCGGCCGGAGGGCAGGCGCTACCCGACCGGTTGGGACAGGGGCAGCATCCCCGGCCTGGGCACCGCCCGGCCCGGTGAGGGGACCGCGGACACCTCGTCCGGTGAGGACTGGAAGCCGCCGCCCGAGGGAGGTGACCCGCCCGACCGCGGGGGTTCGCCTCCGGACGACGACTGGCGGCCGCCGCCCGCGGGGAGGTGACCCGGGCCGCCGCGGCGGCCCGGCGGGCGGACCCGGATGCGAGGCAGGGCGGGCAGGACAGGGCGGGGCGGGGCGGGCCCGGACGGTAGGGCCGAGGCCCGGTCGAGGGCTCAGACGCGGTCCGCGGGGAAACCGCCGGTGGCGACCGGCCCCCACCGCCTCGGGGTGACGCGGACGAGGGCCTTGCCCTGACGGCGCATGGCCTGGCGGTACTCGTCCCAGTCGGGGTGCTCGCCGGAGATCACGCGGAAGTACTCGACCAGGGGCTCGACCGCCTCCTCCCCGTCGATGACCTCGGCGTCGCCGTCCACCTGGACCCAGGCGCCGTTGAAGTCGTCGGACAGGACCAGGACGCTGACCCGGGGGTCGCGCCGGGCGTTGCGGGCCTTGGCGCGCTCGGGGTAGGTGGAGACCACGATCCGGCCCTGGGTGTCGACGCCGCAGGTCACCGGGGAGGCCTGGGGCTCGCCGTCCGCGCGACGCGTGATGAGGAGCGCGTGGTGGCGGGGACGCACGAACTCCAGCAGGCCATCGAGGTCGACGCGGGTGTTGGTGGCGATCGAAGGGCTCATCGTCTCGCTTTCGCTGCTTGCGGGTCCGCGCGCGCCTCGCGCGGACCGGGACAGCGTATCCCTCCCCGGGCGGCGTCCGCCGGGGCCGACGCGCTGCACCGGGGGCCTCGGGTCAGTCGCGGCCGGAGTCGGAGCGGTCCCGTCCGGGCGGGGTGTGGAGTGCCAGGAACTCCTCGCTGCGCCGCCGGTGGAGGAGCCGTGCCGGGAGCAGGAGGCACGGCATCAGGACACAGGCGAGGGCGACCGTCCCCAGCAGGGCGCGCGGAAAGTCCATTGCCTCATCGGAGGGCAGTGCGAGGGCGCCCAGGGAGCAGACGGCCGCGACGAGGGCCGCCACCGCCACCGGGATCTTCACGGAGGGGGCGTTGAGCACCTGTTCGGCCTGGAGGGCGGCCACACGGTTGGTTTCGGGGTCGGCGCCGGGTCGGCCGAGGATCAGCCGGTCCGTGGCGGCGCGCAGTGTCTCGGGGCCGATGGCGGCCTGCACCGCCGGGTCGCGGGACACCCGCGGGCGCGGCGGAGTGGTGAACAGGGCCATGAACGAGCCGAAGAGCACTCCGGCGACGATGCCGTACAGGAGCGAGGTCCACGGGTCGGAACCGCTCAGCAGGAAACGGGCGAAACCCATGACGCAGCCGAAGGAAAGGCCCTGGTAGAGACCGAAGAAGACCTTCCTGCTGCGTTCGCTCCGGTTGGCACGGAGGCGGAGACGGGTGAGGGGGTCACGGGGTTCGGGAGCGGTGCGCGCTGAGGGGTCGCTCATACGGTCGGCCTACCCGGTCGCCGCGCGGACACGCCGGTCCCGGGGCCGCCGTCGGGCGGTGCGTCCCCGGGACCGTAGCCGGTTCACTCGGTGCCGAAGTCCTCGCGGTTGAGGTCCTGCTCCGCCATCCTGTCCTGGAGCTCGGCCTCCAGCTCCCCTCGGGTGTCCGGCTCGCGGGCGTCGTCGCTGTGGTCGGCGTCGACGACCTGGTCGGTGTCCGTGGTCTTGGGCCTCGACTCCTCCGGAACGCTCATGTCCGGTCCTCCTCCCTGTCGGATTACTGGCCCGCCCCTACCCCGAGTCACCAGGGATCACACGCCCATCTCCTGCATCAGGAGTCACACGGACGTCACGCCGCGGTCGTGGTCCTGATGAGCGGCGCGTCCCGCGTGAGCATCCGGAACCCGACGCCGTAGTACAGCCCGCGCGCCTGGGGGTGTCCCGGCGCACCCAGGCAGGCGACCGTCGCGTGCGCGGCCCCGGCGGCCCGCGCCAGACGCATCCCGTGCAGGAGCATCGCCCTGCCCAGTCCCAGACGGCGGTAGTGCGGATGCGTGCCGACCGGCTCGAACTCGACGGTCCTGTTGGCCTCGTCGAGCCACATGATCGTCGAGGACGCCATCGTTCCGTCCGGTGCCTCCACCAGGACGTGCAGGTCGCCGCGGTACCCCGCCGCCCGCCGGACGCCCCGGTAGGCCTCGGCCGTGTACGCCGAGGGGGCCCAGGCGTCCAGATGGGCCCGGACCGCGGCCTCAGGTCCGGCCTCGTCGGCGGTGCGGAACCGGAATCCGGTCGGCAGCACCGGCTCTTCCACGTCGGTGAGGTCGCGCTCGTTGAGCTGGGTCCAGGACCCGTTGTCGCCGAGCGAGTCCGGATCGGTCTCATAGCCGTGCGCCGCCCACCGCTCCAGAGCGAACCCGTCGGCGGCGCTGGGCACCACCGTGCGTTCGACGCCCGCCGCCGTGGCGTCGAACCAGTCGATCACCTCGTCGACCAGCCCGGCGTGGTCGGGGTGGACCTGGTACATCAGGTAGGCGCTGGTGACGTCCCTGACGGAGCCGTCGCTCAGCCTCACCCGGCGCGGAAGGCGGGCCCAGCCCCACGCCACCAGTTCCCCGCCGGAGAACCACAGGCGACGCGGCCAGGTCGTACCGTCGCTGGCGTGCCCCCTGCCCCAGTTCCAGGCCAGCTCGCCGAACGACGCGTCGCTGTTCACCAGGTCCGGGCGGGTGGCGGTGACGCGCTGCGCCAGCCCCTGCATGAGCCGCACGTCCGCGTCGGTCACACGTTCGGAACTCGTCATGGTGCGCCACTGTGTCAGGGCGCCGCGAAGCCGTCGAGTGGTTTTCCCGGGCCATCCCCGCGTGTGCGGGGAGCACTACATGACCATCCGCACCGGCAGGTCTCTCGCGGGGCCATCCCCGCGTGCGCGAAAAGCACAGTCAACGACCTGCGAACTTATCCGCGACAGCAAGAACCCCACCGGCCCGGTCGTGACCATTGGCGCGGACGCCTGGACGGCCTTTGCGAACAGCCTTCGCCAGCCCTCCGGGTGGAGGTGCGCCGAACCTGGTCACGGGGCTTCGAAAACGGTCACGGTCAGCGCCTTGTCCCACCGAGCGGCGGCCAGGTCGTCGTAGCGGATCATAAATTTCGTGTAGTACTCCTCGTAGACCCCTCCTTCATTGGCGAGCGGTATCCAGTCGCGCGCCAGCCGGAGCGCGTCCTCGTCCAGATAGGAAAACCACTCTCCCTCAGGGAGGGTCTTCGCCGTGAAGCTGCTGACCGTCGCATCGTCATCGGCGTACCCGCCGATGACGTAGTAGGCGTCGGACGACCAGAGGTCGTAGGCCAGAGACCGAAGTTCGTCCAGGTGCGGCAGTTCACGCTCCATGTACCGGGCCAACTGCTGCTGGAAGGGTGACATGTCGTCCCACTCGAAATCCTCCCAGAACTCGTGCCAGCCCTCGTCCTCGTCGCCCTCCTCGAGCCACAGGGGGAGAGCGGCTCTGAGCCCGTCGGCGCAGACGTCGATCCGCTCGTCGACACACGCGGAGTCGGGGGGCTCCGCGACCGCGGTTTCGGTTCCGTCCGGCACGTACACGACTCGTGCGTACTGTCCCGGATCGGCCCGCGGTCCGTCGCAGTCCATCTCTTTGTGAACGAAGAAGAGCAGCGTCCCGTTTGCCGGTAGGTCGAAGCCGTCGACCCTCGGCAGCGCCCCGCAATCGACGGAGAGGAGCAACGGCAACGGAATGTCCCCGGCGGACGGCCACTTCATGCCCACCGGCAGCCGGGGCAACCCACCGATGTGCCCGACCGGAGGGCCATCTCCACGCGCGGACAATCCGATCGACAAACGAAGGTGCTGGCTGAACCTGTTGATCTCGTCGTCCGGGATGCCCAACTCAAGCGCTGCCCGACGAAACTCTCCCTGATGATCCATACCCGAGAAGATAGGCCCTTTCCAACTCGGCTGTGCCAGCAGGGTGTTGGCGGGGATGGGTTGTACATGGTGGATGCGAGTGGTCGATCACCTTGGATCATCCCAGCGATCCGCCTCCAGGAAGCCGCGCAGCTCCCGGGCGAGGTCGCATGTCCTCTCCGGGAGCATGATCAGTCCTGCCTTCGAAGTGCCACTCGTCGCCGGGGAATGGATGGTGCAGCCCACGTCCGTTGGGTAGGGGACCCCACAGGCTTGGTTGGGACCGTCAGATCTCGTTCCGAGGAACACCGGGTTCGGGCACCGTTCACCCACGAAAATCTTCCGCCAACCCTGCCAAAAACACATCGAGTCCATCACCGCTCCACATCGTCACCGGGAGTGAGGTTGAAAAGGGCTCCGTGAGGACCCGTCGGGCTTCACGTCTGTCTGGGACCGAGGTTGGTCTGTACCGTCTCGCGCTCGCCCACAGCGACCTGCTATTTCCCTGAGAGAACCTCGCTCTCCCTCTTCGCCGCCCGTTCCGCGAATCCTGTGGAAAGTTCCCGGTACACACCGAACAGCCCTGGCACCCACCAGGCCCGTGGGGTTGTGCCCTGCCCGGGACTCCGGCGGTAACAGCCGGGAACGTTGGGTACTGGTGTAGGCACTGTCAGTTCCATGGGGATCGATGGCGCCCATGTCGAGGCGCCGGGCTGACGGGGGCGCCCCGGACTCCGGTCCATGAGGGCATCGGCACCAGTGGGCTCGACCGGGAGGGCGAAGAATGCGGCACAGGAGTGTGTGGACAGACGTGGAGGGCCGACCGGAGTTCCCACGTCTGAACCAGGACGTGGAGGTCGATGTCGCGGTGGTGGGAGGCGGCCTCGTCGGGCTGACCACCGCACTGCTGGCGCGGCGGGCCGGGGCTGGCAGCGTCGCGGTGCTGGAAGCCGGACGCCTGGGACAGGGCACGACAGGGCAGACCACAGGAAAGGTCACCTCCCAGCACGGGCTGGTCTACGCGGGGTTGATCGACCGGTACGGCCAGGACCCGGCCCGCGTGTACGCCGACGCCAACCAGGCGGGTGTGGAACTGGTCGCCGAACTGGCCGGTGAGTACGGCATCGACTGCGACCTCACCCGCGCACCCGCCCTGGCCTACACCCGTGACCCCGAGCAGCGCCGGACCCTGGAGGAGGAGGTGGCCGCGGCCCAGCGCCTGCGCCTTCCGGCGTCGCTGGTGGAGACGACCGACCTGCCCTTCGAGATCGAGGCGGCGGTACGGTTCGACCACCAGCTGCACTTCCACTCGGGTCGCTACGTCGCCGGTCTGGCCGAGGCGCTGTCGGCGGCCGGTGGGCAGGTGTTCGAGCACACCCGCGCGTTGGAGGTGGAGGAACACCGGGACGGCAGCGTGCGGGTGCGTACCGCGGACGCGACGGTCCGCGCGAACTCCGTGGTGGTGGCGACGCTGTTGCCGATCAACATGATCGGGGGGTACTTCGCCAAGACGCGCCCCTACCGGTCCTTCGGGTTGGCGGCCCGGCTCCGCGGCCCGGCACCGCAGGAGATGGCGATCTCGGTCGACTCGCCCAGCAGGTCCACGCGGCCGTGGCTCGACCGCGGGTCCAACGGGTTGGTCGTGGTGGGCAACGGCCACGAGACCGGCACCGAGCAGGACACGCAGGCGATGTGGGACGACCTGGAGCAGTGGACCAGGTCCACCTTCGACGTGGACGCGGTGGAGTACCGCTGGTCGGGCCAGGACTACACCACGGCCGACCAGGTGCCCTACATCGGTCGTTCACCGATGAACGACCGGATCCTGGTGGCGACGGGGTTCAACAAGTGGGGCCTGAGCAACGGCAGCGCCGCCGCCATCATGTTGAGCGACCTCCTGCGAGGCCGTGACAACCCCTGGCTGGCGATGTTCGACGCGACCCGAATCGGTGACGCCAAGGCCGTGGGACGGATGGTCAAGGACAACCTCAAGGTCGGCGCGGACCTGGTCGGCGGACACGTGGGCCGACTGCGTCCCCACCACGGCCGCCACCTGGACCGGGGGCAGGGCGGCGTCATCGAGGTCGACGGCGACTCCGTCGGCGCGTACCGCGACGCGGAGGGCGGGCTCCACGCCGTCAGCCTGAACTGTACCCACCTGGGCTGCCGGCTGGCCTGGAACGCGGCGGAGACCAGTTGGGACTGCCCCTGCCACGGCTCCCGCTACGACACCGACGGCAGTGTCCTCAACGGCCCAGCGGTCAAGCCTCTGCCCACCGTCGACCTCGACGACGCCTGACATCCATAAGAGCATCCCTCGATCGCACACGGCCGGGGGTCTCCCCGTCCGCGCTGACCACCACGGCGAGGAAGCTCGCACAGGCATGCTCGCGGGCGCGAGCCGAAGTACCCCGACGTGCCCAAGGAGTGTTGGCTGTGTCCCTGCCCTGCAAGATCCTGCCCGATGACATCGACCGTCTCATCGCCGACCACATGCGGCGGGCCTTCGGAGCCTGACACGTGCTCCCCTGGCGCCGGTCGTGAGCGGTCCGGTGCCCGGGGCCCGTGGTCGCAACACCCACAGGAGCCGTCCGGCCTGATGCCGCTCGTGTGCGGGGGCACGCTGGAGGCTCACGTCATCGAAGCCCGGACGGTCATGCCGTCCACGGCGCGTGCCGGGCTTGACCTTCGAGTCGACTCGAAGGTCTACCGTGTGCCCATGGTGTTGATGCGGGTCTCCGAACTGGCCGAACGCTCCGGCGTGGCGGCCACCACCCTGCGCTACTACGAGGAGCGCGGACTGCTCCCGGCGCAGCGGTCCTCGGCCGGGTACCGCCTCTACGACGAGCGCGCCCTGGAGCGGCTCACCTTCATCACCACCGCCAAACACCTGGGCCTGGCCCTGGAGGAGATCGGCGAACTCACCGCCCTGTGGGCGGCCCACCCCTGCTCGCACGTCAAGGCCGCTCTGAGCCCGCGCCTGGAGCAACGCCTGGAACAGGCCCGCGCCCAAGCCGCCGAACTGGCGGACTTCCAGGCGCTGCTGCGCACCGCCCGCACCCGCCTGCACCAACTCCCCGACCGCGACGCCCCCTGCGATCCGGGATGCGCCTTCCTGGCCGACCTGGCACCGCCGAGCCAGGCGGCGCACCCGCGCGCCCTGCCCCTGGCCCAGACCAACGGCGCCACCTGCATGCTGGAGACAGGCGACCACGAACGCCGCCTGGACGCCTGGCGCGAGCTGCTGACCGAGGCCGCCCGCACTCAGCGCGCCCACGGCAGCTCCTGGAGCCTGCCCCTGGAGCGGGCCGGACAGGTCGCCGAGCTGGCCGCGGCCGAACAGCAGTGCTGCGCCTTCCTGGACCTGCGCGTCGACTTCACCCCGCAGCGGGTGCACCTGCACGTGGGAGTCCACCCCGACCACCGCCCCGACCCCGGCTCCCCGGCCGGGCGGGCCGCCCGCCTGCTCGGTGCCCTGGGCCCCGAGCCCGTCAGGGGGAACTGAACCGATGTCGCTCGCCGAACGCCTCCAGAGCCTGTTCGTGGCCCTGGCCGCCGTGGCCGGGCTGGCCGCGGGCCTGCTGCTGCCCATCGGTGAGGCAGCCAGGCACGTGGTGCTGCCCGCCCTGCTGGTGATGCTCACCGCCGTGTTCGTGCAGATGGACGCCGCACACGTGGGCGAGGTCAGGCGCGCCAAAGCCCTGGTCGTCACCAGCCTGGTGCTCAACTTCGTGTTCACCCCGGCCCTGGCCTGGGCTCTGGGCGCCGGACTGCTGGGAGGGGAGCCGGACCTGCGCATCGGTCTGCTGTTGCTGCTGGTGACCCCGTGCACGGACTGGTACCTGGTCTTCACCGCCATGGCGCGCGGGCACACCGGCATCGCCGCCGCCCTGCTGCCGGTCAACCTGATCCTCCAGCTCGTCCTGCTGCCGGTGTACGTGCTGCTGTTGGGCGGGCAGGCCGCCATGGTCGACGCCGCCACCCTGGCCGAGTCGGTCCTGCTCGTCCTCGTGGTGCCCCTGGTACTGGCGATGGTGCTGCGCTGGGCCTCGCACCGGTTCGGGGGCGCCGCCTGGCGCGAGCGCTTCGTCACCGCTCCGGCCGGGCGACTGGTCCTGCCGCTGCTGTACGCGGCCGTGCTGGCGATGTTCGCCGGGCAGGCCCGCACCGTCCTGGACCACGCCGGTGACCTGCTCACCCTGCTGCCGCCGTTGGCGGTCTTCTTCGTGGCGCTGCCCCTGGTCGCCACCGGTCTGTCCCGCCTGCTGGGCCTGCCCGCGGACCACAGGGTCACGCTGACCATGACCACCACCGCACGCAACTCGCCCATCGCGCTGGCCATCGCGGTCGCGGCCTTCCCCGACCGGCCCCTGATCGCGGTCGCACTGGTGGTGGGGCCGCTGGTGGAACTACCCGTGCTGGCCCTGCTCGCCCAGCTGGTGAGGGCACGGCGGCGCCCCGCTTCGAGCGGGTCCGCTCCGGTCTGAGCCCGCCGGGGGCACAGGGCCGAGCGCTGACCCCCTCGGGCCCCGGATCCCCGCCCGCCACACCGCCCGCCGCGTCAGGGCGCGTCTTCGCCCGCCTCCGAAGCCTCCTCCTGGAGGAGAGCGTTCACACGCTTCAGTACGCGGAGCTGCGCGGGGTTGTACAACTGCACCATGGCCTCGGCCATCGTCCGTTCGGCGTGCTCCGCACCACCCGGCGCGTCGACGGCGGGGTCGGCCGACCACGGGTTCTCCTCGCGCCCCCTGCGGACGACCGGCAGCATGCGCGCGGCGAGACGGTCGATCTCGGCGTCGTCCGCGTCCGCGGGAAGGGCCTCGAACTCCTCGTCCGTGTCGTCGGGTTCGCTGATCAGTGCGCGGAACTGCTCGACGGACTCCTCGCTGAGAACGGTCGAGTAGACCATCAGCAACGATCGCTGCCTGTCGGAGAGCTCACGGGAGACCGGGGCGAACGCGGGGGGAACGTAGGCCGGTGCGCGGTGGCGCAGGAGGACGGCCAGTTCCGCCCGCACGCGGTTGAGCCGGTCGACCGTCGCTTCCAGCTCCCTGTCCAGCACCCGGATCGCCTCGTCCGGGTCCTCGTCCGCCCGTCCCATCGACTCCACCTCCGACAGCGGAACCCCCAGATCGCTCAACCGCCTGATCTGCAGCAGACGGACCAGGTGTGGGACCTGGTACTGCTTGTATCCGTTCGCCGTTCGCTCCGGCACATCCAGCAGGCCGACCTTGTGGTAGTACCGAACGGCCTTCACCGTCGTGTTGGCGAGCTCGGCGAGCTGCTGGGTACTCCACGCCACGCGATGCCTCCTCTTCCGCCGCGGCTGCGGGCAGCGCTACACCCCACGCGTCACCACAGTCCACACCCTGCCCCGGGGGCAGGGTCAAGCGGCGTCCCCCGTTCGCCCGCCGTGTCCGGCTCGGCGCGATCCAGGCTTGACCCTGCCCCGAGGGCAGACTTTGTCATGGGACGAGTGCCGATCGTGACCGGTTCGCGACCGCGCAGGCCAGGTACGCCCTCAGCAGCGACGAGCATGCGGCGGTTCCGGTTCCGCGCCGGGTCGGTCACCGACCTTCACGAACGGACAGGGAGCCCGAAGTGATCAACGAACGCAAACAGCGCGAGGCAGCGAAGCGGATCAGGAGCGGGAACGACCGCCCGCTCAAGCGCTTCCGCTGGTGGCAGCCGCTCTCCCGCGCCCTGTTCCATCTCCCGCTGACCGACGGCGGCGGACGCCGCGTGGTCTACTCCGTCGACATCCCCTACTGGCAGCGGGTCATGACCGAGGACGGTAAGGGCAAGGCCCACCTCTACCTGGACGGCGGGCATCACCTGGAGTCCACGCTCCCGGCGGCCTTCCCGGTGCCGGGAGGAGTCATCGAGGTGGAGTCGACGGCCTTCGGGCTCAAACGCTGCCACTACGTGACCGCCGAAGGCGACGTGCGCCAGCTCGTTCCGGACGCACGCTCGGCGGAGGGTCGTCGCGCCCGCCTCGACCGCGAGCACCCGGCGTTGAGCCGCCTGGTCAGAGCGGTGTCGCTGGTCCTGCTGATCGTGCCGATCGTCCTCGTCGTCCCGCAGATCATCGAGGGGGTCTCGCACGTGCCCCCGATAGCCGAGCGCTTCGGCACCCTCACCTCACCCGTAGACCTGCCGCTGTGGCTCAACGTCGCGCTCGGGCTCTGCGCCTCGACCTCCAGCGTGGAGCGGGCGACACGACTGCGGTGGAACGCACTGCTGGACGGCAGCAGCTGACCGCCGACGTGGCGGGACGACCCGAGCTTGACCCTGCCCCGGGGCCATGGTCTGGAGTGAGGGTGGTCCGCATGCGACACGCGGCCCGGCGTTCCCGCCGCTGACCGCGAGCCCGCGCACAACGTGAGCGCCCCGAGCTTGCGCGCCCCTGCGGCGGGGCGCGCGTTGCGGCGGCGCAGCCCCGGGTGCGGGGAGCCCCGGCGGCTCTTCAGCCCTCTCGAACACGGAGCAGAAAACGTGCGAAACCTTCGAAAGCCCTTCCGGATCATCCGCGCGAACCTTCGCGCCTACCTCGTGATGAACGCGATCGCGTACGGCGTGTTCCTCATCGGTGTGGCGGCGGCCCTGGCCTTCCCCGAACTGAACGCCGCGCAGGTCGGCTCCCAACAGGAGGACGGGACGGCGGACCTGGTGGGAACGCTGCTCGTGAACCCCTGGCTGTTCGGCCTGACCATCTTCGGGGTCAACGTGCTGACCGTCGTCCTCCTGAGGATTCTGCTGCCCTCGATGATCGTGCCCTTCGCCGGTATCCCCCTCTTCGCCTACAAGGCGTACGAGACCGGCGTGATCCTCGCCCCGGTCGACGCGGCCACGGCCACGCTCATGATCCCGCACTCGCTGACGCTCGTCATCGAGTTCCAGGCCTACGCCCTGGCCATGCTCGGCGCCTACCTCCTCGGGAGGGCCTGGCTGCGCCCCGCGACGGTCGGTGCTCCCAACCGCCGACAGGGATACCTGCGCGGCCTCCAGCAGATCGGCTGGCTGAGCCTGCCCGCGCTGGCGCTGTTCGTCGTCGGCGCGGCCTACGAGGCCTTCGAGCTCGTCCACCTCGTCCCCAGGCTGGTCGCGGGGTGATCCCGACGCGCTGACGAACCGCTCCGCCACCGACTCATGGTCCTTCCTCGGCCACGGGCGCGGCGGCGCGGTGCGCGCCAGATGTCGCACCGCGTCCGCCGTCAACGGGCCGCCGCCCTATCCGCGGTCGGTGGCCCCGGCCCGGTGGGTTCCGTCGAGCCGGTGGATTCCGTCGAGGAGGAAGGTGGTGCACCGGTCGTAGTCCCCGCGCTCTGGACGGGTCCCGTGCTTGAGGGCGAGCGCGTTGTCGGTGATCAGCGCCTGGAGGTCGTCCGCGGTGAAGGCGGGCCGCAGGGCGCCGACGCCGACGGCCCGTACCCGCCCCTGGCCATCCACGCCGCCACCGAGGCGATCCTCGCCGACTCGGGAGTCGCCTGGACCGCGCTGCGCAACGGCTTCTTCGGCGACCTCGCCCCGTTGCTCGGCCCGTGGCGGCGGACCGGAGTGATGGCGCACCCGGCGGACGGCCCCGTCGCGTGGATCGATCGCGCCGACGCCGCTGAGGCCGCCGCGGTCGTCATCGCCGGTGACCGCCCCTTCGACGGCCCCGTCACCCTCACTCCGGCCGACGCCGTCACCATCGACGACTTCGCCGGAATCGCCTCCGAACTCACCGGCCGCACCGTCAGGCGCGTCGTCGTCGACGACGAACAGTGGATCGTCGACCAGGTCGCGAACGGCGTCCCGGAGCAGACGGCCCGGTTCACGCTCACCATGTTCCAGGCCACGCGCACAGGTCGTTTCGCGTGGACTGACCCGCTGCTGGCCGAGCTCCTCGGCCGCGAACCGCGCAGTGCCGCCCAACAGCTCTCGGACCACCTCGCCGCCCGCGGGTCGACGGCGGACTGGACAGTGTTTTTTGGGCCCTCCGCTTCGCTTCGGCCCGTGTTCGGGCGCCCGAAGCACGGGAATCGGGTTGGAGCAGGCAGGGTGGTGTCTCCGGCGGGTTCGCCCGTGCCCACCCGTCGCCCGCCACCACCCTCAACGGACGCCTACGGCGCGGTTCTCCCACGGAAACCCGCCTCCACCACCTCCAGAACCCCGTGGGCGCCCGCCCACACACACAAGCTGAGGCCGGTTCAAAAAACAGACCCTAGCCGACGGCGCGGCCCGCGTAGTCGGGTGCGGGCTCGGCGAGGGCGGCCAGGTTCGCGGCGATCTCCTCGGGAAGGGGCACCGCCCGGCCCAGCGCCTGGTCGACGTGGAGCGCCATCAGCTCCTCGGTCGCCACCAGGGCCTCGCCGACCCGCATCTCGTGGCAGATCCGCGCCTTCCTGACGCCGGGACGGTCCGAACGGTCCGCGTCCGGGCTGATCACCCGGGTGCGGACCTCGACCTCGGCGTCGGCGGCCACCTCGTGCAGGTACCGCACGTGCGCCTCCACCGTGTACAGCGAGCAGCCGGACCGTTCGCGGTAGGCGGCGTCCAGGCCGACCCGGTCCATCAGCGCGTCCGTCGCGAACCCGAAGATCAGGACGTAGTAGGCCTCGCTGAGGTGGCCGTTGTAGTCGATCCACTCGGGCCGCAGCCGCTGGGTGAGTGTCGCGCTCACGCGTTCTCCCCCGCCCGCTCGGCGGCCTCCGCGCGTTCGACCTCCTCCAGCGCGCGGGCCACCGCGATCAGGCGGCGGTCGCGCTGGGCGATCAGTTCGGCGGTGGAGCGCCCGGCCACGACCTCGTCCGTGCCCGCGACCATGCGGTCGCGCAGTTCGGCGGTGAGTTCGGGTGCCTCCAGGCGGGTCCACGGGGACTTCAGGGACGGGCCGAAGTGGTCGAGCATGTGCGCCATGCCGCCCTCTCCCCCGGCCAGGTGGAAGGTCAGGCAGGGACCGAAGAAGGCCCAGCGCAGCCCGGGGCCGCTGGTCATCGCCAGGTCGATCTGCTCGACGGTCGCCTCCCCCTCGGCGACCATGTGCAGGGCCTCGCGCCAGGCGGCCTCCTGGATCCGGTTGCCGATGAACCCCGGCAGCTCCTGCTCCATGCTGATCACCGACTTGCCCGCGGCGCGGTAGAAGTCCGAGGCCCAGTCGACGGCCCACTGCTCGCTGCGCCCGCCGCCGACGACCTCGACCAGGGGCACCAGGTAGGGCGGGTTGAACGGGTGGCCGACGACGAGCCGTCCCGGTGTACGGGCGCCCACCTGCATCTCGCTCATGCTGTAGCCGGAGGTGGACGAGGCGATGACCACGCCCTCCGGGGTGGCGGCGTCGATCTCGGCCAGCAGGTCGATCTTCAGGTCGAGTCGCTCCGGGGCGCTCTCCTGGACGAAGTCCGCGTCGGCGACGGCCTCGGCCAGTGTGTCCACGACCCGCAGGTTCGCCATGGCGGCCCCCTCGGCCAGGCCCAGCTCCTCCAGGGCGGGCCAGGCCGAGGAGACCAGCCCGCGCAGCCTGCTCTCGGCGTCCGGGGCGGGGTCCCAGGCGACCACCCGGTAGCCGCGGCCCAGGAAGTGGGCCACCCAGCCGCCCCCGATGACGCCCGCTCCGACGCAGGCGACCGTGCGCACGGCCTCGGGGGTGGTTCTCGCGTTCTCCGTCATCGTGCTCCTCATCTGGACGGTGGTTCGTGTGGGGCGTGGGACGGCTAGGCCGCGCTGCGGAGCCGGAGCATGGCGCGGGCCTCGTCCGGTGTGGCCACCCGGGCGCCGAGCTGCTCGATGATGGCGACGGCCTTCTCGGTGAGCTGGCCGTTGGTGGCCTTCACCCCGCGGCTGAGGTAGAGGTTGTCCTCCAGACCCACCCGGGCGTGCCCGCCGAGCAGCACCGACTGCGCCACCCACGGCATCTGCTTGCGGCCGATGGAGAAGCTCGCCCACTGCGCGCCCGCCGGGAGCAGGTTCACCATCGACTGGAGGACGCCGGGGTCCGACGGCGCCCCGTAGGGGATGCCCGTGCACAGCTGGAACATCGACGGGTCGTCGATGAGGCCCTCGGCGTGCATCGTCTTGGCGAACCACAGCTGGCCGGTGTCGAAGATCTCCAGCTCCGGGCGGACCCCGAGCTCCTGGATGCGCCTGGCGCCCGCGCGCAGCATGTCCGGGGTGGAGACGTACACCTGGCTTCCGTCGCCGAAGTTCAGGCTGCCGCAGTCCAGGGTGCAGATGTCGGGCAGCAGTTCCTCCACGTGCGGCAGGCGGTCCAGGCCGTTGACGAGGTCGGTGCCCTCCTCGAACCTGAGCGGGTCCTCCTGGCCGATCACCAGATCACCGCCCATGCCCGCCGTGAGGTTGATGACGATGTCGACGCCGGTCTGGCGGATGCGGTCGACGACCTCCCGGTAGAGGGCGTTGTCGCGGGAGGGGGCTCCCGTCTCGGGGTCGCGGACGTGGATGTGCACCACGCTGGCGCCGGCCTCGGCGGCCTCGACCGCGGCGGCCGCGATCTGTTCGGGCGTCACCGGGACGTGCTCGCTGCGGCCGACGGTGTCCCCCGCGCCGGTGAGGGCGCAGGTCAGGATGGGTTTGGGGTTCATGGTGTCGCTCAAGGCGGGACTCCGTCTCCGTGCGTGTGCGGCGTGTCGGGCTCTGGCTGTGCGGCCGTGCGGCTGTGCGGCCGCCGGGTGCTGGGTGCCGGTGGGGCACGTTCGGGGCGTGCGGAACCGAGGCGAGGGCTCCGGAAGGGGCGGGGGCGGAGGGCGGGGCGGGTGCGGGCTGTCTCAGCTCCCCGGGACGTCGCTGCCGCCCAGGACGTCGCTGTCGATGACCGAGCGCAGGGTGTTACGCATGTGGGCGACGGACCGTCCGGGCATCCCGGTCATGACCTGGATGCCCATGCCGTCGATGAGGGCGGTGAGGCGCCTGGTCATCTCCTCGACGTCGAAGTCGGCGAAGACTCCGCTCTCCTTGCCCTCCCGCAGGGTGCGGGCGATGGTCTCGTGCCAGCGCAGGTAGGAGTCGGCGTGCAGCTCCCGCATCCCGGGGTCCAGCGCCGCGGCCGTCCAGACCTGGAGCCAGACCGACCACTCCAGCCGCAGGCGGTCCGAGTCCGGGAGCTGGAGCTCGATGAGCTGGAGAAGGCGCTCGTAGGGGTCCTCGATGGTGTGCAGCCCCGCGACCTGGCGGTCGAACGCCTGCTTCACCGAGTGGCGCAGCGCCTCCACGAGGAGGTCGTGCAGGGTCGGGAAGTAGTAGTGGACGGTGGCGCTGGACGTCCCGCAGGCCTGGGCGATCTGGGCGACGCGGACCGAGTGGTAGCCGCGTTCGGCGATGAGGGTCCACGCGGCCTCGATGATCTGGAGTCTGCGGTTGTGCTCCCGGGCGGCCGTGGGGTGGTCCGCCAGACTCGCGGACGACGGCCTCACCGCCGACGAGTCGCGCGGCACCGCCGAGACCGTCTCGGCGTCGTCCTTGCCGTTGAGCAGCCAGTTGACCGTCACCCCGGTCTCGTCGGCGATAGCGGCCAGTTCCAGGGCGGTGAACCGCCGGGTGCCGTTCAGGGACTTGGAGAGTTTGCTGGGGTCGATGCCGAGTCCGGTCGCGAACCGCCGCTGGGAGAGGCCGGATCGGCGGATCGCCTCACGGGCCCTGCCACGCACGTCGTCGGCCGTGTTGTCGCTCACGGTGAGAACGTAACAGCACCATGGCGATTTTCGCAACGCAGGTGTGGTTGTCACTTCGTTACAGAGACGCCACCCCGGTCGCACCAGAGCTCAGCAAACCCTTGCCACCACACGCTTTTCTCCAAAACGACCGCGGATGACAGCGAGGGAGAACAGCGGTGGAGCGATCCTGACTGGTTGATTAGTCAAGCGCAACACAGTAGTAACTGGATAGTCCACGCCCTCGACCCCGGAGGTGACCCGAGCCATCCGCTGGAACATCGACAACAAAGTCTTCTGGCCCGCGCTGATCATGGTGATCGGCTTCAGCGCGCCGTTCGTGATCGCGCCGCAGACGGGTGAACGCCTGCTCGGCAACGTCCTGTCCTGGCTCCAGTCCGATCTGGGCTGGGTGTACATGTGGTTCGTCGTCGGGCTCGCGGTACTGCTGGTCTGGCTGGTCTTCAGCAGGTACGGCCGCATCAGGATGGGCAGTCCCGACGACCGCCCCGAGTTCTCCACCCCCACCTGGCTCGCGATGATCTTCACCGCCGCGATCGGCGGCGGCCTCATGTACTGGGGGATCATCGAGTGGGCGCACTACCACGTGGATCCCCCGTTCCAACTCGAACCGCACAGCGCCGAGGCCGCCGAGTGGTCGGCGACCTATCCCCTCTTCCACTGGGGCCCCACCGCCTGGGCGGTCTTCTGCGTCCCGACCCTCGCCCTCGCCTACGCCTACCACGTGCGCAGAATCCGCCGCCTGCGCCTCAGCGAGGCCTGCCGCGGAGTGCTCGGCGACCGCGTCGACCGCTGGCCGGGGCGCCTGATCGACGTCTTCTTCATCCTCGGGATGATCGGAGCGGCGGGGACCTCGCTGGCCCTGGCCGTGCCCACCGTCGCGGAGGGCGCCTCCCGCATGCTGGGGTTCGAGCCGGGCGCCACCCTCAACACCATCGTCATCGGCCTGTGGACCCTGCTGTTCGGGGGCAGCGTCGCCCTGGGCCTGCACCGCGGCCTGAAGCGCCTCGCCAACCTCAACCTCTACCTGGCCGCCGCCCTGGGCGCCCTGGTCCTGGTGCTGGGCCCGGCGGTCTTCGTCATCGACACCTTCACCAACAGCGTCGGCATGCTCGCCCAGAACATCGTCCGGATGAGCACCTACACCGATCCCGTCGGCGGATCCGGCTTCGAGGAGATCTGGACGGTCTTCTACTGGGGCTGGTGGATCTCCTACGGACCCTTCGTCGGCATGTTCTGCGCCAAGATCTCCAAGGGCCGCACCGTCCGGCAGATCATCGTCGGCATGTGCGGCTTCGGCAGCCTGGGCTGCTGGCTCTCGTTCGCGCTGCTCGGCAACTCCAGCATGGCGTTCGAACTGCGGGGTGAGGCACCCATCGTCGACACCCTGGAGTCCGAGGGCGCGGTCCCGGCCATCTTCGCGACGCTGGAGGCGTTCCCGCTCAGCTGGATCATCACCCCGCTGTTCCTGCTCCTGCTGCTGGTCTTCCTGGCCACGACGCTGGACTCGGCGTCCTACATCATGGGCGCGGCCACCTCCCGTGACCTGCCGAACGACGTCGAGCCCTCACGGGCCAACCGCGTGCTCTGGGCCCTGGTCCTCGCCGCGGTGTCGGTCTCGGTGATGTCCGCCGGAGGCACCGACGCGTTGCAGACCCTGTCGGTCGTGACCGCCTTCCCGCTGATCATCATCCTGACCCTGGTCGCCGCCTCCCTCGTGCGCTGGCTCCGTGAGCACGACAGCTACCGCCTCGACGCACGGAGCCTCGACCCCGGGCCCGGGTCCGATCCCGGTCCCCGTCCCGACCAAGGGAAGGAACCGGGACTGGACACGCCTCCCTCCCCGCCTGCGGCGGCTGCGAGGTGACCCTTCGCGCGCGGTGACACGCGGAGCGGTCCGGTGCCGGTGGCGGGCCCGCGCCCAACGGGTCGTCGGTGGAGCAGGGGCGACAGCCGCCCCGCACCTCCGTCCCGGATATGACGGAGGCTCTGGTTTGTGGTGGGAGGCGATCCCGCCACCCACCAGAGCCTCCGGCACACCACGAAGCACGGCCGCCGCACGAGGGGGTCGACCGAACGGAAACCCGCCTCCCGTCGGTGGAATCCCTGCCGGGGAACCGCACCGAGCATGATCAGGGGCGACGATCCGTCATGGCTCGACGCGGGCTTCGTTGACCGGCCCCACTGCTCCTCCGGATTCCGTGTGCCGCGTTCTCGACAGCTCCTCGAGAACGCTCGACTCCGGGGCAGCACATTCCCGCACCGCACGTGTCGGGCACATCGGGAAAACAACGATCCCTTGTCTTTGTGCGCTGTTCGGAGTTCGCCCGAGCAAACACACAGGTATTCGGCGAGGCGAGTGACAACACGTATCGGCCCGGGGAACACACATCGGCCCGGCAAACACACACGGCCACATGTGGCCAGACAATCCGACACGATGCGTGTCCGAACGGCCACTAAACTACGTCCTGGTTCCGCTTCGGCTGTCCCGTCCCCGTCGATTTCGGCCCTGCCGGGCACGGTACGAGCCGACCGTGTCGGAACTCCTCCCCCGGCCGTTTCCCGGCCCGCCCTTCCTCCCCACCGAAAAGGCCTCCATGCAACCCCAACCCCCACAGCCCGGTCCGACCGCCCACCCGGAACAGCTCCGCGCTCCCGGACCGGTGCGTGGCCTGGCCGTGGTGCTCTGGATCTCCGCTGCCATCTCGCTGGCCGTGCTCGTCATCAACATGACCACCGCGCCCATGTTCGGCGTCGAGCCGGGGTACGCGTTCGGCTACTCACTGCCCCACACCCTCATCGGCGCGCTCCTGGCGGTGACAGCGATCCCGGTCACCCGTGGCCGCTCCTGGGCACGGACCATGGCCAAGGTCGTCCTCATCATCCAGATCGTCCTGCAGTCGTTGATGCTGCTCAGCGGGACCAGCGTCCTCTGGGCGTTGTTCCTGCTCCCGCTGGCCATCACCGGAGTGGTCCTGCTGCACCGGCCCCTGTCCCAGTGGTTCTTCACGGTCCGCAACCAGGCCGCCAACCAGGGGTACACGCAGCAGTACGCGGCCCATCACCCGCACCACCAGATGAACCAGGGCTACTACCCGCCCCAGCAGTATCCGCAGCAGGCCTACGAGCAGCAGCAGCCGCAGAACGGCTCCTGGGACCAGAATCCCCGCCAGCAGTAGTCCGCGGTGTGTCGGTGAGTGCGCCGAGCACGGCAAGGGGCCCGGCCGCCCCGCGCGGGGCGGCCGGGCCCGCTGTCCTCCTGGCGAGTGGTGTGTTCCGCGTTCTCCGGAGTCGGATTCCCGAGTTCCGGGACCACGTGACCTCAGCGAGACAGGGCGGGACGGACCGCCCTTCCGCTCGTGTCCCGACGGCGGCCGCCTGACCGCACCGCCTCCGTCAGCGGCGTCAACCGGAACCGGCGGCGTCGGCGCCGAACACCAGCCCCTTGGTCTGCTGGAACTCCTCCAGCCCGTAGCGCCCGTACTCGCGGCCGATCCCCGACCGCTTGTAGCCGCCGAACGGGACGGCGGGGTTGAACCCGGCACCGTTGACGAAGACCTGACCGGCCTGGAGCCGCCCCGCCACCTCGACGGCCTCGGAACGGTCGGCGCCCCACACCCCGGCGCACAGACCATAGGGTGTGCGGTTGGCCAACTCGACGGCCTCGTGGACCGAGTCGTAGACCTGGACCACCAGCACGGGACCGAAGATCTCGTCGGTCACCAGGGCCGAGGTGGGCGGGACGTCGGAGAAGACCGTCAACGGCAGGTAGTAGCCGCGGCTCAGCGCGGCCGGGCGGTCGGGGCCGCCGGTGATCAGGCGCAGGCCCTCCCGCTGCCCCCGGCGGACGTAGTCGCGCACGCGGTCCCGCTGCGCCTTCGAGACGAGCGGACCGTACTCGGTGTCCGGGTCGGTCGGATCGCCCACGACGTAGTCGGCGACCGTGTCGCGGACGATCTCCTCAGTCTCGGCCAGGCGCGCCCGATCCACGAGGATCCGGGTCAGGGCCATGCACGTCTGGCCGGAGTTGAGGAAACCCGAGCGCAGTGCCCGCCGCAAGGCCGGGCGCAGCGGCGCGTCCGGAAGAATGACGGCGGGGCTCTTGCCGCCCAACTCCAGGGACACCTTCTTGACGGTGGCCGCCGCCGCGGTCGCGACCTGGACACCGGCCCGGGTGGAACCGGTGAACGACACGAGGTCGACGTCCGGGTGAGCGGCGACGCGCGCTCCGACGGTCGTCCCGTCACCCATGACCATGTTGAACACACCGGGCGGCAGGCCCACCGAGTCGATCGCCTCAGCCAGGGCGTAGGCCCCCAGCGGGGCGACCTCGCTGGGCTTGTACACGACGGTGTTCCCGGCCGCCAGTGCCGGGGCTGTCTTGGCCGCGCTCTGGTGCAGCGGGTAGTTCCACGGGGTGATCGCGCCGACCACCCCGTAGGGCTCGCGCAGCACCGTCGCGCCGGGGATCGTTTCGTCCGGTTCGGCCCGCTCGATCAGGTCGGCGGCCGAGGTGAACAGGTGGATCGGGCTCTGCGCGTGCGCTCGGCGGGACAGGGTGATCGGGGAGCCGACTTCCGCCGTCTCCATCTGCGCGATCTCCTCCTGGCGCAGGGTCAGTTCGGCCGCGACGGCCCGCAGCAGCGCCGCACGCTCGGACACGGGTGTCCGGGCCCAGTCCGGCGCGGCCTGGCGGGCGGCGTCGACCACCGCCTCGACGTCGGTGACGTCCCCCAGCGTCACCTGGCCCAGGCTCTCCTCGGTGGCCGGGTTGGTCACCACGACCTGTCGCGTGCTGTGCGAGCGGATCCAGCGCCCGTTGACGTAGAACATGTTCGTGTAGCCGTTGGTCTGCATCGGGTTCCTTCTGCTGCTCGGCTGCTCTGGTGGGTCGACTGCCCGGCAGGGCCGGCGTTCCGGTTCCGGCGGGGCCGGTGTGCGGGCACGGCCTCGGTCCCTCAGTCCTCGGATCCGGTGGCGCCGCGCTGGTAGGCCGTCGGCCGGCCGGGCCGGGCCACCAGATCGCGGGCGGCCGCCAGGTTCTGGTTGATCGCGGCCTGCCACCGCCTCGGGTCCTGGCGGCGACGGCCGCGCGCCAGGGCGAGCCCGGACAGCACCGGGCCCAGCCACGCGTCGGCGACCGGGGCCGGGGGGATGCGCAGGTCCTGGCACATGCCGTCGCCGTGTATCCGGCGGGCGATCGCGTTCAGCGCCGGTCGGGCCAGTTCGGGCGGGACCTTGAGCAGCCCGTGCAGCGCGGAGGTCGCCGAGGCCAGCGTCGCGTCCGCCAGCACGGCGGAGTCCTCCGTGACCGGTCCGGTGACGGTCTGGAACACGGCGTCGAGGCGTGCCGCGGCCTCGTTGCTCACGATCCCCTCGACCAGGCGCGCGTCGATCCCCAACAGGTGGGCGACGTACCACCAGTAGCGGTACAGCTCGGTCAGCTCGCGGCTGCTCAGTCCGAACCCGAGAAGCCCTTCGGCGGTGTAGGCGGTCAGGGTGAAGTCCATCCAGGTCCGCCCCAGGTCGACCTGGTTGATCGGACAGCCGTCCGCTGAACTGTCGTAGCCGCGTTCCAGCGCGAGCCTGCGCATGTGCGCGTGCAGCATCCGCACCTCCAGGGTCGCCACGTAGCCCGGCTGCCCGACGCGGAGGCCCCCGGGCAGCATGACCTGGGTGAGCCACGCCCCGGTCTCCTGGATGCGCCGCTGCGCGGATTCGACCAGCCGACCCGTCGTCGTCAGCACCTTGGAGATCGACGGCGACTCGTAGACCCGGATCAGGGAGCCCGCGTTGAGCGCGATGATGTGCACCGGCGGCGGCGAGGTGTAGAACGGCATGGAGCCCCGGTCGAGCAGGGAGTCGTCCACGTAGTCGGGCAGGCTCTCGGTCTGCCGCAGCAGCGCCTCCAGCGCCGGAGGCGGGTCGGTGAGGGAGGCCAGGCCCTCCCGGATTCCCTTGCTCACCACGGGCCTGGCCTGCCGCATCCCGATCTGGTGCATCTCGGCGACGACCGCGTCGGCGAGCACGTCGCCGGTGGTCAGCGCCCACTGCATCAGGTCGGCTCGGGTGTGGCCGAACTGGGCCAGGACGGTCGACCGCCCCGCCCGCTGCGTCGGCCACGGGCTCTGCTCGGTCATGATCTCTCCTTGGAGGACTGGTGGTGGCCGTCCGCCCGGGTCAGGGGTGTGTCCACGGGTCCTGACCCGGGCGGACGGGGCGGGACCGCGGCCCCTGGGCCTGTGGCGGCCCGGTGGTGTACCGGCCTGGGCCGGTCAGCCGTGGGCCTCGGCCCGCGGCCTGTCCGGGGAGCCGTGGGCGTCGCCGGCCCCGGCGATGTCGCTCAGCACCTCGGCTGCGGCGAGTTCGTCGCGGGCGGCGAGGCGGTCGAAGCCGTTGACGGCGGGGTAGACGTAGCGGCCCAGGGTCGCGATGAGGACCGCGCCGACGACGAGGACGCCCATCAGGACGGGCATGACGGGGTCGTAGGAGCCCAGCAGGTCGTACCCCAGTCCGAGGAGCAGCGGCCCCAGCGCGCTGCCCAGGAGGAACGCGGCCTGGACCAGGCCCAGGATCCGGCCGAAGTAGCGCGTGCCCAGGTAGCGGGTGATGAGCAGGGCGAGCAGGTCGCCCTCGATGCCGAAGGCGACGCCGATGAAGGCGACCGCGACGACGGCACCGCCGAACGGCGGCTCCAGGAAGAACATCCCGGCGATGGGGGCGATCATCACGATCGGACCGATGACGCACGCGTGCACGCGGTCGAGGATGAGGCCGCCGGCCACCCGGCCCACCAGCGAGGCGAGGCCGAAGACGACCAGCAGGGTGGCGGCCTGGCCGGCACTCAGCCCGCGGTCGGTCATCATCGGCACGAGGTGGACCTGGAGGCCGTAGACGACGACCCCGACCAGGCCCAGACCGAGTGCGATGGCCCAGAACTGCCGGGTGCGGAACGCCTCGCCGACCGTCAGGCCGGGGAGTTCGAGGCTGACGTCACGGCCCTCCACCCGGGTCTCCTGGACGAGTCGTCCGCGGACGTGCCGTTCGGCGCGGGCGCGCACGAACAGGGTGACCATCGTGACCGACACCAGAACCGAGATCAGCGCCATGAGGCCGTAGGCCATCCGCCATCCGACGCTGTCGATGAGCGCTCCGGCCAGGATGGGGGCGAGGGCCGTTCCCAGGCCGATGATGCCCGTCACCACTCCGACGGCGAGGGCGCGGTTGTTGTCGAACCAGCTCACCACCGCCCTGGTGGCGGGCACGGCCGTCCCGGCCCCGAAGAAGCCCACGAAGAAGCACGGGATGAGGTAGACCCACTCGACCGGCGGCACCAGCCCGATCAGCGCCATGGAGGCCGCGAACAGCACGAACCCCGGCACGAGGATGTACCGCGCGGCGAAGCGGTCCACGAGCTGGGCGACGATGACCAGGCCGATCGCCATCCCGACCGCCGCGACCGAGAAGGCCCCGGTGACGGTCGTGCGGCTGAAGCCGGTGTCCTCGACGATCGGCAGTACGAACAGGCCGATGGTGGCCAGGTACATCTGGGGGCCGACGGCGTTGGCGGTGCCGCTGCCGACGAGCACCCACCAGGGGCTCCTGGGTCTCGACGTGCGGGGGGCGGCGGTACTCATGCGGTCTCCGTAGGTTGTGGGGTGGTCGTGCGGACGGCTGCGGTCGGACGAGGGCGGTCAGGCGGCGACGGGGAAGGAGACCCTGGTCAGTTCCTCGGAGACCCGCCAGACGCGCGCGGCCTCCTGCGCACTGCGCAGCGGCGGGTACAGCCGCTGCTCGGACGGCGGACCGCCCAGCCTTCCGAGGCCGCTGGGGCTGTAGAGCGCGCCGCGCTTGGCGGCCGGGTCGGTCGCGGCCATCAGCGCGGGCAGCTTCGACGTCTCAAGGGTGCCCAGCAGGATCCCGCGGGCCGACAGGGCCCGGATCCGGCGGATGTACGGGGTGTCCTCGCTGCGGCCGATCTCGGGTCGGGCGGCCAGGAGGCTGGTCGGGGCCACCCCGGGGTGGGACAGGTTGCTGGTGATGCCCCACCCGTGAGCCTTGCTGCGGCGGTCCAGTTCGAGGCCGAACAGCCCGAACGCGATCTTGGACTGGCTGTACGCGCTCATCTCGTTGTAGGAGCGCTCCCAGTTCAGGTCCTCCCAGTTGATGGAGCCACGGCGCGCGGAGACGCTGATCTGCGAGGTCACCCGTGCCCGACCCGCGCGCAGCAGCGGGAGGATGCGGCCCACCAGGGCGAAGTGGCCGAGGTGGTTGGTGCCGAACTGGAGCTCGTGACCGTCGGTCGTGGTCTGCTGGTTCGGGGGCCTCATCACGCCGGCGTTGTTGATCAGGATGTGGATCGGCCGCCCCTCCTCGCGCAGGGTGTCGCCGAGGGCGGCGACCGAGGCGAGGGAGGACAGGTCGAGGTCGCGCAGCGAGACGTTCGCGTGGGGCACCGTCTGCCGGATCCTGGCGATCGCGGCCTCGCCCTTGCGCGGGTTGCGCACGGGCATGATCACCTCGGCGCCCGCGGCGGCCAGCCGCCTGGCCATCCCCAGACCCATCCCGTCGCTGGCGCCGGTGACGACGGCGCGCTTTCCGGTCAGGTCGGGCACGGTGATGTCGATGGGTCGACGTGGCATGGTCCTGCTCCTTCATGTCGTGACTGTGGGTCCGTCGTCGGACTCCGGCCGCCGGGGCGACCCGGAGCTCCCGGTCCGCGCGGGTGGTCCCGGCGCGGGCGGCGACGGTGTCAAAACCGCCGGGGGCGTCGATCACGGGCGCCCACGACCGGCCCGGAGCGGTCGGCGACGACGCGTCCGCTCGCCTTTGCGGGCATCGCTCGGGCCTTGACACCGATCCTCGTCGGAGGGCGCGGACCTATCCAGGACCTGCCGATCACAGGCTCACCGGGCCGCCCCTGCGCTCCGTACGGGGGGATCGGCGGGCCGTGGAGCCACGTGCGCGGGGCTCACAGGGTCGTGGGTGCCGGTGATCGACGATCAGGGTCGCCGTCGTGGCCGGCCACAAGCGCCGGAAGCGGTCGACGCACCGGCGTGAGAACTTTTCCGGCCACCTGTCAGGCCACCCTGCCCCACCCATCACGCGCCAGCTCGTCAGGGCTGGCCGGCCCGGTCAACAGGATGTGGGTGCCCTGGATGATCTGGTCGCGGGTGACGCGCAGGGCGGTGGCCGGGCGTCAGGTACCCGTGGTGCGTCCGGCGGTGGTGGCGACGGAGATCTCGCGTTCGACGACGCGGGCTTGGACGGCGCCGATCCGCGACGGGGACGAGCCGTCCTCGAAGTGCTACAGGACCGGTGGTCTGCGGGCGGCGCGGAGCCGGAACGGGGACACCGCCCCGGTGCTGGCGACCGCGCCCGGGAAGGCGTCGGAGGCAAACCCCCGGTCCAGCAGCACGGTCATGCCCGGTGCCGATGGCGCTGCCGACATGATCATGCACCCCGGCAGGTGCGGCATCGGGGCGGCGCGGCGGCTCTGATGCAGGGGCCGGGCCCGGTCACTCCGGTTCCTCGAAGTAGCGGACGTAGGCGTTGGACTGCGCGGCGCACTCGTGGAATATCCGCTCGCCGGACCATCCGCGCGTGGCGCGCAGGCGCGGGATCGCCTCAGCCGTCGCGGGGTCGTGGGCGGTCAGGGTGCCGTCGTCGTGCAGCGTCAGGAACGGCCGTGTCCGCTGTGTGCGGCGGTCCTGGGCGTAGAGCACACGGGTCACCGGCCGCCCCCGGAGAGAAGGCCGGTGGTCCCCCGCGCGTTGCGGGCCAGCATGTCGAAGCGCTCCATCATCTCGTCGAACCAGTCGGACCGGCCCAGGCGGACGAACTCGCCGTGGAGCCCGGCGAGCCGGGCCCGCAGGAACCGGATGTCGGCCCGGGTCAGCGGGTTGGCGATCCACGCGTTGGCCTCGAAGTCGTAGAAGGGGCGCATGCCGTTGGTGTAGTCCAGCCCCTCCAGGTCGGTGGGATCCTCCGGCGTGTTCTCGTACTTGAACCAGGCCTTGCCGTGGTCGATACCCGCCACGCGCCCGCCGCCCTGGTCCAGCCAGTTGCCCGAATTGCGGTCGCCGTTGGCGATCAGCACGTCCAGCAGGCCCAGCACGTGCCCGTCCCAGGTGTTCAGGAGCGGGGACCGCGGGTTGTCCAGGTGGGCGAACCCGGATTCGCCGTTCATGAAGTGCATGAACACCTCGGTCTCACCGATGCGCAGGACACCGGGCACGTTGGCCCCGATGGCGCGGCCCACCAGCGAGGCGAGTTGCTCGGCGTCGGCGCGGTCTCGGGCGAAGGTGGCCCCCTCGGTGTCCTTGTAGACCACCTGCGCGCCGTTGGCGAAGCGCATGAGCGTGGTACTGCCGTCGGAGCCGTCGGCGACGAGCTCCTCCTGGCTCGCCACATCGGATCCGGTGGCGGCGACGAGGTCCTCGACACCGGCGAAGGTCCCGTTCCACAGCATGAGCGTTTCCATCCGCCCGTCCTGGTCACCGTCCTGATCCTGCGTGGTCTCCTCGGTCGAAGCCGCGGGATGCTCGCCGTAGGCCGCCGCGGAGGAGTCATGGAACCCGGCGGGGTCCTGGGTGTACTGGAGCTCCGTGGGGTACCGGGAGACCTGGGTTCCGGCGGGGTAGGCCGGGCCCGGGGCTTGGACGGCCTCGTGGTCGTTGGTGTCCGCGTACTGCTCGGAGGGGTCGGTCTCCGTGCGGCGGCCGTGGCGGCGCCGGTGGTGGCCCGCCATGAAGACCTGGGTCCGTGCGTCCTGGGCGGTGTGGTGCCCGATGTCCTCGGGCCGGTAGCGGTAGGTGAGGTCGGCGATGACGTCCTCGACCGTCGAGGGCTGGTCGTCGTTCTTCTTGTCCGCGGCGAGGAGCGTGCTGAGATCGGGCCTGGTCGGGGGGTTGCCGCCCCACGGGTCGTCGGGGTCGGCCGGGGCCGGTTCCTGTGTGCGCGCCGTCGGCGCAGGGCCGTAGAAGTCGTCGTCCAGGTCGTCGGGCCGGGCCGGATCCGTCGGCGTCTGGGAGGCGGGCGGGGGGTTGAGCGTGCTGCTGAACAGTGCGGTGAAGTCCTGGTGGGACGGGGGCGTCGTGGCGGGCTCTGCGGGGATGTCGGTGGTGGACTCCGTCATCGGTGGGTTCGGAGCGGGGGACGGTCGCGAGGGTTCCCGCTGCTCCGGCGCGGCGGAGTCGGCGGCGGGGCCGTGGTCCTCGGAGAGGTCGCGGGTGTCGTTTCCGTGGTGGTCAGCGGGTGGGAATCCTTGCCGGGTGCGGTTTCCCGAGCCGCTTCCGTGGTGGCCGGTGGAACGGCCCGTGCTACCGGATCCGCGGTTTCCGGTCCCCGGCTGCGCGGACGGTGCCGCGGCGGAACCGTGGTCACGGCCCGCCGGGGGCGCGGGCGGGTCGTCGTCACGGGGACCGCCCCCGCGACGGGCGGGGGGATGGTCGTCGGCGTCGTAGAGATCGTCGTCGCTGTCGGAGCTGTCCTCGCTGTCGGAGCTGTCCTCGCCTCCGTCGTTGTCGTGGGTGGTGGTGTCGTCGTTGCGGGGTTGGGGTTGTGGGGCGGCCGGGGCGAGGCCCGCGGCGGCGGCGACGGCGACGAGGTCCCCGGCGTTGTTCAACCTCAGATCGCGAACGATCTGTCTGATGTAGCTGGCTACCGTATTCGCGCGTAGTCCGACGCGTGCGCCGATCTCGTTGAGGTCGTCCAGCCCCGCGCCCCTCTGGACGAAGACATCGAATCTGGAGCCGTCCAGAAGCTCGTTGATGTTGTCGACGGCCCAGGTGACCTGCTCGGGAGTGAGCTCGGGGGCAGGGGCCACGCGGCGGGAGGAAGCCTTGAGGGTGGGTACGACAGGGGCCGGCACCGCTCGGAGGGCCGCCACTTCGGCGGCGAGGGCGGGTGACGCCTGGGCGGCTTCGATCGCCTCGGCGAGTTCGATCACCCCGAGACGGGGAGCGAGATCCGCGATGTGGTCTTTGACCGATCCGAGTTCCTGGGCGATCTGCCTGCGTTGCCATCCCGCTGCGAGGTGGACGAGTGCCCGGCGCTGGTCTTCGCGCAGGAAGCGGATGCGATGGACGGCCCGTCGGTGCCGCCCGAGGCGTGTCATGGTTTTGGGGGCGGTGTCGTCGGTGAGCCCGGCGGCGACGGCGACGGCGACGATCCCCGCACGGTCGCCCGACTGCAGACCCAGGGAATTGGCGAGGCCGTCCATGACGAGGGTGAGTCCCGAGCGGCTCCAACCGGGCCGGGCGATGATCTCTGCGTCGGTGCGCCCAGCACCCAAGGCTACGAAACCCTCGAATTCATGGCCGCTCAAGGTGGTGATGCGGTCGATGGCCTCCTTTCTCTGCTTGTCGGTGAGCATGGCCGGGTCCGCCCAACCGGCGGTGTCGGCGGCTTCGCCCGCCTCTTCACGACTGAGTACCCCCAGGCGACGCGAAAGGCTGGTGAAGAGGTCCTTGACCGAGCTCGGCGCCAAGTTGAGCCGCCCGGCGATCTTGCTGGGTTTCAGCCCGTTCACGTAGTACTTGAGGGCCTGCTCCTGGTCTTTGCGCAGGAAGTTGATGCGGGTCAGGGCCCGTTGCTTTCGCTGTTCGGGTGTCAGGAGGTTGGGGGCGGTGTCGTCGGTGAGCCCGGCGGCGACGGCGACGGCGATGATCCCCGCACGGTCGCCCGACTGCAGACCCAGGGAATTGGCGAGGCCGCCCATGATGGCGAAGAACCCGCGGGGCGTCCACCCGAGTCGGGCGATGATCTCCTCGTCGGAGCGCCCGGCCCCCAAAGCCACGAGGACCTCGAAATGGGCGGCGTTCAAAGTGGTGATGTGGTCAATAGCCTTCTTTCTCTGCTCCTCGGTGAGCGCCGGGCGCTGGACCGCCCAACCGGCGGCGAGGGCGGCTTTGCCCGCCTCGTCAAGGTTGAGCACTCCCAGGCGGCGCGAAAGGCGGTTGGAGAGGTCGTTGACCGAGTTCAGCGTCAAGTGGCGCTGCTCGGCGATCTTGCTTTGTTGCATCCCGTTCACGTAGTGCTTGAGGATCTGCGCGTGGTCTTCGCGCAGGAAGCGGATGCGGGTGGTGGCGCGTTCTGTTCGCTGGATTCGTGTCATGGTTTTGGGGTCGGCGTCGTCGGTGAGCCCGGCGGCGACGGCGACGGCGGCCACCCCCTCACGGTCGCCCGCCCGCAGACCCAGGGAACCGGTGAGACCGCCCATGACGCTGACGAATCCGCGGGGCGTCCACCCGAGTCGGGCGATGATCTCCTCGTCGGAGCGCCCGGCACCGGCACCCAGGGCCACGAGGAGATCGAAATGGCTGGCGTTCAGTTCTCTGATGGCCCGGGTCGTGCGGGCGTCGACCGGTGCGGTGTCGGCCGGTGCGGTGTCGTCGTGTCCGCTGCCGACGGAGGGCCCCACCGGTGGGAATACCGGAGGGGCGGCCACGGGCCCGGGGTCGGGTCGGCTGGCGGGGTCGGCTGTGAAGGGCTCCGCACCGCCGAGCATGTCCACGTCCTCATCGAGGAACCCGAACGGATCGCCCGTGTCCAGGGAGTCGGACACGCCCAAGTCGCCCAGGAAACCGACGGGGTCGGTCTCCATGCGGTCGGGGGCGTCGTCGGCACCGATGAAGAGAGACGGCTCGTCGCCGAGCATGCCCCCCTCCTCGAGTTCGTTGAGCAGGTCGTCGAAAGCATCGCTCTGCCGGGAATCGGCAGGCGGGATGGAGACGGTGCTCGGCCGGTAGCCGTGATGGGCGTCGTCGGAGGGGTTCGGGCGGTGGCCGGGAGGCGGAGCCCAGTGGCCGGGAACGATCTCGGCCTCGACGAACAACAGGTCCTCGACACGCGCTCCGGGAACCGGCTCGCCGGGCCGGGTGTAGGCGGCGTGAATGTACAGGCGTGCTCCCCGAGCGACCAGCACCCGGCCCGGAGACGAGGGGCGGACATGGGCGGCGGGGTAGCCGTGGGGAACACGGAGCATCACATAGGCAGGAGCGTCCTCGGCGGCGCGTGTGCCGAAAGTGCCCGACAGGTAGTGCGGAATGTCCACCACGGTGCCCGCGACACGGCCGGGGTCGTCGGGATCGATGCCCAGCCCTCGCAGGAGGGCCTGATCAGCGCCCAGGTGCACGGTGATCGCGACGGGCAGGGCCGCCGCCCTCAGGACGGTGTCGACGTCGTCGACGACCCGCGCGAAGTCGTCGTGGTCCTCGGGATCGACGTCGCCGGTGACCAGGCCCTCGTCGACCATACCGCGGGCGTGGTCGGTGTACTCCCACAGGGAGTGGGCCTGGTTGGGAGTGGCATCGAGGATGGGGGCACCCTGTACCGGGCCGGGCGTCCCCTGCGCCGACACCACGGTGGGCAGGACGCTCCCCGCCCATTGGTCGGCGGCCTGGTCGTCGACCCGGGCGCGGACGGTCTTGCCCATGCCCGTACCGGGGTCCTGGTCCCGGTCGCTGCCAGGCCAGAGCGAAGGCGCGGGAACACCGCCGGCCCGTCCGCCCCCGAAGTGGTGGGGCGCGTCGGGAAGGTGTTCGGAGTCACCGTCGCCGGTGCCACTGTCGCCGCTGCCGGGGTCGTCGACGTCCATCGTGAACACTTCGACCGCCTGGCGTCCGATGGCGTCGAGGTCGCGGAGGCCGTAGCCGGGGTCGGCCAGATCGGCGATGGCCTCCCCGACCGTGAGGGGCTGCTCGGCGGACTTGGCGTCCTTGCCCGCGGAGGCGAGCGCCGAGAGATCCAGGGATGCGGGGGGATTGCCGCCCCACGGATCATCGGGATCGGCCGGGGCCGGTTCCTGTGTGCGCGCCGTCGGCGCGGGGCCGTAGAAGTCGTCGTCCAGGTCGTCGGCGGGGTCGTCGGGCCGGGGCTGGTCGGTTTCCCGAATGCGGGGCGCCGGGGAGGCGGGCGAGGAGTTGAGCGTGCTGCTGAACAGCGCGGTGAAGCCCTGGTGGGGCGGCGTCGTGGCGGGCTCTGCGGGGATGTCGGTGGTGGACTCCGTCATCGGTGGGTTCGGAGCGGGGGACGGTCGCGAGGGTTCCCGCTGCTGCGGCGCGGCGGGGTCGGCGGCGGGGCCGTGGTCCTCGGTGAGGTCGCGGGTGTCGTTTCCGTGGTGGTCGGCGGATGGGAATCCTTGCCGGGTGCGGTTTCCCGAGCCGGTTCCGTGGTGGCCGGTGGAACGGCCCGTGCTACGGGATCCGCGGTTTCCGGTCCCCGGCTGCGCGGACGGTGCCGCGGCGGAACCGTGGTCACGGCCCGCCGGGGGCGCGGGCGGGTCGTCGTCACGGGGACCGCCCCCGCGACGGGCGGGGGGATGGTCGTCGGCGTCGTAGAGATCGTCGTCGCTGTCGGAGTAGAGATCGTCGTCGCTGTCGGAGCTGTCCTCGCCTCCGTCGTTGTCGTGGGTGGTGGTGTCGTCGTTGCGGGGTTGGGGTTGTGGGGCGGTGGGGGCGAGGCCCGCGGCGGCGGCGACGGCGACGAGGTCCCCGGGGGTGTTCAACCTCAGATCGCGAACGATCTGTCTGATGTATTTGGCTACCGTATTCGCGCTTAGTCCGACGCGTGCGCCGATCTCGTTGAGGTCGTCCAGCCCCGCGCCCCTCTGGACGAAGACCTTGAATCTGGATCCGTGCAGAAGCTCGTTGATGTGGTCGACGGCCCAGGTGACCTGCTCGGGGGTGAGCTCGGGGGCAGGGGCCACGCGGGCTCGTGCCGGGCGGGCCGGTGCCGCGTTGGCGACTGCGCTGGCGTCCAGTTCCTCGACGCGGTTGATGGCCTGGGTTCTCTGCTCGTCGGTGAGCGCGGGAAGCGGCGGGGCCTCCAGTTCGGCGGCGCGGGCGGCATCGCCTGCCTCGTCACGACTGCGCACCCCCAGGCGGCGCGAAAGACGGGTGAGGACGTCGTTGACATAGACGTCGGGGTCGCTGAACGTGCTTGGGATCGAGCGGAGCCGCTTGGCGATATCGCTGTGTTTCACCCCCCTCACGTAATGGGCGAGTACCTCGTGCTGCTCCGGGCGCAGGAAGCGGATGCGGGTGGCGGCGCGTTCTGTTCGCTGGATTCGTGTCATGGTTTTGGGGTCGGCGTCGTCGGTGAGCCCTGCGGCGACGGCGACGGCGACGATCCCCGCACGGTCGCCCGCCCGCAGACCCAGGGAACCGGCGAGGCCGCGCATGACAGTGGGGAATCCGCGGGACCAACCGGGTCGGGCGATGATCTCCTCGTCGGGGAGCCCGGCCCCCAGAGCGACGAGAAGGCCGAATTCGCGGTCTTTCAGCGTCTTGATGCGGTCGATGGCCTCCTCACTCCGCTCTTCGGTACGCGCGGGAAGTGGCGGGGCCTCCAGTTTGGCGGCGCGGGCGGCTGCGACCACCTCGGCACGCCCGGCCACCCCGAGCCGGCGCGAAAGACGGGCGATGAGGTCGTTGACATAGATGTCGGGGTCGCTGACCGCGCTTGGGATCGAGCGAAGCCGCTTGGCGATGTCGCTGGGTTTCAGCCCACCCGCGTGATGGGCGAGTACCTCGTGCTGCTCCGGGGGCAGGAAGCGGATGCGGGTGATGGCGCGCTCTGTTCGCTGGGTTCGTGTCATGCTGCCGGGGTCGGCGTCGTCGGTGAGCCCGACGGCGACGGCGACGGCGACGATCCCCGCACGGTCGCCCGCCCGCAGACCCAGGGAACCGGCGAGGCCGCTCAGAGCGATGGCAAGTTCCTGAGGTGTCCAATCAGGCCGGGCGATGATCTCCTCGTCGGGGAGCCCGGCCCCCAGAGCGACGAGAAGGCCGAATTCGTTGTCGCTCAGCGTCTTGATGCGGTCGATGGCCTCCTCACGCTGCTCGTCGGTGAGCGCGGCAAGTGGCGAGGCCTTCAGTTTGGCGGCGCGGGCGGCATCGTCCGCCTCGGCACGACTGAGTACCCCCAGACGGCGCGAAAGACGGAGGAAGCGGTGGTTGAACGCGACTTCGCTCAAGTGGAGCTGATCGGCGACCTTGCCGGCTTTCATCCTGTTCGCGTGGTGCTTGAGAACCTGCGCGTAGCTTTCCGGCAGGAAGCGGATGCGGGTGGCGGCGCGTTCTGTTCGCTGGATTCGTGTCATGGTTTTGGGGTCGGCGTCGTTGGTGAGCCCTGCGGCGACGGCGACGGCGACGATCCCCGCACGGTCGCCCTCCTGCAGACCCAGGGAACCGGCGAGGCCGCGCATGACAGTGGGGAATCTGCGGGACCAACCGGGTCGGGCGATGATCTCCCTGTCGGGGAGCCCGGCCCCCAGAGCGACGAGAAGGCCGAATTCGTTGTCGCTCAGCGTCTTGATGCGGTCGATGACCTGGGCCGTCCCGGCGTCGATCGGTGCGGTGTCGTCGTGTCCGCTGCCACCGGAGGGCCTCACCGGTGGGAATACCGGAGGGGCGGCCACAGGCCCGGGGTCGGGCCAGTTGGCGGGGTCGGCTGGGAAGGGCTCCGCACCGCCGAGCATGTCCACGTCCTCATCGAGGAACCCGAACGGGTCGCCCGTGTCCAGGGACACGCCCAAGTCGTCCAGGAAACCGATGGGGTCGCTCTCCATGCGGTCGGGGGCGTCGTCGGCATCGGTGAGGAAGAGCGGTCCATCGTCGAGCATGCCTCCCTCTTCGATCCCCTGGAGAAGGCTTTCGAACGTGCCGGGCAGCGGGGAACCAGTATCAGGGGGAAGTGCGTCCGGGTTCGCCCAGAAGTCGAGGGACGGGTCGTACGAGCCCTGGTGGTGGGGCGCGTCGGGAAGGTGTTCGGGGTCACCGCCGCCGTCGCCGTCGGGGTCGTCGACGTCCATCGTGAACACTTCGACCGCCTGGCGTCCGATGGCGTCGAGGTCGCGGAGGCCGTAGCCGGGGTCGGCCAGATCGGCGATGGCCTCCCCGACCGTGAGGGGCTGCTCGGCGGACTTGGCGTCCTTGCCCGCGGAGGCGAGCGCCGAGAGATCCAGGGATGTGGGGGGATTGCCACCCCACGGATCATCGGGATCGGAGGGTGCGTGGGGGGTGGGTGCGGGGAGGCTGTAGAAGTCGTCGTCCGCGCCGTCGAGATCCCCGTCCGCCGTACCGTGCTCGCGTGGCGGGACGTCGCCGGTGTCCGCCCCGCTGCCACGCTCCGCGCCCTCGCGTCCGGAGTCGGAAGCGGCGCCGTGGCCCGGCTGCCCGCGGTCTCCGGCGGAAGCTTCTTCGAAAGACCGGGAGGAGTCGGCCTGCGGCGGATGGTCCGCGTCGGAGCCTCCGCGCTCGGGGGCCGCTTCGGATGGCGGGTCGGTGTGCGCGGAGGGTGTGCGTCCGTGGTCGGAGGGAGGCGGGGACGCGGGGGGCCCGGACGCGGTCTCGCTTGCGCGGGCGGCGGGGTCGGGGGTGTGCTCCGCACCGTTGTGTTCGCCTTGGGCGGCGGGGGAAGCGGTGCTGGGTGTGCGGACCGAGGGCTCGCCGATAGGGCGGGTGTCGGTGGTGGCGGGTGCGCGGGTACCGGTGTGGGCACCGCTCGGGAGGTCGTCTCGGCCGTGGGCGGGGTCGAGGGTCGGCCCGGGCCGGTTCCGTGTATCGGCCGGTGCGCCGGGGGCGGCGGTGCCGTTCGCGGTGGCGCCGGTGGTGAGGCTCGCGGGCGTGTTCGGTGTGTGCTGCTGGACGGGTGGCGCGAGGGGTACGGCAGCCGCGTGGGACGTGGCACCGGAATCGGTCTCTGGGGTGCGCGGGGCGTCCGGTGCGTTGTGCCCGGGTGCGGTCGGCTGCTCGCCGGTCGGGCTTCCCACAGCTGTGGGCGCGAAGCGGTCAGGGTGCCCGCCCTCAGGTGCGAGGGGGTCGGGAGGAGCGGTGCGGGGGGTGTGGAGGTCCTCGCCGCGAGTGCCGTCGGAGGTGGTGGTGCGGACGGGATCCTCGCCGCCGCTGCCGGTGCGGCCGTGTGGGGTGCCGGTGTTGCCGGGGGTGTGGGGTGGGGTGTCAGAGGGCGCGGGGGCGGTGTCGGTGCGGGTGATGTCGGTACTGGGAGTGGCGGGTGCTTCGTGGGTGCCCGGGGGCGCGGGCCGGTCGGAGAGGCCGGACTCGCGGCCGTCGCCGTTGGTAATCCCGTTGACCCCGGTGGTGCCGGTGATCCCGGTGGTGGTTTCGGCGGGGGGCGGTGGCAGTGGTGGGGGCGGGGATTGGACATGGTCGATGGCGGACAGGGCGGTGTCGACGGTGACGTTCTGGAAGGCGGATTGGAAGGCGCCGGCGGTGGCTGAGTAGCCGTTGGCCTGCCAGCCCTGGTCGGTGAGCAGGGCGTTGGTGGTGCCTTCGCCGAGGTAGCCCTCCAGGGCACCGGAGGCGGCGCCGGTGGAGAGGATCTCGGCTCTGATGAGGGGGCGCGTCATGTAGTCACCCATGCCGTGGGTGAGGGTGGTGGGGACGGTCTGGGCGAGGTGGGTGCGGGTCGGGGGCGGCAGAGGGGTGGTGTCCAGGAGGTCGGCCAGGCGATGGGTGAGGTCGGGGCGGCCCCAGTGGGTCATGAGGGTGTCGGCGTAGCCGTTGCCGAGCGCGCGGGCGCCGGTGGCGCCCAGGGCGGAGCCGTAGTGGGTGGCGAAGACGTCGGCGAGGTCGTCGCGGAAGTCGTTGTTGGTGAAGGGGTTGTCGAAGGCGGTCTTGCCGGCGGGGGGGTTGAAGGTGGCGGCGAGATCGCGTTCGTACGCGGCGAAGGCGGCGGCGAGGTCGCGGTTGATGTTGGGGCCGGGGACGGGCCCGGGAACGGCGCCCCCGGGCGTGGGGGCGGGTGTGGTGTCGGGACGGCCGGGGGGAGGGCTGTCGACACGTGGGGGCGGGGGGACGTCGGCGAGGGTGTCGAGGTTGGCGCGCAGCAGGTCGCGGACCTGGTGGCTGAAGAGGCCGTCCACGACACCGGAGAACCCGGCGGAGATGAGGCCGGACAGGCCCGCGCCGCCGTGGGTGAGGCGGGTCATCTCCTTGTCGTGGAACCTGCGGGTGCCGGCGTCGATCTGGACGCGTTGGACGATGGAGTCCAGGGACGCGAAGAGCTGTTCGGTGATCTGGTGGGAGGGGGCGGTGAGCACGAGCCAGCTGAGGACGCGCTGGATGGCGACGGAACGGTTGTATTTGAACCAGGGGATCAGGGCGCGCGAAGCGCCCATCGTCCACTGGGCCATGGCGATGCACCAGGCGATCTCGATGATGAGCTGGACGAGCTGGCCGAAGGCCATCCAGTGCGTGTGCTCGGCGTTGGCGGCGCCGTCGCCGAGGACGGTGGAGGCGTTGCGGGCGGTCCTGGCTCCGGAGCCGATGTAGTCGTTGTCGCCGGTGGTGAACTGGGCGATGGAGATGTCGTAGTAGTCGGCGGCGGTGCCGGAGAAGTCGGTGCGGACTTTGCGGCGGATCAGGGTGAGGAGGTCTTTGGTCTCCTCGAGGATCGCGGAGACGTGGTCGTAGAGGGCGGCGAGCTGGCGCATGGCGGGGGGATCGGCCGAGGGGATCTCCATGCCCAGGAGCCATTTGGCGGTCTCGCGGACCCACGCGGCGGTGTCGGGACCAAAAGGAGGCATGAGAGCGACCGCTCCTTCCATCGTTGCTTTTCGCCAGGCCACAAGGGGTTTTTGTCGTGGTCCCACTCTTCGCCGACAGAACGGCGGTACGGGCACGCCACCCAGCACTGTGGGGATGCGTTGCTTTCCTCTTCCGACTATATGGCTTTGTGACTGTTCGTGTTGTATCGGTGGTGTGACGGGACTGTAAGCACTCCGCTCGCCCTTGGTGACCGGTGTGGGGCGGATTCGGCGCTGGTCGTGGCAGTGGTGAGCCCGCACCTGGCTGCGGTGTCGTCGGCGAACACGGCCGGGGGCCAGCCGTTCTTGTGGTTCAGGTCACCGGACGGATTCACCGGACGGAGGCGGGTGCGCGGCGGGGCCTCCCACGGCCGGAGAAGGAGGCACGGTCCGGGAGAACAGGTCGTCGAACCCGTTCGCCCGGACGGGTGGGGCCGGCTTCCGCTCCAGTGAGCGGCACGGCCACCGCCGGGCGTTCGGTCCCAGCACACCCGCATGATCACAGCGGTGGCCGTCTCATGCCCGGGGACCGCTCGGACCGAGAGCTCCGAACCCGGCCGGGGTGCCGGCCGAGCCATCTGCCCGTCCCTCGCCTGGTTCCGCCGGGAGGGCGACGTTCATGAAGGGGGGATGCACGGATCGGTTCGCCGGGTCCGTGCTCCGCGACGGCACGGTCGCCGCCTTCCTTCGGATGTCGCGGGCCCGCTTGACGGCAACGGAAGCCAGGGGTCGTGAGGGCCTTGGACAAGCCCGGTTCGTCCGGGACCCGCTCCGACCCGCCGCTCGTGGATGCCGGGCGGGAGCGCTGGTCCCCGCCGGCCACTCGGACCGACGGTCTCGGCCCGACCGTCGTCGTAGCCGCCGGGCCCATGGGACGTCCGGTCAGCAGGTGTGAGGTCAGCGGGGGTTCTGCGTGTCGACAGTGGAGAGCAGCTGCAGTTTTTCGTAGCTCTCGGTCCCCGGGACGGCGGTGTAGACGAGCAGGCGGTGCGACTGGTGCGGGTCGAGCAGCGTCTGGCAGTTCAGTTCCAGCGCGCCGACCTCGGGATGGATGAACCGTTTGACCTCGCTGGGGAGGACGCCGATCTCGTGTTCGTCCCACAGGCGGCGGAACTCCTCGCTCTGGCCGAGGAGGAGATCGGCGTAGTGCGCCGCCTGCGAGTCGGGGCCCCGAAGCGTGACGAGCCGGCGCAGGCCGGACGCGTACATCCGCGACAGCAGCCCGTGGTCGTCGGGTGCGTAGAGCTGCCGGGCGCCGGGGTCGGTGAACCAGCGGTAGCCGTTGCTGCGCGCCGGGCCGGTGTAGTGGGTCGTGTCCCCGGTGAGTGCCACGCCGAGCGGACTCTGGCGCAGTGTCTCCCCGAGTTCGGTGACGATCTCGGCGGGGGTGTCGTCCAGGCGGTCGAGTACGCGCAGCAGGCCGGGGCTGATGTGCTTGCTGTCCGCGCCGCGGGTGGGCGGGTTGTGCCCGGCGAGGCGGAACAGGTGGTCGCGTTCGTCGAGGGAGAGGTGCAGGCCCTGCGCGATGGAGGCGATCATCTGCACGGACGGCTGGGGTCCGCGTTCCCGTTCCAGGCGGGTGTAGTAGTCGGTCGACATGTGGCAGAGTGCGGCGACCTCCTCGCGGCGCAGTCCGCTGGTCCTGCGGCGCGGTCCGCGCGGAAGGCCGGCGTCCTCGGGTTGCAGCGACTCCCGGCGGCGTCGGAGGAACGTCGCCAGTCCGGCCCGGTCGATCACGGCTGTCTCCTTCTTGCTCGGTGCTCTGCCATTCCTGCCGTCGGCGGGCTCTGCCGGTCGCGGGCCGTTGCCTCCCTTCAGCGGGGCGGCGGTCCGGTGATCCCCGAACGGAAGGCCGTGGACGCCCTTCCACTCGGCGAGGACGAAACCTCGTCTGCCGCATCCCATGATCGAGAGTCCCTGTATAGCTCCGGCCGACTCCGCGACAGTGGACCACGCACAACGGCTGGGAAGCAGACACTACCGCGCAGGACCATCGACATCCCACGGCCGAATCAGCCCGGCACGCGCGCCGTCGTCACCGGAGCAGGCCGCGGCACCGGACTCGACGCCGCGGCTCGACCGACCTCCACCGGGTCGTACCAGGCCAGAGCGGACCGGCCCGAGTACCCCCGTTGCCGGAGGTCGAGCGGGTGTGGGGCACCTCGTCCGCGCAGAACGACATGGTTCAGGGCAGTCCGCTACCCGGGGTGGTCGAAGACAAGGAGGAGGACAGGCGATGAGCGACTGGGAAGCACGGAACGGACAGGAGCTGGCTCGGCTTCAGCGAACGCTCCGCGAAGTGGAGGACGCGAGCGCGAGCCTGGAGCAGGCGACCGAGGAGGCCGTGTCCAAGGACCGCCTCGTCGCGGCGACGGTGAACGCGAGCGGTGAACTGGTCGAGCTGAAGTTCAACACCCAGTCCTATCGGGGCATGGCGCCCACGGAACTGGCGAGCGCCATCAAGGACGTCATCAACCGCGCGCGGGGGCAGATGGCTGACCGGGTGGAGACGCTCTACCAGCCCTTCGCTCCCGAGGGCATCGCCATGGACGACCTCATGAAAGGAACCTTCAACCTCCGCGACCTCTTCTACAGCCTCGACGCGGAACCGCCGCCGCGGTAGCCGCCGGGGGCGGTACTCGACTTTCACCGCGGTACACACATCTGGCAGGAGAGACCATGCCGAGATACGACGGCTACGGCAGCAACAGCAGCTCCAACGATTCCTTCTACGTCGCGACGGACGAACTGGCGCGCGACGGGCAGTACATCCACGAACCGGCTGACAGGATCGAGGCCCTGGTCGAGTGGTACGAGGCCAAGCGTCCGCCCCTGGGAACGCCCTGGGGCGAGGGCGACGACTTCGCCAGACAGATGAACAACGTCATGCAATCGCTGGAGAAGAACCTCATGCTGCACCTGAGGACCGTCGCCCCCGGTCTGCGCCAGGCCTCCGACGGCACCGTGGCCACCGCGAGGAACTCCGGGACCACCGAGGAACAGAACATCGCCGAAGTGGAGCGCCTCCGCGGCGGCGCTCCCGACGGCGGCGGGGGTCGATGGCGATGAACCGCATGCGCTGGTCCGGGACGGCCGGTGCCGCCTCCGCGTGAGGAGGCGCCCGCGGTGACCGGAGTTCTTCGATCCGGGCCCGCGGGACCGGGTCCGCGGACCTGCTTCACCGGCCGGACCGCGTCCCACCGAACCGGGCGCCCGCGGTACACCCCCGGTCCGGCCCCGAGCCAGCGCCGGAACCGACTGTTCCGGCGGCTCCGTTCCGAGCCGAGCACGCACCCCGGCGCGGTATCACGCCGCCCAGAGCTTCGGCTCCACCGCCGACCGAGCCCGCCGGTGGAGTCGAAGCCGAGCCCGTCGGCGTCGCCCTCGGAGTCGGCAGCACCGTCCTTCACCGCGACGCTGTGGGGTGGCCGTGCGAACGGCGGCGGTCAGACGGCGGCGGGGAAGAAGACCTTCGTCAGTTCCTCCGAGGCCCGCCAGACCCGCGCGGCCTCCTGCGCGCTGCGCAGCGGCGGGTACATCCGCTGCTCGGACGGCGGACCGCCCAGCCTCCCAGGGCCGCTGGGGCTGTAGAGCGCGCCGCGCTTGGCGGCCGGGTCGGTCGCGGCCATCAGCGCGGGCAGCTTCGCCGTCTCGGCGGTACCCGCCAGGATCCCGCGGGCCGACAGGGCCCGGATCAGGTGGATGAACGGGGTGTCCTCGCTGCGGCCGATCTCGGGTCGGGCGGCCAGGAGGCTGGTCGGGGCCACCCCGGGGTGGGACAGGTTGCTGGTGATGCCCCACCCGTGAGCCTTGCTGCGGCGGTCCAGTTCGAGGCCGAACAGCCCGAACGCGATCTTGGACTGGCCGTAGGCCCGCATCACATGGTAGGAGCGCTCCCAGTTCAGGTCCTCCCAGTTGATGGAGCCGCGGCGCGCGGCGATGCTGAGCTGCGAGGTCACCTGTGCCCGGCCGGCGCGCAGCAGCGGGAGGAGGCGGCCCACCAGGGCGAAGTGGCCGAGGTGGTTGGTGCCGAACTGGATCTCGTAACCGTCGGCAGTGGTCTGCCGGTTCGGGGGCCTCATCACACCGGCGTTGTTGATGAGGATGTGGATCGGCCGCCCCTCCTCGCGCAGGGTGTCGCCGAGGGCCGCGACCGAGTCGAGCGAGGCCAGGTCGAGGCTGCGTAGCGAGACGTTCGCGCCGGGCGCGGCGTGCCGGACCTTGGCGAGCGCGGCCTCGCCCTTGCGCGGGTTGCGCACGGGCATGATCACCTCGGCGCCCGCGGCGGCCAGCCGCTTGGCCATGCCCAGGCCCATCCCGTCGCTGGCGCCGGTGACGACGGCGCGCTTTCCGGTCAGGTCGGGCACGGTGATGTCGATGGGTCGACGTGGCATGGTCCTGCTCCTTCATGTCGTGGCTGTGGACTCACCGGCGAGCTCTCCCCGCCGGGGCGGCCCGGGACTCCCGGTCCGCGCGGGCGACCACGACCGGCCCGAGGCGGTCGCGACGACGCGTCCGCTCGCCTGTCCGGGTCCGGCTCGGGCCTTGGCACCGATCCTCGTCGGACGGCGCGGATCTATCCAGGACCTGCCGATCACAGGCTCGCCAGGCCGCCCCTGCGATCCGTACGGGGGGATCGGCGGGCCGTGGCTACCGGCGTCCGCGAGCGGTAGACAAGGCGGTGGAGACGAGACAGCACCGAGAAGAGGGACGTCGTGATCGATCGCACCGGGCTGGCGGAGTTCCTCCGCAACCGCCGGGAGGCGCTGCAACCCGAGGACGTCGGCCTGCCGCGCGGGCAGCGCCGCAGGACCAACGGGCTACGGCGCGAGGAGGTCGCGGCGCTGTGCCACATGTCGACCGACTACTACTCCCGCCTGGAGCGCGAACGCGGCCCCCAGCCGTCGCACCGGATGCTCTCCTCCATCGCCCAGGGGCTGCACCTGTCACTCGACGAGCGCGACCACCTGTTCCGCCTGGTCGGACACAATCCGCCTCCCAGGGGCACGTCCAACGAACACGTCAGCCCCGGGCTCCTGCGTGTGCTCGACCGCCTGGACGACACACCCGCCGAGATTGTCACCGAGCTCGGCGAGACCCTGCGGCAGTCCCCGATGGGCGTCGCGCTGACCGGGGACGCGACGCGGTACACGGGGCCTGCCCGTAGCGCGGGGTACCGGTGGTTCACCGACCCCGACTCCCGGCGGATCTACGCGCCCGAGGAGCACCCGTTCCTGACCCGGATGTACGCCGCCGGGCTGCGTGAGCTCGCCACCCTCCGCGGCTCGGAGTCCCCCGCCGCCCACCTGGCCGAGCTGCTGCTGGCCCGCAGCGAGGAGTTCCGGCGGGTGTGGAGCGACCACGAGATCGGGATACGTCCCCACGAGGTCAAGCACTTCGTTCACCCCGAGGTCGGCGCGCTGGAGCTGACCTGCCAGCGGCTGGTCGACCCGGGTCAGGCGCACTCGCTGATGGTCTACACCGCCGTCCCCGGCACCGAGAGCTACGAGAAGCTCCAGGTGCTGTCGGTCATCGGAACGCAGACGCTCAGCTGACGCCGTGCGCGGTGCCTGGCCGGGACCATCCCCGCGTGCGCGGGGAGCACTGATGGTGTCTCTCTTCTCGTTCGCTCGGTTCGGGACCATCCCCGCGTGCGCGGGGAGCACTGGTCCGCGTGCGCCCCTTCGAACTTGCCGGGGGGACCATCCCCGCGTGCGCGGGGAGCACGCCGATGTGGAACGCCGCATGGCTAAAGAAGAGGGACCATCCCCGCGTGCGCGGGGAGCACGAGAACCCGCAGATCCGTCACGTGGTTCTGCGGGGACCATCCCCGCGTGCGCGGGGAGCACGCGGGCGGTGAGCGGGAGCCCAACCTTGACCAGGGACCATCCCCGCGTGCGCGGGGAGCACTAGCGGATTCTGTACGTACCCGAGCCTGAAAGAGGACCATCCCCGCGTGCGCGGGGAGCACCAGCTGTGGTCTACCGGGTCGGCGTGGCCGGAGGGACCATCCCCGCGTGGGCGGGGAGCACAGCAGGCCAAGGAGCGCCTGGATGTCTCGATCGGGACCATCCCCGCGTGCGCGGGGAGCACCTAGCTGCACTGGCCAGAGCGGTTCCTTGCCGGGGACCATCCCCGCGTGCGCGGGGAGCACGGGTGAATCCCTGGAGGGATCGTGAGACCGGGGGGACCATCCCCGCGTGCGCGGGGAGCACCGAAGGCCGACGGGAGCGAGACCAAGACCCCGGGGACCATCCCCGCGTGCGCGGGGAGCACTCCGGCTTGTCTCCCATGAGTCCAAGCGCACTGGGACCATCCCCGCGTGCGCGGGGAGCACAGTCAACGACCTGCGAACTTACCAGTGACAAGCAGCCGTTTTTCCAACTTCTTCAGAAACAGACAAAACGGACGACGCGCTCAGCCTCAGGAAGACCATGGCCGCAGAATACCGGTAGGAGCGCATCACTCCTCTGCCGGTGATCCATCACCGAACTCTAATTTGTGGGATTACGATTCCAGGGACAGGCCAATCCCAGCCAGACATCCCTCGAACAGCTCAGGGCGCTACCGCATGGGTTCGGGACGGGTGTGATCAGGAGCCGTCGTTCTTCCCGTGTTCGGAATCGGCCTCCGGCTCGGGGAGGGAGAGCGGACCGGTGTGGCGGTTCACGGTGTCGAAGTAGACACGGTCGGCGCGTTCCTGAGCCCGTTCCTGCGCGTCCAGACGCAACTGGAGCCGTTTGGTCTTTTCCCGTTCGCGGGTGAGGGCGCGCTCATGGGCGTTCTGAAAGCTCTGCCCGATACCCCAGACGATCCATCCGCCGAAGACCAGAAGGAGCATGAACAGCACACCGAGTGCCGTCTCCACCGCGTCACCTCGCTTCTCCGCGCCGCAGAATCCACCTTACGACGAGCATCAGCAGCACACCCTGGGCCGCCAAGTACTCGGGCGGCGGCATTGAGCGGTGCTGGGAGGCTCGCCATCGCGCGACCTTTCGCTCGGCCGGACCCGCCCGCGCACGGCGGAGGGTCGCTCCGCCGCTGTGGGGGGCGGTTCCTGGTCGTGTCCGGCTACTGCTCGGCGCTCCGCAGGTCCACCACGACCCAGTCGCCGGAATCGTTGACGACGGTGCACGTGTGGTCGGTCCGGGCGGTGTCGTAGGCACGCCGGTCCCCCGTTCCGCGCCGACGTCATCACGGACGTGTGTGGAACGTCGGAGCGGCTCGGAGTTGCCTTCATGCCCGCCATCGGAGTCCTGTCGCGACTGGTTCAGCCTGTGCCCGTCCTACTCAGAACGCGCGGAGCCGAAGACCTTCCCATCCCGTACGTGCGGTAATCGCGGTCGTCACGCACCGGCGGGCGACAGCGGCGTCTCAAGGACGAAGCGGTGCCTCAAGGACGAAGAAGAGGAAGCCGATCCTGGTCGACAGGGCGTGGAACTCGTCGGGAAACAGCTCACGGGCGGCCGGATCGGGCTGCGGCTCGCTGATGACGCACAGGCGGAACCCGGCGGTGGTGAAGGCGTCGGTCATCGCGTGCAGCGGCCTGCGCCAGAACCTCAGCGGGACGGACTGTCCGCTGAACGTGAACTCGCTGGTGTAGCTGGTGGTCGCGAAGTAGTCGGGCCGGGGGTCCCGGATCGCGTAGTCCGTGAACGGGTGCTGCACCGACGCAATCAGCCGACCGCCGGGCCTGAGCACACGCCGCATCTCGACCAGCGTCGGCACCCAGTCCTCCAGGTAGTGCAGCACCAGCGACGCGACCACGTCGTCGAACACACCGTCGTCGAACGGGAGCGGGTCGCCCAGGTCGACCACGCGCAGGTCCGCGTCGTCCCCGAGCCGTCGCCTGGCCAGCGCCAGCATTCCGGCGCTGGCGTCGACGCTGGTGACGTCGGCACCGCGGTCGCGCAGAGCGGCGGACAGAGGGCCCGCACCGCAACCCGCGTCCAGGATCCGGCGACCGGCCACGTCCCCGGCGAGCGCCACCATCGCGGGCCGCTCGTAGTAGGCGTTCTGGATGTTGTTCTCGTTGTCCGCCGCGTACGCCTCGGCGAAGCTGTCGTAGTCGTTCGCCCGAGCCGGGTCTGCGGGCTGGGCGGGATTCTCGGGCGCATCGGTCACTCGGTCCATGGCCGAAGCCTAGTGCTCGCATGATCCACCGGACAGGCCCCCGGTCATGGTCCGAGTGGAACCAAACTTGAATGGAACCACAGGGGTCGCCGTTCGGTGGGAAGGGGACGAGGTCGTCGGCGAGTCCGGCGGTCCCTGAGGACTGGCGCCGACGGAGGCGCACCCGGCCGCAGTCGCCGGGCGCACCCCCGCTCGGACGCACTCCACGGGCGCTCCACCACGCCCGGGTATCAGCAGCCCAGGTTCGATCCGGTGGTGGTGCCGAGGATCTGGGTGAACTGCGTGAACTTGTTGATGCGGCTCTGGACCTGCGCCGGGTTGCCCCCGTTGCACTCGTGGGCGCCGTTGATCGAACGGATGGTCTCGCCGAAACCGTGGCCGTTGACGATGGCGTTGTGAGGCGTGATCGTGCCGGGCCCGGTCTGGGTGTTCCAGTACCAGAGGCCGGTCCGCCAGGCGACCGAGGCGTTCTGCTCGACCAGGTAGGGGTTGTTCAGCAGGTCGATGCCGAGGGCGTCACCGGCGGCCTTGTAGTTGTAGTTCCAGCTGAGCTGGATCGGACCGCGTCCGTAGTAGGCGGCCTGACCGGCCGGGCAGCCGAAGGGCTGGTTCCAGTCGCAGTAGTGCGGGTAGTTGGCCTCGTTGGTCTCCCTGATGTGCACCAGCCCGCCGGTCTCGTGGCTGACGTTGGCCAGGAAGGCGGCCGCCTCCCGCCTCCTCACCTCGGTGCTGCCGGTGTTGGCGAAGGCCGGGTAGGAGCTGAGGGCGGCGGTGAGGCCGCTGTAGGTGTAGAAGGGGTTCCGGTTCGGGAACATCTGGTTGAACTGGGCCTCGGTGACGACGAACCCGCTGGGGCCGGGCTCCTCACCGCCGCCGTCGGTGCCGCAGGGGCCCTGGTCGGTCCAGACCTCGGAGGTGCCGGGACGCTCGTTCTGCGTCCACCACCTGGCGGTGTAGTTGCGGCCGTCGTAGGAGACCTGCCCGCCGCCGGTGTAGACGGCGGAGGAGTTCCAGGCCGGCGCGCAGGTGGCGGCGGCCTGCGCGACGGTCACGGGGAGGACGACGAGCACAGCCGCGAGCGCGCCGAGCGCGGCCAGCTTGCTCAGGAGACGACGGATCACGTGTTCACGCTCCTAGGGTGCGGCGCGACGTCCGACCGCGCGCCGCTGGGGGTGCCGTCACCTAAACAAGGCTGGTCTAGACCTGTCAAGACCAGTACGACGGATCGTGAGGACAAGGTGACGGAAGGGCCCGGAGCGGCGAACCGGCTTCGGGCTTCGCCTCCGGGCCGCCGAAAGTTCGTCCCCACACAACGAACGCACGGCAAGCGCCTGGGAGACCCCCACACCTCACGAGCTTCGAAGAACGCTGACGGAAAGCGCTGGCAGCAGCACCGGCCCCACTGTCAGCACCCCGCATGCCCGGCCAGGGCCGGTTGCCCTCGGCCCTGACCTGACACCCTCCGCACGACTGGGCTCAGGCGCAGCGCTCCACGGTCTGGAGGACCTGAACACCTCGTCTACCGCTGACAAGGCGATAACCCGGAGGCCTTGGTTCGCCTGTGGAAAGGTTCGCGAACTTTCGGATGGAACCCGTGAAGCGGCAATTTCCAGGGAGTCCAGCACTACGGGCTGCTCTCCCTCTCCACCACCGACTCCGCGGATCCTGTGGACAACCCTTCGGACACGAAGAACGGCCCGGGCACACACCAGGGCCGTTCTGGGACCGGGTCAGCTCACGCCCTCTGCCTGGACCCGCCCAACGGGACCACCTCGGCCAGCCCACCCTTCCTCGCGCGTTCAGGAATGGACACCACCCGGTACCCGGCCTGCCCGAACCACCTGCCGCACGAGAAGTGCTCACCCTCCCACCGCGGCCGCGTCCCGAGGGCCTCGGCCAGGCGCACGACCTGGTCCTGCTGGTGACCGTCGCACCCCTCGGGGAAGTAGGTGATCTCCACCCGGGTCATCTCCCCCACCGGCAGCTGCGGGTGGGCTTCCAGGTGGGCCACCAGCGCCCGCAGGTCAGCCAGCAGCATCTGACGTTCCCGCTGGCCCGCCACCGGCACCACGGGCTCCTTCACCCGACGGCACCTGCCCTGGCCCTGACCCACCTTCGCCGAGCACCAGCGCTCCCCGCCCCGGCACCAGCCGTTGTCCTCGTCCCACGCCCACATGGGCACGCCCCTTCCTCGGATGAAGTCCCCTTCACCCTCCAAAGAAGCCACCCGCACCCACCGGGTTGGACACCCCAGCAGCAGGAACCTCTCGCCCCGGCACTCCCCCCACCCCAGTGGGTGAGTAGCGAGACGCTGTAAGTCGGGGCGTCGGAACGAACACCCTGGATCCGCTCTGGCCTGCCCCGTCAGCGTCATCCACCCTGTTCGCACGCTTAAACGAACACCCTGACGAACAGGCTCGACCAAGGAAACAGGCGAACTGTCAGCGTTCGCGAAGATGACAACGGGTGCGGCCATGGGGGATGTCAGTGTTCGGCTGCGCCAGCAGAGGTGTCCGGGCTCTCCTGTTCACCGTTTCCGCAGGCGATCGGCCGCCAGGGCTCAGGTGACACCACCACCCCGGGCGCTCCGCGCTCCATCGCCTCCGGCAGCCCGCTGGGGCACGTACCTGAGAGGCCCCGGCGAAGTTCACCGTCTCGTCGGAGAACTCAGCGCCTGTGGCATGTCTTCAGGTAGCTGAGGAACGATGCCTGCAGCCCGGTGACGTGCGTCTCCCGCAACAACGCGTTCGTCACCTGCTCCGACCGCCCCTGGGTGTGCAGCTGTTCCACCGCCGTAAGGACGTTACGGGCCATTCCGCGGTAGAACGGAATGCCTCCCAGCAGTTCGGCTTCGTTCAGCGTGATGTGCAGCCGTGGAGCGGCTGCGTCCTCGCCGAGTTCCGGCAGGGCTTCGACGAGGGTGAAGATCTGGCTGTCCGTGCTGGCCACACCGGGGCTGCCCGCACCGATGCTCGCGAAGAGTCCTGTCTCGCGCAGCCATGTGTAGAGGGCGAAAAGACCTCCGTAGGAGTAGCCGAAGAGGCCGTGCCCGGACTCGCTGACACGCAGCTTCGACCGCAGGTGGGGGTGGAGCTCGCTGGTCAGGAAGTCGAGGAAGACGTCGGCGTGGGCTTCCTCCAGCTCCGCGAGGTAGGCGTCGACCTGCTCCTGGGTCATCGCACCCGTATCGCGGGCCGCCGTGAGGGTGGCCAGCATGTCGTCACCGATGGGTTCCCCCGGCGGCACGAGGTCGCGGTTGCGGATCTGTGCCCAGGCCGCGGCCTCCTCACCGGTGTATCCGATGCTGACCTGGATGTAGGGGGCGATCGTCAGGTACGGGTCCGCCTGGGTGACGATGAGGGGCGCGGTGAGGCCGACCGTCCAGTTACCGTCCAACACGTAGATCAGCGGCAGGGGTTCCGTGGAGTCCGCGTAACCGGGGGGTGTGGTCACCCAGACTCCGTAGCGGTGCCCTGACCGGGCGGTCACCTCCAGGTACTCCGTGTCCGGCAGACAGCCGTGCAGTATCTCGCTCATCGGGTTTCTCCCTTCGTGATGTGTCCGCCCTTGACGACGAGGGCGGCCATGTCCGGATCGGCGAACACCTTCGGGTCGTGGAGCGGGTCCTGCCGCCAGGCGACCATGTCGGCCCGCATCCCGACGCGGATCATCCCGACGGTCCCGCCCAGACCGAGGATGTCGGCGTTGACGCTGGTGGCCGACACGAGCGCTTGCATGGGTGATTCGAGCTCGGCGCGCAGGCGCAGCTCCTGGCCTCGGCACTGCTGGTTCGGCCCGATGAGGTCCGAGCCCAGGCCGATCCTCAGGCCCGCCGCGCGAGAGATCTCCAGCGCTGTCGCCATGCGTTGGCGGACTCCGGCGACGCGGTCCCGCGTTGCCGGGTCCAGGTCCATGCCCTCGGTGTCCGTGAGCTGCTCGACCACGGCGAAGGTGGGGACCAGCGCCACGTCGCGCTCCCGCATGAGCCGGGCCGTCGGTTCGTCGATGTCGGTGCCGTGCTCCACACAGCGCACGCCGGCCCGCACGGCGTTGCGAATGCCCGCGTTGTTGTGCGCGTGCACCGTGACGTAGCTGCCGCGCGCCTGTGCCTCTTCCACCGCCACGGCGATCTCCTCGTGCGTGAACTGTGTGTCGCCAAGACGGTCGTGTCCCCCGACGACACCGCCCGTGACGCACAGCTTCAGGAAACTCGCGCCGCGGCGGAACGACTCGCGTACGTTGCGCCGAAGCTCGTCGGCGTTACCCGACATCAGCGACAGGGCACAGAGCCCGGGGATGTGGTGGGCCTCCCACAGCCCCGTCGGCTCCCATGCGGCCCCGTAGTAGCCGTGCCCACCGGTCTGGCACTGCACAGGACCGCACGAGAGCACCCGTGGACCTCGCACCTTGCCGTTCGCGATGACCCCGACGACTCCACCATCGATGCCACCGGTGTCGCGCACCGTGGTGAAGCCCGCGTCGAGGGCGTGGCCCGCGGCGGCGAAGATGTCGGCGGCGAGCTCGGCAGCCGAGAGCTGGAACCCGAACTGCGCTCTGACCGGGCTTGAGAGACCCAGGTGGACGTGTGCGTCGATCAGTCCCGGGGTCAGGACCATGCCGCTGAGGTCGATGATCGACGCGCCCGACGGCGCACGCCCGATCGCGGTGATCATGCCGTCCTTCACGCACACGTCGGCCGCGGTCGGGTCAGCGCCCGATCCGTCCGCGACGATGCCGCCGACCAGCCATGTACCGGTCATCGAACCTCCTCTCGCGGGTCGCGGCCCACTGTCCTCAACAGTGGTGAATTGAATATGCGGTAACGTACTCAACAGTGGTGAAACTGTCAACGGAGGCAACGTGAGATCGCCGGCGGGGGAAGGGAAGGAGCGTCTCCTGGAGGCGCTGTTCAACGAGTTCGGCGAGAACGGCCCCAGCCCGAACCTGTCGATGCGCCAAGTCGCGGAGCGGCTCGGTGTGCACCACACGTTGCTGACGTACCACTTCGGGTCGCGGCCGGGTCTGCTGCGTGCTGTGCTGTTGGAAGCGCGCCGCCGCGACAACCTCGTCATCGCCGCGACCGGCAACGAACTCGGGTTCGTGGCCCTGTGCAGAGCCGTCTGGAACTTCTACTCGGACCCCGCGCACGAAGACCGCACCCATGCCTTCTTCCACCTGGTCGGGCTCGCGGTCTACGAACGCGACGCGTTCCAGGAGCTCGTCATCGACATCGACGGCCTGGCGCACCTTCTCGAAGCCGCGGCTCTTCGCGACGGCGCCACGGCAACCGACGCCAGGCGGCAGAGCGTCATCGCGACCGCGTGTCTGCGAGGACTCCTGCTGCAGAGGCTGCTGACCCCGAGCGCCGAGATCGACGCCGCGGCCGAGCACTTCATCACCTCGTTGGCGGCATTCGAGAGTGAAGGGCACGCGTCGTCAACCACCGCGCCCCACGGGCCGGCCGATCAGTAGGTCGCGCCGACGCTGGTCCCGGCGCACGGGGCGGTCCCCGTGCGCCCGGAGCGGGTTCGGGGCGGCCTCACGCTTGAACTCCGCTCACCGCGCGTCCACCCGCAAGCTCGGGAACGGTCGCGTCGCGTACCGGTGGTGTACCGACGCCACGGCGCGAGACCTCCGTCCCGCGAAAGACCGCACGGCACGGCCCCGAACGTTCGACGCCGTCCTCCGCGTGGCTGCAGCGGCGCGTGGCGTACGCGCCAGGAGGCCCTGACGATGACCGCGGACCTTGTGGAGGCCATCGACACCGGGCCAGGACATCGGGAACCCACATGAGATGAGCTCCAAGGACACGGAAAGCCCTGCCTTCGCTCCTCCCGCGTGCGGGCTTCGTCGCCGGGTACCGTCCCTGATCGGCCGAGTTCACCCACCTTCGGGTTCGCACTGGAGGCGCAAACGCCGCGACCGTCGCAACGGTCGGACGGCGTTGTCGTGGTCGGACGGCGTCGTCGTGATCAGACCCCGTAAGGTTGCTCCGCATGACCGAGATCGAGATCACCGCGGGTCTCATCCGCGACCTGCTGCGGGACCAGCACCCGGACCTGGCCGAACTGCCCCTGCGCGAGGTGGACGGCGGCTGGGGCAACCAGATGTGGCGCCTCGGGGACGAGCTGGCCGTGCGGATCCAGCGCATGGACACCGACCCCGATCCCCAGCTCAAGGAGCGCCGGTGGCTGCCGCTGCTCGCCCCGCACCTGCCGCTGCCCGTTCCCGTCCCGGTACGCGGTGGTGCCCCCTCCCAGCGATTCCCCAAGATGTGGACGGTCATGACGTGGGTGCCGGGTTTGCCGCTGGACCGCGGGGCGATCACCCGCGGAGAGCACGCGGCCCACACCCTGGCGGCCTTCCTCCAGGCGCTGCACGTGCCAGCGCCCGCCGACGCACCGGTCGACACGGGCCGAGGCGCACATCCCAAGGACTGCGCGGACGGCTTCGACCAGTTCTTCGACTCCCTCGACGCTGACGCGATCGGTGCCGACGCCGCCGGGGTCCGGGCCGTGTGGGACGACGCCGTCGCGGCCCCCGCGTGGGAGGGTCCGCCGGTGTGGGTGCACGGCGACCTGCATCCCGCGAACGTCGTCGTCGCGGACGGGACGCTGGCGGGTGTCGTCGACTTCGGCGACCTGTTCGTCGGCGACCCGGCGTCGGACCTGGCGGCCGCCTGGGTACTGCTGCCGGCGGGCGCGGCCGCACGCTTCTTCGCCGCCTACGCGGAGGCTGACGAGGCGACGGTCCGGCGCGCCCGCGGGCTGGCCGCGCTCAAGAGCCTCTTCCTGATGCTGATGGGCCGGAACGGGGACCGCGGCCTACCCGGAGGTAAGCCGACGTGGGGCCCGGCGGGACGGGCGGCGCTCGACCGGGTCCTGAGCGAGCCTCCGACCGGAGTCCACGAGTAGACCGGCGGCGTACTTCGACGACCCTGGCCGTGGCCGGGCTGCCCATCCACGCCGTCGCACGTGCGTGGGGCTCACCGTCCGGCACGGAACACCGCCGGCACCGGGCAGCCCCGAGGGCCGCCGCCCGCAGTTCCCAGCAGCCACGAAAATCATTATGATACCCAGCGTGACTATTCATATCCCCTCAGTGTTCGCCAGGGTGTGGACACAGGCGGACCCCCTCACTGGAAACGTTTCACGGGTGCGAGGGCGCACCCCCGCGGTCACCGCGGAGGAACAGCGATGAGCGGGTACATGGGGACGGGTCCCCGGCTGGTCGCGGAGCGGGGCGCCGACACCGGCCTGGCGCGCGCCTTCGAGGTCTGCCGCAGGATCCACACGGGTGCGGACCACTTCTCTCCGCAGATCGTCGAGCTGCTGCCCGCCCACAAGCGCCCCTACGCGCACGCACTGGCCGCCTTCGGGATATGGGCCGATCGGCTGGCTGACGAAGGGGAGGTCTGCGAGCGCGGGCCGGCCCTGGCCCGGTTCCGTGCCGATACCCTGACCGAGCTGACCGAGCTGACCGACGAACCCGTCCGCCTACCGCCGGTCCAGCGCGCCATGGCCCACATGGTGCGGGCGTGGGACATGCCCGTACCGGTGCTGGAGAAGTTCCTCACCACACTCGAACAGGACAGCCGCCGACCGCCCGACTTCTCCGGCTTCGCCGACCTGCGCGGCTACCTGCGCGGTATGAGCGGCACCCTCGCGGAGCTGTTCGGCACCGTCTTGGAGCCGGTCCGGGAGGACACCCCGGAACTCATGTCACTGCTGGGCGAAGTTCTCCAGTACATCGATATCCTCAACGACCTGCCCGAGGACCTCGAACAGGGCCGCTGCTACCTGCCCCGCCAGGACCTGGAGCGGTTCGGCCTGGACGCGGACGGCCTGAACGGCGCGCTCGGCACGGGCGCCTGTCGGGAACTGATCGCCCTGCAGGTGCGACGGGCACGCGGACTGCTGGACCGGGGGCAGGCGGTGGTCGATGCCGCGCACCCTTCCAGCCGCCCCTTCCTCGCCTCCATGCTGGCCGGGCTGCGAACAGGCCTGGACGAGTGCGAGTACCTTCCGGCGGACCGGCCGGACGCTCCGCCGCGAACAGCCGTTCCCGCCCGGTTGTCACAAACCCGGGAGACACCCGCCGAAGTCCTGCCCGTCGACTCCGGGCCGCGGCAACGGCGTTCGCCCCTCCTGTCCCCGGACTCCGAGGACCCTCCCGCCGCGGTCCCCGAGCACGTGGCCGTGATCATGGACGGTAACCGGCGGTGGGCCCGGGCACTCGGACTGGCCACGGTGGAAGGGCACTCGGCGGGAGAGGAGGCGATGTACCGCCTGGTGGACGCCGCCGGGGATCTGGGCATCAAGTACGTGACCACCTTCGCCTTCTCCACGGAGAACTGGTCGCGCTCTCCCGAAGAAGTGTCCTCCTTGTTCAGGATGTTCACGCGGCGCGTACCGGGGATAGCCGGGCGCCTGCACGACCGGGGCGTTCGGATGCGCTGGTACGGCCGCCGCAGCAGGGTCGAGGCGGCGCTCCGCGAACGGCTGGAGTGGGCCGAGGAGCTGACGTCGGGCAACAGCGGGACGACGTTCACGTTCTGCCTGGACTACGGAGGCCGCCAGGAGATGGTGGACGTGCTCAAACGCATGGCGGCCGAGGCGCTCTCGGGGCGGCTGGACCCGACGCGCATGACAGAGTCCGACCTCGCCGGGTACCTCTACGATCCCACTCTGCCCGACGTGGACCTCCTGATCAGGACCGCTGGTGAGCAGCGCACCAGCAACTTCCTGCCCTGGCACACCGCCTACGCCGAGATCGTCTTCGAGGACGCTCTCTGGCCCGACTTCGACCGCTCCCACCTGGTGCGTGCCGTGAACGCCTACGCGGAACGGCGCAGGAGCTTCGGCGGCACCCTGAGCGAGAAGAGCGCCTGATGCTGCATGTGGCGGACGCGCACAGGGCCTTCGGGACGAGGCGTGTCCTGCGCGGGGTGAGCCTGCGTGCCGCATCCGGAGAGCTGGTGGGGGTCGTCGGTGAGAACGGAGCGGGCAAGACCACCCTGCTGCGGATCCTGTCCGGTGAGCTCGCTCCCGATTCCGGCCGGGTCCAGGTCGAGGGCCGGAACGGCTGCTGGTCGAGGGCCGGATCGGCTGCTGCCCCCAGTACCCGGTGACCAAACCGGAACTGACCGTGGACCAGCACCTGCGCTGCTTCGCCCTCGCCTACCGGTTGCACCGCCTTGACCGGGCTCGCGCCCTCATCGCCCGGCTCGGGTTCGAGCAGTACGGTGCCACCCGGGTCCGGCACCTGAGCGGCGGAACACGGCAGAAGCTGAACCTGGTCCTGTCCCCCATGCACGATCCGGCCGTCCTCTTACTGGACGGGCCCTACCAGGGCTTCGACTGGGAGACCTACCTGCGGTTCGGGGAGGTTTCCGCGGAACTGCAGGCTCAGGGGTGCGCCATCGTGGTCATCTCCCACCTGGCCCACGACGTCGACCGTCTGGACACCCTGTACCAGTTGCCTGCAGGCACGTTCGATCAGAGGAACCCGTCGCGTTCGTGCACCGGTCCACGGACACGCGGATCCAGGCGCTGGGGCACCAGGTCACGACCCTGGGCTGTGTACTCCATCTGGTGTCATTGCTGGTGGGGTTCGCGATGTTCACCGCGGCGCACCGCTCGGCGGACTTCGATCGGCGCCTGGCCCGGGTGGGTTGCCCCCGCACGGCGCTCATCCCGGCCAAGCTCACCATGTTGGTGGTGTCCTCGGGAACGGTCAGCGGTTACGCCGCCGCCTGGACTTCCCTGCACTGGGCTGCGGAGCAGCCGCTGGAGTATGGGCGGGCCTCTTCCTGGGCGGGACGGCCTACGGTGCCATGGGGCTCTTCCTGACCCTGTTCCTGCCGGAAGAGCTGGAGGGCATGTTCGTGATCATCGTGGCGACGGTGATCGACAACGCCCTACAGAAGCCGATCATCAATCCGACCGCGGACGCCGACGCCGTTCTCCTCCTACCCGGGTACGGAGCGATGCAGGTCTGTGCGGCAGGGGCGTTCACCGATACCGTCCCGCTCACATCGATGCTCCTCAGCCTGGGGTGGGCGGCGGTGTTCGGAGTGGTCGCCCCGGGGGCGTTCGCCGCACACACGCATGACCGCACATCCCAGAGGGTGGGCGGGCCACCCGGAATCTGAGAGGTCCTGTCCGGGTCACTCCCACAGGGCTGAGGCGAGGTCGTAGTCCTTGGGAGCATCCCCGCGTGCGTGGGGCTCACTGCGCGGTGGTGTCGTCGAGGGCGGCTAGGCACTGTTCATTGGAAGTGAGAGCGGAGCAGGGTCTGCTCTGGCAGGGTGACTGGACCACTCCCGTGACCACGACGCTCCCGGGCCCCAGAGGCCGAAGTGCGGCCGCGCGCGATCACGCCATCGTGGCGCTGAAGCGCTACACGGGAGTCCGTTCACCCGGGTCAGCGGGTAGGACCGGAGCCGACCGGGACGACCGGACCGGTCCTACTCGTGCCCGCGACCGCGGTCGCGGAGCAGCCGCTCCGCGGTTCTGTTCACCACGCGCACCGGGTAACCCCCCGTGAAGTCGAACGCGAACAGGGCGACACCGCGTTGGTCGGCGTACTCGACGGCGGCGTCGGTGTAACGCGAGGAGGTGAAGAACACGGCCACGTCACCGACCCGGGCCGCGCCGACCAACTGCTGCACCTCAGGGCGCCCAACGCCTTTGGAGTCGTAACGTTTGACCTGCACGGAGATACCCGAGGCGGTAACATCGACCCCCGCGTCACCCGACGGAGGCGTGACCCGGGCACCCCGGAAACCCTGGCTCCGCAGCCACTTCGCCACGAATGTCTCGGCCTCCGTGGGCGTGTGGATCCGCGTCCGTGCGCGCTCCCACGCCTTCTGCTTCCTCTCCCGCTCGGCTGCGGTCTCCTCGTCCATCACACGCGCCAGCCAGCCCTTGGGCCGGGCCGTCGCCGTGTCCTGGCCCTTTTTCGCCCGCCTGCGCCTGCGCAGAGCGGCGAGCGCCCAGTACAACAGCAGGCCGCCCACGGCCGACGGCCCGAGAGCGTCGATGAGAGCGAACTCCTCGGAGCGGTATTCCACGAACAGGGCGGCGGAGAACGCCACCGAGAGCAGGACGAAGACCACCGTGGATCGTTCTGGCCCGGTCCGGGTCGCGGGCGAGTTCGCCTCGCCATCCGAAGACGACGCGGGGGATGAGGGTGAGGGGGATGGTTCTGGAGTCACTCTGTGTCCTCTGCTTCCGAGGATGCTGACTCTTTACAGCAAACCAAGAAGAGATCAAATAAGGAAAAATTGAGCATATAGGACATATCTTGGCCGCGTCCGGACGCGGCCACTGCCGGGCTCGCCGTAGGGCGACCTCTACCCTTGCTCGTCCTGCTCCTGTCCCCGGACCCGCGCAAGGGCAAAAGTGGGCCGACCACCGCCGCATCGTCAACGGCATCCTGTTCCGTGACCCCACCGACGTTCCCTGGCGGGACCTGCCTGAGCGCTGCGACCCCTGGGAGGCCGCACGGGCCGTCACCGACGCTGGTGCATCGACGGCACCTGGCAGCGGATCGCCGACCGGCTTCGCATCGACGCCGCTACCGGCGAGGAGCTGAACGTAGGGATCGACTCCACTACCGTGCGTTCCCATCAGCATGCCGCAGGAGCGGCGAAAAAGGGGAAACAGAGTGGGAGGAACCGGACGGGGACGAGGCCCTGGGCCGCTTCCGGGGCGGGCCGACCACCAAGCTCCACCTGCTCGCCGACTCCGGCCAACGGCCCCCGGCCATGCTCTCCGGCCCGGGCGAGCGCGGGGACAGTCTGATGTTCGAGCCGTTGGTGGCCGCGTTGCGGCTGCCCCGCTGTGTGGGCAGGCTCCGGACCCGTCCGGACCGGACCGGGTGCTGGGCGACAAGGCCTACTCCAGCCGGGCCAACCGGGGCCACCTGCGCCGCCGCAAGATCAAAGCGACTATCACGCAACCCAAGGACCAGCGTGAGCGCCGCCGTCGAAACACCGTGGAGCGGTGTATCAACCTGCTCAAGCAGGACCGGGCGGTCGCGACCCGCTATGACAAGCGGGCCGTGATCTTCGACGGGACTGTGTTGGTGGCTTCGATCCAGATCTGGCTCCGTAACCTCATCCGTTCACAAAACAGTGCCTAAGGCGCTGCCAGCATCCGCCTTGGCGAACCATGACCGAATTTCTGAGGGGCCCTGCTGTTTCCGGACAGGCTTTGAACCGCCTATCTCATGCGGCGAGTCGCATCCCCTGATGCGCCGCATACACCTCCGCAGGTGTGTCGCACCCCAGTGCAGAGTGAAGACGCCTGTGATTATACCAGTGCTCGATATACCGAGTAATGTCCCTGCGGGCTCGTTCTCGCGTGGGATACACCACCCGATTGACCCGCTCATTCTTGAGCGCCCCGAAGAACGACTCGGCAAGGGCATTACCGTAGCAGATCCCGGTTCGGCCGACCGAACGCTTGAACCCGTTGTCAGCGAGAAATGCACCGAACTCGAACGAGGTACAGTTACTGCCGCGATCGGAGTGGAAGATCGCCCCCTCGGACACTTTCCCGTTCCTCTGTGCGTTCCTTAGCGCCTGGACGATGAGCGGGGTGCGATAGTGATCGCCCATCGCGTATCCGATGACTTCCTTGGTGCAGCAGTCGATCACGATCGCCAGATACAGCCACCCCTGCCAGGTGGGAACGTAGGTGATGTCGCCGACGAGTTTCACCCCGGGCCGCGGGGCAGTGAAATCGCGCTGGACCAGGTCGGGGATCTGGCCGCTGTCATCGGCCTCGGTCAGGCACACCCGCACCGGACGCGGCTGGCAGGGCTCCAGGCCCATCTGGCGCATGAGCAGGCGCACCAGCTCGGGGCCGGCCTGGACGTCCCAGCGCTGGAGCTGGGCGTGGATCCGCCGGTACCCGTAGGTCTGCTCGGACTGGTCGAATGCCTTGCGGATGAGGAGCATAAGGTATTCGCGTCTTTGGTGGGTCGCCGAATCAGGTCGGGTTCGCCACTCGTAGTATCCCGACCTGGAAACGCCCAGGTGTGAGCACATGAAGCCGATGCTGTAGACGTACTTCGCCGTGTCATCGAACCGCATGGTTTCGACGAACTCGTACTTGTCCGTTACGGACGATCCCTGGTGAAGTACGCTGCTGCTTTTTTTAGGAACTCGATCTCTTTGGCCTGCTCGCGGTTGATCCGTTCGAGTTCTTTCAGGCGTGCGCGCTCGTTCATGTCGAGCCCGGGTTCGGCCGAGGGGTTCTCTTCCCGGTGCTGCTTGACCCACAGGCGCAGTGTTTCTGAGCGGACACCGATGTCCTCTGCGACATTTTTGATCGGGCGACCGCTCTCGATCACCAGTTTCACTGCTTCCTCACGGAACTCCTGTGAGTACTTACTTCGCCTGCCCAAAACTTCCCCCTGTTTCCTTGCGGAACCATCTTATTGGATCCCTGTCCGGAAACCTCGGGGCACCTCACGACCATGACCACGCGGCGGTCCACGCCGGCCTGAGCTTGCCCCACAGTTCCGGAGCGGTGGAGGGCACCGTGAACAAGATCAAGAGGCAGATGTTCGGCCGAGTGAGCTTTGACCTCCTGCGCACCCGGATCCTTCACCCGCTCTGAATTGTCGAGCGACAAGAGGATGGTCCCCGCACGAGAGACAGTGCCCCTGGCAGTCTGTTCTTCATGAGACCTGCCGCGGTAGCGATCGCCGACTACGACCCGCACTGGCCCGATATGGCTTCTGCTGCCATCGCGGAACTCCAGGAGGCGAGCCCCGGACTGTTCACGGAGATCGAGCACATCGGGTCCACATCCGTCCCGGGACTCGCGGCCAAACCCGTCATCGACCTGATGGCGGCCACCGCGTCCCTACGGGAGGTTCGCGACCATGAACCCGCTCTGGCCCGTCTCGGCTTCACCCCACACGAGAACGGAATGAACGATCGGCTGCTCTATGTGCGCGCACCAGACGGGGTGCGCACGCACATCCTGCACGTCGTCACCCAGGCGAGTTGGCCCACCCGTAATCAGAGGATCCTTCGCGATTACCTGCGCTCCTACCCGGAGGAGGCGGCACACTATGCGGAACTGAAGCGCAGGCTCGCGGCCACCACCGCCGCTCCGGGCGAGTACACCGAAGCGAAGACCACGTTCATCCAAGAAGTGACCGATCGCGCGCGCAGGGAGCGTGGCCTGCCGCCCGAACCGGTCTGGGAGAAGTGACCTCATGAACCACGTGAGTGACTGACTGTCACCGCATCACAAGATCAGTGCCAGAACCTGTGAATGCCAGTGCAAACCTCCCACCCAAGGCTGTTTCATCCTCGGTGTGTAGTGACGTTCGTGCTGGTCATGGCAGCCCGATCACATCCAGAGGACGGCTGAACGTCTCATACGACACCCACCGGATCGCGTCGGGCACCGTACCCTGAGCTAACCGGCCCGAGAACACCAAGGCGAGAGCGCCCAACGCGGCCAGGTTGTCAGGTGTCGCGGTCGCTGCGCACCGACTTGGCCTTGGGCGCGTTGGGGATGGCTGTGTGGAACCGGGCGCACGTGGGGCGGCGCATCGATGGGCTGGTCCACTACTCCGACCGCGGAGTGCAGTATCTGGCGGCGCGCTACACCCAACGCTTGGCCGAGGCCGGGGCGGTGGCCTCGGTCGGCACCGCCGGAGACTCCTACGACAATGCTCTGGCCGAGGCGTTCCACTCGTTGTTCAAGACCGAACTGGTCCGCAGCCGCTGCCCGTGGAGGAGTCTGAACGAGGTGGAGATCGCGGTGGCCGAGTACGTGGACTGGTTCAACCACCGCCGCCTGCACGGCGAGATCGGTCTGATCCCACCGGCGGAGTTCGAGAAGAGACAACCGAGCACCGTGGCCTGAGAATCCGGAAACACGGCTCCACCGAAGCCGGTACATGCCAGAGCCTCCAATAAACCCAGCACGAGACACACCGCTTGACCAGAGCGCACCCAAGGGCACCAATCGTTATCCAGAAGAGGCTACAAGACCTCGCTGGAATGGTTGACGCAGGGATACGACCAGCGCTACGCGAGAAGAAAGGCCTCAGCGAGAGCACAGGACCCCATCAAGGGGTTTAGGAACCTATGGTAATCTTCATTTTATGCCCACTCCGTCTCTCAAGACGTTGATGTTCTCGGGCCACGGCTCGGGAGATACCTGCCCCCTATCCCTGAGAGTTCTGTTCTGGACATCCATTCTCATCGCACTGGCGTCGCGCTCTGTTTCCGCGTACACCCAGGGCCACTTCGTTCCAGACCAATGGATACATGACAACTGGCTATTCTTTTCTTTTCTTGCTTTCTATGTCCCCGCCATCGCACTCTGGCCTTTCCTTCCCTGGAAGCCAGAGGAGTCGTTGGCGCGCAGATCCCTCTCCTACGCCTTCCTGGGGTCTACCGTTCTCCTCTTGCCGGTGCTCGATTTCGGCCACTACTTTATTATTGTCGTTTCTGTTGCACACGCCCTGTACGCGCACAACCTGCTGACCGCGCTCGCCGTCTGCCTCGCGTTCGGTCTGGCGAACTTCGCCACGGGAGCGCTCCATCCGCTGATGCCGACCTCCTTGGCAGCAACGAACGGTGCCCTGCTCCTGGGGTACTGCCTCGGTGTGCTCATCGTCGTCGCGTCCTTGCTGTCCGCCGGTCGCAGGGCACGGCAGACCCGTGAGCTACTCGGGGAGCTCACCGAGGCCCACCGCAAACTGCGGCATTACTCTTCGAGGGTTCGCGAGCTCGCGGTTGAGGAGGAGCGCGGACGCATGGCCAGAGAGATGCATGACAGCACCGGTCATTACCTGACCGCCATCAAACTCTGCCTGTCCAGTGCACGACGCTCGGCGGACGGGGTCCCAGAGGTGGTCCGTGAGGAAATCGATGACGCGTATCGGCTGGCCGGGGAGGCATTGGTCGAGACCCGCCGCTGGGTTCGCGCTCTCAAGCCCCTCGACCTGGAACAGCTCAACGGGCCTGAGGCTCTACGGGGGCTCACCACAGCGTTCAAGGACACGGGCGTGCATACCGAGTTCCGTCTCGTCGGTACGTGGCCGGACGATATGGACGGCGAAGTCGAACTCGCGTTGTACCGCACCGTGCAGGAGGGGCTGACCAATGCGCTGCGGTACTCCCAGGCGGACAGGATCACCGTGGATGTCAGAATCGGGGAAGGCACTGCGGAGGTCGATGTCGTCGATGACGGAACAGGAGTCGCCGAAGGTTACGGGGCTTCGGGCTTCGGCTTGTCCTCGCTGGAGGAACGCCTCACCTCCTTGGGCGGAAACCTCCACACGGGTAACCGCCCCGAAGGGGGATTCCGCCTCTCTGCCCGTGTCCCCTGCCAGCCCGCCTACCTCGTGGAGGAGACGCAGTGAAGCATGAGGGACCGGTGCGAGTCCTGATCGTGGACGACCAAGCCCTGATGCGCCGCGGCCTCGCCCGCCTTCTGACCCCGGAGGAAGGCATCGAGGTCGTAGGGGTGTCCGAACACGGGCAAGCCGCGTTGGGCCTCCTCGCCTCGTGTGACGAGGAGCGCCTGCCGCACGCCGCGCTCGTCGACATCCACATGCCGGTCATGGACGGCATCACCCTGTTGAAACGGCTCCAAGAGTCGTACCCCTCGATCAGGCCCGTGGTCCTCACGGCGTTCGAGGAGGACGAGTACCTGTTCGAGGGGCTGCGGTCCGGGGCCAAGGGCTACCTGCTCAAGGATGCTGAGCCCGAGGAGGTAGCCGACGTACTGCGTCGGGTCGCGCGTGGAGAGAGTGTCCTCACCGGTGCGGTCGCGGACCGTCTCATCAAGGAGGTGAGTTCGCCGCGCACACCAACCGCACCACTGGCGACACCCGACCCGAGCCCGTTGTCCGCACGCGAATTCGAGGTGGTCGGTCTGATCAGCGAGGGCGAGGCCAACCAGGGCATCGCGCGGCGTCTGTTCATCACCGAGGGCACCGTCCGCAACCATGTGACGAACGCCCTCCGCAAGCTGGGCCTGCGTGACCGCACTCAGCTCGCTCTCTGGTACGGCCGTCACCGCGCATGACGGGGAGACGGGGTTCCGTGCCCAGCCGCCGCACGACCCGGGGCGGGTACCGGGGTGACCGTGTCGTCCTGCGCGCCACGTCTACCAGACCGCCAGTGTCCCCCAGAGCGCCCCGGCCAGCACCACTGAGGACAGCATGACCGACAGTGTGAACACGGGTACGTGCAGCCAGCGCCACTTCCCCGCCTCGGTCGGGGCCGCGCGCCAGTGCCAGACGCCCAGTACGGCACCCGTGGCGGCGATGCCCGCGCCCAGCGCCCAGACCACTTCTGGTGTGTCCACCCATCCGCCCAGTCTCAGCGCGACAGCGACCCAGGCGAACGCGCCGAGGGTCAGTGAGACCATCCGCAACCGGTCGAGGGGGCGCTGTGTGAGGAGTGTGCGCCTCCGGAGCATCAGGCCGCAGAGCAAGGTCGGAGGCAGGAGCGCGATGAGGAGGGTCTGCGCCAGGACCATCGGGGATGATGACGCTGTGGGGATCGGCTGCGGGGCGTCCCTCAGGAGTGTGAGGGCCAGGGCGGGCGCCTCCACCCCGAAGGAGTTGGCCATGACGACGACAGAACGGCTTCCGTCCGTAGCGATCATCGTTCGGGAGCCCAGCGTGCCGCCGCTGTGCCATGTCACTTCGCCGACGTCGGGAACATCGGTCAGGTTCCAGCCCAGCCCCATGCCGAACGGGGTGCTCCCGTTCCCCGCTGCGGGGACCACGGGGTCGACCTCCTCGTGCACGGTCTCCAGGGCACCCATGCCGGGAGCGTCCCCCCTCGCGATCGCGGCCATGAGGGAGACCAGGTCCTCTGGAGTGCTCCAGGTGGTGATCCCCGCAGCCGCGTAGTCGGAGTTGTGCCAGTCCTGGACCCGGGCGCCCGCCTCGATGTGCGGCCCGGCACCACCCTCGGGTGTGCCCTTCGGAAAGATCGCTGTCCCGCCCAACCCCAGAGGTGAAAGGAGACGCTCACGGACCAGCTCGGGAAAGGTGCTTCCGACCTCCTTCGCGAGGGCCTCGCCGAGGAGGGCGTATCCGGCGTTGCTGTACTGGTAGCGCCCCCGGTTCCACGAGACGGTGGTGGCCGCGAACTCCAGCGGCGCGGTGGCGTCACCGTACTTGTCACCGCGTACCAGTGAACTGAGGGCCCCGAGCACTCCCACTTCGGCCTCTGTCGGTATCCCAGAGTGGTGTGTGGCCAGCTCTTGAAGGGTGGCAGTGGCGATTTCGGAGTCTGCGAAGGCCGTGTCGGGAAAGATCTCGCCCAAGGTCCGGTCCAAAGAGGTCTCACCGCGCTCCACCATGTCGGCCAGCAGCATCGCCGTGAAGACCTTGAAAACGGAGGCCGTTTCGAAGGGTGTGTCCGTGCTGACGGGCACGGTGCCGTCAGCGGTACCGGCCGTCGCCCACTCGACCTGGTCCGGGGCGTGGTTGTCGAAGCGGGCGACCGCCAGGCCCTGGACCTGGGCTGGGTCGAGCGCGGTCTCGACGTCGGCGACCAGTCCGGGGGCTCCGATGAACTCCCCACCGGTCGCCGAACGGTGGGGCGCGTACGGAAGGAGCAGGTGACAGGCCAGGGCCACCGCCATACCAACGGCCAGTGCGATGAGCAGCATCCGACGGGGAACGGCCGGAGCCAGTGAGCGCCGAGGCGATGCGTGAGGTTCGGAAGCTACCTGTGGCTGTTTCGGGGCTGGCATGCTCCGATGCTCCTCGACGGCACGGGTCGCGCGACAGTCACGGCCGTCACGTCCTGGTCATCCTCGCCCGGGTGACAACCGTCATATCCGTCTGTGCGGGTGGGGCCCATCACCGTCTTCGTGGTGACACACATCCGGCAGCATCCTGGAGAAAGGCGGGCTGCGCCCCACCCACGGCTGGAAGCCGCACGGGTGGGGCGGGAATCAGGCGCCAGGGCGGGGAAGCGCACAGGAGGAGGTGCCTCCCGGCAACCGGTGGCGGTGGGACGCGACCAAGCGGTAGATGGCTCGGTTCAGCCTTCGAACCCCGGGCAGCCTCATGAGGAAGCCCAGGCAGCGGGCCCAGCCACGCCCACGACGGAGCACCTCGGTGATCGCGTCACCGCCCGCACGGACCGGGCCGTCGGGGAGAAGCAGCCAGGCCTGGGCGTTGGCTTGGGCAGGGGTGAGTCCGGCGCTGGCCAGATCGAAGTCCTGCCACGGGGTGAAGGTCACCTCACTGCGCACGCGGTATCTGGCGAAATCCACCGAGCGCTGGCAGAAGCCGCAGTCCCGGTCGTACAGGAACAGGCCAGCTGCGGGGACAGGGCTCACGTCTTGGAGTCCGTTCATCGCGGGCATCCACCTGTTCCGGTGAGGTCCGGAGAGAGCTTCGCTGGCACGGGCGCAGTCAGCCGAGGGAATCGGCCCATTCCGGTCGGCATCACTCTCCTCCCAGTCCGGAAGGGTTCTCGCCTGAGGCTCGCTCGCGCCGAGCCATGCGATCGCGCACGGCCCACGAGCTCGTGAGCGCGCCCGCGACGACCGTCGTCAGGCACACGGCGGCGGCCACAAGCAACGCTCCCATCTGGAACTCCCCGTCCTCGATCAGGAAGAGAGCTACTCCACCGACGGCCATGGCGATTCCCGAGGCCGCCAACCAGGGAGCGGATCTGCGGTGGACCTCGTACCAGGCCTCGTCGCTGCCCGCGGTGAGGGCGGTCCGGATACCGAGATAGGGGTTGGGCCGCAACTTGCCCTTGGCGCCGGCGTAGGCGGCGACGAGGAGCAGGGCCGCAGTAGCGAGGACCACGATGGAGGTCCACACCAGCGCTCCCCCCTCCATCCGCTCGACGGCGACCGGAACGAGTTCCCCGGGCGTCCCGGGAAGGTTCCTGAGATTCACGTGTTGACTTTCCCTTCTGAAGTGACCGTGTACTCGCGGTTCTCCGCCTCTGAGGAGGTTTCCCCTTTCTCCGGACCCCGGGTCCTGGAAATCCGGTCGGATACCCAGCGGGGCAACGTGTCGCCGGGGCGCACCGTGTAGAGGACCAGCGCTCCGAACATGATGAGGGAAAAGCCCGGAAGCCCGACAGCCAAGGCGATCAGTCCGTGCAGGGTGACACCCGCCCCCAGAGCCACGTAACGCAGCCTGTGACCAGCGAACAGACAGCAGGCGATCAGGAACTCGACCAGCAGAGTCCCCCAAGTCACTGCCACGAGCACCGGGCCGATGGCCAGTAACGGTTCCAACAACCACTTCAGGTGGTCCGGAACTCCGAAGGGCGAGTACAGCGCCCAGTACCAGAATGATGTGCCGTCCCTCCAGGCAGGGACCACCAGTTTCCCGATACTGGCGTGGAAGTAGATGAAACACACCTGGATCCAGACGAGGGCCAGGGTCAGCGCATTGAGGACGCGAACGCCCGTTGACGTACCAGACGGCTCCGGTGCCTGCTGCCAGTGCCAACGCCTGGGGTCGGTCAGGCAGACAGGCAGCAGGAGAAGGGTGAGTACCGCGGCGACCTGGTCCCCGCCCTCCATCACGTTGCTGGACGAGTAGAAGGAGAAGGAGATCCACCAGTGGGGGACCGCGGTCAGACGTGGTGCGAGGCCGATGACGACCAGGGCGAGCACCAGGGCCGCACCCCAGCGGACGAGGTCCAGGTACTCGTAGGGGACGACGCAGAAGGCTCCGATGGTGTCCGCGGCCCCCGCGCAGACCCGTCCCTCCGGCCTGGCCTCGCTCGCATAGAACAGGTGTTCCACAGGTGTCGCGACCAGAGAACACAGGGTCCCCAGCGCGATGAGGCTCCGGGCCAGCCCGACGTACGGGCTGTGGGCGGAGAAGCGCAGGGCGTTTTCCACCCGGCGGTCCAGCCAGGCCGCGATCGGACGCGCCCGCTCACTGACTGACATCACAGGAACTGGCCTCTCTCGAAATCGTGACACTCCACGTCCACGACCGCGTAGTCACCCGGCATCTGCTCCACCAGATCGGCCCAGGCCCACGGCACCGGTTCCTGCCTGGTGACGGCAAGGACACCGCAGAACCTGAGGTCCTCGCCATAGGAATCGACCGATACGCCCGTCTCCGGAGACTCCGGCAGACAACGGGTGATCAGTTCCTCATCACACGCCGTCCACTCCTCCTCAGTGATCGCACCGGTGATGACGCCGATCTCGTAGCTCTCCGTACGAGCACTCCGGTCGAGTCCGAAAAGATGCTCACCCCCTGCCACGGTGGTGGAGTTGGCCTGTTCCCACCCTTGTCCGTGTCGTTGGTAAAGCGAGACGTACGGCCCACGCGGATCCTTCGTGAAGAACGCCCACCCCTGCGGCGCGAACTCGCCCAGCACATCCAGACCCTGGCTCTGACTCCTGTTCAACAGCGCTTGGGAGGGGGCGAAGACGAGGAAGACGGTGAGGATGACGAACCCCGTCACGACAATGCCCAGCAGGTACTGGCGGCGCGCTCTGTCCATGGCGCCCGTTCGGGCGGCGGAATCGCCGCCCGAACGGGACCGTCCTACCAGATGGGGACTCACGCCGCGAGCTGCCTCGTGAGTTCGGCGATCGCCTGCTCGTGCTCAAGCGGCACGGAGGTCCCCGCACCGATGTGCAGCCAGATGGCCTGGCTCACCGCGGCGGCGGTGGTGGCGACAGCGCTGTTCTGCGCCACGACGACGGACAGGGCCACGGCGGCCGCGACCGCGACGCAGACCGCGGCGAAACCACAGGGGGAGTCCGGAGTGACCTGGCCGTCGTCCCCAGCGATCTCCACCATGAGGTCGGTGCCACCCTCCAGGGCCTGCTCGACCTTGAGAGGGGAACCACTCGTCAGGCCTTCGGTGATGTCCTCGACCGCTTCGGGGTCGGTCTCAGTCATCAGGTCCACGGCCTCCTCGACCATGGTGTCGTACTCCTCCTGGCTGACCTCCTCCGGAAGCACAACACGCAGAACGCCTTCGGCAAGCGGTCCGGTGCCGAAGAACGCCGCGCTGATGACCGCCTCGGGAGAACTCGCCGACTCCGACGGAACCACCGTTTCCTGGGCGCTTGACACACCCGGAGTGGACAAGGTGACCGCAGCGGCCGTCAGAGCTGCGATGAATCTCTTCTTCACTGTTTGCCTTTCAGGGGAAATGGGGGAAAGCCCTCAATCATCAAGCCGAAGAAGGGGGCGAAACAAATATAGGTACCGAGTACCGATCGGACAATATGAAAATAGCTGAATCGTGCACGACTGAATACAGGGGGCATGACAAATGTCATGCCCCCTGTGCTTTGGATCTTTTCCCGCTACCGGTTGACAACCCTGAGTAAGGTCTGGGCATGCGGTAAGGCCGGGTCAGGACCGGAACAGGGCCAGGACAGCCGAGGCGATAACCCCCGATGTGTCGGAGGCAGATTCACCAGGCGCAGCGCCTTGAAGGCGGCCTTGGACAGGGAGTTGGTCCGTCCAGCGCTACCGTGTACACCACTGACAAGCTGGTTGCAGGCCTTCTTCTCCCGTCAGTTCACCTTGGGCGAGCTTCTTGACGGGGTGACGCATAGCGGGGCTGAGGTTCTCATAACCCAAGGGGGTGGAGGAGTTCGACCGGTGGGTGACGGCGAACGCCCGCGACCACGAGAGGGCAGAGAAACTGCGCGAGGACATCTCCTCAGCCGAGTCCGCGGCCGACACGGCATAGGCCCAATCCCCGCGTGCGCGGGGCTCACCAGTTGGGCACGGCCGCGATGGTTCCGGTCCGCGGTCCATCCCCGCGTGCGCGGGGCTCACGCGCTGCCTTGCGTCAGCAGCCGCGACAGTTCCGGTCCATCCCCGCGTGCGCGGGGCTCACGTAGGCGTTAGCAATCCAGGCGAGAGCCCACGCGGTCCATCCCCGCGTGCGCGGGGCTCACGCTTAACGACCTGCGGAAACACAGGCCGTTATCTCCTCGCAATCTATGCGGAGAGCTTGTTAAGGCACCTCCGACGCCCGTTCCGCGTCCATACTCACACAACCGGCGCCCAACTCCACCAACGCCCCAGCTAACGAAACTTCAGCGGCCGAGTAGCTCCTGGAAGAGCTTGCTCGTGGTGACACTGGGACGAGCGCGCATGGCCTTGAGTCGCTCGCTGAGCTCCTGGTGGACACGCTCAACCGCGTCCAACCGCCCCAAAACCGCCTGGGTTCGCATGATCTCCTGGTAGACGGCCTCGTTCAGGTCGTCGGACTCCCTCGCCCGCTCCAACCAGATCAGCCCCTGCTCTGGCTCGTCACTGGCTTTGGCAAGGCTGACAAAGCAGTCGGCAGCAGCCCGACGGTAGGCCTGGCGCTTCTCCTCGATCCACGGCAACTCCACCTCGGACAGCAGCTCGTGCGTGTACTCCGCAGCCGCGATCCGCAGGTGCGCCAGACGTTGACCAGCGTCCCGGGTCGCGCTCGCAGCCCTGAGCGCGGCGTCGAAGCACCACACGTCCACGTCAACGGCTTCGCGACGGATCCGGTACCGGCCCGAGGTAACCTCCAGGATCTCGGCCTCACCGTCCCCCAACGCCTCGCGGACCACGCGGCGCGCGTCGCTGGAGGCCGTGTTGCGCAGAGCCCGGGCCTTGTTCTCGGTGGAATCAGGGAACAACGCGTCGGTGAGCGCCTCAGTGCCCATCCCATCCGGATAGAGGGCGAGGAGGGCGAGCATACGACGCGTGGAACCACGCATGCGCGCCCCGACGTCAGCGTCGTCCAGCACGACCCTGGGTTGAGGTCCGAACAGGCACAGCCGCAGCCGCGGCTTCACCAACTCCTCCCCCTCCTCGAACAGCTCAGGTCCCTCCACGGCCGGGGAGCAGGAAGTGTCCTCCTCTTCCTCCTCCTCAGCTGCCGACAGCTCCTCGGCGTCAGTGTCCAGACACACCGAGAAAGCAGACGCGCCCATGTGGAACAGGCGAAGACCGTCGTACACGGTGGTCACGGCCCCGTCCGCGTCGGTGACCTCCACCGTGTCAAAGGCGTCGCAGCGGGCCGTGGGTGAGGGCCATCCTTCCCCCAGAACCAGGACAACGGTGCCGCTGTCGGTCGAACCCCTGGTCACCATGTCCAGCCGGTCACCAACCAGCCCCTCCTCGGGGGACTCCACCACGAGCAGCGTCCACGAGGGAGTGCCAGCGGCTTCCTCCTCCTCGTCCTCCAGACGCACGGCGCTGATGTAGGCCAGCTCGGTCTCGGTGATCGCTGACGCGGTGTCGGGGCACACCACCAGGCCGGGAACGTCCGCTTCTTCCGGCGCGCCTGCCCGCGCCAGGACGCCCTGGGTGGTGATGACCGTGGCGTGCTCGTCCGCCAGGGCGCGGCCGATGACGGAAGCGCACACTCCCTCCCCATGGGTTCCGGTCACGCTGAGCCCGTCGCGTGCGCTGACAGCCAGGTTGTCAGCGACCCTCAGATATCCCCCTGCCGAAACCAGCTCAGTACCGGCGCTCCGGCGGACCTCGACACCGGAAACCTCCCCGGGCTCAGGTGCGGCTGTCTCTCCGCCCGTCAGCGCATCGCCCGAGCTCCGACGGACTTCACGACGTCGAGGTGCGGTGAGCCGTCCGCCGATCGCTCCGGCGACCGCACCCGCAGCGGCTCCGACGAGCATGCTCGTACCGGAGAACCCTTCCCCTTGAACTTCGCCTGCCCCTTCACCGCCCATGGGCGCGCTGTCTGCCAAGTTGTCTGCCGCTTCGCTCCCCTGGCCCCGATCGCGCTCCTGCTCCTGCTCCTGCTCCCGCGGTTCCTGTTCCTGTTGCTCCGACTCCGACTCCGACTCCGACTCTGGTGACAGGCTCGGCTCCGGTTCGCTCTGTTCCGCCGAGCGGTCAGCAGCCGCACGGGGCTGTGTGGTCAGCGCGTACGTGATCTCCGCGCGCCGGTCAGCGGCCTGGCCCAGGTCGGGGTGGTTGCGCGGCTGTTCGGAACCCGCGCCTTCGGTCGTGATGGTCCACCCCTCCCCCAGCTGTTCGGTCAGGAAGGCGGCGACGGACTCGGCCCGGCGTTCGGACAGCGCGCGGTTGTACGCGTCGGGGCCGTTCGTGTCGGTGTGCCCGGTGACGGTGACCGCCTCTCCCGGGTCTCCGAAGAGCTGGAGGAGTTCGACGGTGGGCAGCAGTTCCTCCGTCATGGTGGGCGTGAGCTCGGCGGAGTCGGTCCCGAAGCCCGCCAGCATCCGGGTGCGCTCCAGCACGTGCGCCGGTTCCTCGCCGCTCGCGTCCTGTTCGCCGGTTGTCAGCGCACTGTCAGCCGGTGCCACCGAGGCGACGGCGGGCGCGGACACGGCGACGGAGGTTCCCGCGACCCCGGTCACCGCCAGACGCAGCAGTCCGACCCTGGGCACCTGCCCCCGCAGGAGAGCTGCCGCGTCCAGGAGCACCAGCCCGGTGAAGGTGCCCCACAGAACCCAGAGCAGCACGAGTGTCAGTGCCTGAAGAACCACCGTCGGCGGCGTCGCGCTGACCAGTGTCAGCCACAGGTGGTCCCAGGACATCCCGTCCAGCTGCGCGGGCCACTGCCAGCGCTGGAGCAGGACGGGCGGCGCGATCAGCAGGGCGAGTGTGGCCGCGCAGGCCAGGACCTTGTGAACCGGGTGGTGCATGTCGTCCCCTCTTCCAGCGTTGTCCCTCGGCGTCTCACGGGGTCGGGGTGTGCGCGGTCGCGCTGGCGCGGGAGGCGATCTCGACCTCTCCGAGGACCACGAGCACGGTCGGACGGTAGGTGGTCGTGACAGTGACCGTGACCTCGTCAGCGCTGACAACCACGTCCACGCCCACGGCCGTGTTCGTGCCCGCGTCCGCTCCTGCACCCGCGAGCCGAGCGTGGTCCCGGGCCGCACTGCGCGCCTCGTCGCGGTCGAGGGCGAGGGTGCCCGTGCGCAACAGGTCAGCGTCCAGGTGTTGGGCTCCGGCCCGGGCGGCCTCGTGGGCGAGGGTGGTGGTCAGGGTCTTGGCGCGGAGCATCTGGGCGCCGTCGTGGACCAGCCCGAGGCAGGCCAGGAGGGTCGCGGCGATGGCGACGACGAACGCGCTCGGGCTGCCTCCGCCCATCAGGGCTCCCGCTCTCGGTGGACGTCCAGGACGGAGACGGCGGATCCGGTGACGGTGCGCCGCTCGCTGACCTCCAGAACGCGCAGGTCGTCGCGGTGCACGGTGCACTCGACCTCGGCCCGCATCGCGCGCAGGTTCCCTTCCGTGGTCGGCCGCAACCGCACGGCGGGTTCCTGGCAGGCGCGCCCCCAGCCGCCCACGCTCTCGGCGACGGCCTGCTCAGCGGCGTTTCGGGCCTCGTTTCGGTCGGTGTGCAGGGAGGCGGAGCGCGCGGCGGCGTGGGCGAGGGCGTCGGCTGCCAGCGCCGCGGTGTAGTTGCGGCCGGTCAGGGCCAGCAGGAGCAGGAAGGCCAGCACGACGGGAATGATGAGGACCAGTTCGACCGACGCACTCCCCCGGTCCCGCTCCCGCTTCCGGCTTCGTTCCCGGTCCTGCTCCCGCTTCAGGTCCCCGGCCCGGTCCTGTTCCCGCTTCAGGTCCCCGGCCCGGTCCTGCTCCCGCCTTGGATTCCGGTCCCGAATCCGCTCATGAGGCGCTGTCACCGGGCCGCTCCGTCGACGTGCTCCGTGGGTCCGGACAGGGTCGTGCTGACGGATGGATCCCATCCGGGGACCAGGCTGATCGCGGTGCCGTCCACCCTGGTGCTGGTGGTGGCATCACCCCGCTGTACCCGGACGCTGACGTTCCGCAGGATGGTGCCGCCCAGGTCCTCGGCCAGGGCGTTCCCCCGCGCTCGTCCCTCTCCGGCGCTGCTGCCGAAGGCCCGTGCTGCCGCGAGTGCCTCGGTGGCCACGGCCTGGGCCCGGTGGTGGGCGTGCGCCCAGAGCCCGTACTGCAGGATGCCCAGCAGCATCACGAACATCAGCGGAATGACGAACAGAGTGTCCGCGCCGCCTTTGTCGTCCCGGCCGCCCCGGCCATCCCTGCGGTTCCAGACGTCCCGGTGGCCTAACCCGCCCCTACTGCCCCACCCCAGCCCGCGCTTCACGGTATGACCCCCAGGTCGACGGACTGGGCGCTCTCGATGATCCTCGGGGTGAGGATGCCGCCGACCGCCGTGGCGATGCCGATGGCGACGACGAGCATGAGCACGTACTCGGTGGTGGTCGATCCCCGGTCCGCGGCGGTGCCGTGACGGCGCGTGCCGAGGACGAGTGCGGTGAGGGCGCGGCGCAGGGCCTGGCGCATGTGGTTGCCCCTTTTCTCGGTGGCCGGTGCCTGTCAGCCGGTGGTGAGCGGCTGACGTGCGGTGGTTGGTGACCTGCGCCCGCTGACAGCGGACAGCGAACGGCTGATGCGTCTCGGATGTCGGGTCTCGGGTCAGAACCCGTTGGTCACGTGCGTGACGGCGGGGTAGCCCATGAGCAGCAGGAAGCCGAGCACCAGCAGCATGACCGGCAGGGTCATCCGCTCGGTGGCCTCGTGAGCCTGCGCTTCCAGGGCAGCGAGGCGGTGGGTGCGCAGGGCGGCGGCCTTGGCGCGGACCGAGGCGCGCACCCGGGCGCCGTCGGTTCCGGCGATGCGGATGGAGGAGGCGAGTTCGTCCAGTTCGCGCACGCCGGTCCGCTCCGCGAGGTCGGACAGGGCGTCCCAGGGCGGGCGGGTGCGCAGGTTCGCCTCGTGCAGGCAGCGCCGGATCAGGTCGAAGGCCGGTCCGCTCCCGCGCCGGGTGGCGGCGGTGAGCGCTCCGGTGACCCCCGATCCTCCGGCCAGGGCGACTCCGACGAGATCGGCGATGATCGAGGTGACAGCCCCCAGCCGCGCTCGACTCTGGGCCGCCCTGTGGCGGAGCACGAGCGCGGGCGCGACCAGGCACAACCCCAAGAGGGACGTGCTGAGTCCCAGCGCGGCGGAAAGCGGCATCGGCGACGCGGGCGGCACGGCGGTGGCCAGCAGGGACAGGAACAGGGTGGCTCCGGCGAACGCGGACACGGTCATCTCGGCGCGGTGGCGGTCGGTGTCGATGCCGCACACGGCCAGGTCGCGCCTGGTGCGGGGCCCGGGCCAGCCGAACCGGGCCAGCACTCCCCCTCCTGCCCGCGCCATGTTCGCAGCGGCGCCCACGACCCCGGCTCCTCCTGCCCTCTTTCTCTCCCCCACCCGCCCCCATGCGCGTTCCCCTTCCCGCCCCTGAATCCCGTCCTGTTCCAGGTCCGGCGGCGGCAGGAGGTCGGCCAGGCCGGGGCGGCTCAGCACCCGCGCCGTCCACCACAGTCCGGCTCCCACCACGGCCCCGCCCAGGGCCGCCGCGAACACGCTCATATGCGTTCCTCCTGCTCGTGGGCCGACAGCACGCGTTCGGTGCGCGGCGGGTCGGACAGGTGCGTCAGCCACCACAGAGCCCCCGCCCACACGGTGCCAACTAGGGCGAGCACGAGTTGGCCGGTGGTCGAGCCGAGCGGGGCGAAGTAGGGGCCGTTGAGGGCGGCCATGCCGACCACCATGGCCAGGGAGGCTGCGGTGATGATGCGGACCGAGGTGCGGGTGCGTGCCCGGGAGGTGGAGGTGCGCACGAGCATGGACGCGCGGTCGCGCGCTGCCTCGGCCAGGCTTCCCAGGAGGGTACCCAGGTCGGCGGCGTGCCGGTGGGCGGCCATGGACAGCGCGGCGGCCACCAGGTCGGCGGTCTCGTTGTCGACGCGGTGGGCGAAGGCGGTGAGGGCGTCCTCCAGGTCGTTGCCCGCGGTCAGGTCCGCGGCCAGGCCCTGCACGTCGACGCGCACGGCCTCGGGTGCGATGGCCCAGGAGGTCCAGATGGCCTGTCGGAGCCCGGAGGAGGCGGTGATGAGGTCGCGCAGCTGTTCGGTCCAGCCCGCGACGGCCTCGATGCGGGCGATCTCTGCGGCGGTGGCCCGGTCGGGTCCCAGAACGGTGGGCAGCCACCAGGCGGCAGCGGCGGCTAGGACCGCGGCGACGGGCCAGCCGGTGACGCCCCAGGCGAGCGTGCCCGCACCGGCAGCGGCGGCCGCCCTGAACACGGTGTCGCGGCGCACGCTGACCCGCGAGCGCAGGATGGTGGGGGCTGCGCTGAGCGCGGGCCAGAGCAGCACCAGGCCCAGGCCGACCGCGGCGCCGCCCAGACTGGCGGCCAGGACCGTGGTCACCGCGCGTCCTCGAACAGGCTGGCCGGGTCGAAGCCGACGCGGACGAGCTTGCGGGTGTACTGCGGGCTCGGCGGGGTGGTGAACCCGCCGTGTTCGCGGGCGTAGACCTCGTTGGTCACCACCCGGGGCCCGTCGACGCCGACGATCTCTCGGATGCTGCTGACGCGTCCTCCGCCGTGCTCGTCGGTGTCGATGTGCACGGCCAGGTGGACGGCGGAGGAGATGAGGACGCCGCTCTCCTCCAGGGTCAGGCGTTCGCTGGCCTGGTTGGCGTAGGTGGCGAGCTTGGTGAGGATCTGCTCCGAGGAGGAGGCGTGCACGGTGGCCATGGAACCGTCGGTGCCCATGGTCATGGCGTGCAGGAGCGCGACGGTCTCCTGTCCGCGGGTCTCGCCGACGATGACCCGGTCCGGGGACATGCGCAGCGCGTGGCGGACCAGGTCGGCCAGGGTGATCTCCCCGGCGCCCTCGGTGTTGGGTGGCCTGCCCTGGAGGGCGAGGCAGTTGAGGTCCTCGTCGGCGTCCAGCCTGAGCTCGAAGGCGTCCTCGACGGTGATGACGCGTTCGGCGGGCGGGATGTGGCGGGCCAGGGCGCGCAGCAGCGTGGTCTTGCCCGACCCGGTGGCGCCGCCGATGACGAGGTTGAGCCGGGCGCGCACGGCCGCGGTGAGCAGGGAGCGCACGGAGCGGGTGAGCATGCCCGAGGTGGTGAGGTCGGCGAGGGTGAGTTCGCGTTCGGGGTGGCGGCGGATGGTGACGGCCGGGCGCCGGGAGACGCCCATGACGGCGGAGAGGCGGGCGCCGCCGGTCAGCTCCATGCTCAGCAGGGGCGCGGAGGCGTCGAAGCGCCGCTCTCCGCCGGGGGCCTGTCCCGCCAGGCGCCGGACCAGGGCGACGAGTTCCTCGTCGGTGGAGGTGACGGGGGCGCGTTCCTCGCGGCGGCCGTCGCCGAGGTCGACCCAGACGCGGGTGCCGTTGATGTGGATGTCGCGCACGCCCGGTTCGGCGAGCAGGAGTTCGAGGGGGCCGAGTCCGCAGACCTGGGCCAGGGTGCGGGCGCGGACCCATTCCTCCTCGGGCCCGGTCAGGGCGCGGGCGGCTCCGGTGAGGGCGCGGCAGGCGTACTCCTCCAGCAGGGCCGCGAGCATCGCGTCCGCGCGCTCACGCTGGGTCCGATGGCCGTCCCGTACCGGGGTGTCCGCTTCCTGACGGACCAGGGAGTCGGTGACGCGGTCGGCCAGCCTGTCGGCGATCTCGGTCAGGTGCGGTGCGACGCGGTGACCGCTCAGGGCGGCGGTGCGGGAGGTGTCGGAGGTGCTCACGCGGCGAACGCCTCCTCGAAACGGCGCAGGGTCGCGGCGGCGTCCACCACGTCGTCGACCCGTTCGGCCAGGCCGCGGGCGGCGGCCAGCAGCGGCATCCACTCGACGCCGTCGGGGTTGTGGCGGGTGTGCGACCACGCGGCCACCCGCTCGCGGAGGCCCCGCGGGCGGGAGTCCTCTCCGCGCAGGAACGCCGCGCCGGTCGGGTCGTGCGGCAGCTGGGCCCACACCCGGCAACCGGTCTGGGCGGTGATCTCGCCGCTGGAGAAACGGGAGCCGTGTACCGCCAGGCCGACCTCGGCACCCTTGCTGGCCAGGCCTTCCAGGACGTCGCGGCAGCGCGAGACGCGGTGGATCTGCGCGGCGTCGTCGCCCGCGACGGTCAGCACCACGGCGTCGGACAGGGTGAGCAGGTGCGCGCCCGCGCTCCCCGGGGCCACCCGGCCCAGGTCCAGGACGGTCAGCCCGCCCCGCAGGACGCGGGCGCGGTGCGCGAGCGCGGTCACCACGGCGGAGGCCTCGTGCGCCGTGGTCGGCGCGGCCAGGGCCCGCAGCCCTCCGGGGAGCTCGGCGGCGTGCGCCAGCAGGGCGCGCCGGGCCCCCTGCTCCCCGTCCGGGTTCGGGTCGGAGGCGGCTCGGACCGACGCCGCGAGCGAGACCAGCCCGGGGCGGCCGACGAGTCGGTGCCACACGGCCAGGTCGCCGCCGCTGGCGTCGGCCTCCACCAGTACCGGAACGGTGAGCGGGCCCGTGGGCCACACCGCCGCCAAGGCGGTCGCCAGGGTCGTGACCCCCGGAGCTCCCGAGAACGAACACACAGCGATGATCATGCTCTCCCCCTTCTTCCTGCTTCGTCGTCCTACGGCTCGGCCATGAGCACCAGGCGCGTGCCCGGCTCGTCCACGGCTCGGGCCACCCCGGCCACGTCGTCGTCCACCACCAAAAGCTCCACGACCCGCGCGTCCGCCGAGGCCTCCTCGTTCCCCAGCGAGTGCAGGCGGGCGGGGAAGGGGTCGCCCTCCCCGGCGACCACCAACAGCAGCGCGCCCTTGCCCGCGGAGTCCGGGAGCATCCCCGGAGCGGTCTCCACCGCGACCACCGCCTGTCCCGGCGCGGGCCAGGAGGAGGTGTCGGCGATCATCGGACCGGTGAGCACGGTTCCGGCCGAGATCGGTGCCGCCGCCCGACCGCGCAGGGCCTCGGGGACCGTGACCAGGTCCAGCTCCTCCACTCCGAGGGCGGGCACGACCCGCAGGTCGGCGATGTCGAGGTCGTCACCGGCCTCCACATCGTTGACGGCGACCAGGACCGTCGCGGGCTCCTCCTCGTGGGTGGCGGCCCATGCGGCGACGACGCCGCCCAAGGCCATGGCGGCGATCCCGGCGAAGGGCCGCTTCCAGCCGCGGCGGCGAACCGCGGACAGCCGGGATTTCCTCGTCTTCCGGTCGCCTGAGTGGGGTTTGGTCAACGTCGTCACGCCCTGTGCTCCCGTCCCTGGTGCGTTGAGGTCCCTGATGCGTCGAGGCCCCTGGTGTTCAGCCGTCGGTGACCAGGGCGTGGACCTCGCGCACGCGGACGCTGTCGGAGGCGCCGGTCGTCAACGGGTCGAGGGTGCCTCCACCGCCAGCGCTGGTGGTCCACTCCACCGTCCAGGACACCGTGACGGTGACCGGGAAGCGGTTGTCGGGCTGGTTGCGGGACGTGCGGGTGTAGACGTGGCCGCAGTCGGGTGAGGGGGTCTCGGCGTCGTGGTGCGCGGGGTCGAAGGCGGTCCCGGGTCCGTCGCAGTAGAACACCGTTCCGTCGCCCATGTCCCAGCGGAGCTGCTGCGGCACGGCGGTCACGGTGACCGAACCCGCGGAGACGGAGGCGGTCGCGCTGACCGGTTCCCAGTCGGCGCCGTCCACCCACAGCCATACCGGGAAGTGCACGACCGAGTCCTCGGTGGGCGAGGAGGCCAGGGTGGGCGAGGGCAGGCTCATGGAGGCCCGTGCCTGCTCGGCGGCCTGGCGCGGACTGACGGTTTCCCCGCCGCTGCCTGGGCCGGACCTGGTTGAGGCGACGCAGGTCCAGCCCGGTTCCGCCTGGTCCATCTCCACGCACGGGGTGTCGGCGGAGAGCACGACCGTTCCGCCGCCGTCGGGCCGGGGCGCGCCGCCCGACGAGCCGCCGCTGTGCTGCCCGGATCCGGCGAAGGCAGAGCAGCCAGACGCTTCGCAGGAGGCGTTGCCCTTGAAGTCGATCTCGCTCGGCGGAGGAAGCATTGGAGACACGACGGTCACGGCAGGAAGGACGGCAGCGGCGAGGATTGTCGTCGAAATCAGCACGAGTCGTCTCCCCACACCTGTAGCTGAACCACCCGCCAGGAGAAAACGTCGCGGTTCACCCTGGCGTCCACGCGTACGTTGTCGGACCTTGGCTCGGCCTCTCCGACGACCTTCCAGTCACCCGCTCCTTGGCAGTCCCTGATCACGATCGACCTCGGTTCGTCTGTGGGCTCAGCAGAGACCACCTCAGGAGCGGGAACCGGCTCGCCCTCCATGCCGTAACCGGCTTCGGCCACTCCCTGGACGCCCCGCTGCGCCAGTTCGAGCGCCTGGCCGACGGCGTACTGCTCCAGGTCCGGATGGTTCGGGTCCTTTTCAGCGGAGGCAAGAACGATCGCGTCCCAGAACCTCAGGTAGGTGTCGACGGCCTCTTCTTCCGGGGACTTCTCCGAAGCTTCCGTTTCAGACGGAATGGTTGCGGATTGAACGACCGGTTCGGTGGCATCATCCGCTTCAGCAGTGCATCCGGCAAGGAGCATCACGCCTGACAGGAACAGCAAGGATCCACGCACCACAGAGCGCTCCCTGGAGTGATTTATGCGTCACTCTCCGTGACAAGAGAGAACGTAGCCGCTTGCTTGACCTGCACACAAGTGGTTTCGGACGACTCATCGGAGAAAAACTGTCGTTAAGCTCACGCCTATCCGATGTCCAACTCGTCTACCTGCGGAAACACTCTTCAGGTGGCCAGCGCCACCAGCAAAACGGCTTCCATGCGCAACAGTGGGCGGCGCCCGGGACAGGCGCCGCCCACGGCGGTCAGGGAACAGAGCTTGGTCAGCTACTCAGAACGAACCTCGGCAGTCCGGCAGGGAGCTCACCGGGAGAGACCGGGAAGGTTGCCCAGACCCCGATGCCCAGGCGGGCGCTGCCAGGACCCACCGGGTAGTGTCCCCACGCCTGGGCGAGGGAGTCGACGAGCATCAGGCCGCGCTGCCCCTCGGCCAGCAACCACTCGTCGGCCGACCGGTCGTGCGGGATACGAGGAAGACCGGTGCCGCCTCCTGCGTCCACCACGGCCAGCCACAGTGTGTGTTCGTCCAGGAGGGCGAGGGCGCGCAGGAACTCCTGGCCCTCGGGTGCGTACTTGACGGCGTTGGCGGCCAGTTCGGCCGCGCACAGCAACACAGTGTCCACCAGGTCGGGATCGAACCCTGCCAGATCAGCGCGCAGGTCGGCGCGGACCTGACGGGCCTGGACCAGGTCCGAGGGGTAGGCGCGATGCTCCCACCAGGTCGACGCCCGCCGGGGCGGGGACGGAACCGGTTCCGGAGCCGAGACAGGAGTGAGCGTCTTCGTCATGGTGCTCACCCGACCCTGTCGAGGTAGACGCGGATGACGGCGGCCAGGTCCGCGAAGTCGTCGGCCTGCTCCTTCACGGGTTCGGCCAGCAGGTCACCGACCGGGATTCGCGGGAACGGCGGCATGTAGGGGCGGACCAGCGTGCCCGTGTCGGGATCGAGTGTGGAAGGGACAGCCTCGTTTCCGGAACGAGGGCGGGGTACCTGTGTGTGGCGGTCGCTCTGACCATGGGAGAAGGCCTGGGCCGTCCTCGTGCGCCCCACCTGGCCACTGGGGAAGTCCGGCGGCTCGTGGACGGGGCCTCGCTTGGCGGGTGCAGGTGTGGGTGGCAGTTCCCGGCGTCGGGACGGCGGCGTGATCGCGGTCCGCTCCGGCCTGGGACGTCGGTGGTGTTCGGGCATGAACACGTAGGCCAAGGCGATGGCCAGCACGGCGACGGTCAGAGCCCACGCGCGCCCGGCCAGGCTTTGGCGGGGCCTGCGGTGTCGCCCGGTAGGGTGTTCCACGGTCTTCCTCCTGCTGCATTCAGGTGGTTGATCGCGCCCCGGTCCGGTGTTGGAGCACCGGTCGGGGCACCTTGTTTTCTGTTGTGTGTGCGGGTGTCATTGGCCCCGGATAGGGCTGCGCTTCCCGCTCACGGCCGAAGGGATCGAAGTTCGCGCTCGGTGGCGCGGATAGCCGCGTCCAGCAGCTGCGGTGTGGCCGCGCTCAGCGGCGGAACACGATGCGGGCCGAGGTGGAAGGCGAAGAAGCGGCGCGAAGCCGGTCCCCACAGCACCCACCAGCGTTCGTGGAGTTGTTCCAGCAGGCGGGCGGCCTCGTACTGGGCGGCGCCCTGACTTCGGTTCCACGCCACTCGGCGCCCCTCAAGCCTCGACGGTGTCGGGCACGGGTGCGTAGGGGTCGATGTGCGCCCACACGGTCAGGGATGTGCCGGGCTCACCGTTCCAGCCCCACTCCACGGACAGCCGGTCCACCAGGCGCAGCCCTCGTCCGCACGCCGCCAGAGCATCGACCTCAGGTGACAGGCGCGGGAGACAAGTAAGCTGGCCCGGCTGCGGGCCGTCGTCAGTGACTGCGATACGTACGAGTTGCCTGGGCAGAGGCTCCATCTCCACCCGGACGCGCCCACCCATCCGACCCGAGGCCGAGTGGACCAGCGCATTGGTCACCAGCTCGCTGGCCACCACTTCCACGCGCAGGGCTCGCAGCGGGTCCACGAACACCCCATTACGGCACCACGCGCGCATCTGTCGGACCTGCGAGGGCAGCGACCCGAAGATCGCTGTCCGCACCCCCCGCCTTCCGTTGGACACCCGTCGGGGCAGGTCCTCTGCACGGGCTGCTGATCCATCGTCATCCCACGGTGTCCGTTGCCGCGGTATGTCAAAGCTGCTCATCGTGACCTTCCGAGAGAAGGGATGGACTGGCGACGGGCACGGTGGATGCTGACTCAACAGAACCGCCCCGGCGCGAACATCCAGTTCGAGTGGCGTCTCACTCACCCGGGCTCTCCAGGCGACGCCCCTCGCCGACTGCGAGTGTTCAGTCCGACATCCGTCACGGAAGGCGACGACCTGAACGCTCACTGATCCCATAATGCATTCTGGGAACTTTCCTGGCAAGTGCCAGGAACAACCTGGGCATGTCCAGGAAGCCCTAAGACTTAGGGTGAGTGGGTGTGCCAACCGGTCATCGGAGCCGCGAGAACGGAATGAGGGGAACGACGTGGAAGCTCAGCGCAGCCCGGCAGCAGCACGCCGCAAGCTCGGCGCCCACCTGCGTAAACTGCGCTCGGACGGAAAGCTGACCGGCGCTCGGGTCGCCTCGAACATCGGTTGCGCGCCTTCTACGATCAGCAAGTTCGAGGGCGGCAGCCTCGTCCCTGACCCCGAGCAGCTCGACAAGCTCCTGGACCTGTTCCACGTGGAGGAGAGCGGCGAGAGGGAGTCACTGCACCGGCTCCTGGACGACGCTTCCGAAGCCGGTTGGTGGGAGGCCTACGACGAGGTCCTACCTCCCAGGTTCGACACCTATATCGGTCTCGAACTCGACGCTGTGTCCGTGAACGCCTACGAGACCACTCTCGTTCACGGCCTACTGGAGACCCGGGAGTACGCGAGCGCGGTCCTGCACGGAGCCACCTTCGGCAAACCTCCGGAGGACATCGACCTCCTGGTCGACGTCCGGATGCGCCGCAAGGAACTCTTCGACCGTGAACCACCTCTGCGCCTGTCGGTGGTGATGGAGGAAGCAGCTCTCATGAGGCCGATCGGTGGAACCGAGGTGATGCGCGAGCAGATCCAGCACCTGATCAAGGAACAGGCGAAACCCCACATCAGCCTCCAGGTACTCCCCTTCTCCCTGGGTGCGCACGTCGGCCTGAACGGGAACGTCGCCCTCCTGGAGTTCCAGGACCAGCCCCCGGTCGCCCACGCGGAGGGCAGCACGGGCAACAGCTTCCTGCTCAAACCACGCGAAGTACGCCGTTGTAAGCTCCTGCTGAAGCGGCTGGAAGAGATCGCGCTGAGTCCCGAAGACACCACGAATTACCTCTCCAAAACCCTCAAGGAGCTGAAGTGAGTCGCCCCTCCCAGGAAGACCAGGTTCTGCCTACGGCATGGGTGAAGTCGAGTCTCAGCACCAACCCTCAAGGGTGTGTCCAGGTCCGGGTCCCGTACGCGGGCGTGATCGAGATCGGTGACACCAAGAACCCCGCCGGGCCCACGCTCACCGTCCCCCACGCCGACTGGGAGTACTTCCTCGACCAGGTCGCGACAGGCGGAACCACCGTCTTCAGACGCCTGCACGCCACGTTCCTTCCCGACGGCGGCTTCACCCTCACCGACACCGGAGTCCCCGTCTCCCCCGCCCTGACCTACACCAAGGCAGAATGGGACGCCTTCCACGCGGGCGCCCTGGCCGGTGAGCTGAAGGGCGAGCACCCGCGCGGCGTCCTCGTCTCCGTATAGACAGCGCCAGCCACTCCGCTACCAAGGTGAGCCCAGACTCATCTCCGCGTGCGCGGGGCTCACGCTTAACGACCTGCGAAAACGCGGGGCGTTATCTCCACGAGACCTACTGGCCAGTTAAAAAGCGGCCAACCTCGGCCATCCCTCAAAAACCCCACGAAAAGCCCCACCCCAACGCTAACTGCATCTCACACCATGCTCTCATGACCGTTGAAGCCCCCCAGGACGATCGCCGATCCCCCGATCCCACCGAGGACCCGACCCACATCGACCTCGCCCTCTGGACCAAAGAACGCCACCGCCGCAACCCTCATCCTGTGGGACGTGATGCTCTCCAGCGGACTGCAGTGATAAATCACCGCGGACCTGGGAACGGAAGAACACCACACCCGCACGCTAGCGGACCAGTTCACGCAGGCGAGTTTCGTCGCAACCTGGTGGAGACAGCAAAAGACCAGGGCGACGACTGTCCCAAAGTGTTGGCCACCGACAGGAACTCAATCGTCGTTCAGGGCGATCTGGTGACGAGTGTGACCAGCCCCGAGGGAGAGATCCTCGTCGAGACCCCCCGAACTGTGCGGGAGGAGGCCGCCCGTGCGCTTGGAAGGTGACGCCTGGCGCGAGTTCTTCGACGCCTTCAGTGACTACGCGTTCCGGTTGGAGACCCTGCCGGTCTATGGGGTCACCTCCGAGGACGAGGAGTTCAAACGCTTCCTAGCTGACGAGCCACGACCGGACGAGGAACTGGCGGACTCCCCATGGCTACACAGAGTGCGGAGGTTCAGGTCCTCCGGACGCCGCGTGGAGCGTGTTCACGTGGTGACACCGCCGCTGTCGGACTACCTGCGCTACGAGATGGAGTGGGGATACGACTTCAACATCGTGGCGGGCGAGGATGTGCGGATCATCGAGACGGAGACGCCTTCGGATCTGCCGTTCGCTGCGCATGAGGACTTCTGGCTCTTCGATGACACGCATGTCGTCCTCATGCGGTACGAGGACGACGGAACGCAGATCGACCGAGTTCTCCTCGAAGACGCGAATGTCTCGGAGTACATCTCCCGCAAGGACACCGCGCTTCGGTTGGGGACTCCCTACAAGCATTACAGGGCACGACTGAACACCTAGTGCTGGAACCAGAGAGCGTCGACGGGCGCCGCGGAGAACTGTCCGAGGCGCTTCGTCGCGTGCGCAAGAGGACAGCGCATGACCGCCCGCACAACCCGGTTTTATTCCCAGGCAGGAATATCCAGCCAGAGATTGACCGGACCCACTGGCCTCTCTACTGTAAATTCCGTTTCGACCCTTTCGGAAAGGGCCATGCCATGAAGTTCAAGAAGCTCTCCGGCGACTGCAACCGGGATGACTGCCCGGGAATCTACTCCACCGACAACGGGACCGTCGTCGTGCAGGGCGCACTCCTGACCGACACCACCGGCCTCACCCCCTCTCCCGGAGAGGCCGCGGTCGAGATCCCCACGCACCTGATCGAGGAGGCCGCCCGTGCGCTTGGAAGGTGACGCCTGGCGGGAGTTCTTCGACTCCTTCCAGCACGAGGCGTTCCGGCTGGAGACCCTGCCCAGCTACACGGTGCCCGAGGAGGAAGAGGAACTACGCCGGTTCCTGGCCGGGCAGACCCGCCCGGCCGAGGAGCTGCACACCGACAGCTACCTGCTCCGCGTGCGCAACCACGTCGAGTCCGGACGCCGGATCCGACGGGTCCACACCCTGACCAGCCCTCTCGGCGACCACCTGCGATTCCAGTTCGAGTGGGGGTACGCCTTCAGCGTCCAGGCCGGTGAAGAGGTCAACATCCTCGACTTCGCCACCACCCCCGACCCCGGCCTGCCCCGCCAGGACTTCTGGCTCTTCGACAACGCCCATGTGGTGCTCATGCACTACGCTGCCGACGGAACCCAGAGAGGCCGGGAACTCCTGGAGGGGGCCGACCCCGCCCCCTACGTCTCCTACAAGAACCTGGCCCTGGAACACGCCGTCCCCTTCACCGAGTACTACAAGGCCGACTGATTGACGCTTGAGCCCGACCGTGCCCAACAGCCGCGCAGCGAGCTGGCAGAGGCCCTTCGCAGCCTCCGCCGCGCCTCGGGGCTGACCGGCGCGCGGCTCGCCGTCCGCAGCGGGATGAGCCAGGCCAAGGTCAGCAAGATCGAGAACGGCCGCGTGCTGCCCTCTGCGCTGGACGTCGAGCGCATCCTGCGTGCGCTCGACGTTCCGCCCGGACAGGAGGAGGCCGCGCGCCTACTGGAGCTGGCCCGTGTGGCCAACACCGACTACCAGGGCTTTCGCACCGCGCTCCAGCGCGGACTCGGGGAGACGCAGCGGGACCTGGCCGCAATCGAGGCCTCGGCGTCCACCATCCGCTTCTTCCTGCCCTGCATGATCACCGGGCTTCTGCAGACCCCGGACTACGCGCGCCAGACCCTCTCCCACACGCTGGTGAACCGCGGTGCGAGCTGGAAGACGGCGCTCGCTCGGCGCCTGGAGCGCCAGACAGTGCTCTACGACGAGGGCAAGCGCTTCGTGTTCGTCCTGACCGAGGCCGCCCTGCGCTGGCCGCTGTGCCGTCCGGAGGCGATGGCGGTGCAGATGGACCGGATCGCCTCGCTCAGCGAACTGCCCAGCGTGGACATCCGCGTCGTGCCCGCCGATCCCCCCGTGCCCAGCGGTCCCCTCAACGGGTTCACCGTCTACGACGACCGCCTGGTGACCGTCGAGGTGTTCACGGGCAAGCTCGCCCTGCGCGACCCGAAGGATATCTCCTACAGCATGGAGATATTCGCCTTCTTCCACGAACACGCACTCGAAGGCGAAAAGACCAGGCCATTCCTGCGCGGCCTCGCCCAGGAATACCGCAACTGGACATAACCGGCACCACTAAGGATGAATTTATTCCCTGGCGGGAAACACCTTCACCTGTCTTGTGCGGGTCCCTAATCTGAGCTGTGCTCACAGGCCCCCATGAGAAAGGAAAGACCTGTGCAGAACACGCAGGACAACCCCAGCCCGGAATCTCCCTTCGCCCTCGACATCCGACTGATCGAGAACAGCGACTCCCTGGCCCAGCTGATCAACCTCACCGACGACGGCTGCGGAACCAGCTGCCCCACCACGTGCGTCACCAGCACCTCGGCCTGAACGACGCTTTCCCGGCTCCGCCGGATCCTTGATCCGTTCATCGCCGCCATCACCCACAGGAGAGTTCATGCACCTGACCGAGCCCGTCAGCACCGAACCGTCCGAGCCGCTGACCCTGGACCTTCGCCTCATCGCGTCCGTCCCCTCCACACAGCCGTTTCCCGCCAGTGACGACGGCTGCGGCTCCAGCTGCCCGGACGCGTGCGTCAGCACCGCGAACTGATCCGCACGGTCGGCACCGGCCCGGAACCGGTGCCGACCAGCGCTCCTGGGAGGAGGGGAGATGGCTTCCGGCGAGGAGCAGTACGTGGGTTGGCGTGTGGTCGGCCGACCGTTGGTGCGGGCGAGCCTGCTCGACGACCTGCCGACGGACGGTGTACCGGACCTGAGCAGCAGTGATCCGCGTCCGTGGCTGGAGTGGCTGCACCGCGCGCGGAAGCACCTGGGTCTGACCGAAGCGATCCGGCACGCCTCGCCCGACCTGGCGGCCGGTGTGGAAGCTCTGCTCGACCAGGATCCGACCGTGGTGAAGGTGCGCCGGGTGCGGAAGGTGACCGCTGCCGTCCTGCGGTATGTGCTGCGGGCCCACAGCCGCGCCACTCCCTTCGGGCTGTTCGCCGGCGTGGCCGCCGCGACCTTCTCCGAACGCTCACAGGTGGTGTGGGATGGCGCCCACCGGAAGGTGGTCTCTCTGGGCGGGGCATGGGTGGCCGAGACCGTCAGCGCGCTGGAGGACCTCCCTGCGGTGCGTGAGCACCTACTGGTCGTCGCCAACAACACCGCCATCGAAGAGCGCGGACACCTCGTCGTGCCCCAGTACGCGCGTCCCGACCCGGGTGCGTCCGGGTCGGACACGGAGCAGGTCGAGATCCGTATCAGCAGCGCCGTACACCTGGTCCTGGAAGCAGCACGCCAACCCGTGCCGTGGCCGGTACTCCGTGCCAAACTGGCCGCTGAGTACCCCGATGAGTCTGCCGTGAGCACCGACGCCATGCTCGCCCGATTGGTCCAAGTGCGGGCACTGCTCACCTCTCTCGCCCCGGCGTTCACCGAGACCAATCCCCTTGGCTGCCTCGTCTCTTCCCTCGCCCAGAGCAACGGCTGCGCTCTGCCCGAAGTCCGACCGGTGGTGTCGCTTCTCCATGGGGCGCACACGGCAGTGGAGGAGCACAACCGCAGTGGTAGGTCCAGCACTCTGGGGAAGGCCGACGAGGCGGTCGCGCGCGTGTCCCGGGTCCAGTCGTTGGGGGTGGACGTGCGGGTGGACGCCGACCTGGCCCTGCCCGTGGCGGTGGCGCGCGCGGCGGAGCAGGCCGCGCACATGCTGACCGTCTTGTCCCCTTACCCGGACGGGCTGCCCGCATGGCGCACGTACCGGGAGCGGTTCGCCGACCGGTACGGCGACGCGCTCGTGCCCGTCCGTGAAGTCGTGCACCCCCAGACGGGGCTGGGCTTCCCTTACGGATACGCCACCGCTGACGCCGAAGGCCGCGCCGAGCCCCTCACCAGTCGCGACCGTTGGCTGCTGGAGCAGGCCCAGACCGCCGCTCTGGACGGGCGGTGGGAGATCACCGCAGACGCGCTCCTGGACGCTCTGGCCGCCCGACACTTCGCGCCGCCTCCTGGAAACACGGAACTGAACCTGCGCGTGGAGTCGCCCTCACAAGCCGCGCTGGACAGCGGCCGGTTCCGCGTCGCGGTGCTGGGCGCCTCCCGCAGCGCGGCCACCATGGCGGGACGCTTCGCCGCCCTGGCCGGTCTTCGGAACGACCTGCGCGAAGCCGTCTCACACACCACCTCCACCGGGGCGGTTCCGGTGCAGTTGTCGTTCCCACCGCTGCGAGCCCGCAGCGCCCATCTGGTCCGCTCGGGGAGGCTTCTCGACCACGTCGTCAGCGTGGGTGAATGCCCCGGTCCAGGGCCAGGGCAGCTGGGCGTGGACGATCTCGCGGTCGGGTGCGATGACGACGGTCTCTTCCTGTTCTCACACTCCCTGGCGCGCAGGGTCGAGCCTGTCGTGCCGCACGCGCTGAACCTGCGCTACGCCCCGCCGCTGGCCCGGTTCCTGGCCGAACTCCCCCGTGCCGGACGCGCGGTGGTCCTCGGGTTCGACTGGGGCGTGGCCTCCTCGATGCCGTTCCTGCCCCGTGTGCGCTCGGGCAACGTGGTCCTGGCCAACGCCCGGTGGCGTGTCAGGGCCGCCGACCTGCCCCCGCGTACCGCGCCGTGGCCGCGGTGGCGGCAGGCGTGGGCACTCTGGGCTGAGCGCCGCAACCTGCCCGGCGTGGTGAACCTGGGCAAGGGCGACCAGCGGCTGCGGCTGAACCTTGACGAACCGGCGCACCTGTTCCTGCTGCGCGCCCAGATGGACAAGGAAGGCGGCACGGTTCTCACCGAGGCTCCCGATCCACGCTCGTCCGGATGGTGCGAGGGGCGGCCGACCGAGGTTCTCGTTCAGCTCTGCCGGAAGGAGGCCGCGTGAACACCACGCTCACCGAAGCGACGGAGATAGCGGGGCTGGTGGCCGACCGCCTGGCCACACCCGAGCAGGGGCGTGCTCTGGCCGGAGAGCGGTGGTGGCCCCAGTCGCTGGCACACGGTGCGGTCGGGGTGGCGCTGTTGCACATCGAACGCGCGCGCACCGGCCACGGGCCGTGGGAACGTGTCCAGCGGTGGCTGGAGTGTGCAGTCGCCGAGGGCGTGGACTCCTCCCCCAGCACGCACCTTGTACTACGGCGCGCCTGCGGTGGCGTTCGTCCTGCACCGGGCGGCGACGGTCCACCTGGGGTATGAGCGTGAGCTTGCCCGGCTAGACAGGGCCGTGGAACGGATCGTGCTCTCCCGGCTGGAACAAGCGCACGCGCGGATGGACGCCGGTGAGCTTGCGCTGCTTTCGGAGTTCGACACCATCCGGGGCCTAACTGGGCTGGGAGCCCTGCTCCTGGCCCGCGACCCGCAGGGCCCGCTCTTTCAGGGTCTGCTGGCCGCTCTGGTGCGGTTGACCGAGCCCGTCACCGTCCACGGCCGTAGCCTTCCCGGCTGGTGGAGTCCGGTCGGTCCAGGAGGAAGGGTCGATGCTGCTTTCCCTGGTGGACACGCCAACACCGGCATGGCCCACGGCATCGCCGGTCCCCTGACACTCCTGGCAGCCGCCCTGCGGCGCGGAATCGAGGTGGACGGACACGTGGAAGCCATCGAGCGCATCCTGGCCTGGCTCGACACCTGGGAACAGACGTCTCCGTCCGGGGCGTGGTGGCCGTACTGGGTCACCCGCGCCCAGTTCGACGGGGCGTGCACTCTGGTCGGCCCGCAGCAGCCCTCGTGGTGCTACGGCGCCGCCGGTGTGGCCCGGGCGCAGTTGCTCGCCGCCGATGCGCTCGGGGACCAGCGGCGCTACGCCGGGGCGCAGAGCACTCTCGCCCGCGTCTTCACCGACACTTCCACGTCACCGACTGCACCGGACTTCTCGCTGTGCCACGGCCGTGCCGGTCTGGCAGTGCTCGCCCACGCCACCGCGCTGGGCAACGCCTCCGAGCTGTACGCCGCGCTCTCGGACGGCAATGCCGCCGTGGTGGCAGATGATCTGGTCGCCAGGGTTGGGATCGGCCTGCTGGAAGGCGCGGCGGGCATCGCCACCACTCTGCACACACTGCACAACCCCACCCCCGTCCTGGGGTGGGCCGCCTTCCTCCTCCTCGACCACCAGGAGCACCACACTGATGGGTAACGAGCAACCGCAAATCCTCATCCAGTGGGCCGACTGGACCGCTGCCGAGCACTGGGCTGTGCACAGCCTGGGCCCGGCGCTCGAACAAGCACGCGAGGAAGGGCTCGTCCCGACATGGTGGTTCGTGCGCAAGAAGCCCCACTGGCGGCTGCGCTACACCGGAGACCGTCCGGCCCGGCAGTTTCTGGACACCGAACTGGAGCGGCTCCACCGTGAGGGAGCCGTGGCCCGGTGGGTGCACGGTGTCTATGAGCCCGAGACCGGGGTTTTTGGCGGAGCGGCGGGGATGGCGTTGGCCCACACCGCGTTCTGCGAGGACAGCCGCCACATTCTCGCCTACCTGGCACGCCGCAGTGCGGCCTCGGATACTGAGCTGGGCCGTCGCGAGCTCGCCCTCCTGCTCGGCAGTGCCTTCCTGCGCGGTGCCCGGTTGGACTGGTTCGAGCAGGCCGACGTCTGGGCCAAGGTCGCCGCCCTACGTGCCCTTCCCGAGCCCTTCCGTGCGGAAGAGGAGCTGCTTTCCTCCGCGCGCACCCTGATGGCCCTCAACCCGCGCTCCCTTACCTCTTCGTGGTCGCTGCGCCACACCAGCAGCTGGGTGCAGGTGTTCACCGCGGCCGGAGCCGCCCTGGCCGACCTCGCCGCCCAAGGCAGGTTGAACCGGGGCCTGCGCGCGGTGTGTGCCCACCACCTGATCTTCGCCTTCAACCGGTGGGGCCTGCCCTACCGGGACCAGCACATCCTGTCCACCACCGCCAGAGAGGCCGCCATGACCGACACCACCCACCGCGCCACATCCGCGTCCGCCGAGGCCCTGCGCGATGGGCTCATCCGGCATCTACGGGAGAACGGTGTCCTCACCACCCCGGCGGTGGAAGGAGCGTTCCGCGCGGTACCGCGCCATGCCTTCGTTCCCAACGCCACCCTGGAGGAGGCCTACACCAACGCCCCCGTGCACATCAAGCACGACGACAACGGCGCCTCCATCAGCTGCGGCTCTCAACCCGGAGTCGTCGCGACCATGCTGGAACAGGCCGCCCTAGAACCGGGCATGCGCGTACTGGAACTGGGAGCGGGCACCGGATACAACGCCGCCCTCATCGGCCACATGGTCGGGCCGACCGGGACGGTCACCACCATCGACGTCGACCAGGACCTCGTCGAGGGCGCGCGTGCCCGACTGAAGGAGAACGGCGCCACCAACGTCACCGTGGTCCTGAGCGACGGCGCGCTCGGCCACCCCGACGAAGCCGCGTTCGACCGGATCATCGCCACGGTGGGCTGCCACGACGTGCCCCGCGCCTGGGTGGACCAGCTCGCCCCCGGCGGCAGGCTTATCGCCCCGGTGCGCATCGCCGGAGACGTCTCCCGCTCCATCGTCTTCGAAGCCCGCGGCGACCACTGGGCGTCCATAGGCAGCCAGCTGTGCACGTTCATGCCCCTGCGCGGCGGAGGTGTCGGCGACGACCCGCGCCGCATCCTGGCCCTGGACGCCGACGGGACGGTCCTGCTCCAGACCAACCAGGACCAGAGCATCACACCCGAGCAGGTGGACCACGTGCTCGCCGAGCCCTCCGCCACCACCTGGACGGGGGTGGACTTCGGCAAGGGCCAGCCCCTGGACCCGATGTGGCTGTGGCTGGCCACCCGCCTGGACAACCGCGTCTCGCGCATGCCGGTCCAGCCCCGAGCCGTGGTCGGCGGCCTGGTCTCCCCCGGGCTGCCCTGGGGGGATATGGCCAGCGTCCCCGCGGGCGAGCGGGGATTGGCGTATCTGACGATGCGCCCGGTGCAAGGCCAGCAGGGCCGCCACGAGGTCGGCGTCATCGGACACACCCCCGCCGGACAGAAGCTGGCCGAGCAGATGACCGAACACATCCGGGCCTGGGAACCCCACCGCGCCGAGGAACTCTCCTTCGCCCTGCACTACAACCCCGTCCCGGAACCCTCCACCGCCACTCGGCGGGTGCTGGCGCGGGCCCACTCCACACTGGTGGTCTCCTGGGGCGAGCCCGCATGAGGTTCGCGCACTGGTTCCCGCTCATCCCCCGGCCGCGCCCGCCCGCGGACAGCCTGAACGCGCGCGTGGAACGACTCACCACAGCGGGAGAGGTTGCGCGTTCCGGATCGGGTGAGGAGGCTCTGGCCGCCGCCGCGCAGGTCTACAACGGCGCGGCGCTGCTCGCTTCCGACGTCGGGCTGCCCGACCTGGCCCGCGACTGGTGCTGGGAACACGCACACGCGTACCTGACGCACCTACCTCTGAACACCGCCATGGCCCAACGCGCCCTGGAACCGGTGGTCAACCTGGCTCGGCTCCGTATCCGCGCGGGCAACGGCACAGCAGCCTTCGCGATGCTCACCGCCCTGCGCGAAGGGTTACGTGCGGCCAAGGCCACCGTGGTCGACGGCCACGAGCTCCCCTTGGATCGGATCATCTCGTCCGACGAGGACCGGGCAGAGCTGCACCGTTGGCTATGGACAGTGTGTCTAGGAGACGGGATGCGGGCTCTGGCTACTGAAGGCAGATGGCAGGAGGCCGCTGAGCAGGCCCGGCAACACGGCGGGATCGGTGACCGTCTCTTCGACGGCCGCCAGGTCGCCGTCATCGCCGCGCTCACTGAAGGCAATTCGAGAACTGCGCTGGCCATGGCCGAGGACAGCGAGGTTCGGGGACCGTGGGAGAGAGCCGTCCAGGCGGTCCTGGCTTTGTGGTGCCACGAAGGGCTCGGTGATGCCACAGCCGACGATACGGAGACGGTCCTGAACCGTGTTCGTGCCGTCGAGAGCCGTCAGGTCGTGTTCACTACCAGGCTTAGGATCGTTACAGCGGAGCTCATCGAAAGCCTTCGGGGAGACGCTTCTGTTCTCGTGTCGCAGCTGGTCTCCACTGTTGTCCGCGCACAGGACGGGTACGCGGCCCGAGACCTGCTCACCACATGGAGCGGGAAGCTTTCATCCGATCAGATGGGTAGCTTGATCCCTGTACTCCAATCCTCCGGCCTTGGCAGGCAAACCCTCCCTGAGCAGCTGTTCCACGAACTCTGCGCTGCAATCAGCGAAGCGAGCCAAAGACTCGGTGATCACTCGGTTCTTACATGACACACGGTCCCCGTAGCTGAAAGGCTACGGGGACCTGCGTGTGTTTCCCTGGTCTGGCGTAGACGCACGTGAACGGCATCGTGGGAGACGAAACCGTCCTTACGCACCCAACGTCTTCCCCAAGCCGGAGATTCAACCGCACCGAGAAGTGTCAGCTCCCGTGACCCGCTGCGACAGACGGGGACACCCACTCTCCCGCGCCTTCACTCTGTCAGCCCCACAGCGGCCGTACCGCTTGCACACCGAACCGGGCCCAGACATGATCGCCATCTCCAAGCCCAGTCTCATCCCAAGCAGCAGTACTCAGAGAAGGCGAGTGCTGGGAGGCAAGCTTGACACACCAACGCCTCCAGCGACCCGAGCCGATCGGTAAGAGCACGCCGAGGGGGCCACATCTGGACCATGGGACGATGGTTGCTGTTTCTAACAAAGTGATCGGCACTGCTAGTCGTGAGGAACCTGTGAGCACGCTCGGTAGCTTCATCTGGTCAATTGCTGACCAGCTCCGGGGCCCCTACCGCCCCAACCAGTACGGGACAGTGATCCTCCCGTTCACCATCCTGCGACGGCTCGACTGCATCCTCGAGCCCGATCGTGCGGCGGTACGGGAGCTGGCTGCGAGGTACGAGAATCCGAACCGGCTCAAGGTCGAGGTCAAGAAGGCCACGGGGCGGACGTTCTACAACACCTCCAACTACGAGTTCGCGAACCTGCTGGCCGACGCGGACGGGCTCGCGGACAACCTCGCTGACTACGTCGACCGGTTCTCCGCCGATGTGGACGTGTTCGAGTACTTCGACTTCAAGAAGGAGATCCTGGCCCTGGAGAAGGCCGGGCTCCTGCGCGAGATCGTCAAGTCCTTCGGCGCCGTCGATCTGCATCCCGACGTGGTCTCCAACGCGGACATGGGGGATGCGTTCGAGTACATCATCCGCAAGTTCAACGAGGCCGCGAACGAGACCTCTGGAGACCACTACACGCCGCGCGATGCGATCCGACTGCTGGTCGACCTTCTCTTCGCGGAGAAGGACGTCGACCTCACCGAGGGCGGTATCATCCGGTCGCTGTACGACCCCACTGCCGGTACCGGCGGCATGCTCTCCTTGGCAGAGGAACACCTACTCGCCGAGAACCCTGATGCGAAGCTGAGTTTGTACGGCCAGGAGTACAACCCACAGTCATACGCCATCTGCAAGTCCGACCTGCTCGCCAAGGGACACGACGCGACCAACATCGCCTTCGGGAACACGCTCACCGACGACACCTTCAAGGGCCGCCAGTTCGACTATTGCATGTCCAACCCGCCCTACGGGGTGGACTGGAAGCAGTACGCCAAGTCGATCAAGGAGGAGCGCGACTCCGCTGGCCCCTACGGCCGCTTCGCACCTGGACTCCCTGCGGCCTCGGACGGCCAGATGCTCTTCCTGCTCCACTTGGTTCACAAGATGCGTGCACCCGAGGACGGCGGCGGCCGCGTCGGCATCGTCATGAACGGCTCGCCGCTCTTCAACGGCGCCGCCGAATCCGGCCCATCCAACATCCGCAGGTGGCTACTGGAGAACGACCTCGTCGAGGCGATCGTCGCCCTACCAACCAACATGTTCTTCAACACCGGTATCGCCACCTACATCTGGATCCTTGACAACTCCAAGCACTCCGACCGTGAGGGCAAGGTACAGCTCATCGACGGCACGTCATTCTGGACCAAGATGCGCAAAAGCCTCGGATCCAAGGGACGCGAGATCAGCGACCATGACCGCGCCGAGGTCGTGCGACTGTACGCCGACTTCGAGGACGCTGACCCTGACTGCTCCAAGGTGTTGCGCAATGATGAGTTCGGCTATTGGACCATCACCGTCGAGCGCCCCCTGTTCGATGAGGATGGGAACCTTGTCGTCGACCGTAAGGGCCACCCAAAACCCGACTCGAAGAAGCGTGACACTGAAAACGTGCCCTTCACCTACGGCGGCTCAACCGCTGGCGCGGCAGGGAAGCGCGAAGTCATCCAGGCGTACTTCGACGCGGAGGTGAGGCCGCACGTTTCTGACGCCTGGATCGACTGGGTCAAGACCAAAACCGGCTACGAGATTCCCTTCACCCGCCACTTCTACAGGTACACTCCGCCCCGCCCTCTCGCCGATATCGACGCCGACCTGGAGAAACAGGTCGCCAAGATCCTTGGTCTACTGCGAGAGGTGGAGCAGTGAAGGGTCCTCTCTGGAACGTCTTGCCTGATGGGTGGCTGACAGGCCAGGTCAAGAATGCTGCGATAGTCACACTCGGCAAGATGTTGCAGAGCAAGGACTCGGGCAATGACGTACGTGCGCCCTACATGCGCGCTGCGAATGTACAGCCTGATGGCGTGCTGGCCCTCGCCGATATGAAAGAGATGTGGTTCAGCGAGTCCGAACTGGAGCATTTGAGCATTCACAGGGGCGACGTAGTCGTTGTCGAGGGCGGCCAGGGCGGGTTCGGCCGTGCCGCGTATGTCAACCAGGATCTTCCTGGCTGGGGGTTCCAGAACTCGATCAACCGGCTTCGACCAGTTAGAGATTTTGACGGCCGCTTCATATCATTCTATCTGACCGCACTGCGAGCTAGCGGCTTCATCCATGCCTACTCCAACGTTGTCTCAATGCCGCACCTCACGGCAGAGAAGCTAGCCAGGATTCCGATCCCGCTGCCGCCAGTGGAGGTGCAGCGCGCTATCGCAGACTATCTCACCTCCGAGACGAGCCGCATCGACACGCTCATAGAGGAGCAACATCGGCTGATCGAGATACTCCACGAGCGCCGTGCAGCCGTCATCTCACATGCCGTTCTAGACGCGACATCCGTGCGGACACAACTCCGCAGAGTCGTCGACGTTATCGATTGCGCCCATGTGACCGCCGAGTTTGTCGACGACGATCGCCGCTATCCGGTGGCGAGCATCCGCGAGTGTCAGGGCGCCACGGTAGATCTATCAGAATGCAACTACACGACAGCAGAGTTCTTCGATCACCTCAGGGCTTCGGGGCGGGCGCCCCGTCCGGGAGATCTGCTTTTCATACGAAACGTCTCGGTCGGGCTGGTTTCAGTTGTTAATTCTTACCTGCCCGAGTTCGCAGTTGGGCAGGAGACTGTCCTTCTACGTCGGAAAACGGATATCGACTCGTCTTTCTTGCGCTATGCGCTGATCGGGACCGAGGTTAGACATGCGGTTGAGAGCGCCATGATCGGGAGTACGTTCCGACGAATCAACGTGTCTGCCATTCGCGCCCTCCCGGTGCCGATTCCTTCGCTTAGTGAACAGCGGCGCATCGTCGCGTACCTGGATAATGAGACTGCAAAGATCGACGCGCTGATCGCCGAAACCGAGCGGTTCATCGAACTCTCCAGGGAGCGGCGGTCAGCGTTGATCATGGCGGCCGTGACGGGGCAGATCGACGTACGAAAGGCGGCGTGATGGCCGACCACAACGAGGAGGCCTTCGAAAGGGAGATCTGCCAGTACCTCGAAGCTCAGGGTTGGCTGTACTCGGCGAACGACCATGACGGCGGTGAGTACGACCGGGAGCGGGCGCTGTTCCCTGCAGACCTGTTCGCGTGGTTGGAAGAGACACAGAAAACTGCGTACGCCAAGGCGTTGAAGGCGGCAGGTTCACAAGCGAAGTTCCTCGACGTGTTGACCGCGGCGCTGGACAAGCCACTGGAGCACGGCGGCGGGACACTGAACATCCTGCGCAACGGGGTGCAGTACATCAGCGGCGGCCGGTTGAAGATGGCGCAGTTCCGTCCGGAGACGTCGCTCAACCAGACCACGACAACGCACTACGAGGCGATGCGGGTGCGGGTTGTCCGGCAGGTGCGCTTCTCAACCGCAGACCAGCGCAGTATCGATCTGGTGTTCTTCATCAACGGGCTCCCGGTAGCCACGGTGGAGCTGAAGACCGACTTCACCCAGTCACTGGACGAGGCGATCAACCAGTACAAGCAACACCGCACTCCGTTGACGAACGGGCGGCCAGAGCCGTTGCTGTCGTTCGGCCACCGGGCACTGGTGCACTTCGCGGTCTCGAACGACCGAGCGGCGATGACTACGAGGCTGGAGGGGGCGAAAACTCACTTCTTGCCGTTCAACCTCGGCTTCGACAGCGGTGCTGGCAACCCGCCCGGCGCAGACGGACGGTCGGCGACGGCATACCTGTGGGAACGGGTCTGGGAGAAGCACGCCTGGCTGAACATCATCGGGCGGCTGATGATCGTGCAGACCAAGGAAGAGTGGAACGTCACTACCGGCACCTCCGTGCGGCGTACGAGCCTGCTCTTTCCTCGGTTCCACCAGTGGGAAGCCGTCACGAACATCGTCGACGCGGTGAAGGAGGAGGGCGTCGGGCAGCGGTACCTGATCGAGCACTCGGCCGGGTCAGGGAAGACGAACACCATCGCTTGGACGGCCCACCGTCTGGCCCGGCTGCATGTCGATGACCAGAAGGTCTTCGACTCGGTCATCGTGGTCGTGGACCGTACCGTGATCGACTCCCAGCTGCAGGAAGCGATCCGGCAGATCGACGGCACCGGCAAGATCGTCGCGACCATCAGCCCCGAGGACGTCCGTAAGGCTGGCGCGAAGTCGAAGTCGGGTCTGCTGGCTCAGGCGTTGAAGAACGGCGAGCTGATTATCGCGGTCACGGTGCAGACCTTCCCGCATGCGCTGGATGAGATCCGAAGCGACGCTGGTCTGAGGGGCAAGCGGTTCGCCATCATCGCTGATGAGGCGCACTCCTCCCAGTCGGGTCAGATCTCCTCGAAGCTGAAGGAGGTGCTGACCGCTGAGGAGGTGAAGGAGATCGAGGAGGGTGGCGAGGTCGATGTGGAGTCGGTGCTGGCATCGGAGATGACCGAGCGGGCCGAGTCGGAGAACATCTCTTATTTCGCCTTCACCGCTACGCCGAAGAACAAGACGCTTGAACTGTTCGGCCGCAAGGGACCCGACGGCAAGCCGCGCGAGTTCCACCTGTACTCGATGAAGCAGGCGATCGAGGAGGGCTACATCCTCGACGTACTCAAGGGTTACCAGTCCTACGACACTGCGTTGAAGATCGCTGGCAGGGCCGAGAGCGGTGACGGAGGCGAGGTCGAGGAGGCCGCCGCCCGCAAGGGTCTGATGCGGTGGGTGCAGCTCCACCCGACGAATATCAGCCAGAGGGTACGGATCATCGTCGAGCACTTCCACGCCAACGTCGCCTATCTCCTCGAAGGCAGGGCAAAGGCGATGGTGGTGACCGACTCGCGCAAGTCCGCGGTGAAGTACAAGCTGGCCATCGACGCCTACATCGCCAGGCGCAGCGCCGAGGACGCCTCGTACAACTACCGCACCCTGGTTGCCTTCTCCTCTGGGGTGACGATGCCCGAGGACGAGACCTGGCACAGCGACTGGGGCCCGCAGCCGTCAAAGGATGACGAGTTCACCGAGGCCAACATGAACCCCGGCGCCGGGACTGATCTGGCGGCCGCGTTCAAGGGCGAGACGTACAAGATCATGCTGGTCGCCAACAAGTTCCAGACCGGCTTCGACCAGCCCCTGCTCTCGGCGATGTACGTCGACAAGAAGCTGTCGGGTGTCACCGCGGTGCAGACGCTCTCGCGTCTCAACCGCACCCACCGCACCGTTGGTGGGGAGCAGAAGCGCAAGACCTTCGTCATCGACTTCGCCAACAAGCCCGAGGACATCAAGGCGGCCTTCGAGCCGTACTTCAAGAACGCGGCCCTGGAGACGGAAACCGATCCCTACGTCGTCATCCACCTGGCCAACAAGCTCGCCCAGGCCGGAATCTACACCGAGGACGACGTTCGTAAGGTCGCCGAGTTGTGGGTGACCCGGAAGGGCAACAACGCGCTCTCGGCGGCGATCAGCCCCGCGCAGCACGACTTCCGGCGCCGCTACGCGCGGGCGATCGAGGAAGGGGACAAGGTCACGCTCCAGGCGCTCGACCTCTTCCGCAAGGACGTCTCCACCTACGTACGCCTCTATGACTTCATGTCACAGATCGTCGACTATGGCGATCCCTACATGGAGATGCTCTCGATCTTCCTGCGCCTGCTGGAGAAAGTCATCGCCGAGTCCGCTTGGGCGGCCGACATCGACCTCTCGGACGTGGTGCTGGTCGGGGTCAAGCACAGCAAGGCTGCCCCGGTCGACATCTCACTCGTGGGTGACGGTCAACTGAAGGGCATCAGCGCCGCCGGCACGGGAGCGAAGAAGGACCCGAAGTACGTCGCGCTCCAGGTCGTCATAGACAAGATGAACGACCTTTTCGGCGCCGAATCGTTCGCCGAGTACCAGGTCCGGGAGTTTGTGCAGGGGCTCGTCCAGCGGCTGCTCGCCGACCCGAACCTGATCAACCAGACCAAGGTGAACTCCAAGAAGCAGTTCCTGGAGTCACCGGATTTCCAAGCAGCCGTCACGGAGGCGGTCGCGGACAACCAGGGCGCCCACAACACGATGGCTGACTACTTTTTCACCGACGGGCCAGCCACCAACGCGCTCATCGTCGCCCTCGCGAATGCCTTCTACGAAGCAGCAGTCGATCAACAGATTGATTCTTAGCCCCTGGAAGGAAGCGGTCGCTGTATCAAGTCGAGGATCACGACAATACTGCGAGCACGGCATCCATCCATGACCCATCTCCGGTCTGCCCCAGGTAGTTGACTCAGCTAAAGTTGGCCAACGTGCTCTTCGAGTATCTGGAGATCTTCCGCAACCGGCAGCACCGAAACTCGACGATCGGCTGGCTGACACCCGCAGAGTTCGAGAAGAGACAGCCAAGCACCGTGTCCTGAGGCTCCAGAAAAACTGCTCCACAAGACCCGGTACGAGACACACCACTCAAGATCCACCGAACACGCCCTCGATGGATCTATCTATTACCGGCGAATCTGCTTGCTGTGTCGGGATAGGACTTGCTCGGCCGTGAGACTGTGTTCAGCAAGAGCAGCAGCTACTTCCAACGGGTCGGACCATGAAGCACCGGCGGTTAGCTGCTTGACAAAGGCTTCCACCTTTACGCGCAGACTATCGAGTTGAACCTTGGTGATGATACGCGTTCCGGACGGTACGTGAGCTTGGGCATCAAGCTCATCCGACGGGTGAACAAGTACGGCTGTCGGCGTTGATGCCTCCGGGTAGCGCTTGCTGAACCAGGTCATCGAGTGAGTGAGCTGTCCCGCCTCGCTCTTGATGATTACAGGGTTGTCGCGCGAAATATCTGTCTTCAACTCGATGACGGCATACTGCTGAGTAGACAACGCCCAGAGGTTATCTGGACCGCCATCTCGGTCTTCTTTCTCTGGCCGACTCGATCCGAACCCAAGGTGAAGTCCCAGCAATCGGAACTGCTCTTCTGAGAGATCCGCGGCATGTTCGACGCCCCAGACGATATTGTCGAATAGTGATGCCACAGCAAGCTCCAGCGTACGAGCATCATTGTAATGCTCGTTGAGGTATATCGCTGCCGTTTGGGCTTGGACCGCAGGCCCAGCGATCTTCTTACGGGAGGGTGCCACTGCTGGTTTGAGCACCGCAGGGTTCATCCTGCGCGCGGCGGCCAGAGTCCCCTGGGATGCGACGGGGTTGACGTGGTGTTCGTAGGCCGCCAGTTCTTCCAGGCACCAGCCCTTCACGAGGGGATCGGTCACCGTATCGATCGCTGCCCGTAGGACAAGTACGGCACCGTCGATGTCGCCGGCCACGGCGCGGTTGAAGGCTTCCCGGCGGCCGGCTGCGAGCTCGGTGACGTTCCCTGTTGCGTCGTAGGTGACGTCGGCGGTGGTCTCCAGACTCCTGCTGACCCACTCGTTTTTACGTTGCAGGAAGATATCGAGGAGGTCGGCGATCGACTCGATACCTTCGCCCCTGATTTGTTCTGCAAGCTGTTGACTGAGTTCGATCTGAGCGCGTGTGGCTGGCGAGTAGAACGCTCGGAGCTGTGGATCACGGAGTGTAAGTGCCGCGTCGCTGGTGAGAACCAGCACGGCACAGTGGTCGCCCACGTCTCGGATCCCTCGCCCCATACCTTGTTCGATCCGCTGCACCTCGCGTGCTTTGAAGGCCATCGACCCGATCAGCGCTGCAGAGGCCCGCTGCTCGTGGGGTGTGAGTGGGGTAGGGATGCCATCGACGATCAGCAGTCGGCACGCATCTCCGGGTAGGTCTACTCCGTCGTACTTGTTGACCAGTACGACGACGCCCACATGCTCACCGTCCTTCATACGCTCGATGACAGGTTGCATGTCCCTCACATGCAACGTCTCATCGGCAACACGTTCCCAGCGCTTTGCTGAGTGGTCACCGGGAACAAGCACCACCACATTGACTGGCTCGGTGCTCGCCCCTGCGCCGCGGTTGCCGTCAGCAAAGTCGCGTGCCAACTGATGGATCGCAGTGTCCGCAAGCTGAGGGTTGATAGACAGTGGAGCAAGGATGATCCGATCCCCCAGGTCGGATGCCTGCTTTGGAGTGATTGGCTTGCGCACTGCCTCGGCGTCAGCGTCGAGCTCAGTGACAAGCACGCCCTCGTCCTCGAGTGTGGCGGTGAGGTACACCCGGCGCTTCGCCTGCTGGAATGCCGGAATCAATGAGACCTCTGGACAGGGAGTCTTGATCTCTATGTTCCTGGAGGTGACCGTAACCGTCGCGAGCTTCAACGAGTCAGCCACGAACGACCATGGGTAAAACAAGGTGCCGATGTCATCGTCGTTCGTGTATGGCTGGATGACACTCAGGACTTGCTCGGCCCGGTCCGCAACAGCCTTGGGAGGGACCCGGATTGGCGAGCCGAAACCACCTAGCCGGATCTCTGCGAAGGCTTTGGGGCTCTGGTCCCGTAGTTCGGCGGCGAACAAGTTGATGAGGTCTTTGAACGCATCGCATGAGGAAGGGATGGACGTCGCGAACAAACCGGCGGTGGCGTTGAGGGCGGAGTGTGCATCGTCGATGACGACAACGCCGAGCGGAATTACTCTCTTCACGCCGCGTACACCGAAGGTGCTGCGCCCGTTGAGAAGTTTATGGAATGTTGTGACCAGGATCGCTCGTGACGAGCGGAACGATTCATCGCTTGTGTCGGTAGTGACTGCGATCTTGGCGTCGTTCGCCTCATCCACGACTTGCTGGATCAGGAACTTGTCAGGCACGAGAAAAACGGCTGGCCCCATGCCCTCATGCAGGCTCGATTGGGCAATCAATAGACCGGTGAGTGTCTTGCCTCCACCGGTGTTCTGCTTGAGAACGAGGTCGGGCTCGGTGCGACGGTCGTACCACGCTTCCAGCACCTCGTTCTGCTCCGGGCGAAGCCGGGGCCATTTGCGATCCTGGAGCGAGGCGTAGATCTCGCGAGGGCGCGTGAGTTGTGTGCCCTTGTGCGGGTTGATCTCATCCCAACGGATCGGCATCAGTGCCACCTTCGCAAACATGCACGCGACGCGTGCGGGGAAATATCGTCGCATGGTCACGCGACTACTACGAGCGGTACGCGGCTGAACAGCTGGCAGCTGACACCGCGAGCTGGCCTACCGATCCCTGAAGCGACTCACGAGACTTGGCGATCGTACTCGCCATCTCCATTCTCGCAGATCGGGCAGGAAGCCGCACTGAAATTGACACTACTGATTGATGTTTGATTCTCTGTTGCGAGGTGGGTAGGACTCTTATGACCAGCAATTTCAGGAGGCCACCATGGACGCCACCGAACAACAGCACCGCCGGATGACCGCCGCCGTTCTGTTCGAGCAGGGCCAGTTCCGCGACAGCCAGATCGCTCAGATACTCGGTGTCACCAACCGCGCGGTCAACCACTGGCACCGCGCCTGGCAATTCTAATCCGATGGTCGCAGGTTCGAATCCTGCCGGGTGCGCCACAAAACCCCAGGTCACAGCCTTGCCTGGCCAAAGCCTGAGGGGGTCGTCTTGCCGGTGGGTCCAGGGTGGGACCCAGGTGGGACCAGCACCAGGCCCCGGCGACCATCCCGACCCCGGCTCCTCGTATGCCGGCCGGTCCTCCCAGCGTCCCGCAACACCAACCACGCCGTTCGCTCCGCCGCCTCCCTCGCCACCTCCGGGAGGACACTGGCATAGGTGTCCGCGGTCAACACGATGCTCGCGTGCCCCAACATCGCCTGCACCACCTTCAACTCCACCCCCCGGCTCCAACCGCAGGCCTCGAGCGGGGTTGGAGGGCAGCAACCGCTCACGCACCGCGGTGTTCAACGCCGCCCGCAACGTGGCGCGGATCCGCTGCACCATCGCCGGGGAAAGCCGATCCCCCACCGGGGTGGTGCGGCACGAGATCGCATCGAACACCTCCTGCACCTGGGCAGGCGTCAACTCCTCCAACAGCACTGCGCCCAGCGAGGGCTTGAGGTAGCGGTCGATGTACTCGCCGTAGCCGACCCTGGTGCGCGGCCGCAAGCGGGTCCGAGTCTCCAACCAGTGCTGAAGCCACTCCCCTACCGTCCACACCACCGGACCTGCCGCATCTGTCTCCACACCCTGGGCCCTGCGCAGCGCCGCGCGCGCTGCCTCCCGGGAAGCGAACCCACCACGACGCACCCGGCACCGCCGACCCGGAACATGCTCCAACTCGGCCGAAAAGTACCAGCTCCCATGCCCGCGAGACCGCAACCGCGGACAGCTGCCCCCGACCTTCCTCGAGGTACCAGGCAAACGACACCCACACCGCTTGAACACCGAACCAGACCCGGACACAATCACCACCTCCGCGTCCAGTCTCATCCCACACCGACATGCTCGAAGAAGACAAGTGACGGGAGGCGATCCCGGCACCCAACATGCCCTCCATCACACCCAGCACGAGACACATTGGGGAACGCCCATGGTCGTCAGCGGAAGTCACCGCAGGGCGGAGCGAATCTGTTCACCCTGTTACCGCTGTCAAGCAGATCGGCGATGTCCGATGCGGCCCGCAAATTCACCCCTGGGGCAGCTGAGTGGTCCACCACGAGTTCTCGGAGTCCGCACATCGATGCCCACAGATGACGTTGGTCGAACTGTGCCATGGCCGCAAGCAACCCACGCAAGTCGTCGGGGTCCGTCGTGGTGTCGGCGGCACGGACCATCTCCGCATCCGCGATGTACCACCGGCTCTGGTCATAATGGGCGAGTATGTGCTCCGCATAGGCCCGTTCGATCGGGCGGGCCCGCAGGTCCTGAGTAAAGGCGTCGAGGACCGACAGTGCCAGGCGGTGCTGTTCTCTCCCCTCCTCAGTCAACAGGCCCGCTGCCAGGGCACGCTCGTAAATGCTGTGGGCGGAATCCTGTACGAACTCTCCCAGCGATGACAGAGCCGGTTCGCGTAGCCCCGGATCGCTGCCGGAGAGTATCATTGCGGCCCACAGACGGGCGAGATTCGGCACCTCTTGGTCATGGCTGATGTCGCGCAGTAAATCCAGTGCCCGCACCCGGCTCCGCTCCCGCTGAGTCAGGCGAATGAGGGTGCTAATCCGCTCTTCAGCATCGGCATCCGGTTCGGCGACGATCTGTAGCAACAGTTCCAGAGCGGTCGCGGTGGTTGGAGAACCCGATTCGACAAGCAACTCCAAGGCGTGTATCCGCTCGTTGAAGCTGTGCGTCCGGTCTTCACCCAGGGAGAGGATCAATGCGTGGGCTTCGCCAGTGTGCCCCGCGTCGAGCTCCGCGAGTGCGCTGGCCGCTTCACTGATCTCCCATACACGCGTGCCCTCTCCAGGTGTAGAGGGCTCCGCCAACATGGTGACGGCCAGTCGGCGGTGCCCTGGACCGAGGCAGGCGAGTGCCTCACACGCCTGCCTGCGTTCCCACAGGGTGTGGCCATCATCCTGCGCCAGATTGGTCAGCAGCTCCGCGGCGCGCTCGAGGTGATGGTGGCTCAACTGCAAGAGTCCGGCTACGGCGCACTGTCGTTCCCAGGCACGCAGGTCGGCGTCGGCCGCGGCGGAGGTCAACCTCTCGTACGCCTCTGCAACGTACCGGCTATCAAGGGCAGCCAGTCTGACCCGTGTCAGCGCGAATTGCAGCGGGCTACACGATGCACTGTCCATCTGGATGAGGGCTTTCCCGGCCTCGTGTCGGGCACGCGGCCCCATGACGACCAATGTGTCCGTTGCGCCGATCCGCTCCCACAGATCCACATCGGACTCGGTGACCAGTTTGATCAGGGCATCGCTTGCTGACTCGGCGGGTCCCGTACCCAGCTTCCGCAGTTCTTTGGCTGCTCGGACACGATGCTCTCCACAGCGTCGCTGATCGGTCGCGAGAGAGGTCAGGGCGGCGATGGCGTTCTGACGGTCGGTACCTGTCCAGAAGGCCAGTTCAGCAGCGGCACGGCACCGGGCACTCGGGGCGACGGACTCATCGTTGGCGACCGCTTGGAGGGTCATCACTGCGGCTTCGCGGTATGTGCCGCCCAAACGGGCCAGCGCCATCGTCGCATCGATCCTCCGCTCAGGGAAGACTTTCAGGTCCTCCGAGATCAGACTGAGGGCTGCCGCCACCCTCGGATTCGCGGTCAAGTTCAGTTGTGCTAAAGCCTCGAACAAATTCTGGGGGAAGTTGAGATGTTGCTCGCGTGCATCCTGCTCCAAGAGCTCGAGAAGGTGATTGGCGATGTCAGAGCGCCGATCAGGATGAATCCTCGCGAGTGCCAACAGGGCCCGAGACCGTATGGAGGTATCTTCCATCTTGTCTCCAGCCAACAAGTCCAGGAACCGCACCGCGTTCGCACCATGCTCACCACCCAGGGTGTACAAGAGTTTTGCGGCATGAATGCGGCCCATCCCCTGTCCTCGCGCACCCGCCATCCAGGTGACAAGGCTCAGCGACTCCGTGTCCGGGGTCTGCGACGCTGCCAGTCTCACGACACCAGCGAGACGGTCCTGGTACGTCCGTGTCTGATCCCTAGTCAGATCACGCACGCACGCCAGGTACCGGTCGTGCAGATCCGATCTGCGGCTTCCCAGCGATTCCAATGTCACCAGGATGTAGTTGATGTCGCTCTGCTGTGCCTTCAGGGTTGCCAGTGCCCCGTCGAAAATCTCGCTGGGCGGGAGACAATCATGATCCGCGAGTCGCCGGAGGGAGACCAGCCGGTCGTTGGGCTTGAAGGTTGGGTCTTGGGACATGCGCAGCAATGCGCTGACGGCGGGCGTCCGGGGTGCGGCCGCGGATTCCAGCAGGAGGTCCGCGGAGGTGAACCGCTCTTGCGGGGTGAGGGTCGAATCCTCACAGGCCTCGGCCAGCAACCTGCCGCCTCGGTCGGTGTGCAGGCCGCCCAGCTTGCGCAGTACCCCGCCACCCAGAATGCGAGAGGTTCCATCCACGTTCGCACGACCGACAACGCCCTTGATGGCGGTGGCCAGAACGGCCTGGTTGTCGGGGGAGAGCGAGTGCAGCACGCTGAGGGCCAGGACGTTGTCCTCGGGAGACGCAAAAGGGTGGTTCAGTAGTTCCTCACAGTGCTCACGGACCTGTTGTACGTACACTTCTCCCAGACCGGCGAGTGTCTGCGCGGCCTTCACACGGTCGTCGGGCTCAATGGTCCGGTCGGTCATCATCCCGTGCAGCGCGGCGGCGGCCCGGTGCCGGTTCTCGTCCCCGAGTTTGGCCAACTCCATGGCCGCATTGATCCGCTTGTCACGGAAGCTCTCATTGGGGACCTCCGCTGCGAGGCGGAAGACCTCGGCAGCTCGCGGTCGCCATTCAGGTCCCAGCACCAGAAACTGCTTGGCGACGGCGAAGTGATCGAAGGTATCCGATTGCGGATCAGCGACGATATCGGAGAGCATGGCTGCCAGTCCGCTCCGCTGTTCACCACCGAGTTGAGCGAGACTCTCAACCGCTCGAAACCGCTGGTGCGGGCGTTGCTGTGTCCCGCAGGCGACCGTTATCAGAGCTTCGACCGCGTCCTCCCAGGTCTCCGGGGCGATCCAGGCGATCGCCGTAAGAGCGAGGGCGCGGTCAGCCGCGTCGAGAAACGGGTCGTCGGCTGAGGCACGCAGGGCCGCCACCGCGGTCTCGCGGTGCTCGCGCCCCAGCTTGGCCAGCTCCTCGGCGGCGTCGCGGCGCTGCCACTCCGGCAGAGCGGTGTCGACGGCGAGTTCGCCCAGGATTTCGGCCGCACGTTCCCGGTGCTCGTCGCCGAGCCGGGCCAGGGTGACGGCGGTCCATTTCTTACGCAGGGGGTTGCTGGTGTCGGTCAGCTGCCGGAGGGTGGCGACCGACTCCGCCCGGTGCTCCGGACCCAGTTTGGCGAGCAGTTCGGCCGCCTCCAACCGCTCCTGATCAGCACGTGACTCATCACCGGCCAAATCGCGGAAGACGCAGGTGGCAGTGTGCAGATGCCTGCGACCCAGCTTCGCCAGAACACGGGCCGCCGCCAGACGGAGTGCACTTGGGTGCTCCGTACCCGTGTAGCCGCCCAAGAGCTCTGTGCTGCGTGGCCAGATCTGCGGGGACCGCGCCCCCAGGATCTCGATGATCTTGATCTTCGCCTCGGCCCGGACGAGGTCGTCCTCGAGCAGCGCGCGGAGGCGGTCCTGTACCTGCGGTCGCCGGACCAGTGAGGCCAGTGAGGCCAGGTCCTCGGCGTAGTCGGTGGACAGTCTGTGCGCGATGAAGTCCAAGTGGACGCCGAGCCGCTGGTCGTCACAGGGAACGCCTTGCGCGACTAGAGCCACGGCGCGTTCACGATGGCTGTAGGTCGCGCGTTGGAGCCATGCCAGGAGCCCGTTTCGGGAGGCGGTGAGGTGCAAGTGGTGCACCACTGTGCGCTCGGCGCCCTCGTCCCCCAACAGCAAACCGCGGATCAGACCCTCCCAGGGCTCCTGCTCGGGGAGGAAGGTTTCGGGAAGCGCCTTGGCCCCTGCTGAGGCAGCGAGGTGCTCGGCGAAGGTCTGGTGGAGGAAGCGTGGCCGACCGCCGCGCAGGACCACGAGGCCGGTACGAGAGAGCCAGTCGATGACGGTGCTCTCCCAGAAGGTCCCGATCGGTGCTGGTGCGTCCTCGGCCTCCGAGTCCAGCCGCTGGCGGACGACCTCCAACAGCGGGGTCTCCCGGCTGACGTAGGCGGTGCCCAACAGCTCCAGCATCTCCACCCGGTGCTGGTCGAGCCAGTCAAGTAGGGCGGACTCCTCGCGGCTCCGCTCGCGCTCATCCTTGCCCGTGTTAGCTTCGGCACGTGCCTGCGCGTACATACTGATGTAGTTCTCGTAAAGCTCGAACCGACTGGCGGGCAGCAGCCGGTCGCGGCGGGTGGCGTAGACGCTCGCAGCGACGGAAGCGAGCAGCGGTACCTCCACGATCCCGGACAGGCCCGAGGCCTGCACCTGCTCCAGGAAGCCCTCGGTGGCTAGGGCCCCCTCCGGGGTGTCCTGCGCGTTGAACCACCGTTGCGCGAAGCGGATCAGCGCGTCCCGGTCGAAGGGAAGCAATTCGAAGAAGCCAACCTGTGGGCCACGGCGCAGCCGGGCGATCTCACCTGGGGGAAGCGGGCGGGTGGTGATGACGAAGCGCACCGGTGGGCGGGGCTGTGCCATGTGCGCGGCCAGCTTGGTGAGCAGGCGCTCGCGCGCCGTCTGGTCGGGGATCTCGTCCAGGGCGTCCACAACAATCAGCCACCGGCGTCCGCCGACTGTCCCGCCGAAGATCTCCTCGGCTACCTCGCCGTCGGAAATGCCCCCGTACTCAGCGGCGATCGCGGCCTGGACCGTCGCGCCCCAACCGGGGCACAGGTGGGTGGCGAGCACCCGTGCGGGGAGCACCAGGGGAACCAGTGAACCGCGGTCTCCGGGCTCGGGATCATCGAGCAGGGACCGTGCAAGGCTGCCCACGAGCTGGTATCCGAGCGTGGTTTTGCCGAGCCCGGCCGCCCCTTCCAGCACCAGGTGGTCGTGCTGGTCGAGAACCTCTTCGAAGGGCTGGGCCAACCGGGAGGCCTTGCGGTACTGCTCGATCAGCTCAACCTCATCGGGATCGCTCTCTTCCTCCCACACCGGGCGCAGATCGAGGGGAGCGCTCACGCTCTGCCGAACGTACACACCCGACAGCGAGGGGCGGTCGTATCCGGGGAGCGGGTAGGGCAGGTCGTCGGTCACCTGACAGACCGCCCGGATCAGGCCGGTGAGCGCGGACGGCAGCACCCGACCATCCGCGACGGCGGCCTCGGGCTGCGGGTCAGGTGAGGCAACGAAGTAGACGTTCTGTGTCCCGCTGTGGAGGACGGCCTGCTGGGCCGCACCCTCAGCCTGGGCGTGCTGGTTCTCGGAGCCGGATTTCGGCGTCACTTCGAAGGGGAAGCCATCACTCACGGTTGCCCTTCTGGAAGGTCACGTTCTGCACGCCGTTGCCCAGTACCGCCTGCTGGGCGTCGTCCTTGGCGGTCGCCGTCTGTGTGAAGCCGCCGATGGAAGCTATGGGACTCTGTTGAATCCACTTCCGGAGTTCCGGTTCCATTTCCGGCGCCTTTTCGAGCAAGCGCGCGATCCTGTCCTGCCATTGTGTTGCCTGCATCGCACGCGTGCGCTCGAGATCGGGTTCCGGAGCCGCCACCAGTTCCGCGTGACCGCGGTCCAGCTCCCCCTCGAGCTCAGTGGCCGCCTCGGGTGTGTGCCGGGTGACGAGCCGGAGAAACCCCTGTTTCGTCGCTGTCCAGCCGTCCTTGGCCATCGCACTGACGAGAGCCGTACCGCCTGCCGCTGCCAACGCCACCAACGTCTCGGGGAGCACCGGCGCCACCTTCCCTCGTGTCCGTTTTATCGAGTCGGACGGTTATTTTAGCCTTCGCCGCCGCACCATAGGGGTTTTCGGGACAGGAAATACAAAGACCGCGGAGAACCCGCCTATCAACGTGGAGCGATGTCCCTCAGCGAATCGAGGCCCTGGCCCGTACGAACCGGACGCGCGATGTCCTCAGAGCCCGGGACCGGTGAGGAGTGACGAGCCACCGCTTCTGGCTCGCCGCTCCGTTGTTGGAACCGCAGGTCGCTGAGGCGGAGACGCGGTACGGCGTCTCGCTGCCCGCAGACTACCAAGGCTTCCTCCTGCAGGTCGGCGCCGGCGGCGCCGGGCCGGGGTACGGGCTCAGCACCCTGCGTCGAACGGACACGGGGTGGGAATGGACCGCCCCGGGTAAGGAGACACAGTCCGACTCCCTAGCAGTCGCCTTTCAGACAGTGGAGGAACGAGCCCAGCGCCTGGCCGAGTATGAGGGCCGGGAACCGGTGCGGTCCGGCTTCGAGACGCCGGAGGCGTTCGAGGCCGCGTACCGCCTGTGGCGGGAGGCCGATGACGAACTCTTCGACTGGTTCGCCTCCGGAGCGCTGTGCCTGAGCCACGAGGGCTGTGGCCATTTCGTCTGGCTCGTCGTGAGAGGTCCGGAGCGTGGCAGCATGTGGGTCGACGGCTTCCCGGCCGAGGGTGGCTTTCGCCCCCTGGGCGCTCCAGGCGCACGGGGCGGGTTCACGGACTGGTACCTCGGCTGGGTCGCCAGACTTGAGGCCGCCGCCAGTCACTCCCGTGAGAAGAGGCAGGAGACGCGGTGGAGCTGGAATCACCTCGCAAGAATCTCGCGAGGTGCCATCGGACGCCACCAGGGGCCGGTGTGTGCTCCGATTATGCTCCGCAGTTCCGGACTGGGACGACACCGAGCGGCACCCCTTAGCACGAAACGATGGCGATGATCGGATAGATAGGGACGAAACGGCACCCTGTAGCACGTAGAGGCACGAAAGCGCCGGACTTCTCATCCGATGGTCGCAGGTTCGAATCCTGCCGGGTGCGCCACAAAATCCCAGGTCAGACGGGGCGCGCGAGTCGAACAGGCAAGGTGCGGGGCCCGAATCCGGGCCGTTTGTGCTCCATGTGTGCTCCCTAGTACAAGGTCAGTACAGGTGGAGGGCCACCTCGCGGAGCACTTTGCCGTTCCGTGACCCTACGTGCGCGCACCGTGTCCGCCCATCAGCGCCCCATAGCCGCCCTGACGCGCGCGGTCCGGGGTCGTATGCCGTGATGCCCCTACAGGCCACATACGGCCGTTTCGCTCCAAACCCCTTATCCCACAGGGCTTCACGCGCCACAATCGGTCACATGAGCAAGGCAAGGTGGATCTGGGCAGCAACGGCAAGCGTCGCGGTCCCGGCCGCGTTAGGCGCCGGACTGTGGCTCGGGGGTGGTCCCGGCACACGCGACGGATGGGAGGCCGCCTCATGGGCCGCGGGCATCACTGCCGCCCTGGCTCTGATCGTCACTGCCGTTGCCTGGGCCGCCACCTCCAAGTCCTCTCCTGCGGCGTTATCCCCGACTCCGGAAAGTGAAGGCAACACCGTGAATACGGTGAACGGAAACGTCTCCGGCGCCACCCTCATCCAGGGCCGGGATACGTACATGGAGAACACCACCTACGGAGGCGACCACCTGGACTTCCGAAACGGCACCTTCCACGGAAGCATCGTCGGCAAGCAGGTTAACCGCTTCCGTTCCGGGCCCGGTAACGGCAGGCAGGGGTCCGACCGGTGAGCAGTTTCTACAACGGCGACCACATCGACTTCAGCAACAGCATCTTCTACGGCCCGGTCACCGGAAAGCAGGAGGTCCACCACCACTACACGGCCCACAAGGTGGACTGGCCCATCCGGGTGGGCGTCATCCCCGAACAGGCCGCCCATTACCAGCACCGCACCATCGCCGACCACCTCAGCACCGCGCTGAACGACTTCGGAACCGTCGTCCTGCGACAGGTCCTCTCTGGTACCGGCGGGGTCGGCAAGACCCAACTGGCTGCTCACCACGCCCGCACCCTCCGCGACATCACCGCCCCCGACCAACGGGTGGACGTACTTGTGTGGGCCAACGCCTCCACCCGTGACCAGATCACCTACGCCTACACCCAAGCTGCCCGCCAGCTTTTCTCAACCATCCCTGAGGACCCCGAGCAGGTTGCGGCTCTCTTCCTCACCTGGTTGCAGGATCCCAACAAGCATCACAACCGGCGCTGGCTGATTGTGTGGGACGACCTGGTTGACCCTGCCCAGGTGCGGGATCTGTGGCCCCCTCACGACCAACCCCATGGCCGTGTTCTGGTCACCACACGGCGACGTGATCACTCTCTGACCACCCAGGGGCGCCACCTGCTTGATGTGGACGTCTACACCCCCGACGAAGCACATGCCTTTCTCATCCGCGCCCTCAACGAAGCAGGAATCACCCACACCACCACGGAGCGGGGTTCCCTCGCATGCGATCTCGGATATCTGCCGCTGGCACTGGGGCAGGCGGTCGCCTATATGGCCGAACTCCAGATGGGCTGTACGGCCTACCTGGAACTATTCCATAGCCGAATACGCACGCTGGACGAGGTGTTCCCCAACTGGGAAAACCCCGTACCTCTGGCTGCGACCTGGGAGTTGTCCCTAGCTCAAGCCGACGCATTCACCCCCCGAGGGGTGGCCCGCCCCCTGATGGGGCTGATCGCTCTTCTGGACGGGACCGCCATTCCCGAAAGCGTACTCACCGCCCCGCCGGTGCTCGACTACCTCGCCCCCCACCACACCCGCGATACGGTCACCATCCCCACCCCGCCCGACCGAAGGACACAGGGCTTACTGGCAAGACTCAGACATGCACTGAGCCGTCCCGTGGTCTCATCCCAGGCCCCACCCGCGACTACCGCACTGACCGCGCATGAAATCCGCACCACCCTGGCCAACTTGCGCCGCTTGAACCTGATCACCCGCACCACCGTCCCGTCCGCCGGACAAGGTGGAGAAGAGCCTCGGGAAGTCCTCGTTGGAGCCCACCAACTGATACAGCGCGCCACCCGGGAGCACACCACCACCTGCCCCGACCGTCTTGGCGTGCGCGCTCTGGCAGACGCCCTTGTCAAGGTGTGGCCCGAGGTCGAACGCGACACATCTCTGACACAGCAGCTTCGCAGCAACACCGCCGCACTACGTCGCCACTACTCAGTGGAGGGTCGGAGTAGTGAAGAGTGGTTGTGGGAGCCGAAGGGACACAGGGTGCTGTTCCGGTCAGGCCACAGTCTGAGAGCAGCCGGTCAAGTGGAGGAGGCTGTGACCTACTGGCAGCACATGTCCGAGGCAGCCCGCCAGCATCTCGGCTCAGAGCATCCCCAAACACTCACCGCGAGATCCAGCCGCGCCCACATGCTCGGTGAAGCCGGGGACACGGCCGGAGCCGCCCAAGCCTACGAAGAGCTCCTCACCGACCACCTACGTGTCCTCGGCCCAAACCACCCCGACACTCTCATCACCCGCAACAACCTCGCAGGGTGGCGCGGTGAAGCCGGCGATCTGTCCGGAGCTGTACGAGCCTACGACGACCTTGTCACCGACTGCCTGCGCGTCCTTGGCTCCACACACCCCTGGGCCCTTGCCGCGAGAGCCAATCTCGCTTACCACCGCGGCAAGGCGGGAGATGCGGTCGGAGCTGTCCAGGCCTACGAAGAACTCCTCACCGACCATCTGAGTGTCCTTGGCCCCGACCACCCCGACACCCTCTCCACACGAAACGGCCTCGCCTCCATGCTCGGTGAAGCCGGAGACACGGTCGGAGCCACCCGAATCCATGAGGACCTTGTTGCCGACCGCCTACGCATCTTCGGCCCCGACCACCCCGACACCCTCATGGCAAGAGCACACTTCGCCCACAGCCTCGGTAAAGCTGGAGATGCGGCCAGAGCCGTCCAGGCTTACGAAGAGCTCCTCACCGACCGGCTGCGCGTCCTCGGCCCAAACCACCCCGACACCCTCTCCACACGAAACGGCCTCGCCTCCATGCTCGGTGAAGCCGGAGATGCGGCCAGAGCCGCCCAGGCCTACGAAAAACTCCTCACCGACCGGCTGCGCGTCCTCGGCCCAAACCACCCCGACACCCTGGTTACCCGCATCAATCTGGCCGGATGGCTCGGTGAAGCCGGAGATGCGGCCAGAGCCGCCCAGGCCTACGAAAAACTCCTCACCGACTGCCTGCGTGTTCTCGGCCCCGACCACCCCCACACCCTCATCACCAAAGCCAATCTCGCTTCTGTGCACGGTAAGGCTGGAAACCCTCTCGAAGCTGCCCGGGTCTACGAAGACGTTCTCACCGACTGCCTGCGTGTCCTCGGCCCAAACCACTCCAAGACCCTTGCTACACGCCACAACCTCGCTTTCTGGCGGGACGAAGCCGGGGACACCTCCGGAGCCGTCCAAGCCTGCACGGCTCTCCTGACCGACCTCCTACGTTTTTTGGAGCCCGACCACCCGGAGGTCCTGGTCAACCGCAGCAACCTCGCCACGTGGACCTATAGGTCTGGTGACACCGTCAGAGCCGTCGAACTCCTCTCTGCCCTCGTCAGCGACCAGTTGCGCGTTCTCGGCCCCCACCACCCCCACACAAAAGCCAGTAAGGAGGTCCTGCGTCATTGGCGCAACGAACTGTCTGAAGCACGAGCCGAACCAGGGGACCTTTGATCCGATCGGTTACTGGTCCCGGACGCGAGGAAACCCCAGGCCAGCAGGGGTGAACCCGTGGACAGGCCTGGGGTCGGTGGTGCTGTGCGGCTCCCGGTGTGCTCGCCGGTTCGGCTACCCGACCGCAGTCGATGTGCCGCGTAGTAGTGCGGCGGTGGCCTCGGCCGCCGCTTTGGCCACGTCGGGGAACACCGACTGGTAGGTGTCCTGGGTGAAGTGCGTGGTCGCGTGCCCCAACTCGCTGGACACGATCTTCACGTCCGTCCCGGCCGCGAGCGCCAGTGAGGCGGCCCCGTGGCGGAGCCCGTGCAACGTGATCGGCGGCAACCCTGCAGCCCTGACGATGCGCAGAAACCAGTCACTGACCTGCCCCGGATGCCACCCCGAACCATCGTCCCGGGTAAAGGCCAGACCGCTGTCCGTCCAGCCTGCTCCGGCCTTGAGGCGGGCTTCGTTCTGGAACCGCTTCCAAGCCCGCAACACCTTGATGGTGTCGGCGTCCAGAGTGATGGTGCGCTGGCCCGCTGCGCTCTTGGGGGTGGAGGTGATCGTCTCCCACGCCAACTGGACCACCTGAACACGGATGTCGATCTGCCCGTCTATCAACCTCGTGTTGGCCCAGGGCAGCCCGACCGCTTCTCCTCGCCGTAGGCCCTTGACGGCGATCAGGTGGAACATCGGATACAACCACGGGTACTTCCTCGCGTGCACCAGAAAAGCGCGGGTCTGCTCCGGGGTCCACACCATGACCTCTCCCGGCACCGTGCCGTCCTTGGCCCACTGGCGCACCCGGTCCGGAGTCCACACCAGCGGACGCTTCCTAGGACAGGAGGGCAACCGTACGTGCGAGGCGATGTTCACCGACACCGGCAGATCCGGACGCCTGACGGCTTCGGACAACGCACTCCGAAGAGTCGCGCGGATCCGGTGCTTGGTGGACAGCGAGATCACCCGGCGCCCCCTGACCGAGGCCCGCACCTGAGGGTCATCGGACTCGCAGCACTCCAGGATGTGGGCGTTGGTTTCCTCAACCGCCGCGAACATCGCTTCGACGTGACGGGCCTGGAGCTTGTCCAGCCGGAGCCGACCCAGGTGCGGGGCGAGGTAGGTGCGGATGTGGCCGGCGTAGGAGGCCCGGGTTCCCGCGGCCAGATCGGGCTTTCCCTTCAACCACTCCCCCAGCCACACTTCAACGGTGGGTGGTTCGGTGCGCACGTCCACCGCCATCGCCACCCGCTTGTGCACCTCCTGAAGGTCCGGGAGTGGGCGGCGTTGCTTCAACGCCGCCTGGACCAGGTCAGCGATCTGCGCTTCGACCGTGGGGTCCTTCTCCGCCAGGCCGATCAACGCCTTGACGTGCTCCAACCCCGCACGGGCCTGTTCCTGGGAAGCCAGGCCGACCCGTCGGGCCTGGCGGCGCCCACCCTCACTGGTCGGGGGAAGCTCGTACTGGAACGCCCACGCCCCATGGGCCGGGTTCCAGCCCCCAGTCCGGCGCTTGAGCTGCGGACACCTTGTCCCCAGCGCCCTACCGGTGCTCTCGTCTCGGCATCCGCACCGTTTGAACGTGGACCCCTCACGCGCGGCCATGCACGGCCTCACCTTCGTCTCGCTCCCCACGCACACCACACCCGCCAACCATCAGCAGTGAGCCGACCTCGGCCACCGTGACCGAAGTACTCACACCCACACGACCCACCTCGCTACCACCTCTGAACTGCGCGAATACAGTGCGCGGCCCCGCGTGTGACGGGGCACCACGCATCCACGCTCGACCTCGTAGAGGTGGTCAAGCGGATTCAGCAGAAATGTCGTCCGATGGGTGCACACCCCCGCCCGCCCATCCGATACGCCCGACATCGCCCCGTTCCTGCCACCGCCCTGACCAGGACCGACCCGGAAGCCAGCGACGCGGGCCCTACCGTGCCCACCACACGGCCGGTCCGCCCCGACCAGCCCGCCCCAGGACGACCGGAACCCTGCCGCGCGGTGGGGCCGACGTCGGGGCGCTGACAGCCCCACGCCACCCGTCCACGGCCCGGGGCCACACCATGGGCCTGGAACCCGCCGCGAACCGCCCCGTTCCCGAGCGATGCTTCTCCTTCCTGCCACGCCTCCGCCTCTCCTCCTCGTTGCCGTGGGCCTTTTCGCCCTGATGAACCCCTATGAAGACGCACCCGATGAAGATGCGACACCCGACCTCAGGGCCTTACACGGCTCAGCCTCCGCCGCCGCGTACCGCTGGCAGACGAGGCCGCGCGAAGCACAACGCGTGACAACAAAAAACACGCGGCAGGAATCAACAAGGAACGATGAGATGCAGCGCCTGGAGCTGGTCGATCTTGGGCTCTACACAGGAACAATGGATCAGTTTTATCTCTCACTATGAAGCCGAAAAAGTTTCACTGAGACAGAGGCGAAGAAGGAAGGGATACCGCACGAGTAGAGCGCCCGTGGAGGCGGGCGGGGCGGGCGCGCTCGCCCGTGAGCGAGGGCGCCCGCCCGCCTACGTGACGAGAACTACCCACTGGGGTATAAGTCTGGACGCCCGTTGGCCCACTCACAGGGGCGCTGACCTGCATAGCAGCACGAGTAGGGGTGGGCCAGCTAAGAGTGGCCCATCCGCTGGCCCAGTCGGTGGCCCATGCGCTGGCCCGGGGTTCACTTCGGGTTCAGTGGAGGTTCACACCCCACCTTCCCACTTCCAAGGAAGCCGCAGGGAAAGCGCGCATGCGCTTCTCCCAGGCACAGGAAATCGCGCTTTGTCACTCGATAGGCGAGAGCGCTCCGACCACCTCGATCGCACCAGAGCGACTCTTCATGGGAAGGGATCGCGATTGCCATCCGGGAGGAGAAGATCCTTTTTCCATGGCTTCTTGGCCAGGGGAAGCTTGCGCGTGGCAGGTGACAGAACTCGCATGCTCCTGGTCTGGTGAGAGGAAGAGAGGGCAGACCAGGCCGTCAGGGAGAAGTTCCGGCGGAAGGGGGGAAGGCAGCCACGGGTGGATCGAGGTCAAGGTACCTCTAGGCGGGCGGGTCCGCCCCCGCTTGTCGGGGCGGGCCCGCCCGCCTACGTGAAGAGGACTACCCACTGGGTATAAGTCTGGCTTTCCAACGGCCCACCCAAAGGGCCTTTGACCTGCACTGATAACGCCCGAGAGGTGGGCCGATCAAAGCGGCCCACCCACAGGCGGAGGCACAGGCGGAGTCACAGGCCCCCGGAAAGGCCCAGTCACCGGCGGAGTCACAGGCCCTCCAACGGCCCGTTCCCCGGCATGACGCGGGGGTGGAACACTCTCTCCTGCACCAACGGACAGGCTGCGCGAGTGAGGCCACCTTTACCGCACTCACCACGAGAAGAGGGCGCCCTGCGCTTCCAGGACGCCCCACCACAGCCTCTTGCCAGCCGCGAAACTAAGCCCTCATATCCAGCCAGATACGCACCGCAGAGGCCAGCTCGGCGAACTCTCCGCTCTCATCAGCGCCAGATGACAGCGGTCCTGCTCCAGGGCCACACGTGTTGCCCTGCGCCTGCGGGACCTTGAACACATACGGGCGAACCCCGCGCACCCCGTCATCGTCCACACACCACCCCCGCTCCTCAGGACGGGGCTCGCGCGGGCGGGGTACAGCGATGGTGCCACCGCCAGAACGGCTCTGGCGAGGTCGGGGAACCTCAGGGCCATCTGAGGCCTGACGAGAAGGCTCCGGAATGCCTGCCGGGCCTGCACCGACACCTTTGGGCGGCAGTGGTTTCGTCATGGTGGGGGACGCCGGGTCCGCGCCCCGGCCGAGTGGGCTGCAGAACACGAGCGCCAGCAGCGCTCCGAGCATCCAGCACAGGCGCTCCCCCCAGCCCTGGCGGCGCTTGCGGTGCCGCCCGCTATGCTTCTCCACGATCTCCTCCTGCTGTCGTCAGGTGGGAATCACGCCCCGGACCGGTGTTCTCAGCACCGGCTCGGGGCACCCTTTTCTCTTGCCAGCGACCTCATGGTCGCGGTCTTTTCCCTCCGCGTGCGGTTGCGGCATGGGTGTCAATGGCCCCGGAGGCGTACGCCTCTGAAACTGCGCTTCCCAACCGAACCGCGCGAAAATACGCAGAGATCCACCCCTGGAAAAGCGCACCGCTTCCCAGGGGTGGTTGATGTTCACTTGGACTCGCGAGGTTTTTCAACCCGTTGCGCCAGAAAAACCACCCCGCCGTTCCATCCAAGGCTCATAGTTCGGATAAATAGGACATTCGGCCCCGGATATTCATAGAAGCCGGAGCCCGGCTCACCTACTCCTGACGGCATATGGCCGAAACGGGACAGACTCCGGCCTGCCGAGTACCTCGAGCACGTGGTCGAGGTGTTCCCGGGGGAAGAAGAGATGCGTGTCCCTGGTGCGTGCCGGTCCGCCGTAGACGTCCGGCACGACGGGGCGTACGCAAAGCCAGGACTCCGCTCTTCCCCACTCGTTCATTGCGATACAGATGTCCCGATCCGCTCCGAGGAGGGTGATCAGGTGTTCGGCGGGAGCGGGTCGCAGTTTGAGCCACACCCGGTCGGCGTAGAAGGCGCTCCACCGCGGGTCTCCCGGAGGCATCCCCGGCCCCGAGCCCTTCAGGGATTCGCCGAAGTTCTGGCAACTGGCCCTGGTGTTCATGCCGAGGGACCACAGGCGGAGGACGAGCGGGACGAGTTCACGGTCGATCGGAACACGCACTCCACTGGGTGCCTCGAGCAGCTGGGTCTCGTGGGTCTTCAAGGGGACGCTCATGGTGGCTTCCAGCGGTGTCGTGGGCCTGCGTGAGGGAGACTGCCCAGAGCCGGATGGCCGCTATATGGTGGCGGCCCAGCCCCGCATACGGGTCCGGCTGGATCAGCAGCGTGGGTATGCCGCGCCAGGTTCGCTCCGCGGCCCAGTCGTAGTCCGGTGGAGCGAAGTCGTCGTCGATCCAGGCGACGGGCGCGTTCCCGAGCCAGTCGACTACCGGGTCGCGTTTCCAGAGGTAGCCGCGCGGGTGCGGGGTCGAGATGTCGGGCGTGCCCAGATCGACGTGCGGGAAGTGGGGCATGCCCACGCGTGGCGCGATCAGAAGGTTCGCCTCGGCTCCCCAGCTCGTCGCCCAGCACGGTTGGACGAGGCCGGTGGAACACAGTGCGTTGACCGTCACGCCGTGGTTCGGGTTGAGCCAGATCGGCACATCTCGGTGCCCCCTGAAGTCGACACGGTGGGGAAGGTACTCCGGTGGCACGGAACCGCCTGGGCCGGGGAACGGGTTGAGGACTCCGTCGACGTCGATCAGCAGGTACGGGGGGAAGGCTGCCATGGGTTCACCCTCCAGGGCTCAGACATCGAGGAGACGGGCCGCGTCGTGGGTGTGGCGCCGCACCACGTTCGTGTAGGCGGGATCGGCGGCGGTGTCACCGATCCAGACCAGGGACTGGGCGAGGAACCACTCCAGGGCCCACACCCGGTGCCAGCCGAGCGCCCAGTCCTGTGGCAGCAGGCCTGCGCGTCGGGTGAGCACTCCGGCGCTGCCTCCGGCCTCGACGTAGGACTCCAGGAACGCCCGGGTCCGGTCGGAGTCGGGGGGCTCCACTGTCCCGTGCCAGGAGGCGAGGTCGATCAGGCCCGGGCCGTGGAAGGCTCGGGCCAGGTCGTAGAGACGGACGCGTCCGTCGCGGATGTGCAGGCTCTCGGGATGGAACTCCGAGTGGACCCATCCGTAGGGTGCGGTCGTGGTGCCCTCGGCTCGCGTGGAGGCGGCTCGATCGATGTCGCGCAGTGTCTGCATGATGTCGTCGGCGTCGGACCAGCGTCCCTGGGCGTTCAGCAGGTCCAGGGTGCGCATCGCCCTGCGCGGGAGCGAGGCCAGCCATGTGCTGTCGGCCAGTGGAAGGTGGGGCGGGGCCGCCGCGCTGTGGAGTTGGACCGCCGCCGCGACGCCGTCGTGGTCCGTGGCCTCTCGGTCGGGTTCGCCCAGGTCCTCCATCAGCATCGCCAGGGTGGTGCCCGAGCGCAGGGATGCGATGAGGTGGGGAACGCTGACGCCCGCCTGCCGGGCGCTGGTGAGCGCTTCGTGTTCGTGTGTGAAGGGTTCGGTGGCGCACTTGAAGACGACGGTGGACCCGTCCGTCAGGGTCAGGCGCTCCACGTGTGAGAGTTCCCAGCTGTGCAGCGGCTTGGCTTCGGCGAGTTTGTCGACCATGTCGGCGGCGGCGAGTACCTCGTCGCGCATCCGGTCGATGTCGGGTTGGTGCATGTGTGGCTCCTCGTGTCGAGGAGGGGCTCTCCGTGAACGGACGGAGAGCCCCTGGAGGTCGGGGAGGGTCAGGAGCGTTCGCTGTAGGAGCGGACCGTGGTGAGCCAGGTGTCCCGGAAGGCGTCCAGCTCGTCGCGGAAGCGCTTCATGTCAGTGCCGTAGGGGGCCACGACTCCGCCCCTGCGGTCGGGGGCGGACTGGCAACCGTGCACCAGGCGCCCACCCAGGGCGGCGTGGGCCTTGACTCCCTCGATGCGCCGGTACTCGTTGAACCAGGCGCCGTGGAAGACCTCGTCCAGGAGCTCGGTGGTGGGCTCGTCCAGGTCGTAGACGACCTGTGCGGTGTCGGCGAAGAACCAGGTGGGGCCGACGACACTGATGTGGCCGTCGTCCTCGACCTTGTTTAGGGCGGTGAAGGTGGAGACCTCCGCGAGCATCCGCAGGTGGTCCGCGGTGACCCCGTCGATGCCCAGCGAGGTCAGGTGTTCCTCGCGGAAGAGGTGGCTGTAGACCTGCCAGGCGATGTGCAGGACCTCGGCCGGGTCGTGGGTGGTGCGGGAGTTGCGGGCGATGTAGTCCAGGGCGATCTGTTCGATGGCCGACTCCGAGGTCTCCTCGACGGGAAGGAGTTCGGCGGCGACCTTGTCCCAGTCGATGACGGTCCAGGTGTCGGACTCCAGGCGGAAGAAGTACGCCTCGGGGTCGATGGTGACCGTGTCGTCCTCGACCGACATTCCCGCGACGCGGTTCCAGCGGGGGTCGAAGTTGTGGCCGGGGATGCTCAGGCTCGTCGGGGCCAGCTTGACGGACATGGAGTGGTTCCTCTCTCAGGGTTCTTTGTGGAAGGGGTGTTGGACTGGGCCGCGGCCGTACCAGGGCCGCCGTCCAGAGCTGTGGGGCAGGGGGTGCCTTGTTGTCACCGGCAGGTGTTCGGCCCACCGCTTGTCGCTCTCACCGCAGCGCCGATCGCGAGATGGCGGCCCACACCGTGAGGGGCGTCCCCTGGACGCCCAGGAATCCCCAGCGGCGGCTGAGTCGCTCCACCAAGGCGAGGCCACGCCCGTTCTCCAGGCCGGGATCCATCGGACTCACGCGGGGAACGGAAGGGACCGCACCATGCCGGGGGCCGGCGTCCTCGACGGCGAGGCGGATCACATCGCTGTCGAGGTAGGCGATCGTGACCGTGAAGTGGCCGTTCTGGCCCGATGCCGTGTGCCTCAGAGCGTTGGTCACCAGTTCGGAGAGCACCAGTTCGATGACGTCGGCTTCCTCCTGCGAGAGACCGGTGACCGTCCTCGCCCAGCGGCGGGCCTCACGGACCTGCGGCGGTGTGTGCCCGAATCTCGCGGCGTGACGGCGGTGGACTCCGCCCAATCGGGGCATCGTGGAGTACCCGGGCACCCGGTGGGGCAGCGCCGGTGTCACCTCGGCATCCGCGCAGCCGTCCTGTATGGGTGCGTTCATGGTTTTCATCCGTGTTGCGGTCGTCATCCGCGCCTCGATCTTCTGACCCGTACCGCACGAGTCCTGGGGTGTTCCCTGCCTGCACCTCCCATCGAACACCGAGAGCAACCACAGGTCACGGGGCGTACGGACATGGTTTCTATGCCACCCGTGACGCCCCTGAACTGGCGTTTTCCCGATGGCAAGCGCGTTTCCATGTCAGACCGGTGAGTGCGCGCGACGAAGTGCCGGTTGCAGGCTTTGCGGTTTCGGGCAATCTGGATACCGAAGCCTGAGGAGAGCTGCATGAAGTGGACGAAAGCCCAGCTCCGGAAACTGCGCGAGCAAATGCGCGAGCAGGATCGCACGAACGATGAGATCGCCGACGAAATCCGTATCCGCTGCGGGTGCTCGCCGTTGGCCGCTTATCGCCACATGCGTGGGTGGAGCCAGGCCGAGGCGACCGAGCGGTATCGCGGTTCCGCTGGCGGGTTGCCGCTGGACCAGGCGGGACTCAGCCGCCTGGAGCTCTGGCCCGAGGTGGGCGGGCGAGCACCACAGGCGACACAGGTCATCGCTCTGGCGACGCTCTACGGCACCTCCCCACGGAGACTGCTGTCCCCCGAGGGGTTCGACAAACTGAGCGAGCACGAGCGCAATGTCCTCAAAAGGATCGGAAACCAGATCACTCCCACTGAAACAACCCAGAAGAGCACGGAACAGGCATATTTCTCCGTCAGCGAAGAAACCAGAACGCTACCGCCAGAAAGGCAGATCGAGATGGCCGCGAAACGCGCGATGAGGTTCGGAGCGATGGCGGAGGGGACGAACGTGGGAGTGGAGACCATCCAGGAGCTCTTCGCGGAGGTGTCCAGGCTGGCGAAGGCCTATCCCCGTGCTCCCCTCCACGAGGTTCTAGGAGACCTGGTCGAGGCCCAGGACGTGGCGTTCATGTTGTTGGAGGGGCGGCAGCGTCCCAACCAGACCAGGGACCTGTATCTCCTGAGCGGCCTGTTGAGCATCATGCTCGCCAAAGCCAGTCATGACCTCGGTGATCCGCACGCCGCGATGAAGCAGGCCCGGACCGCGTTCATCTGCGCCGACAACGCCGATCACGACGGGCTGCGCGTCCGGGTGCGCGCCCAGCAGAGCCTGATGGCCTACTGGGCGGGGTGGCCTACCGAAGCCGCCCGGTACGCGGAACTGGCTCGCGATCTGGCCACCGAGCGCACCGGCACGGCCGCCATCTGGCTGATGTCCCAAAGCGCCCGCACGTGGGCCTCGCTGGGCAGCGCGGAACGCGCGCTCGACGACCTCCAGGCGGCCACGGCCCTGCGCGAAGGACTGCGTGGCGACGACCTGGACGAGCTCGGCGGTCTGATGCGCTTCGCGCACTGCCGCCAGCTCTACTACGGAGCCGAGACGCAGATCTGGATTCCTGGACGTGAGGAACAGGCCCAGCAGGTCGCGCAGGAGGCCGTGGGTCTCTACGAGACCGCCGCCGCGGAAGGATCGGACGACTGGGCCTACCAGGACGAGGCCGGGGCACGCGCCGACCTCAGCTATGCCCGGGTCTGTCTAGGAGAGATCGAAGGCGGCGCGCAGGCCCTTGAACCGGTCCTGGGCCTGCCCGCCACGAAGCGGGTGTCCGGCGTGGTGAACAGCGTCATGCGCGTGCACGGCGCCCTACGCGGCCCGGACTACACCGGAAGCAAGGCCGTAGCCCGGCTCCGCCAGGAGATCGAGGCCTACAGCCGCACTCCCGCCTCGGCGCTGACCTCGGGGCGCTAGCCTGCCGCACATGCACCCAGTCGAACTCTCCAGCGCCAGGCTCAGCCTTCGGGAACTGCGCCCCACCGACGTCGAGGACCTGCTCCGGGTCTACGGAGACGCGGAGGCGGTGCGGCACCTGTCCTTCACACCGCGCACCAGGCAGCAGTGCGCGGCCATCGTGGAGGCCGCGATGACCGACTCCGAGCAGGAGGGCAGGGGCGTCCACATGCTCGCTGTCGCGCGGCAGGAGGAGCTTGTCGGCGCCGCGCGCCTGGCCGTGGACGAGCGCCCCCACAGCGCGCAGATCGGTTTCGCCCTGCGACCGGACCTGTGGGGGCGGGGGTTCGGTAGCGAACTCGTCCAGCTCCTGCTCCGGCTCGGCTTCGACCAGCTGGGGCTCAACCGGATATGGGGCGCCCGCTCTCCGGAGAACCAGGCCTCCGAGCGCGTCATGCTCCGGGCCGGAATGGTCGAGGAGGGACGGATCCGACGACACCTGTGGACCCGGGACGCCTGGCGCGACTCTATCGTTCACTCGATCCTGGACGACGAGTGGACAGCAAGCTCAATGACACACAAGCCATAGGCCTACTCCAAGCCCAGGTCACAGACCGAGTGCCGAAAGGCGATCCCGGCACACAACAGCCTCCAGTCAGGCTGGCACGAAACACAGTACGAGCAGGGCCTTCTACACGGGTATCGGGCACTGCCCCCGTTATGTGGTGGTTGGCTCGGATGGTGCGGGTAGCCAAGTCCAGTGTGCCACGTGGCAACGGTGGGCGGGCGCGGCAAAGCCGCATAGCGCCCTTGGCAGTAGGGATTCTGAGCCGACATCCCGCCTACCAGGGGCTTCTTGCTGTGAGGGGAAGTTTCCTCAGGTCGGCATGGGCCCGAAAGCTGCGCCTTCAACGCAAAAAGGTCCCACAATTCCCCTTTTTCGCCAACAAAAAAGACCCGATCGGCAGCCCGAAAACACCGAAAGTGACAAATATAGAACTTACGTACGACCCACCATGTGACCACAGCACCACTTTCGTGATTTTCCGACGAACTCAGGAGATACCTGAGGAACCTGGCATCATTACTCGCGCACCCTCGATTTAGCTCACAAACGGAGGCAAGAGCTGTGAACCTGCGCCAGAGCGTTCCCCTGTCAACCTGGCAAGAGCTACTCCACCTGGGCAGGCGACGCTCCTACGCACCCGGGGCTCCCCTCATGCACCAGGGGCAGGATCCAGGGTTCGTCGTGGCCATACTCCAAGGCACCGTCAAGGTCTCCGAGTGCACCCCCCAGGGCCAGGAAGTCCCTCTGGCACTGCGCGGCCCGGGTGAACTACTGGGCGAGGTGGGCCTGCTCCTCGACCAGCCAAGGACCGCATCCGTGTGGGCTGTCACCAGGTGCGTTGGGCACAGCATCCCCGCTGCGGACTTCCTCTCCCTGATTGATCGGCGTCAACTGCGCAACGCCCTACACCGGCTGTCCCTCGACCGCTCACGAGAGAAGGAGGAGCACATCCGAAGTCTGCTGTGCGACCCAGCGGAGGTTCGAATGGCCCGCCTGCTCGCCCAGCTCGCACGCGAGGTGGGCGAGCTCCGATCCGAAGGCACCGTGATCCACCTCGGTATGAGCCGCGCGGAGCTGGGACTGATGTTGCGCATGAGCCGGGCAACAGCTATTGAGGCCATTGGTCGGCTCAAGGCCCTCGGAATCATCGAGTGCGGCCGAAAGCACATTACTGTCCCCGAGCCCGAGAAACTCGACCTCTACACCGTCACCAAAATGCGCGATGTGATCTGATGCACACCACATCGTCCAAAATCAGACGGATCCGGCTCCCAGCTCGCGTGATGCTTGCTCCGACAACGAGGATTCGAGTTCCCTGGAGGGACGATGGACACTTTGCGCTGGGAGAAGCTCCATCCTTACCGGGCTGTCGTCGCGGTAGATGCCCGCGACTTCAGCTCGCTGGACAGCAATGCCATGGGAATAGTCAACGAGGATGTCCTTCAGCTCCTGAGCAAGGCCATGTCAGCCGTCGGTCTCAGTTCCTGGGATGAGCGCTACTTCGGCCAGCACACCGGAGATGGCTACGTGGCAGGGGTCGACCCGGAGTACCTGCCTGCGCTGGTCAGCTGCCTGCCTCGGGCTCTGAACGACGTGCTCCGAGGACACCCACGTCCGGACAACACCCTGCTCCAGCTACGTCTGAGCGTGCACGTCGGACCGCTTCCCGACACCGGTATCGGTGACCCCATGGTGGAGACCCACCGCCTCTTGGACGACGACCGGCTCCGCCAGCTACTGTCCCGCGCGACCCCTGAGCTGACTCCGCTGGTGATGATCGTGTCGGAGCGCGCCTACGAGGACGTTTTCCGTAGCGGTCGCGCGTTCGGAGGTGCCGCCCCACAGGAATTTGCACGCTGCCTAGTCCGGGTCAAGTCCTTCGAGAAGCCCGCGAGGGTGCACGTACCCGGCCTCGACTGGCGACTTGCTGATCCCGGCCTGTTGCTGTCCGAACCGACGGTGAACAGCCTTCCCACGTCAGCCCAACCCAAGGAGAAGGGCTCTCCGCGATCGACGTTCACCGCCAACGGTGACGGGACCATCCTCCAGGCAGAGCAACAGACCATCCACAGCATCGGTGGTTACGCCGGGGGTCCCCGATGAGCGAAGGAACCAGTGAGATGACTAGCCTGATCCCCGAATCGGCGAAGTACGCCATGTCCCTCAAGGACGAGAGCACCGGTTTCCAGGCAGAGAACCAGTACTTCTTCGAGCGCGGATTCCTGCCACCCACCCCAGTGCCACCTGCGGACTTTGCTCTCTTCGAGCAGAAGCTCTTTGTGGAACCACGCCTCACCGAAGGGTGGGATAACGCCAGAGAACTGATTGCCGACAACGGCGTACTCATCCTCAACGCAGAACCCGGCACCGGTCGGCGTACGGCAGCGCTGTGGCTGTTGAGGGAGGTTCTCGGAGCCGCGGGCAAGATCGTCAATCTCGAAGCAGATTGGTCCAAACCAGACGCCAGATTCCTCCCGTCGCTCGCCGAGCGCGGCTGTGTCCTCGACCTCTCTTCGGAGTTCGCGGAGAATCCGGACCCCAGGTTCGGGCGCTTGCTCGGCGACTTCGGAAGAGAGAACCTCAAACGTGGCCAGCTCCTCGTGGTGTTGACCTCACCTCACACCTGGCAGGGGCGATGGATCGAGGGCACGCGCTCCTTCACCCTGGACCTTGCCCCGCCTGACGCGCATACGGTCGTCAGCCTCCGCCTCGACTCCCAGGGACAAAGCGACCGACGCTCCTGGCTTGACCATGAGGACCTCAAGCAGGTTCTGGGGGAGAATCTTCGGGCCCTGGATGCCAAGCTTCTCAGCGAGCAGCTCCGCAAACTGAACCCCTCAGCCGACCTGACTGAGAAGTTCAAGGAACTCGCCGGCCAGTTCAGCGGATGGCGCTCCCACATCAACAGGACTCTGCTCGCGGAGAAGACCGCTTTCAAAGGCATCTCGCACGGTCAGGCGGTGGCACGCTCTGTGGTCTGGTCGGGCGCCCTGCACTCGGGCTGCCGATCCCAGTGTGCCATCAGCGGATCCGAGCAGTTCCTGGAGGCAGCGAACATCGACCGAAATCCCGCTACTGTCTTCTCCGAACCGACCTCGGCGTACAAGTTCGAACTCGCGTCCATGGAGGAACACGCTGGACGCATACGTTTCCGGGGAGCCAGGGAGGGCCTGCCCGAAGCGATCCTCGATCACCTGTGGACTGGTTACAGCGGTCAGGCGAAGGTTCTCAGGAAATGGGTCGGTTCTGTTCTCGGCTCCAACACGCTGAACCGGGAAGAGCTGTCACTGGTCGCCAAACGCGTCGCCACCCTCGCCGTCAACCGGTCGGACCGTGACCTTCTCCACACCCTGAGAGAAGCACTCGTGGGTGACCAGCGCCCTGTGGCGGTTGAGCTCCTCACCGAGGCCGCACTCTCTCCAACTTCGGGGGCCTATGTGCGCGACCAGCTCTACCAGTGGGCCAAACGCGCAACCGACCCGGAAACGCTGACGCTGGTCGCTGAAGTCTGTGGCGGTGAACTCGGACGCAAAAAACCTAGCATCGCGCTGACCAGACTGCGCCAGGTCGCCAAACACGCTGAATTCGGTTTCGCCCCGCTGGCACAGGCCCTGAGTCAGATGGCGGAAGCACACCCGAGTGTCGTGCGCTCCCTTCTCTCCCGTTTGGCCAAGGCCGAGGATCCTCGTGAACGCCTGGGGATTCAACTCGCTCTCGCCCAAAGCGAACCCGGATCCTGGATTCTTCTGGGGAACGGAGCCGAACGTCTGGCCGACTCTGGGGCTCGCCACGACCTCATCGCTTCCCTGCACTCATTGATCAGCGACGACCGGTCCGGACCAGCCACACACAGGGCGCTTCAGAACTGGGGGGCCCTCGTCCAGAAGCGGCATCTCAACGATGAGGTCACCGCACTCCTCGTCGAGGTCTACAGCGCGCCCCTCCCACATTCAGTACGAGCAGAGTTTAGACACGACGACCCCTACTGGCAGAAGATCATGGACCAAGCCACCAAGCGCGCTCTGATGGCTCTTGAAGCCTTCGGGGCACAGATGGAATCCCCTGCCTGACCATGTTCAACCAGACAGAGAACGGCCTGCGACTGCGCATCCGCACATGGCTGCCCACCGGGATACCCGGCGTGTCCATGCGGATGCGCGGTCGTGCCCGCTACCGGACAGACCAACACATCACACGCACGGAACGACATCCCCTACGGCTTGCGGCAGCACTCTCCGTGCATCACATCGCTTCGGCGCTGACCACCAGAGCACTGCTCTGGAGGGATCACGACATCAGTGACCGGGTGTCCCTTGCCCTTGCTGACTGGCACCGATCACCCCACCCGAAGTTCGCACACCTGGAAGTGAAAGCACGTGTGCGGCTCTGGATTGCGCGCACGGACCAGAGCAAAATCGACGACTACCAAGCGGACCGGCGCCTCCAACACGTGAAGCTGGCAGTGCTCAGTGACCAGCTTCACCACATCAGCAGCGAAGTGCTGTCCAGCACGGAGAACGCTCGGGCCTGGTGGCTCAGGCAGCATGGCACGAGCCCCGAATCCTGGGACACCTTCGACCGGCTGTTCCTCCCCTTGGTCAAGGACAGCGGAGGTCCGCAGGACAGCTCAACAAAAATCGCGTTCATCATCGCCTCCGCGATCCGTCGCATCGAGGACAAGCCAGCCGACCACGCGGAACTGCTGAGGACAACAGCGGCCATTCTGAGGCTGTACAGGCAGGGAGACCTAGCAGAAGACCTCAGCGGCAACGGGAAGGGCAACCCTGATCGGGAGCATTCTCCCGATCAGGGAACACTCGCGGGTGACCGTGTTCGGCACTCATCGCAGAATGGCCACCGAGATTAGACGGTATATAGCGACGGGCACGAAACACTCAGCCCGTTCGATCCGCGCTGCGGCAGTCGTTGTTCTGCATAACGATTACGTCCCAGCCTGGCCTGGCCTGGGACTGGTCGACGTGGGTGTTCTCCACTTTCTTGCCGACGGGCTCATCTTTGAACTCGCCATGGGAGAAGTCGATGTGATCGCCATCGTAGTGGAGGTTGCCTACCCCGCCGTGAATCGTGTGTGCCTGCACTGCTGTGCCCCACACCGGTCCGATGATCTGATTGGAAACCCCCGCCTGCGGGGCGATTGCATCGAGCTCCCGCAGAAGAGCCTGGAGTCGCGCCACGGTGTCTGGGTTAGCCTGAAGTAGGCGGCGGAGTTTGGGTTTCCATTCCCCGGCTGCTTCTGTGGCCAACTCGGGGTGGGAAGTGACCTCGGTGCGGGAACGTTCCAACTCAGCCACGGCCACATGGCTGGCTTTGGCGAATAGAGAAGAGAACCCGTTCACCGTCGACTGCCAGGCAAGAGCGTCGTCCTGGGTCATAGAGTGGATCAGGATTGTGGTGGCCTGCTCCACCAGCTGGGATGTGTCGTTCATCGCGGTTGCTCCTGTTCCTCACTAACCTGGAACGTGCACGCCCGAGGGGCGGGGCACGCGCGGATAAGACACAGTAACGGTCCTGAATGGTCCCCATCCCCGATTTGGCGCAAACCCCCACCGATGGCCGCGCTCGGCGCCTGTAACACGCTGAGGCCCCGGAGTCTCCAGGCACAGACCCGACTCAACAGCCACATGGCGAGAATCTCGCGAGGTGCCATCGGACACCGCCAACGGGGCATGCGTGCTCCGTTCGTGCTCCGCGGTTTTGGAACAGGGCGACACCGCGCGGCACGGCATGGCACCGGACAGCACGGCGGATCAGATGGGGTGCCATAAAACGGTGCATAGTGCCATGTGACGGTACGCAACCAGGACACTTCTCATCCGATGGTCGTAGCTTCGAACTTTGCAGTCCCCAAATGACTGACGCCCCCTGGCAACGGCGCACTCGACTACAGGATGCCCTGGCCCCTCCCCCAGCAGGAGACTGACACAGCCTTAGCGAAACGCCTCTATGAGACCGGGTTGGCGGAGGGGTTCGCGAAACCCCGCACCGGCCCACCGCTCATCCAGCAATCCAGATGCGTTGCTGAGGGTGGACTGGGGTTTTCAGGAAGACCCAATGGTCTTCATTATGCCCTCATAAGACCCAAAAGCATGGTTTTCGCCTTTATCTAAGCGTTTGTCTAGTACTGGTGGTCACCCAGTGTGAGGCGCCCCGACGTTTCCGGACTTCCCCCTACCGCACCCTTCACACAGATCATGCGAGGGAATGTGGCAAAACCACCTCGAAGGTCGTTCCCCGATGGTTCGATACCCGGGTACGCGGTTCCGGTTCGAAGTGGTGAGGGAAAACCGTGGTCGACACGTGGGAGCAGCCCCCGGATCCCGATCCGGTCGCGCGGCCCTGGGCGAAGCACACGAAGCACGGCCAGCACGCCCTGGTCTGCCACGCGATCGACACCATGGAGGTCGCCTACCTCCTCTACCCGGTCATCCTCGGGCCCCGCGTACGCCGAGAACTCGATCAGGCCTTCGAGCCGCTGGGACAAGCCCGGGACTGGGTGGCGCTCCTGTGCGGCCTGCACGACCTCGGGAAGTTCACCCCCGCCTTCCAGTCGCTGGTCATCGAAGTCGCCAGGACGCGGTTCCTGGAAGAAGACCACGAGGTCCTGAACCGCAACGCGCCCACCAAGGCGGGGCGCAGATGGGACACCAAGCACGGACTCGGCACCGCCGTGCACCTGCAGGACATGCTCAAGGTGGCCGGAGCCCCGCACGACACCGCCCAGCTGATCGGGCACATGCTCGGCGGACACCACGGGTGGTTCCCCGAACCAGGGGTGGTCCGGAGCGTCAGGAAGAAGGATGACCTCGGTGACCGGAGCTGGGCGCTGAGGCGTTCAGAGCTGGTCAGGAAGGTCTCGGCCCTGCGCGGGCTCGACTTCGAGACACCCAGCTGGAGCCGGGTGGAGATGTCTTCCCTCGCCCTGCTGGGACTGGCTGGGCTGACCACCATCTCGGACTGGGTCGCCTCCGACACCTCCCGGTTTAAATACGAACCCTGGCCGGAGGATCTCCACGCCTACCGCGCCCGCGCCCGCGAGCAGGCCAAGCGGACACTGGAGACCACCGGGTGGGCGGCATGGCAGCCTCCTGAGCGCACCGGCTACCGGGACCTGTTCAACGAGGATCCGCGGCCCCTCCAGCAGGCAGTGGAGAAGGTGCTGGAGCAGTGCGCGGAACCGGGCGTCCTGGTGGTCGAGGCACCGACCGGAGAGGGCAAGACCCGGGCCGGGCTCCAGGCCGCCACCGACCTGGCGTGCCGACTCGGTCTGGGCGGGCTCTACCTGGCGACGCCCACCAAGGCCCTGAGTAGGCAGGCCGCGGACGACGTCCGCGAACTCATGCGAGTGACGAACTCGCCCTTGGACGTCAACCTGGTCTACTCCGGCGCGGCCGCGGAGCTGCGCGCCGGACGGCAGGAGACCCAGATCCGTCCCACCGCGGTGGGCGAGCACGAGCACTCCGAGGACGAGAACGGACAGGACTCACTGGAGTGGTTCACGCGTAAGCGGGGACTCGCCTTCCCGGTCGGGGTGGGCACCATCGACCAGCTGGTCAAGTCGGTGATCCGGACCGGCCACAACTACCTCGGCATGACCAGTGTCAGCAACAAGGTCGTGATCGTGGACGAGGCTCACGCCTACGACTTCTACACCGGCCTGTTGGTGGACCAGCTCATGTGGTTCTGCGGCCGGATGGGCGTGCCGGTGGTACTGATGTCGGCCACGCTACCGGCGAACCAGCGGGAGGAGCTGGTCGAGTTCTGGCACGCGGGCGCCGGGGGCAGAAAACCCGATCTGGAGCGCACCCGTGTGGTCGAGCCGGGCTCGTGGCAGGTCATGTGGTCGGGTGCCCCCCGGAACGCGGAACCGTTCGAGCTCTCCAACGAGACGAAGGGCCGGGGAGCGGTCCAGGTCAGGCACATAGACGACTCCCCCGCCGCCATCGCCTCGCGGGTGGTCGAGGGTGTGGGTGCCGCGGGCACGGCGATCGTCGTGCTCGACACCCTGAGGCGGTCCCAGGACGTGCACGACCGGATCGCGGACCTGCTGGCTGCCACGAACCACAGTCCGGAGCTGGTCCTGTTCACCGGGCAGTCCCAGGGAGCCGAACGCACAGAGGTCGAGCGCAGGGTGCGAATGCTGCTGGGCAAGGATTCCCCGCCAGAGCGGCACGCGATCGTCGTGGGAACGCAGGTGTTGGAACACGGTCTGGACATCGACGCGGATCTGATGGTGTCCGACCTGTGCCCGATCGACCTGCTGTTCCAACGTGCGGGACGCCTCCACCGACATGACCGTGACAACCGACCGCTGGGCCTGGAGACCCCCACTCTGCTGATCGCCGACACCGATCCGGTGAAACGCGAGGCCCGACCCCCGAGCGCTCGGACCTCCCTGGTGTTCGCCCCGGGGGTGTCGAAAATCTACCTGCCGTGGGTGCTCGGCCGCACGCGCGTGGTCCTGCGGGACGTCCTGTCCCGGGGCAGCTGGGACCCCCTCGACGAGATCGGCAAGCAGGTGCACCAGGTCTACGTGGAGGACACACCGCTCACGGAGCCGGGGTGGGAGAAGGCCTGGGAGGCCGCGGAGCGCGGATACGAGCGCAGGCGGCGGTGGCTGCGCTTCCAGGCGTCGGCGGTGATGACCTCGCTGGTCACCACACCGCGGAGTCTGCTCCGGCTGACCCGCCGCTCCGGGCCCGGAGGGCAGACACGCCCCCGTGACGGCAGGGAGAGGGACGCGAAGTGACCGACGACCAGTGGCAGACCGAGGAGGACGAGCACGCTCCCCAGGACACGTGGTTCGTCGTACTGCGCAGGGAAGGGTCGGGGCCACCGCGCACGCGGAGCGGAACACCCGTGGACCTGGTCAGCGAGGAACTCCCCGCTGACCTTGTCGCCCGGCTCCTCGACGAGGACGTCATCGTGCTCTCCGCACCGGTGGACCTGCCGTCCGACGCTCTTGACCTGATCAGATCGCGGACGTCGGTTCCACCAGCGTTCCAACGCTCGGGCTGGTTGCGTGACCACCGCGTTCTGGTCCTCACCGACGGCTGCTGGGAGCACGAAGGGGTACAGGTGGCGACCCGGCCAGACCGAAGTCTTCGCATTACGGCGGAGGAAGTCGACTGACGGACTTTGGTCCCTGCCCTCCCGTCTTCCCCGAACACTACGTTGGCCCCCTCACTACCTCCCGGAGCTCAGGTGCCCTCCTTCAACCTGCTGCGCGAACGGTGGCTTCCCGTGATCACCCTTCGGGGTGAACCGGAGCTGCTGAGCCTGCACGAACTCTTCGTACGCGCCCACGAGCTGCGCTGCCTGCGGGCGGAGGCTCCCGTGGTCACCGCCGCGCTCCACCGTCTGCTCCTGGCCTTTCTGCACCGCTCCCACCTGGGCCCTGACTCGGGCTCGGACGATGAGTGGGTCCGACTGTGGAAGCAGGACGGGTTCGACCCGGAACTGATCACCCGGTACGGCGAGGACCATGCCGACGCCTTCGAACTGCTGGGGGGCGACCGACCGTTCATGCAGTGCCCGGGGCTGTCTGTAGTGGAACCCAAACCCGCCACCCAGCTGCTGCTGTACCGCGCCAAGGGCAACAACACCACCCTCTTCGACCACACGACCGAAGGCGAGCGTCCGGACCTGCCCGCGGCCGTGGCGGCGCGGTGGCTGGTGACGCTGCACGCCTTCGACACTGGCGGAACCAAGACCCCCTACAGGGCCAAGGGGCCGAAGAGCTCCAAGTCCGGGCTCGGCAACCACTTCGCGACCGTGCTCCTCGAAGGGGAGGACCTCAGGCAGACCCTGCTGCTCAACATGGTCGCGTACGCGCCTGGTCTGGGGCTGCCTATGGAGACGACGCGCCACGACGACCGGCCGGTGTGGGAGCTGGAACGGCCTCCGGACCCCGCACCGGAGGAAGGTGTGGTCCCCCGGGGATGGACCGACCTGCTCACGTGGCCCTCCCGCCGCATCCTGCTGCACGGAAGGGACACCGCGCAGGGGCCCGTCGTGGATGGTGCCGTGGTCTCCCCCGGGTCGCAGCTCAAGCCTGCGCTCCAGGAGATCGAGGCCATGGCGGCCTTCCGGAAGCTGGACAGGAAGCAGCCCACCTATCTGCCCGTGCGGTTGGAGCTGCTGCGCGGAGTGTGGCGGCATGCCCGCGAGCTACTGCTGACGGTTGAGGGCCATGCCCTCCGGCAGCGGCCGTTGAACGTGCAGCACGTCGCCGAGCAGGTCGACGCAGAACGCCTCGACGAAGGGCAGAGCGTCACGCTGCGGGTGTTCGGGCAGCAGTTGACGTCCAACCCCGGCGCGGTCGAGTTCTGGTCCGAGGAAGCACTCCCGATCAAGCTCTCCCTGCTGCGCGCCCGGAACCTGGACTGGCCCCTGGAGGACCTGTTCGGTTACGCCGTGGGGCTGGCCGACGACGTCGGCACCGCCCTCCAGGACCTCACCAAGAACTACAGCAAGGAGCTGCGGGGAAACTTCGACCCGCGCAAGCACGACGGCTACCTCGCCGAACGCTACTGGCCGCGTCTGGACACCGCATTCGCCCACCTGCTCCGCGAGCTGGGCGACCTGGTCCAGGTGCACCAGGCGAACGAGCCGGAGGGCCGGACCGAACTCGCGCGGATCTTCGAGGAGTGGCAGGCGCACGTGGACGGCACGGCCCAGGAGGCGGCTCGTACGTGGGTGGACGAGTTCCCGCGCACGGCACCGCGCCAACTCCTCGCGGTGGCCCGCGCCGAGATGATCTTCCTCGGCGCTCTACGGGACCACAAAGAGAAGTACCAGCACGACGTCGGCCAATACACCAGGTGAGGAAACGTGTTCGCTGAAGACGACGAAGCTCCGGACACCCCGTTCGAGCGGCGGCGAAAGTTCGTGGAGAAGCTCTACTCGCGGGGCCGGGCACTGGACTCACCGAACCGGTACGTGGTCGCGGACGCGCGTAAAGAACTCGCTCGCCTGCGGCGCAGCCTCACCGACGACAGATACGTCATCCACGGCTACGAGCTGCTGCTTCCTTTCGACATCCCCGAACGGCAGGAGAAGCACGCCCTGCTCGTGGCCGGACTGTTCGCGCTGAACCCGCACACGGTGAGCGATCCGAAGGAACGGCGACCGCTGTGCTCAGCGCTGGCGGACGCCGGTTCGCGGGACGCGGCTGAGGCGAGGGTGCGCCAGCTGGTCGCCGCCGCCCAGTCGGGCGGGCTCGGTTACCGGCTGCGCCAGGCCGTCCAGCTCATCGGCGGCGCACGCCCCCGGATCCCCCTCGACTACCACACGCTTCTGAACGACCTCGTCTTTCTGGACGGGGACGAGAGCAGTGCTCGGAAGGTGCGTATCCGCTGGTCACGCGACTTCCAGCACCGAGTACACACCCGTCCGACCCCCGCCAAGGCACCGAAGGCAGCCTCATGATCATCGAACTGCACCTCCTCCAGTCCTTTCCCACCAGCAACCTCAACCGTGACGACCTGGGGCAGCCCAAGTCGGTCACCTTCGGAGGCGTCCTGCGCAGCCGGGTCTCCAGCCAGTGTCTGAAGCGCTCCGCACGCGACCTGTTCCCCGAGGTCGGTCTTGCTACGGGCGACACCGCGGTACGCACCAAGCGGCTGTTGCAGAAAGCCGCCGCGGAGATCGCCGGGGACGCCAGGGAGGTGAGCGAGCAGGACCAGGACGTGGTCCGCGAGGCCCTGCAGCAGATGGGCTTCGGCCTCGACACCAACGATCTCACCCAGTACCTCCTCTTCGTGAGCAGGTCAGCCGTGGACAAGCTGGCGGCCTACTGCACGAAGCACCGCGAGCGCCTGCTGAAGGACGCGGAGAAGCGCAAGGAGAAGGAGAAACAGGAACAGGCCAAGGAGAAGGGCAAGGGCAAGGAGAAGGCCAGCGACAAGAAGAAGCCGACCGGCGAGACCCTGACGATGGCCAGGGAGATCCTGGACGCCCGCAAGTCGGTGGACATCGCCCTCTTCGGGCGCATGATCGCCGACAACAAGGACTTCAACGTCGACGCCGCCTCCCAGGTCGCGCACGCGATCTCCACGCACGCGGTGGGGGTGGAGTACGACTTCTACACCGCGGTCGACGACCTCAAGCCCGACGCCGAGGCGGGCGCGGACATGATCGGCACGGTCGACTTCAACGCCGCCTGCTACTACCGCTACGCCAACCTCGACCTGGACCAGCTGCGCCTGAACCTCTTCGGCAAGGACCCCGAGGCGGACTTCGTCGACGAGGACCTCATGCGGCGGGCCGTCAGCGCCTGGCTCAACGCCTTCATCCGCGCCGTCCCCAGCGGCAAGCAGAACTCCATGGCCGCGCTGACCCTGCCGGACACGCTCATGGTGGTCGTACGCGACAGCGGCACCTGGAACCTCGCCAACTCCTTCCTCTCCCCCGTCTCGGGCACGAGGGTGATGGAGGACTCCACGGCCAGGCTGTGGGAGCACTTCACCCAGTTGCGTGAGTTCTACGGGCGTGACGAGATCAACGCGGTGGCGGTGTCCTCCGTCTCGGGCGGCCTCGACGAACTCAAGGTGCCCGACGACGAGCGGGCGAAGACCCTGGCGGAGCTGACCGGCAAGGTGATGGATGCCGTCCGTGGATAGTGCCGTACTCGCCCTGCGGATCGACGCCCCCATGCAGTCGTGGGGAGTGCGATCGCGCTTCACGTACCGGGACACGTCCCTGGAGCCGACCAAGTCCGGAGTGGTGGGGCTGCTCGGTGCCGCTCTGGGCGTGGAACGCACGGACACCGAGCGGATCGGTGCACTGGCCCAGCTGCGGATGGCCGTCCGGGTCGAGCGCGAGGGGATCCTCGAACGCGACTACCAGGTCACCGGCAACGTGCCCACGACCAAGGGCACCGGCCACCGCAACGTGGTCAGCCACCGCTTCTACCTGGCGGACGCGCTGTTCCTGGTGCTCCTGGAGGGCGACAGGAAAGTCGTGGAGGACCTGCGGGAGGCGGTGCTCCACCCCCGGTGGCCGCTGTTCTTCGGCCGCAAGGCCCACGTCCCCTCAAGCCCGCTGGTCCTGCCCGAGGAGCGGGGCATGGGCACAGGGGTGTTCCACGGCCAGCCGATGGAAGAGGTCATCGAACGGCACCCCTGGCAGGAGGACCGCCCGGAGCTGAGAGCCGGCGCCGAGGACACCCCCTGGCTGCGGACGGTGGTCGAGGTGCCTGCCGGAGAGGACGGTGCCGAAGCCCGCTACGACGTTCCGGTGACCTTCGAGACAGGGCACCGGGAGTTCCGGCAGCGGTACGTGCGTGTGGACCATGTGGAGATTCCCGAGGAGACGAGGACGGGCGGCCGACGTGTACCTGAGTAAGCTCACGCCGAACACCGGCTCGCGCGCCTTCAGGCGTGACTTCGCCGATGTGCACGAGATGCACCGGACCCTGTTGTCCGCTCTGCCGGACGAAGCCGAGGGGACTCCCGCACGGCAGGCGCACGGAGTGCTGTGGCGGATGGACACGACCAGCAGCGGTTGGGTGGTGCTCGTGCAGAGCGGTACCCGGCCGGACTGGAGCCAGCTGCCGCAGGGCTACCTGGCGGAGGAGGCCCAGACACGTTCCATGGACGAGGCGGTGAAGGCCGTCTCCCCCGGACAGGTGCTGGCTTTTCGTCTCACCGCCAACCCCACCCGTATCGTGCGTGATCCACAGGCTCCACGGGACGCGCGTGGCAAACGGGTGCCTCTGCACGACCCGAAGGAGCAGTTGGGGTGGCTGGCGCGCAAGGGCGAACAGCACGGTTTCGTGATCCCGGCCGGAGTCGACGGCGGGATGGCGGTGAGTGCCTCGCCGTGCCCGCCCATGGTCGGGTATAAGGGCAAGGACGACCGTAGGAACAAGATCACCATCTCCGCGGTTCGGTTCGACGGCCAGTTGGTGGTCACCAATGCAGACGCTTTCAGGGAAGCTGTCCGCACCGGCATAGGGCGAGCTAAGGCCTACGGATGCGGGATGGTGAGCCTCGCCTCCCTCACCTCCGGCTGAACTCGGTCAGAAACCGGAGAAGCCTTGCGCACTCCTCCCGGACGTTGAGCGGCTCGCCTCCGCATGCGACGAGCTCAGTGGTTCAGATGCGCGACAGCTAGAGCCATGTTCGGTTTCGAACCCCCTAGCAGGGCTTCCTGCTGTTCGGGAGGCGCACCGGTCGGCGCCTCCCCTACCGGGAACTGACACTGGTGAACGATACATTGCAGGCATGTCCACAACGCTTGTACACGGTGACCTGCCCGTCGAGCTCGCTGAAGCCATCCGACGAGAAGGCAAAGTGGCAGTGGACACCGAGACCAGTGGTTTGGAGTGGGAGTCAGAGACACTCCACTTGTGTCAGTTCTTCACTCGGGCAACTGGCCCGGTCGTGCTGAGTCGACTGTCAGAGCGGCCCGACAAGCTTCTGGGCCTTGACCCTGGATCTTGGACACGCTGAACCCGATAGGTGTCGGGAGGAAGCGAGAATCAGGGCATGGCCCGCAAGACCTACTCCGAGGAGTTCCGCCAGCAAGCGGTCGACCTCTACCTCAACACCCGCCGTCGTCACTCACACTGCGGGAACGTGTCCCCGAACGGCTTCGAGGTCTCCAGAGCGTCTACGCTGGCGATCGCAGCGTAATCAATCACCCCCGTGTCCAACATCCGGGGTTAAGCCCCCTCAGCCCCGCGGAAGAACACGTACCCGCTGGTGAACTCAGCCCGGCCGAAGGACACCGTCTCTGGCCCTGGACCGACGTGATCACCGAAGCCGTGCAACGGCTCGCGACCATGCCGAACCCCGACTGACCAGCAGGTTTCTGTCCCTACGAGCAGCACCACCCCCGACCGGAGCCGTGGAACCCGCCGCGAAAGCCGGGCCGCAGACCTGCCCGTGATCAACCCGGACAACCGAAACGGCCCGCCAGAGAACCCGACGGACTGCCACAAAAGATCGAGGCTAGAGATAGAATGCAACACCGGCACGTCGATGGGGCGTGTGCGGATTTGGCCAGACAGCCCTAGCCGCAGGAGTCGCGCATGGGGAACGATTCGAACTTTGGGAAGCGTGCTGTCGCAGCGATCGGAGTCATAGCCTCGGTATTGGGTATCCTTACCTTCTTCGGGATTTCCAACTGGAACGCGCTCACTTCGAAGCTTTTCGGCTTTGATTTCGCAGCTCAGCCTAGTGGCACCGAACTGTTTCCGGTGTCGTTTACTCATCAGGGTTGGACGTTGACGGCCACTTCCCGACCGGACACTTGGGACGAGTGCGAGGAAGACTGGGGCTGCATCGCAAATATCAAAGCGCAATACACCGCCGAGGATCCTGGATTAATTGTGATGGTGTCAGTCACTGTCTATGCCAATAATGAGGCAGCCACACGACACGTTGACGATCAACGACAATGGAACCAGTCGAATAATGTAGGCGGATACGGCTACTCGGCAGTGAGCGGCAGCTACTCCGTCACTGCGGGCGCATTGGATTTCCAGGCAAACGATCCATACACTGCGAGTTCTACAATAGGCAGCCAAGTCCTCTCTAGGCTCCCGCCGAAGTAGAGCCCGACTGACATTTTCTCATTAGGGTCGGGGTACTGTGTGGCCAGGACGTCGATGCCTTCGTGGAGATAGCGGTAGCCGGTGGCCTGCGATATTCCCCCGTTGCGGGCCAGGCAGTGCACGCACCCAGCTTCGCGGAACCAGCGCAGAACGAACACGGCTTGCCGGAATGAGCCCAGCTTCCGCGAACCACGCGGCATGCCAATGAGGCGGCGGCACGCGGCCCAGAGACGGGCAAGGTATTCCACCATCGGGCGTGGGACATCGAACATGGCAGCATAAGTGACCAAACGGACGACCTTGTGGCGAAGCCGTCCTGCCAGGGACTTCACTCCCTTCCATGGCCAGGGCACCGATGTCCCACTCAGGCGGACACACCCAGATCAACCCACTTCGCGAAGATCATTTCGCTGAAAAAATCTGAGTGAGGGTGAGCCCGTACGACCACCGTGGATCACGAAGACCTGGCGTCGACTTATCACGAGGAGGTTCAGGCGCTCCACCCGCCACAAGGTGACTGAAAGAACGACGGATCTCTACGACATCGCCGATCTCGTAGACGCAGTTCTCGGAGCATCGGAATTGGCCTTGCCCATGGACTGGTCCGAACCGCTCATCCTCGCGGTGGGCTGCCTCAGTGCGCTGGTGATCCTCGCCCGCCTCGTTCTCATCGTGGCAGGGATACTGCGTCACCGTTGGAAGCGGTGACCCAACGGTGAGGGCCTCCCCCAGGCTCTGCCCCTCACTGGAGTGCACAAACTGCCCAGATTATTAGCCGGTCCCGTAGAGGGCGTTCCGGGGCCCGTCTGCGTTACGGGCCGGCCTCACCAACTCCGGCAAGGGTTCGATGTGACCGTACTCGGCCAGCACCCCCGAACACCCCACAAGTGTCGTCACCGTGCGTTCATTGTGCGCGCATGGCCCTTGATCGTCGTCGCGTCCAAACAGCTGTGATCAGCCACTCCGGGAGTGCCGACCCGGCGTACATGCCCCTCGACCCCGACAAAGCCGAAGCATTCCGCGACCGCGCCCGCCAGTACCAGGAGACGTTCTGGTGCGGGCATCTGCTCGGCGGGTGCGGCGGACAGCTGTCGCTGAAAATCATCCATGAACGCGAGACCGTCCCCCACGGTCCATCCCCGCGTGCGCGGGGCTCACGCTTAACGACCTGGGAAAACGCGGGCCGTTATCTCCCCGCAATCTACTCTGAGACATGTCAGCCACCCTTGTGGTCCGCTTGCGTCCATCCTCACACAACACGCGCCAGTAGTCCGACCTCTCAGCTCAGCCGGGGCGAACGGCGGACATGAAGCGAGCCGAGTAGTACGGCCCGTCGACGGGCTCCACGCGGATGGTCGTGCCAGTACGCGGAGCGTTGACCATCTGGCCGTCGCCGACGTACATCGTCACATGCGAGGGCGCGGGCCCGCTCCCGGTGTCGTAGAAGAGCAGGTCCCCTGGTACAAGGGCGTCCAGCGAAACCCGGGCACCGATGTTCACCTGGTCGGTGGTCACCCGCGGGATCGACACCCCGGCCGCCCTCCAGGCCATCATGGTCAGCCCCGAGCAGTCGAAGCCGTCGGGCCCCACACCACCCCACACATACGGCTTGCCGACCTGCCCGAGTGCCCACTCCGCAGCCGCCCTCCCCCGCTCGCTCCCCTCCCCCGGAACCGTGTGCCCGTCAGCGGAGGCGGCGGCTGCCGCGGCGATCTCCTCGTACCCGGCGATGTGCCCCAGAACTCTCTCCACGTAGTCGTCCCAGGCGTTGTAGCGAAACAGGGCCGCGCGGAGCTGCTCCGGGTCGGTGAAGTCGACCGTGTCCTCGGCGTGGCTGGTGCACAGCTCCACGGCGGTGGCCAGAGCGGCGTCGTAGACGTTGTGCGGGTCCGCCCGCCCGTCGTCGTTGCCGTCGACGCCGAACTCCGCCCACCAGGCGGGCAGGAGCTGGGTGACGCCGACGGCCGCGTCGAACGCGGTGTCGCCGTCCCAGCGGCCGCCGTCGGTGTCGGGGTGCGGGGTCCAGTTGTTACCCGCCCCGGTTCCGTCCAGGCGGGGGCCGATGACGGGCGGGTCTGTATCGCCGTTGGCGGCGATGTCGTGCCCGGCCGCGTGGTGGGACTCCTCGTGGCCGATCCCCGCCAGGATCGGCCAGCTCATCCCCGTGCAGCCCGGGTGCAAGTGGGCGAGGCGTTCGGCGGCCCTGCGGTAGGCGTCCAGGAGGACGGCGGAGACCCCCGGCACCCGAAGCGCCCGGGAGGCGGCCTCGCGCTCGCGCTCCTCTCCCCCGATGGCCACGGCCCCGATCAGGGGCACCAACAGGAGCAGGCCGACGGCCGCTCCGAGGGCCGCTTTGAGCATCGCGCCACCGCCGCCGGCTCAGACGGGTTCGGCGAGTGCGACGAGCGGGCGGACCGCGCAGGTCGCGTCGCCCGCTCGGCGCCAGACGGGGCGGGTGGGGCCGAAGCGGTCGAGCTGTTCCAGGGTGGTGACGTGGACCGGCACCTCCTCCCCGCCCGCGCCGAGGGCGCGGCACAGCGAGGTGAGGCGCCGGGACGAGGTGGCCACGAACAGGACCGGGGAGCACAGGCCGGTCTCCTCGGCCAGGTCGCGGTAGCGGCTGACCTTCGCCGCGACGCGGAGAAGCGGCTCGCTGCCGGTGTCGAACTCCACGAAGGCGTCCAGGGTGGTCCCGTCCTGGCGCCAGCGCAGGTAGCCGTCGGGGCGCACGTGGTGTCCCCAGGTCTCGCGGCACCTGGCCTCGGACCACCAGCGCTGGAGGGTCGCCCCCTGGGTGAGGCGCGCGCTGGCCGCGAAGCAGACGTAGGTCTGGGCCAGGCCGGTCACGTGGCCGAGCTGGCGGGAGAGCATGAGGTTGCGGTGGGTCTCGGGCCGGTAGCCGATGTCGTCCACGGTGGTGTTCCAGAGGTCGGCGAGCACGTGGGCGCCCTCCCTGCCGAGGGTCCAGTGGTAGGGGACGCGGGCGTGCGTGTGGGGCGGCAGGAAGCGGTCGGTGAACCCGTCCGCGGCCAGCTTGAGCAGGCGGCGCTGCACGGCGCGGGCGCTGGTGCCGCAGAAGAACAGCGCGCCGACGTGCGGGGTGGTCAAGACGCGGTGGGTGTGCAGGGCCTGGAGGATGTGGACGTCGCGGTCGGTCAGGTCGGTGGTGCCCATCAGCGTGTTTCCCCTCGCTGTCGCGGATCGGTTCCCTCGGTGCGGGTCGGAGTCGGGCTGAAGCGGCGGGCGGCCCGGCGGACCTGGCGGGCGCGGCCCCGGACCGGGTCGGGCAGCGCCAGCGTGCGCATGGTGGCGGCGGGCAGTTCGGCGGCGCCGTGGAGGGTGCGCACCGCGGCCTGGTAGGGGCCCAGGTGGGACAGGTCGTAGGCGTTCAGGTGCGGGAGCGTGTGGCGTTCGAGCTTGGCGGCGTCGTCCGGGGCGGCGTTGAAGAACACCTTCGTGCGGCAGTTCGCCGCCACGGCGGCGCGGGTCTGGACGGGCAGCTGTCCCAGTTCCTGGTGGGCGAGGACCAGCCCGGCGCGGTAGCCGCGGGCCTCGGCGAGCATGTCGGCCAGCGAGCCCGGCAGGCGCAGGAAGTTGGCGGCCTCGTCCAGGTAGACGGTGGTGTCCGGGCGTTCGCGCTCGGGGACGTCGGCTCGGGCGGTGACGGCGTTCCAGGCGGCGGCCAGGGCGATGGTGCCGACGAGGGAGGCGGTGTCCTCACCCAGGCGTCCCTTGGGCAGGCGCATGAGGACCAGGCCGCCGTGGTCGAGCAGGGCGGGCAGGTCCAGGGTGGAGGCGCCCGAGGCCAGGACGGCCGCCGCCCAGGGGCGCAGCAGGATCGTGCGCAGCTTGTTCAGGACCGGGTCGGTGGCGGCGGCGCGCATCTGCGGGCTCTGGCGTTCGTACCAGCGCCAGAAGTCGCCGAGCGCTCCCGTGGCCCTGGCGCAGAGCAGCAGCCGGGCGCGCCAGGGATCGTCTCCCAGCAGGCGCGGGATGTGTCCGAGGGTCAGGCCGGGGTCCTGGGCGCGGGCGAGGGTGAGCGTGCTGGCGCGCAGGATGTCCTCGGTGCGCGGCCCCCAGGAGTCGGCGTAGACCCGGTGGAAGATGCCGGTGACGGTGTCGGCGGCGTGCTCGGGGGTGCCGAGCTGGAGGATGTTGAGCCGGGGCGGCGGCGCGGGGTCGGCCGGGTCGAACACGACCGTGCGTCCGACCGCGCGTTCGGGCAGGCGGTCCAGGACGTCCAGGACCAGGTCGCCGCGCGGTTCGATGACCAGGGCGCTGCGTCCGGCCTCGGCGTCCTGGCAGATCATGCGGGCGAGCAGGGTGGACTTTCCCGATCCGGTCTTGCCCATGACGTGGGTGTGCTGGCGGGCCTCCTCGATCCCGTAGGCGACGGGTCGGCGCGGTCCGGCGTCGGTCTCGCCCAGAACGCGGACGCGGCCCGCGCGGGGCAGGTCGGGGCTGGGCACGACGCGGCGGGCGCTGGCGCGGGTGAGGCCGGGGACGGCGGCGTCGGTGGGCAGGTGGGCGATCGCGGCGAGTTCGTCGGTGGTGAGCAGGTAGCCGCGGGCGAGGTGGCGGCGGCCCGTCCACAGGCCGGGGAAGGGCATCCACCGGCGGCTGAGCGCGTTGAGTCCGGAGGTGTAGGCGGCCAGGGTGGCGGCGATGCCGCGCGTGCGGGCGCGTAGACGCCCGCGGGCCTGCTCTCCGGCGTGCTCGGTGGTGGCCAGGCAGCTGATCTGGCAGGCCAGGCGGGGTGCGGCGGACTTGTTGAGGATGGCGCGGACGTCGTCGGTGACGCCCGGGTAGGCGGGTGTGCGCACGGCCGTCCCGGACAGGGGCGAGGTGTGCGGGCCGCGCAGGCGGGCGGCGGCGGAGCGTGCGCGGGCGGCTCTGGTGGCGGTGGCGGGGCGGGCGCACACGCGCAGGACCGCGTGCTGGCCGGGTGCGAGGTCGGCGAGTTCGCCGAAGAGGCCGCGCAACGGGTCGTCGGCGAACTTGGTGCGCAGCGGGTAGTGGTCGCCGCGCGCCATGGCGATCCAGTGGCCGAAGGCGTGTTCGCCGCGCGGAACGGAGGCGGTGGCGGGCCGCAGGCTGGTGGTGGCGCCGGGCCAGGCGGCGGCCACGGCCCGCTCCAGCGCGCGGGCGTTGACCGTGCCCGGAATCCAGAGCTGGATGCGCACCCCCGCCGCGGAGGCGACGTACTCCCAGGCCAGGTGCGGTGGCAGGAGCCGGTGGGTCCAACGCGGGCGCAGCAGGCCCAGGGCGTGGGCCCAGAACGCGCGGGCGTGGTCGACGGTGGCCTCGGGCGGCGCGTGGACCTCCAGGACCCTCGCGCCGCGCGACAGGTAGGCGGTGCGGGCCAGGCGCCAGGCGAGTACCCAGGCCGCCCACGCGCACAGGGCGGGTACGGCCGTCGCTGCCGCAGCGGCCAGGAACGCGAGGTCGACGGTGATCATCCGCGGCCCTTCCTCTCCATGCGGGCAAGTTCGGCGGGGTCGGTGGTGATCAGCCGGTGTTCCTCGGGTGAGGCCAGGGCGCGGAACACCGCTCGGTGGTGCCCGGAGGTGAGCAGCGCGCTGCCGCGTTCGGCGGTGGCGACGATCTGGCGTTCGCCGTGGGAGAGGTGGAAGGACTCGCACACGGCGTCGAGGTTCTGCGGGGCCTGGCGGAGCAGGATCTGGGTGGCGGCGTTGGCGGCCACCGCGCGTCCGAGGTCGGTGGCGAGCAGGTCGGCCACGTCCTGGGTGACGAGGGTGAGCCCGGCCCAGTGGCGGCGGGCGTTCTTGGCGAGGTTGAACAGGTATCTGGCGCCGACGGGGTCGCGCAGCAGCGACCAGCCCTCGTCGATGGTGATCAGCCGTGGTCGGCGGTGGGCGCTGTCGCGGACCTGGGACCACAGGGCGTCCAGGACCAGCAGGAGCCCGGTGGTGCGGAGCTCGTCGGGCAGGTGACGCAGCGAGACCACCGTGAGGTGGCCGGTGAGCGCGGCGGTGCTGGGGCCGTCGAACAGTCCCCGGTGGGAGCCGTCGGTGAAGGGCGCCAGCTTGTCCGCCAGCAGGTGCGCGGTCCGGGCGTGGTCGGCCCTGTCGTCGCTGCCGTTGTCGGTGCCGTTGTCGGCTCCGCGCAGGACGGCGACGAGGTCGGCCAGGATCGGCGGCGTGCGGTTCCAGGTGGCGGGGTCGCGCGTGATGCCGCGTTCGGCGTAGGTGGCCAGCACCGCCCGGTCCAGGACGGCGCTCTCGGCGGCGTCCAGGGATCCGACCATGACCGAGACCAGGGTGTGCAGGAACAGGACCCTGGTGGTGAAGGCCTGCTCACCGGTCTCGGGCAGGTCGAAGGGGTTGAGGCGCCCGTCCGGCCGCCCCAGCCGCACACGTCGGCCGCCCACCGCATCGGCCATCGCCGCGTACTCGTCGGTGGGGTCGATGACGCTGGCCCGGACCCCCGCGTACAGGGCGCGCAGCAGTTCGAGCTTGGCGAGGTAGGACTTGCCGCTGCCGCTGCGGGCCAGGATGACCGCGTTGCCGTTGTCCAGGTCGCCGTTGAACCGGTCCCAGGCGACCAGCCCGCCGGAGTGGACGTTCTCCCCGTAGACGAGCGCGGTCTCCCCCAGCTCGGCGGCCAGGTCGGGAGAGGAGAGCGGCATGAGCGCGGCGACCGCGTCGGTGTCCATGGTCCGCGCCGCGCCCACCGGGTCGGTGCCCAGGGGCAGGGTGGCGATCCACCCGGCCAGGGGCCGGTAGGTGGCCGGGGCCAGGTCGACCAGGATCGAACCGGCCAGCGCGGACAGGCGCCCCACCTCGGCGTCCAGCTCCTCCGGGGTGGCGGCGTGCACCGTCAGGTACACGGCGAGCCGGAACAGCCGGGCTTCCCCGCCCGCCACGCGTTCGGACAGCAGGGCGGCGTCCTGCGCCGCGGCCGCGCGCTGGGGGTCCTCCAGCCCGCCCCGGGCGGCGTCGGTCCGCCAGGCCGACTCCAGACGGGCGCGACGTCGGCGCAACCGGTGCGCGGCGACCTGTCCGGGGACCGGAACGACGTGGACGGCGATGTCGACGTGTCCGGGGTAGGTGAGCAGCGGGTCGGCCCATCCGGCGTGGACGTCGTGCGGGTAGCCGGTGACGATCATGGTCTGGGTCAGGCGCCCGTCCAGGTCCAGGTGGCGCGGGTACAGGCGGATCGCGGGCCCGCCCGGGGGCCGTCGGCCGTGCGCGGTCATCGCTCCTCCTGCGTGGTGGTCAGCGACCGGGTTCCCGAGCCCGGGTTGAGGGAGGAGCGCAGCACGCGCTCGGCGGCGGGGCCGTCGCACAGGCGGGCGCGCACGCCGAGGGCGGCGAGCTGGGACACGGCGTCTTCCGCCCGCCACAGCAGCGCCTCCCCCACCTCACGGGCGGGGCCGTCAGCGGTCAGGACCAGCAGCACCTGGTGGTGGACGAGCTGGTGGCGGCGTTGGAGGTCGTCGAGGAAGGCCGCGTGTGCCTGGGCCGCGCGCCTGAGCCTGGGATGCGGAAGCGTTCGGGCCCGGTCGCGCGTGCCGCGTATGTGGGCGTCCAGGTCCGTCCGGCGGCGCTGGACGACGAACTGGGCGGGCTCGGTCAAGGAGTCCAGGAAGGCGGCGAAGCTGGCCAGGATCTGGTCCTGCTCCTGCCCGGAGGCCAGGTGGAAGGGCACGGTGGAGCAGGTCAGGACCACCGCGCACCGCTGACCCAGGTCGACGGCGCCCTCACCGCCAACGGCCGAGACCGGAAGGTTCAGTGGTGCCAGGCGCGGTCCCCGGGCGGTCCTGGGCGCCCACCGGGGCAGGCGGACGCGTGGCGTCGCGGGCACACGGTGCTTGGCGTGCAACAGCCAGAGCACGGACAGCGCGGCGAGGCGGTCCAGGCCGATCCCGTCGCGTCGGCCGAGCGCGAGCACCCAGGACAGGGCGAGCACCACCGCGCTGACGGCGACTGAGGCCCACAGCGGCAGGAGACCCGACAGCGGTGAGAACAGCACCCAGGTGGTGAGCACGGCGGGCGTGAGCAGGAGCAGTTGGCGTGCGGTGAGGTTCCACAGGACGGGTTCGGGCCGGTCGATGTCGGCCGGGATGCGGGCGTGCCAGACGGAGTCCTCGTGGTCCACGGTCGGTTTCCCCTTCTGCTGTGGTGATCAGGTGCGCCACGGGTTCCAGCGCCATCGCCAGCGCGGCCCCCTGCGGTGGGCTCCGGCTCCGCGGGGCCGGAGCGGCCACCGCCGGGGTTCGGGGCGTGCGCGTGCGCGCTCGTGCGGGACGCTGCTGCCTGCCTGGTGCGGTGACGGCCGCAGGTGGTGGCGTGGTGTGTCCGCATGCGGCGCGGTCCGCGGCGGGGTGCGGCCGACGGGACGGGTGTGGTCGGTCCACGGCGGGTTCGTCCCGGGAGCGGGCGCGGGTGTGCGGTGCGGGCGGTGTGGTGGATTCGGGCCACGCGGACCGGTCCGTGGTGGCGTGCGGTTGTACGGCTGGTCCTGGTCGGTCCATTCGGTCCACGGAGCCTTCGCTCCCGCTCGCGGTGCTGACCTTCCGTCCGGGCGGTGGCCCGGCGGTCGCGGAGCCGAGGTTCGGGGCCCGGGCCCGGCGGGCGGTGTACGTCCCGACCCGCTCCGCTCCCCCGCGCCCGTAGGCGCGGACAGCGGAGCCACGGAACCGTGTCGGGTAGGCGGCGTCGAGGCGTTCGGAGTGCCGAACCTCCAGGTCCGCACGCGGCGCGGCATCGCGGCGGGCTGGTGGACGGCTCCGGCCTGGCGGACGGTCCTGGCGTTGTGGGCCGTCCGCAGCAGCGAACCCAGGCGCCCCCGTACCGCCCCGCTGGCAGCCGTGCCCGCGGCCGCGGTACCGCCGGTGGCGAACGCCGCGGTGGTGAGAGCGGCTGCCCAGGTCAGGGACTTGGCCACGGACACCACCGGCGACCTGCCCCGCTGCCCCGACAGCACGGCCCGGTAGGTCCAGAACGGGATGCGGATCTGGACGTAGACCAGGACCAGGAGCAGGAACAGGTCGAAGAGGTTGGCGTCCCCGCTCAGGATCTGCACGGCCCCGAACAGCACCTGGGTGTCCCCCTCGAAGAAGACCCGCATCAGCGCGACGAAGGCCAGCGCCTGGGCGATCGGGATCAGACACACGGCCGTCATCGCCCGCCACCACAGTTCGGCGATCCGGTTGGTCTGCGGCAGCGCGTGGAACATCAGCATCAGCGGCGCGCCCACCGTCAGCAGGATCACGATGACGATCCGGGCGATCTCGACCAGGGACCACACCACCAGCAGCACCACGAGCACCAGCAGGAGCAGCACGACGAACGCCGTCGCCTCCAGCAGGAAGGGCCCCATCCGCTCGGTCAGGGCCCGCGCCGCCCTCTCCGCGCTGACCCCGTCGGCGGCGAACGCCCGGGCGAACTCCGACGACCAGTCCGACATCAGCCGCACCACGACCAGCGACAGGTTCGAGGCGACGAACCCCACCACCAGGCGGGGCAGGAGCTCCCGCGCCCCGTACTGGGCCTGGAGGCTGTGGTGGGCCATGATGACCAGTCCCGCCGCCAGGATCAGCAGCGCGTAGACCGTGTTGACCGCCGCCGACACGCCCTCCCACACACCGGTCACCCCGGGCGTGGGTTCGGGGGTGTGGAACGCCTTGGCCGCCATCCACCCGAAGAGCGGGTTGACCACCTCCGAGACCAGGCCGTGGAACCACGAGGTGATGTGGCAGGAGACCTCCAGGACCCCGCAGTCGAAGACCTCGGCGGGGTCCTGCTCGCCCTCCTCCGGTTCGGCCGGGGACATCAGACGCCCTGCTCGTACTTCACGACGTAGTCCAGGGCCAACAGCAGCACCTCGCCCACCAGGGCGACGAGGTAGCCGATGCAGGCCCCGTGGATGCCGCGCTTGGCCTTGTCGATCTCCCCGGGCTCGCCGCCCGCCACCATCCAGCGCACCCCGGAGACCGCGATGAAGAGCGTGGCCAGGGAGACGGCGAGCAGCTGCACCAGCCGGGTGATCCTCCTGACCACCTCCACCGCGTGCACCGCGTACTGGTAGGGGTCCTCGCCCTGGGCGGCGTGCAGCCCGGGGAGAACCAGTTCCGTCGACGAAGTGGACAGCAGGAGCGGCCCCGCCCCGGCCAGCACACACCACGACATGCTCATCCCGCACCTTCCGAGACCGCTCCCCCGCAGCGCGTGCGCGGAGGAGGAAACGAGCGAATGGGACGCGTGGCGGCCCGCCCGTGACGCGGGCGGAGCCGCCGCAACGCTCAGATCACGAGCCAGGCCACGAGTCAGGCCACGAGCAGCAGGTCCGCCCGGTCGGCGAGCTGGCGGGTGCGGATCGCCTCGGCCAGGCGCTCCTCGGCGCGGGCGCGGCGCTTGGCCAGACGCCAGTACGGCACGCCCCTCTCGCGAGCGATCGTGGTCAGGGAGACGCCCTCCAGTCGGGTGCGGCCGATGATCTCGGCCTCGTCCGGGGTGATCACGTCGTGGCGGGCGGCCTGGCAGAGGACCATGTCCGGCGTTCCGGTCGAGGCGATGGCGGTGACGGGCGGCTCGGCCATGAGGAGCGGCTGGCGCAGCGCCGCGGTCCGGGCCCGGAGTCCCGCCCGCTGGGCGCGGCAGCGCAGCGCCCAGTGCAGGCGGTGCCAGGCGGTGTCGGCCTCGTACACGGCGTGGACGAAGCCCGCGAGGAGCTCCTCCTCCACCTCCTCGACGGTGCGCGGGTCCAGGCCCTGGCACAGTCGGCGGGCGCAGGTGCGCAGCGCGGGCATGGCGAAGCCGATCGCGGCGACCATCCACTCCTTGCGGTTCTGGGCGTGCACGACCAGGCTCCGCCAGATGTCGTCACGCGAGCGGCGGTCGGTGGTGCGGTCCAGGAGTGCGGTGCGCAGCTCGACCAGAGTGGTGGGAGGGGTGTCGGTGGCAGGAACGAGCTGCGCCGCGAGGTCGGCGACATCGAGGTCGAGGAGCTGGAACTCCCTCTCGGCGCGGTTGAGCGGTTCGGTCGTCATGGGTCTGTTCCCTTCGCGGGCCGTGTCGGTGATGACGCGGTCCACGAAAGGGAGCCCGGCTGACGAAGGGCGTGCGGAGGGCTCACGGTCGGCGGGCGGAACGCGGGCGCAGCGCTGGCAGGGAGCTGACCCGAGGCGTTCGGGTGCGGGGGCGGGGCGGGCGGGCTCTTCTCGGCGGCTGTGCGCTGACAGCCGCCGAGAATGGGCTCTGAACAGGGATGACAGTGCTGGCAAGAGTGCTGACAGCGGGAGCGCTAGGCGCTGTCAGCATCCGCCTTGGCCGAACCATGACCGAATTTCTGAAGGCAGCGCATGGGTGATGCGCTGACAAGGGCACCTCGTTCTCACCCCCTTCCTTCACGGACATCCTTCCCCTGTTCGGCGAACGCCTTGAAGTCCTGCATGTGTTGCTGCGATTGCTTGTGAAAGGAGCCGGGCGTCAAAAGCCCCACCAGCCGCATCAGCAGGCTGTTGAACCGGTATTCGCTCTCGCTCTCCCAGAGCGTCGTCTCCGGATCGGTTTCGGTCAGCCGATCGCGTACGACGCTCCACATGCCCGCGCCGACGGTCTCGCGGTCGAAGTGAACGACGGCCTCTGTGGGGATCTCGTGCAGGTCTGCCGGTTCCCGGCGTGTGATCGTTTCGGTGCACTCGAACTTCCGCTGCCCCGCCTGCAGCACGACCCGCGACGTGGTTCCGAGCTGCCCGTGTATCCCGTTCACCGGCTCGTGCATCACCACCCCTCGCACCCACTTCGGTATGTGTTCCGGGTCGGCGAGCAGCTGGGCCACCTTCTCCCGGGGCAGGGCGATCTCGATCGAGTTGGTGTACTTCATGGCGCGCATCCCTTCCGGGTGTGGGACCACATGCTGTCGTCCTGCTCGCCGACAGAGAGGTCGCAAACCCGTCTCGCGATTGACGATCCTCGTCGGCGGTGCGCGCGGCGGGACGCCGGTCGACCCACCACAGCGGGGAAGTCAGGTCAGGTCGGGTGCGTAGAACCTGGTGGTGGCATCGACCGCGGCCGCGACGTGCTCCGGTTCGCCACCGGCGGCCAGGTGAGCCTCGCCCCAGGCCGCGGCGCTGCGCCGGACGAACTCGCGCTCTTCGGGCGACTTCTCGACTGCCTCGTGGTCGGCGGACTCGCCACCGGCCAACAGCCGGGCCAGGGCGAGGAGACGCAGATCCCAGCCAACGCCGCCGGCACCGGGGCCGTAGGTCGGGAAGAGGGGTTCCTCGACGACCGCTGCGTGGATGAGTTCGAATTCGGTGTCTCCGTTCGGACCTGGGGCCAGGCGCAGTTGCACCTCGCTCGTGCCGGGCCACGCGTCGGCATCCGGCCCGTAGAGCCAGGACACTTTGAGCAGACGCGGTGGCTCGCACTGGAGAATCTCGCCGTGCTCGCCTCCGTCCAGCTCGAACCTCCCGCCGAGCCGCAGATCCCCGGTGACCGGTTTCAACCAGCGCTGCAGCCGCTCGGGGTTGGTAACGGCATCCCAGACGTCGTCGATCTGCGCTCGGTATCGACGCCGCACCTCAATGGTGTAGGCGTCGCCGGCGGGCAAGCTGCCCTTGCCCATCGCCCGGCGCGCGGCGGCCAGTTCGTCCAATACGTCTTTCATGTCATGTGCCTTTCGTTGAGGGATCGGTCTTGTCCGTATCGGTGCTGGGATCGGTCGGCGGGTTGGGCGCCCCACCGGTCGGGGGTCGAGCTGCACGCCGACCCCGGGCCAGCTCGGTCTCCAGGGCGTCGAGGCGTTGGTCCCACAGTCGGCGGAACCGGTCCAACCAGGCGTCGACCTCGCGCAGCGGCGTGGGGTCGACGGCGTAGAACCGGCGAGCGCCCTCAGCCCGCACCGACGCGATCCCGCTGTCACGCAGCACGCGCAGATGCTGTGAAACACCCGGCTGGGAGAGTCCGAACTCGGCACGGATCACGTCCGTGATCGCGCCAGAGGTCTGCTCACCGTCGGCGAGCAACTCCAGAATGCGTCGGCGCACCGGGTCGCCGAGGATGTCGAACGCGTGCACGAAAAGAATCGTAACAGCCTTTGCTTATATAAGCCAGCACTGGCATCTTGACGCGCGTTCGGCTTGGTGCAGGGTCAGACAAGGTGAGCCAGAAAGGGGACACGGGGTTTTCCAATGAAGCCCGGGGTTGCCTCTGACCGCGCCAGGAAGATTCCCACAGCGACCCCGAGGGTCGCCGTCTCGCCACCCGAGCGTTGTCACAGCCGGTAACCCCAGCGCGTAGCCGGTGGAGGGCGCCATGGGGCGGGCCGACCCCGAGAAGCGTCGTGCGGCGACCGAGCGACTGCACCAGCTCGCCGACACCGGGCACCTCACGTCCCGGCATATGCGCCTGGCCGCCACCGGTTGCGGGGGCAGCGAGCGCACCCGGTGGCGGTGGATCGACTCCCAGACCCCAGATGGCGATCAGCGGTCCCGCGCCGGCTACCGAATCAGTGACGCCGACTGTGAGGGAGTGCCAGTCCACCTCCGCGTGCGCGGAGCTCGGGCAAACGACCTGTAGAAACGCAGACCGTTATCTCGCCGCAATCTACATTGAAGGCGCGCTAATCACTCGGTTTCTGCTCAACCGAAGTCCATCCTCACACAACGAACACACGAAATCCGCACTGGTATCTCATTCCTCAAGAGCTCCAAAGAGCGCTGCCGGAAGCGCTGACAGCAGCACCAGCCACCGCTGTCAGCATCCCCACACCTGACCTCAGGCGCAGCGCTCCATGACCTGGTCGTAGTGACGCTGCGCGCATGAAGCTGCGGCCGACCGGCCGTAGTGGCGCAGCATCTGCCACGAATCCCAGCCGTTGAACTCCATCAGGCCCCCCTCGCCGCCGCCGTTGTCCAGGTAGCAATGCGAGAAGTCGTGCCGGAAGCGATGCGGGCGCACATGTCCCACACCCGCCTTCGCAGCCCGACAGCGGAGCATCTGGTACACACCTAGTTGGGTCAGCGTTCCGCCCTTGACCGAGAGCCACAGGCAGGGCAAACCTGCGTTTTCTGGCCTGGCTACACCGGCTCCAGGCTGACTGATGCGCCGATCGCTGCGAACGCGACGGCCACCACGACCAACAGCAGCGCCCCACGACCTTGGCACCCCGGCGCAGGCGGGGCCCATGAGCACCAGCACCAGGTGCATCAGGGACATCGCGCCCAGCGCGTACAGGGCGATGAACAGCATCGGCCCGTGCGGGGTGGGCGCCGTTGGCCGTGCCCATGTACGCCCCCATCAGCAGTACCAGGCCTGCGCCCTCCACCACGACCACCCCGACGATCCACAGCAGGACCGCGATCCAGGGATGGCGGCAGAGGAAGCTGCCGGGGGGCTCACGAGTTCGTCATGCTGTTCAGTCTGGGCGGCGCCTTTTTCGCCCGCATGAGTATGCGTACTCGAAACCACCAGGAGAGGCGCTAGGGCACCAGCCCGTACAGGTGGTCCTCCACGTGGGCGACCACCGCGCCGGGAACCGGGAGAACGCTGTACCCGCCAGCGCCCAGCAGGTCGTCCGCGTTCGCAGGGTCCTCGCTGCCCTCCAGCAGGATCGGCGTCCAACCTCGCTGGACCGCCTCGCTGCTCCCCCACGGCAGGACGGAGACAGCGCGGACCCGACGGTCGGCGTCGTCTCGGGCCAGGTGAGGCACGGCCAGCACCGACCCCAGGGCGCGGGCCTGGTCCATCGCCACCCACAGGTCCGCGTCCACCTCGACCTCGGTGCGCTGGACAATCTCCCCGCTGGCATCGGTGACCAGCAACAGGTCAGGCTGATCGCCGCTCCGGTCGCGCAGCACCACCGCGCCCTGGGTGTCCACGCCCAGGACGTACTCATACACCGGATTGGGGGCGGGAGGGAGCACCGATACGGGAGCGCCGTCGTCCACGGCGAACACCCCGCCCGGCGTGCGGGCCACCGCCGCGCCCCCGTGTCCCTCACGCACGGCGCCGATGGTGGGCACCCGCACGTAGGAGAGGTTGTCTGGTGTCCACTCCTGGCGCCACACCTGTTCGCCGGTGGCCGCGTCCAGCGCGGTCACGCTCTCCACCGCGTCCGCGGGCACGTCCATACGGGCCAGGGTCGATTCCACATCCTCCTCGGGGATGTGCGTCTGGTCCAGGCACAGCCGCGCTACCAGCACCCGGTCGCCGTGGCCGCGTATCCCGTCGTCATCAGCCCACAGGCACCAGCGCTCGCCGGGCCCGTCCTGGAGTTCGACCTCCCACAGACGTTCGGTGGATTCGGTGGCGTAGGCCACGACCAGGGACCGCCCGTCCTCGTAGACGGAGAAGACGCGCACGTCGGGGGTGAGGTGACGCACCGCGGAGGGCTCCTGCTGCTCCGGCCAGGTCAGGGCGGGCATGGGCGTCTCGCGCACCACTTCACCAGTGGCGGCGTCCAGCACCACCAGCGTGCGCGTGTGCGGCTCAGGCTCGGACGTGGCCTCGGTGTCGTGCAGCAGGTAGGCGTAGCGGTCCTGACCCGCGAACACCCCGGCCTGCGCATGGCGGGAGAAGGGCAGCCGGTAGGTCCACAGCTCCTCGCCGGTGGCCCCGTCCAGGGCCACGAACCCGTCGGCGTAGCGCACCAGGGGCCCGCGCGGGCCCCGCTCCACGCCCAGCACCATGTGCTCGGGCTGCCAGGTCCAGCCCACCCGGCTGATCGTGGCCGGGACCGGCGCCGCCTGCCCGCCCGCGTCGGCCACGGTGTGCTCGACCATGAAGGCCCGGGTCAGGGCCGCGGGCGCCAGCGTCCAGACCAACGCCACGACCAGGGCGCCCGCCACCGCCCCGGTCAGCACCCGCTTCCACCGGTGCCAGGGCAGGGCCGTGGCCGTTCCCAGCACCAGGGCCGTGCCCAGGGCCACCAGGCACACCCCGATCCACAGGGCCAGGATGTAGTCCGGGAACATCCGGTAGCCTTCGTCGTCCACGGTCGCGAGCAGGTGATGGGTGGGGAAGGCCGCCCACACCACCGCGAGCACCACCAGGACCACGGCGCCGCGGCCCAGCGCGCTGCCCAGGGTCGGGCGTGCGGCGAGCCGGTCGGGGTCGCGGGTGGCGGTCAGGGACACCCACCCCAGCACCGCGGCGGCCAGCAGCAGCGTCGGGCCGACCAGGAGCGCCAGGCCCTGGCTGCCCGGCGCGGCCTGCTCGCTGAAGTTCGAGACGTGGGGCGTGGTCAGGATCAGGGCGCCCACGAGCACCGTGACCCCGCTCCAGCCGAGCACGTCCCCCACACGTCGTCCCACCGCTGTCCCACCCCTTGTCCTGGTCCGGCCGTATCCGGCCCAGGCAGTCTAGGGACCGGGGCCAGGGCGCTCGCCGCGGGCGGGTGCTGGACCGCCCCGTGACGCTCTGACCGCGCACCGGGGTTCACGGGGAGAACGCGTAGATCCGGACAGGGCCCAGGTGCAGTTCGTAAAGCCCGAAACAGTCGGCCGCCAGCGTCGCGACGGGAGTACCGCAGGCGCAGGCCCGGTTGAGCCCCTCATTACCGACAGGCCCACAGCACCCGGTGCTGCTCTTCCCCCTGGGCAGGGGCTGAAGATCGACATCGTCGGGGTACACCAGCACGGTGCGCCTGGTGCCCGCCGAGATGACGAAGCCCTCCTCCCGACGGACCACGGGCCCGCGCGACTGCGCGGGCTCGGGGTTGTGCTGGTCGTCCTGCACGACGCAGGGAGGCCCCAGGGCTCGGGGGCGATCGCATAGTGGCCACGCGGCACGGTGGAAGGCGCCCGGCGCGTGTCCTTGTCCCGATCGTGCTCGGGTCTACGACCTCGGGCACGGTGGCGAGTTCGTCCAGCTCCGGTGTGATCGGAGTGCCGCACTTGGAGCGCAGGAAGACGGTCATCACCCCGTTGCAGTGTTCGGCGCCGCTGCTTCGCACTCTCGTTTCTGAACGTCCCAGCGCTGGAGCTGGAATCCTGTCACCGGCAGCTACGCACGACTGACAAAATGTCAGCCATGCCGCTTCCCTCTCCCCCGCCACACGAGCCCACCCGGAACGCACCCCCCGCACAGGCGAACCAGGCTCCTCAGCCCGCCCCCGGCACCCCGTATCCGTACCCCCAGACCCCCTACGCGCAGGCCCCCGTGGACCCCCAGGAGCCGTACCCGCAGGCTCCGTACCCTCAGGCCCAGTTCCAGTACCCGCAGGTCCCGCCCCCGCCCGTGCCCGCCATCGACGGGAAGGAACTGCGTCCCCGCGCACGCTGGTACTGGATCGGTGGGCTCACCATCCCGACCGGCGCGCTGACCTCCTTCCTCGTCTTCCTCGGCCTTCTCCTCTCCGCGACCGCGGAGCCCGAGTTCATCGCCGAGTTCGAGGGCGGTAGCAGCGCCACCTTCCAGGTCGAGGAGGGGCAGGAGGGCTACTGGGGACTGTACGTCGAGGGCGACGCCAACCGTTTCGCCTGCGAACTCGACACACCCGCGGGCCCCGGATCCGGGAACGACAACCTGGACACGGCGCCGCACTCCTACAGCGGCACGGCCTACGACAGCTGGCGGCTCACCGCCGAGCTGTCCACACCCGAACCCGGTGAGTACGTCCTTCGCTGCGACGACATCCACTCGGGCACCTACGGGATCGGCACGCTCGAACAGACCGCGTCCTCCGAGGCCAAGCTCGTTACCGGTGTCCTGGCCCTGGTCGTCCTCGGCCCGTTGAGCTTCATCGCCGGGGTGGTCGTCCTCATCGTCACCGGGGTCCGGCGCGCCTCGCACCGCACCCGGCTGGTCCGGGAGCGGATGCAGACCTTCGGCGCGCCGCAGCCCGCCGGCTCCGGCCCGCAGCCGGGTCCGATCCCTTAGCCCGGGACTCAGCCCGGGACTCAGCCCGAACCTCCGCGAAGGCCCCGAACAGGCCCGCTCACGGCAACGCCGCAGGGCTCCATGTGGGCCCCGCCCGGCGGTGGCGCGTCCGGCGGCACACAGCACTGACCATCCGGGCCGTTCCTGCGACAGCCGCACACGCACAGCGCCCCCGAACCGCACCCCTGCCCTTCGGGGGGTGCTGTGCGTCCGGCCCGCGCCCCCGGGTCGCAGGCGCCACGGACGATCGGTGAGGCGGCCCGGCCCGCCGTCGACGTGACCGGTTATGGTCAGAACCGACCGCATGTGTCCCACCACCTGCGATCCTGAACCCCCCTGCGGCACTCGGAGCGCACGTGACCTCTCCTGAACCGCCCTCCCACCCCTCCCGGTCCGCCCAGACCTTCCAACCCCTACGGCCCCGCGACCCCGAATCCGTCGGCGGATACCGGACCGTGGGCCGCCTCGGCGCGGGCGGTATGGGCACCGTCTACGCCGGTCGGGGCGCCTCCGGCGGCGTGGTGGCGATCAAGCTCGTCCACGGTGACCTCGCCGCCGATCCCGACTTCCGTGCCCGGTTCCGCCGCGAGGCCGACCTCGTCCGGCGTGTGTCCAGTGCCTGCGTGCCGCGTTTCCTGGACAGCGACACCGACGCCGCCCAACCCTGGCTGGCCACCGAGTACGTCGCCGGGCCCACCCTGCGCCAGCACGTGCGCGAACACGGCCCGCTGACCGGCACCAGCCTGCGGGCCTTCGCCACCGGGGTGAGCGAGGCGCTGCGGGCGATCCACACGGCCGGGATCGTGCACCGCGACCTCAAACCCGGCAACGTGGTACTCGCGGCGGACGGCCCCAAGGTCCTCGACTTCGGCATCGCCCGCGCCCTCGCGGAGACCGCCATCACCCGCACCGGAGGGCTGTTCGGCACTCCCGGCTGGGTGGCCCCGGAGCTGCTGCGCGGTGGCCAGCCGAGCCCGGCGGCCGACGTGTTCGCCTGGGGCGCCCTGGTCGCCTTCGCCGCCACCGGAAGAAACCCGTTCGGGACCGGTTCCGCCGAGACCGTGGCGGTGCGGGTACTGGACGGCCAACCGGACCTGGCCGGGATCCCCGATGACCTGATGCCGCTGGTCACCGCCGCCACCGGGGGCGACCCCGCACGGCGGCCGACCGTGGATCAGGCACTGTCCGAGCTGCTCGGGGCGCAGCTCACGGGCATCGGCGGCACGAGTCCGGCGGAAGAGGCGACCGCCCTGGTCACCCGGGTGCTCCGGGACGGCTGGGAGGCACCGCCGCCGCCCACCATGATCACCCCGCCCCGCCCCCTCGCCCCAACTCCGGGAACCGGCCAGCCCTCGGACCGGGCGGCCGCGCGGGAGCCGGGGAAGCGCCGCTGGACGCTGGTCGCGGCGGCGGCCGCCGCCGTGCTGCTGGTGACCGGAGGCGGCTGGTTCCTGGGCGTCCGGTTCGGCCCGGGCGGCACCGGCTCGGGTGCTGACAGAACCGATGCCGCCGGGGGAACGGAAGGGTCCGGCCGCGGGAGCGGTGGGAACGGGGACGGCCCCGGAGAGGGTTCGGGCGAGGTCTCGAACGCTGGCGCTGGCGGCGAGATCGCGGTGGAGATCTCCGGGAACGGGCTGTTCACCGTGCACGCGGACGGCTCCGGAGGACTCGGGATCACCCCCGGGTTCGACGGGGTCAACCCTGCTCTGCCCGAAGGTGTCGAACGCGCCGAGTACGCGGTGGCGACCGTCCGGGTGGAGACCGTCTACTCCGACACCGCCGCCCAGACCGGGATCATGGTGTTCGGCGAGGTCGAGTACGTGGCGGACACCGGTGAGTTCACGCTGAGATCGGGCGACATCACCCTCCTTGAGGTCGGCGAGGGGCTGGACCCGCTCCCCCGGGACCCCACCGCCGATGGACGGCCCGCCCACGTCGCGGTTCCCGACGAGGTGCTGGCCACCGTCAGCCGGGAGACGCCCAGCGCGGAGTTCGAAGTGCGTTTCCCGGAGGCGCCCGAGAGCGGGCTTCTCGCCTACCTGCCCGCCCCCACGGCGCTCGGCGGGAACGCAGACACCGCGCGCGGCGCCTACGCGTGTTACATGAACTGGCACCCGTACCCGCCGGTCGACATGACCGACGAGGAGTTCGTGCCCTGCCCGGAGGAGCGCCCGAGTGAGTGAGCACCGCGACCACGGCCCGGGGCCCGGCGGATCACACCCACGCGACGGGGGACCCACCGGCTCGGGTCCGGCGCCAGGTTCGGGCCCGCGTCCGAAAAGAGGACCAGCACCGGGGACGGAGCCAGGGACAGCACCGGGTTCGGGACCGGGTTCGGGACCGGGCTCCCACCCCGGGCCGAGGCCGGGGACGCATCCCGGGTTCGCTCCGCTGCGTCCGGACGACCCCGAGACCCTGGGCGGGTTCCGCATCGTCGGCAGGGTCGGCACCGGCGGCATGGGCACCGTGTACGCGGGGCTGTGTCCCGGCGGGCGCGCACGGAGCGGCTACGCGGCGGTCAAGGTCATCCGGGAGGAGCTCACCGAGGATCCGGACTTCCATGCCCGGTTCACCCGCGAGATCCGCCTCCTCAGCCGGGTCCGCAGCCGGTCGGTCCCGGAGTTCCTGGGCTCCGGCCAGGACGCGCACGGGCCGTGGCTGGTCACCGAGTTCGTGCCCGGGTTGTCGTTGTCCGCGCACGTCAGACAGCACGGGCCACTCCCGCCCCACCTTCTCCTCGGGCTGGCCGCCGGGGTCGCCGAGGCCCTGAACGCCGTGCACACGGCCGGGATCGTGCACCGCGACCTCAAACCCGGCAACGTCATGCTCGCCCCCGAGGGCCCCAAGGTGCTGGACTTCGGTATCGCCCGCGCCGTCGACGAAACCGCGCTGACCCGAACCGGCGGTCTGGTGGGCACCCCCGGATGGATCGCCCCGGAGGTACTGCGCGGGGCGTCGGCCGCGCCGCCCGCCGACCTGTTCGCCTGGGGCGCTCTGGTGGCCTACGCCGCTACCGGACGTGCGCCCTTCGGTTCGGGTTCCACGGACTCTCTCCCCTCTCGGGAGCTCGACCAGCCGCCGGACCTGGCCGGAGTGCCCGGACCACTGCTGCCACTGGTGACCGCCGCGTTGGATCCTGACCCGCGCCAGCGCCCCACGGCGGCCCAGGCCGCCCACGCCTTGGTCGCTCTGGGCCAGGGGCGGGGGCGGCGGAAGCAGGACGTTCCGCTGGACGGGTCAGGGCTGTCGAACGCGGTGGGGGCCCTCCTGGACCGGGAGTGGCGGGGTGTGCGTGCCGTGCAGCCGCCCGCTCCGCCTCGCCGGGTGCCCAAGGCCCTGGTGGCGACTGGCGCCGCCGTCCTGCTGCTGGGCACGGTGGGCGGTGGGTTCCTGGCGGCCCAAGTGCTCTCGCCAGACGGCGGTGAGACCGGGGGGACCGGGGAGGGTGCAGCCGCGGAGGGGACGGAAGAGGGTTCAGGGGCGGGAGGGGCTCAGGAGGAAAGGGGTTCGGAAGAGGAAGGTACGGAGGGACTCGACACGGAATGGGTGATGCCGGAGCCGACGCCCTTCGGCACCAACGCCGAATGGCTGGCGGAGGTGATCACCTCGCCGAACGGCATGCCGACCTTCCAGGCCACCCCCGACTCGTACGAGACGCTCTTCCACCTCTCCGTGAACTCCGTGGAGGAGGTCCCCGAGGGGGTGCGCTTCACCGTGCTCGTCGGGAACCTGGTCGAGGGCCACGGCGTCTCCGTGCCTGAGCTGTTCACGGTTCCCACTCCTGAGGGCCCGATCGAGCCGGAGGAGGCTCCCGGACCGGCCTCGGTCGGCGACAGGCTCGTCCTCACCTTCCCGGGTGCTCCCGAACGGGGTCCGCTCACCTTCGGAGACCCCGACTTCGTGCCGGGTGTCTCCGGGATACCGCCGGTCAGCCAGTGCTACGACGCCGCAGCCGGAAGCGTGTCCGTGGATTACGAGTCCTGCCCCTGAGGCCTTGGGAGGGCATCAGCCGTGCTCCCAAGGCCTATCCCCGCGTACGCGGGGAGCACGTGTTCGACCACTTCCTGTCGCTCCGCCGGACGGGACCATCCCCGCGTGCGCGGGGAGCACTTCACGGCGTGAACGCAAGCGCGGCGGGTGTAGGGACCATCCCCGCGTGCGCGGGGAGCACCTGGACACGTCGGCCAGCTCGGTCAGGCGGTCGGGACCATCCCCGCGTGCGCGGGGAGCACGACCACCTGGACGTTCCAGGCCGGTCTGACCGGGGACCATCCCCGCGTGCGCGGGGAGCACCGGCCGATGAGCTGGCCGTTGCCGATGCTGGGGGGACCATCCCCGCGTGCGCGGGGAGCACGAGTTTGTCGACACCATCGGGCGCGTGTCACTGGGACCATCCCCGCGTGCGCGGGGAGCACCAGATCGACACCCACAGGGACCTGCTCGCCGCGGGACCATCCCCGCGTGCGCGGGGAGCACCACGCAGGACGCGCGCGAGGCCCTTGAGATTCGTGGACCATCCCCGCGTGCGCGGGGAGCACTCGGCCTGCCCTTCGTCATGGGCGGCCTACTCGGGACCATCCCCGCGTGCGCGGGGAGCACTAGGTGCGGAGCCTCAGCACGACCATGCCGACGGGACCATCCCCGCGTGCGCGGGGAGCACCTCCTTGCCGATGCGGCGGGCTTCCCAGTCGAGGGACCATCCCCGCGTGCGCGGGGAGCACAGTCAACGACCTGCGAACTTACCAGTGGCAAGCAGCCGTTTTTCCAACTTCCCAAGAAACAGACAAAACGGGCAACGCACTCAGTCCTGGGAAGTCCATGGCCGCAGAATACCGGCACGCAGCATGCCCCTGCCGGTAATCCCTCGGACGTTCCCCCGGGTAGTGGGCATCTCCGGCTCTGGAAACACGAGGGAAAGTCCACCCCGTGACCATGAAGCACCACCCACCCGAGTTCAAAGCCGACGCCGCCGCCCTGTACTGGTCCCGTCCCGGCGTGACGATCGTTCACATCGCCGACGAGCTCGGTATCGACCGTGAGACACTGCGCAACTGGATCCGCACTGACGACGACGCACGCTCAGCGCCCGCCACCGCACCCATCCGGCCTCGCCCCGGCAACCCCGCGACCGCCAAAGTGAGCCTGAAGGCCCGGCACAAGGCCCAGCACGCGGTCGAATGCGGGATCAGCCGTCTCAAGCAGCACCGGGCCGCAGCGACCCGGTTCGACAAACTTGCGGTTCGGTCCGAGGCGACGGTTCAGGTCGCGGCGATTCGTCAGTGGCTGTGAACCCTCAGCCTGCCGTCGTGCGAACGCCCCAGCAGGAGAGAGGATGTGCCTGCGGTCGTTACGGAGGAAGGGCGCGTTTCCTGGCATTGGCGCGGGGCGGTGCGTATGGGGTTGCACCTTCCGTAACGGCATGTGGTTCGGTGGACCTACGTCCCGGTCCCTTGAGGAAAGGCCCCTGCTCGTGTACTCGTCCTTCATGCCACCCCGCCAGGTCAAGATCGGTGACGCGGCGGCCTTCGCCGGCACCACGCCACGGGCGATTCGCCACTACCACGAGATCGGGCTGCTCCCCGAGCCTGAGCGGGGCAGTGACGGCCGCCGCCGCTACGGGTACGAGGACATGATCCGCCTGCTGTGGGTTCTCAGGATGGCCGACGCCGGTATCGCCCTGAACGACATCCGTGACGCCTTCACCACCGGCACGGCTTCCACCGGCGCCGGCAGCGGAGACGGTATCTCGGGCATCCTGGAGCGGTTGGAGGAAACCCTCGCCGAGCAGGAGGCGGAACTGGGGCGGCAACGGACAGCCGTGCAGCGGATGCGCACCGAGGGCAGCCGGATGGGCCTGCTCTCCGACTTCGTCACCGACCGTCTCAAGAACCTGCCCGAGGGCTCCCTGCGGCAGGCGGACCTGGACACTCTGCTGGTCACTGAGCGGATCTTCGGCCCGCTCGGCGCAGCCGTCCAGGCCACCCGCTTCATCGCCCTGGCCACGCATCCCACCCTGCGGGAGGACTCCGACCGCATCGATGACGCCGAGGAGGCACTCGACGACAGTGTCGCCGTCGATGATCCACGGGTGGCTCACGTGGCCGCCGAACGGCACGCCTTCGAAAACGCTCTGCAGGCCGTCATCGAGGAGTCCGGCCTGGATAAGGAGGACGAGGCCCTCTTCGACGCCTGGGACATTTTGCACCCCCCTCCCACCGATGACGAGGGCAACTTCATCCCCGGCAAGCGGGAGGAAGGCTCCATGAGCATGGTCAAAGCCATCAGCAAGATGCCCTACGACTTCTCCCCGGCCCGCCAACGCTGCATGGAACTGTCCATAGAACTGTCCGTCCAGGACTCACCCGCTACCTGAAACACGGCTCAGAAGCGAACCTAGAGGCCGGGACCATCCCCGCGTACGCGGGGAGCACTATGAGGACAACCGCGCCGCGCTGGTGGAGCTGGGACCATCCCCGCGTGCGCGGGGAGCACCGCGCCCTCCAGTACATGGTCCGCGCGGCCGGGGGACCATCCCCGCGTGCGCGGGGAGCACGCGCAGACCGCGACGCCCGCCCTTGACTCTTCGGGACCATCCCCGCGTGCGCGGGGAGCACACCACGGTAGACCGGGGGAAACGAGGAAGTGAGGGACCATCCCCGCGTGCGCGGGGAGCACCATCCTGGCCCGGCTGGTAGGAGATACCGGCGGGGACCATCCCCGCGTGCGCGGGGAGCACCAGGTCTGGCCGAGGCCACGAATACGGTCACGAGGACCATCCCCGCGTGCGCGGGGAGCACACGGTCGACGGGCTCGTGTACATGAGGGGCACGGGACCATCCCCGCGTGCGCGGGGAGCACACGGTCGACGGGCTCGTGTACATGAGGGGCACGGGACCATCCCCGCGTGCGCGGGGAGCACGCCAGGCACAGCGCTTCCACGAGGCGGCTGTGGGGACCATCCCCGCGTGCGCGGGGAGCACACGACCGTGCCGTCGGCCAGAATCGCGTTGAAGGGACCATCCCCGCGTGCGCGGGGAGCACGCAGCGAGGCGAAGACATCCTGTAGCCAGCGTGGGACCATCCCCGCGTGCGCGGGGAGCACAGTCAACGACCTGCGAACTTACCAGTGGCAAGCAGCCGTTTTTCCAACTTCTTCAGAAACAGACAAAACGGACGACGCGCTCAGCCCTGGGAAGACCATGTCCGCAGAATACCGGCAGGAGCGCATCACGCCCCTGCCGGTAACCCCTCAGTTCACGGAAACCGGCTCCGCGAGGAGCAACAGCACCTCGGATTCGGAAACCTCAGTCAGTCCGACAGGCGAGGCCACCCAGTAGGACAGAGTCTGCTCACCAAACCAGATGAGCAGGTGCGGGTGATGCCTCTGGAGAACTGCCGCGCGGACGTGCTCGCGGACGAACTCGGAGCGGTGTCCGCCCAGGCGGGGCAGGTGCGCGGCCCGACACCGACGGCACGAGGGGTGCTCACAGGCCGGGCAGAACGGACCGATCAGCGGACTGCGCTTGGGCAGCGGCGGCAGCGGTCGGTGCAGCAGGTCGTTGGAAGGCCGGGGCACGGGGATAGGATGCGTCACTGATCCTGCTTTCTGAACATGTGGAAGTGTGTGGATTTTGGGATCTGAGGGCCCGGAAAGCGTTGGCGCGCTTTCTGGGCCCGTTTCGCGTCTGAGGCGCGATGCCTACTGCTGGGTGTTCCAGAGGCTGTCGGTCAGGTCGTAGGCCAGGAAGAACCACAACTGGCGGTAGTCGCAGATGCCGTTGTCGCCCCAGGAGGAAGCGAAGGCATCGACCATGGCCAGACCGCGCCCGGACTCAGCAGCCAGGTCCAGCCCCTTGGGCTTGGGTGCCAGGTGAGAGCGCTGACCAAGAGCGGCCTTCCTGCCCTCGCGGGAGCCCTGATCGCGGCAGGTCAGGCGCAGGGGCGGCCCGTTCGCGCTCGGGGACCATCCCCGCGTGCGGAAGTAGCGGGAGTGGGAGGCGCATTACCCATAAGAGGCTCATCCGGCCAGGTCGGAGCGTTTGACGGTCTCGCGGGAGCGAGCGCGCTCCACGGGGGTGGAGTCCGCCGCCCGCGCGTCGTCAGTCCAGGTGGCGGTGTCGGTGGCCGGGTGGCGGATCAGGGTGGGGACTTTGCGCAGACGTTTGTCGTAGCCGGGCTGTTGAGGCAGGCAGGGGAACTGGTCGGACAGGTGGGTGCGGGTATAGCGCAGCCACCGTGCCTCACTGGCGTGGCCGAGCAGGGCCTGCGTCAGGGCCGGCGTGACCAGTTCGGTGTCGGACAGGCGGGGTCGGAAGCCGACCTCTGGCCGCCAGGGGGCCAGGTCCGGGCGGTGTTTCAGGAGGCGTTCGGTCCCGGCGTAGAGTGCACGGGCGAGGGAGTCCAGGTCTTGCGTCACAACATGACCACGGGCTCCCTCGCCTCATGCTCGAACCACGCACCCCTGGGAATTGCTCATCCAGGAGAGCGCACGTGTTCGCCGAGGCGGTGCGTTCTCATCACGGACCGTCTGCCAGGAGTTCGCGGAGCAGGCCCTCGACCCACTCCGGAGTGGGGGGCGACGCGAAGAACAGAATCCGGTACATCATGGGCGCGACCACGTGGTCGACCACCGATTCGGCGTCGGGGACCGGCTCGCCGCGCTCGGTCGCGCGTTCCAGGATGACGCCGATCCGTTCGCGGGTGTACTCGGCGCACTGGCCCGCGTGCGTCGAGTCGCCGTCGCTGGAGAGGACGTCGCGGATGTATCCGCGGCCGGGAGAGGAGGACATCTCCTCCAGGAACTGGAGTGCCCATGCCCTGAGGTCGGACTCCAGGGCGCCGGTGTCCTCGGGCGGGGCCTCGGGGCGCAGGCGTTCGACCGCGACATCGGAGAGCAGGGCCTGGAGGTCTCCCCATCGTCGGTAGACGGTCGAAGGGGTCACTCCGGCGCGCTGAGCGACAAGCGGCACGCTCAGCTCGGCGCGTCCGTGCTCGGTGAGCAGGTCTCGGACGGCTGTGTGTACCGACTGCTGGACGCGTGCGCTGCGACCGCCGGTGCGGATCCCCTGGCTCGGACTCATGCTTCCATCTTAACGCACAATATTTGCTTTAGCAGTGACGTGTGGCTACTGTCTTTAAAGCAAACTTTTTGCGTTAGCCCTCTGGAGGAGCCATGTCAGTCACCACGATGCGTCCACCGCCGATCTCCGGTGCCGTGCGGCGTTCCCGCCGCTCGATGGCCCTGCAAGCAGCAGTTCTGATCACCTTCCTGGCCGCTTCCAGCGCGCCCACTCCGCTGTACGCCCTCTACCAGGACACCTGGGGACTGCCCTCCAGCACGCTGACCTTCGTCTTCGGGGTCTACGCCCTGGCGCTGCTCGCGGCACTGCTTCTGGTTGGCCGTCTCTCCGACCATGTGGGCCGACGCCCGGTCGTCCTGGGAGCCATCGCCCTCGAAACGGCCTCCATGGCCGTGTTCCTCGTCGCGGACGGTCCCGGTGCACTGATCACCGCACGCGTCGTCCAGGGCCTGGCGACCGGGATCGCCACGGGCGCGCTCGGCGCGAGCCTGCTCGACACCTCTCCTGCGCGCGGGCCCCTGATCAACAGCGTCGCCCCGGTTGCGGGTATGGCTGCGGGAGCCCTGGGCTCGGGAGCCCTGGTGCAGTACGCCCCCGAACCGATGCGCCTGGTCTATGTCGTGTTCATCGTGCTCCTACTGGCGCAAGCGGTCGGGATCCGGGCCCTGGCCGAAACGGCCCCCCGCAGGCCCGGAGCCCTGGCCTCGCTGCGTCCGGCGATCGGCGTCCCCGAACAGGCCCGGCGCGCCATGCTCGTGGCCGCTCCCATCGACATCGCGGTCTGGGCTCTCGGCGGTTTCTACCTCTCGTTGGGGCCCTCACTCACCCGTGCCGTGACCGGCTCGACCGCGCCCCTGACCGCGGGGGCCGCCGTCTTCACGCTCACCATCAGCGGGGCCGCCGCGGTGCTGATCCTGCGTTCCGCTCCGGCCACCAGAGTCATGCTCATCGGCGCGACGGCCCTGGCGACGGGGATCGCCATCACTCTGGCAGGCGCACACCTGGGCCTGAGCGCCGCCTTCTTCACCGGGACGGCGGTGGCCGGAATCGGTTTCGGAGCGGGGTTCCAGGGCGCGGTGCGCACCGTGGTCCCGCTGGCCGCCCCTCACGAGCGGGCGGGACTCATGTCGTCCTTCTACCTCTTGAGCTACCTGGCGATGTGCCTACCCGCCATCACCGCGGGCATCGCCGTCGACGCCCTTTCCCTGATCACCGTGACCAGCTACTACGGAGCCGCACTGATCGCGCTCGCGGCACTGGCGGCCGTCGGCACGTTCATCGTCCACCGTGCCACGCCAAGGAGTTGACCACACGTGCCCGAGCCCTACACACCCGACGACGTCGTCCTGCTCGCGAGCAGGACCCGCCCGCCCCTGACGCCCGACCGCGCAGCACCAATCGCCGCGGTACTCAACGGCATACTCTCCGTGACCTCCGCGCTGCGCCACGTCGACCTCGGAGAGACGCCCCCCGCCTTCGTCCACAACAAGGAGTAGGACAGCATGCACCCCTACGAACTCACACTCGCCGACGCCTCCCGCGCGATCGCGGCGAAGGAACTCTCACCGGTCGAACTCACCGAGTCCGTCCTCGCTCGCGCCGCGCACGTGGACGAGGAGGTCTCGGCGTTCGCCACCCCCACGCCCGAGGTCGCCATGCGCGCCGCGGAGCGCGCCCAGGCCGAGATCGCCGCGGGCGAGCGCCGCGGCCCGCTCCACGGCGTTCCCATCGCGGTCAAGGACATCTTCGACACCGCCGGGACCCGTACCGCCGCCGGATCACGTGTCCACGCGAACCGGGTCCCCGACGCCGACAGCGCGGTAGTGGCCGCGCTCAAGGAGGCGGGTGCCGTACTGGTGGGCAAGACGCACACCCACGAGTTCGCCTACGGCACCATCACCCCCGCCACGCGCAACCCCTGGGCCACCGATCGCGTCGCGGGCGGCTCCAGCGGTGGGTCGGCGGCGGCGGTGGCCTCCGGTAGTACCATCGCCGCTATCGGTAGCGACACCGGCGGCTCCATCCGCATCCCAGCCGCTCTGTGCGGTGTGGTCGGGCTCAAGCCCACCCACGGTCTGGTGTCCCGGCACGGCGCGATACCGCTGTCGTGGACCCTGGACCACGTCGGGCCGATCACCCGCACGGTCGAGGACGCGGCACTCGTCCTCGACGCCGTCGTCGGACACGACCCCAGGGACCCGGCGACACTGCGGGTGCCGGTCGAGGACCGTACCCGAGACATCGGCACGGACCTGGCCGGACTGCGGGTAGGAGTGCCCCAGAACTACTTCTTCGACAGGGTCGAACCCGGAGTGGAGAAAGCGGTGCGCTCGGCCGTCGAGACGCTGGCCGGGCTGGGCGCCGAACTCGTCGACGTCGAGGTCCCGCTGGCCGAATCCGTGCACGCGGCCCAGTGGGGGATCATGGTTCCCGAGGCTGCCGCCTACCACCAGGACACCCTGTGGAGGTCCCCGGAGTCCTACGGACCCGACGTGCGCGTCCTGCTGGAAGCGGGGGAACTCGTCCCCGCTACCGAGTACCTGCGAGCGCAGCGGGTGCGCACCCTGATGAGGTCTGCCTGGGCACAGCTGCTGGAGAAGGTGGACGTGATAGCCGCGCCCACCGTTCCGATCGCTGCGGTACCGGTCGGCCAGGAACACCTGTACTGGCCGGACACGAGTGTCGAAACGGTCTCCGACGCCCATGTCAGGCTGTGCGCACCGGCCAACCTCACCGGCCTGCCCGCCCTGACGGTACCGACCAGCCCGGATTCCGGGGGGTTGCCGTTCGGCCTCCAGCTCATCGGGCGACCGCTCGGGGAGGCGACCCTCGTGCGCGTCGGCTCCGCCTACGAGAGCGCGCGCGGCGGTGCCGGCGCCTTGGCCCCGCTCTGACCTCCTCAGCCACAGCACCGGGCCCATGGCCATGCAGATCATCAGCACTGCGATGCAGCTACTGAACTCCTGCACGGCGCGCATGGTGTCACCGATGGCGCCGATGAGCGCGACGATGATGACTGAGCACGGACCTCTTGCAGGAACGAGCACGTATCCGCTGAGGTCGTGCCTGACTCCGGGACCGCTTCCAGGTTCCGTGGGCATCACGCTCATGACGTTCTCTCCCCGTCTGGTCTTGGTCCATCCCCGCGTGCGCGGGGAGCACTAATCGCTCCGAATGCGGGCGGCGAGCTCCTCAGGACCATCCCTGCGTGCGCGGGGAGCACAGACACGTGGCCTACGTGGTTGCACACGTCTCGGGACCATCCCCGCGTGCGCGGGGAGCACTAGACCAGGCCCCGGGGATTTGGGGATTCCCGGGGACCATCCCCGCGTGTGCGGGGAGCACCCGCCGCCCTATCCCCTCCCGAGCAACCACTGGGGACCATCCCCGCGTGCGCGGGGAGCACGGGGCCACACACGTCATTCGTAGGGGATGAGGGGGACCATCCCCGCGTGCGCGGGGAGCACGACGCCTCTGGCTGGAGGGCGAGGACGTGGCCGGGACCATCCCCGCGTGCGCGGGGAGCACTTCTGTACTTCGCCCGTACTTCAATACCCGTGAGGACCATCCCCGCGTGCGCGGGGAGCACACTCGACATCGCCTCCATTGACGAGATGCTGGGGGACCATCCCCGCGTGCGCGGGGAGCACAGTCAACGACCTGCGAACTTACCAGTGGCAAGCAGCTGTTTTTCCAACTTCTTCAGAGACGGACACGCGCACCACAAGCCACCAAAGCACCCAAAACGACTCACCGACCACCAAAGCGCCGCCTCTTCGAGGCCTTGCTCCACCCGCTCTTCGGAGGCCTCCTGTTCTCCTCCTGCACCTTCTTGGGTCGGTGCATCAGGGTGAGCCCCTCGTGGTCCACCGGCTCCCAGTGGTGCTCGAAGGTCTGGAAGGTGAACCCCTGCTCGGAGTCATCGCTGTACGCCAGCAACGCCCTTCCGTTCCCCGCGTACTCCTTCACCTCCGCCCACAGCGCCTCCCGGATCCGGCGCGACGGGTTGCCGATGAACACCCCCGCCGAGATCTCCATGAGCCATCGGGTCAGGAACCCGCGCAGCCCGGCCGGACAGTTCGTGAGCACGACGACCGTCACCAGACCACCTCGTCGGCATAGCTGTAACCCGACTCCAGCAGCTCACCCCGGTCGCCCACCAGGCCGACCGTGTCCGCCACGTCGTCGCCCGCACCCTCGGCCTCGCCCTGAGCCCCAACCGACCCCTCACCGAGCAACAGCTTCTTGATGTCGCTCACACACCGCTCCAGCAGCCCCTCCTCGTTGATCCGGTCCCGCAGCAGCCTGCGCGTCACCCCGTCCACGTCCTCGTCCCCCTGCGCCGCCGCGTCGAAGGCCACGGGGATACCGATCTCCACCTTGTACAGATCGGCCACGTCCATCACGAACCCGCGCTCGTGCCCCGAGTGCACGAACCCCAGCCCCGGGCTGCACCCGAGCGCGGCCGTCACCGCGTGCGCGACCCCGTAGAAGCACTGCGCCGCCGCGGTGATCGCCTTGTTCGGCGCGTCCGAGACGTCGTGGTCGCCCGGCACGTACCGCCGCCCGCGCCAGGTCACACCGGTGCGCGCCGCCTGCTCCCGGTAGCACGCCTTGACCCGGTCGCCCTCCTTTCCCAGCAGCGCCTGACGGCTCAGCGCCTCCACGTCCAGGTCCGGGAAGCGCATCCGGTACATCGCCCGCGCCACGTCGAGCCTGCTCCGCCGGTTCGCCCACGCCGTCGCCTGCGCCTCCACCAACCGGGAGGACCGCGTCAGCGCGCGCCCGGCCGCGTAGTAGCGCACCCCGTGCTCCCCCACCCACACCACCGTGGCCCCGCACTCGCCGAGCAGGCTCATCGCCGAGTGGGTCACGTTCGTTCCCGGCCCCAGCAGCAGCGTGCCGATGGTCGCGGACGGCAGGTAGCGCGTCCCGTCCCCGTCCTCGGCGGTGATGGCGTTGGAGTCGCGGTGCACGATGCACCGCTCCAGGTACAGGAACGACAGCCGGTCGCCCACCCTCGTCAGTTCGCGCGGCCCCGAGGTCCTGCGCTTTCCCACGGTCCCCACGACTCAGCCCACCGGCGCCAGGGTCATCAGCCCGCAGCCGTAGGCCTTGGCCCGGCCCAGTCCGGCGCACAGCGTGCGGCGCAACGCGTCGGGGTCGGTGACGGTCAGCCTGCCGTCGAAGGTCGCGGTGACCACGGGCACCTTCATCCGCCTGCCCCGCCGGTCCGGGCGCGGGTCCGCCTTGTCGAAGCCGCGCGCGTCGCGATCGTGCACGACCAGTTCGTGCTCGTCCTGCCCCGGGAGGAGCTGCTGGTCAGCGGACTTGCGCACGACCTCGAAGCCGCACCGCTCCTGGCGCTGGAGCAGCCACCCCGCCTGGTGGCGCGGTGTGACGTGCGCGGTGAGCTTGGTGGGCTCTCCGTCCTTTCGGCGGATGCTGTGCACGGGGTTGGCGGTGAGCCGGAACGCCCACGTCTGTCCGGCCTCCAGCCTCTTCAGGAACCCCGTGTACTCGTGCGTCTGCCACGTGTTCGCGGGATCGGTCGGCCACCCGGCCTGTTCCACCACGTGGGTCAGGTCGGGCCGGGTCGGGCCCACCACGTACAGGAACACCTCGGCTCGGGCGTTGCGGTCCACCCGCCACAGCACCCGTGGGCCGTCCGTGTCGCTGGGCAGCAGGTTCGCGTAGGAGCCCATCACGGCCGCGTGCACGGCCTGCGGCGAGGACAGCAGCTTCCTCGCTCCGGGGCGGTGGGTGTTGAACCGGAATCGGGTGAGGTACATCAGCTTCCTCCCAGGGCGGCCGTGGGGTCGTGGTCGGGGACCGGCTGGCGCCGCGCGAACGGGTTCGGCACGCCGACCGAGTCAGCGTGCACCGCGCGCAGGGCGTAGCGGCGGTGCGCCGGATCGAAACTCAGCGGCAGGTCGCGCAGCGAGTCCGCCCGACCGTCCCCGGGCGCCGCGTCCACCAGTGTGGTCAGCGGGATCTGTGCGCCCTGGCGCCGCCCCGTGCGCCGCTGGTACCAGTGGGCCGCCTGCCAGGGCTGGTCGCGCAGCGCCTCCTCGACGGTGCCCGCCACGGGTTCGCCCAGGTCGACAGGGCGGGAGGGCGGGCACGAGCGCCTGCCGAGGTAGGGCAGGTAGACGGGTTCGCGGACCGCCTGGTACAGCTCCGCGACCAGGCCCTCGGGCCCCTCCACCGCCGCGACGAACACGGCGTCGGACAGGTAGAAGCGCTCCGACACCGGCATGGAGGTGTCCGTGACCAGGTGTTTGGCGGTCTGGTAGTCGCGCACGCGGACTCCGGGCTGGTCCACCCGCACGCCGAAGCGCAGGGCGGCCAGGTCGGACAGGTCGGCGGCGCGCTCCCGGCCCAGGGCGGCGGCGAGCAGCCCGAGCACGCCGCTCTTGGTGGGGGCGTTCTCCGTGCCCCGGCGGGCGAACCGGGAGGCGGAACCCCAGGCCTGGAGCGGGCCCGCCAGCACCAGGGGCAGGACGCTCACCGCACTCATGCCCGCGGCGCCTGGCGCTGGGCGACGGCCGCGCCGACCCGCTCGACCAGTTCGGGGAGGGTGACCTCCTCGCCCAGGCCGGAGAGCTTGGCGGTGCGCTCCCCCACCCGCACCACCCAGGTGTCGACGTCGTCGGCCGCCCCGAACGCCCGCTCCACCTGCGGCACGTACTCGGCCAGGCGCGCGCTGGCCTGGGCGACGTGCCCCGAGCCCGCCTCCACCGGCTCCTCGAAGGCCCCCACGAAGCTGATCGGGCGCGCGCCCCGCAGCTTGACCACGACCGCGTCGGGCAGGGTGTGGTTGCCGAAGGTGTTGACCTTGCCGGTGGGCATCGACTCCACGAACCCGCGCACGAACGCCTCCACGGCCCGGCGCAGCGGTTCGGTGACCGGTTCGTCCTCGCGCAGCCCCTCCCCCAGGTTCCTGCGGAGCAGGTCCACGTCCACGGCGGCGTAGCGGTACAGGGTGGCGGAGTTGAACTCGACGGTGCCGATCATGCCCGCGCCGGTCTCCTCCTCGGGGTTCTGGTCGTCCACGGCCGTGTAGTAGTCGGACTCGTTCTCCACGGCGTGCACGCTGAGGGCGTGCGCGACCTGGGCGGCGGCGTCCACGTTGACGTCGGCGCCGTCGGCGACCATGCGGCCGAACAGGGCGATGTCCACCGAGTGGCGGGTGTCGGCGACCGCCTTGGCGCGCGCCTTGTTCTCCTTCTCCTTGAGGAAGGCCCTGATGTCCTCGCGGCCCTCCACGGCGAGTGCGGCGAGGCCGTCGCGCTGGCGGGCGCTGAGGAACATCAGGTAGGCGGACTCGGGGGCGGGTTCCCTGGTGCCGTTCTTCTTGGCGGCGTCGGCCTTGCGCTTGGGCACCTCGATCTTGGAGCCGGTGGCGACCTGGACGGTCTCGGCGGCCAGGGCCAGCGCCTCGGCCTCCTCGATGGAGGAGTCCAGTTCGCGGATGCGTGAGGCGACCAGCTCGGCAACGCGCTTGGTGCGGGTGCCCAGCTCCTGCGGGTCGAGCAGGGCGTCGAAGGCCAGGCGGGTGGCGCGCTTCCAGGCCTGGCTGGAGACCCGGGACCGGCGGACACCGCCGTAGACGGCCGTCTTGGGGGCGCCGGTGTCGTCGCGGTTGAGGTTGCTGGGCGGCACGGTCTGCAACACGTGCACGTCGAGGATGGTGCGGCTCATGGTGTGTCCTTGTCTTGTCGGTGCCCGCCCGCGAGCGCACCCGGTCAGGGCGGGGACGAAGCAGGCTGGTGGTGCCGGGCCCCGAGGAGGGCTCCGGAGGCGGTGGGCGGAGAACTCTGTCAGTCGGAGGCGCCGGTCGCGGTCTCCGGCTCCTGGGTGGTGTCGGTGGCGTCGTCCGCTTCGGTGCCGCCCGCGTCGGTGCCCTCCGAGTGCCGGTAGGCCTGGAACCCGCGGCCCCAGGCCCGGCGTACGTGTTCGGCCCCGGGGCGGGTGCGGGCGTCGTGGAGCTGGTCGGCCAGGAGCCCGTAGTCGAGCGGGACGTCCTCGGCGCGCAGGAGCTGGACGATCCCCCGGAGCCGGTCGAGGCGGGTGGCGTGGTGCACGGCGCTCCCCGCCTGCACGAACCTCCTGCGCAGCGGCTCGTCGATGTCCCCGGAGGGCATGAGGCGGCGGACGGCCCCGCCGAGGTCGCGTCCGCGCCGGTGCATGCCCCTCTCGCGCTTGGACTGCTGGTGCAGGGCGTAGAGGGTCAGCGCCTCGTGCGCGGCGGCCTCGGCGTCCTCGGTGCGGGGATCGGTGACGGAGAAGCGCTCGTAGAAGCGGTGGTCCAGCGTCAGCCCCACCAGCTCCGGTACGGCCTCGATGGGCTTGCCCGCGCCCCGGCGCAGCTTGGCCAGGGTGGCGACGGCGTCGGGGAGGTCCTTGAGGTAGCCGCCCTGGAGTTGGCGGACGCGTTCGTCGACCAGCTTCCCGACGTCCTTGAGTTCGGGCACGAACCCGGCGGTGCTCGTGGTGGTCACTGCTCCTCCTGCGGGGAGTGGTCGGTGTTGGTCAGGGGGAGCGCCCTGCGCAGGGCGGAGCGGAAGCGCAGGTCGGCCCGGGAGGCGGTGAGCCAGGCCGAGCCGTTCTTGGTGGCCACGACCCGGCCCGTCCAGGCGGCCTCCCCGGCCGTGTCCATGAGTTCGGCGCCGAGCCGGGACACGATCTCGTGCGCCGTGAGCTGCCACGTGCGGCGCTGCTCGTCCGGGTAGAGCGGGTTGTCGGAGGGGCGCAGGTCGCGCAGCCACTTACGGAAGGGCTCGTCCAGCTCCGCGAATCCGCGGTCGCGGGCGGTGGCCCGGGGGGCCTCGGTCTCCGCGCCCGCCGCCTCGGCCAGGGCGGTGGCCAGGTCCCCGAGGACCATGACCGCCTCCTCGGCGTCGTTGACCGCGTCGACCGCGGTCTGGCCGAGGGTGCTGTCCTGCTCGTGCAGCAGGACCACGGGCATGGCGACGGTGTCGTCCACGATCTCGTCGATGACGGACTGCTGGGTGCCGTAGACGGCGCCGACCAGGCGTGCGCGGACGAGGAAGCCCTTGTCCAGATGCTCCTCCACGGTCAGGCGAGCGATCCAGTCCAGCACCCGGGGGCGCACGACCTTCGCGGCCTCGCGGCGCTGTTCGGCGCCCCGGACGCGGCCGGTGACCAGGGCGGCGAGGCCGCGCCAGGCGCTGCGGGCGGGGTCGTGGTCCCGGGGCAGGTAGACCTGCTCCTCACCGAGCTTCTTCTCCTGTGCGGGGCTGCGCCGCCACGCGGTCATGGGCTCCCGGTCGTGCTTGTTGCGCGGGGTGAGCGGGTCCCCGTAGGCGAGCAGGACCCCGTGGACGCTTTCACCGTCGTGGTGCAGCCGAACGCGGCGGCTCTGCCAGGTGTAGAGGTCGCGCAGCCCGTGGGGGCGGGTCTGGGCCTCCGCTCCCCCGATGGCCTCGGCGGTGGCCGGGGCCCGGCGCCAGGCCGGGCGGTCGTCGGGGCGCGAACGCAGGTTGTCGGTGTCGCGGGGCAGCAGGTTGAGCAGGAGGGTCGCGCGCAGGTCGTCGCCCTCCACGTGGATCCCGCCGAGGTTCCCGGACCATCCCACCCCCTGCGGATAGACCTTGCCGCCCTTGACCCGGGGGTCGCCGACCACTCCGGACTTGATCCCGGAGGTGTCGTAGGCGTGGGCGTGCAGCAGCCAGCGGGCGGCCTCCGCGAAGCCCAGGCGTTCGGCCCCGTGCGCGCGCATGGTGAAGAAGCGCGCGTTGTTGGGGACGTCGGCCACGATCGGGTCGAGGGAGGAGTACTCGCCCTTGGCCGTGCGCAGGTCCGGCACCTGGAGGAAGGGCGCGGTCGGGTGCAGCAGGTCGAGGCGGTCGCGGTGCTCGCGCAGGTAGTCGCGGACCCGATCCGCCGGAAGGTCGCCGTCACCGCCGTTCCACAGGTCCGCCCAGTCCTCGATGTCCTCCGGGCCGTCGATCGCGTCGTGCAGGACCGCCAGAAGCAGCCGCAGGAGCGCGAAGTCCTGGGTGGGCACGTCGCCGACCAGACGCCGGATCTGCGCGGCCTGCTCGAAGACCTCGGTGAGGGAGAGCTCGGCCTCCGTCCCGTCGAGCCGCTGGACGGGGATCCAGGGTCGGCTGGTCAGGTCGAAGGAGGGCGGGAGCGTCGGTGGGGGCGCGGGTCGCGGTGGGGGTGGCGTCGGCCCGGAGGCGTCAGTCGGCACGGTGGACCTCCAGTCCGTCGGTCGGGGTGTAGTGCAGTCGGAATCCGGCGAGTTCGGCGCGGTCGTCCTCGTCCAGGAAGAGGACGAGTTCCTCGGCGATCCAGTGGGCGTCCTTGGTCTGCCAGGCGAGGACGAGGTCGGTTTCGAGTTCGGTGATGGCCTGCTCCAGTTCCTTGGGGAAGGTGAACTGGTAGGGCAGCCGGAGCGCGGAGGCCGCCAGGGCCCGCGCGGAGGCGGGCGGCGGCGCGGTGCCGGTGGGCAGGTCCAGTCCGCCGCGCCCGTCTGCCAGCCAGGGAACGGTGGTCACGGTGCCGTCGGCGGCGCGGCGGGCGACCAGGACCTCCAGGCTGTCGCGGGTGTCGCGGACCTGGGCTCTGCCGGCCTGGGTGTCCTCGGCCTCGCCGACCCCGGCCTCGACCCAGCCGATGAGCGCGCGGCCGTCCCGGGCGGCCGGTTTGAGCAGGAAGGTCTCGGCCTTCTCGCTCTTGCGCGCCTGTTCGGTCCCGTATGCGTCGAGGGCCTCGGCCATCGCCTCGTGCCAGGTGTCGGGGGCGGGGTCCTCGTCGCCGTAGGCGTCCTGGACGAGAGGGCTGATGTCCTCGGGGAGGCGGACCGTGCGGGCGGCGTCCCCGTCCGCGGCGCCGGACTCCAGTCGGGCGCGGAGCACGGCCAGGGAGCGGAGCAGGGGGTACTGCCCGTAGACCGTCCGCGAACCCCGCACGGGCGCGGGCGGCACCTCGTCCCAGTCCACTCCGGTGACCAGGCAGCGGGCCCGGCGCACGCGCTCGGGCCGGTCGGACTGGTCCCGGCCGCGCGGGTGGCGGTGCAGGCGGCCCATGCGCTGGAGCAGGAGGTCGACGGGGGCCAGGTCGGTGACCAGGAGGTCGAAGTCCACGTCCAGGGACTGCTCCACGACCTGGCTGGCGACCACGATGTGGCGGGTGGGGCGTTTTCCGCCGAGTTCGGCGACCTTGGCGGGCGGCCCGTAGTCGGCCACCAGGGCGTCGTCGTTGGCGGCGCGGTCCAGGGCGAGGAAGCGCGAGTGCGTGACGGTGACCGTGTCGGCGCCGAAGTGGGCGCGCAGGTGCGCGGCGGCCTCGTGGACGCGCGCGACGGTGTTGCGCACGACCAGGGCGCAGCCGCCGTCGGCCAGGGCGTGCTCCAAGCGTGCGGTGAGCGCGTCGAGGTCGTCGGCCAGGGGCTCCACGACCACGTCGGTGGCGCGTCCGGAGGCGGCGGGGGCGTGCAGACGGGGCGCGGCGCCGGTCTCGGCCGTGGTGATGAGGGGATAGGCGCGGGCCTTCCCCATCTCCTCATACCCCTCCCCCGAGGCGCCGGTGTAGGCCTCGGCCAGCTCGCGCCTGCGCCCGGCGGGCAGGGTCGCGGAGAGGACGACCACGGGGACGCCGTACCTGCCCAGCCAGGACAGGGCGCGGTCGAGGTAGGCGTTCATGTAGGTGTCGTAGGCGTGGGCCTCGTCGATGACGACCACCTTGCCCGCCATGGCCAGGTGGCGCAGGGCCAGGTGTTTGCTCTTGAGGCCGGTGAAGAGGAGCTGGTCGACGGTGCCGACGGCGAAGGAGGAGAGCATGCCCTTCTTGCGGCCCCGGAGCCAGCGGTGGGCGGTGAGGGCGGCGGGGGTGCGGGGAGCGCGGCCCGCGCCGGACCCGCCTTCCTCGGCGTCGCGGTCGGTGTCGTCGGCCAGGCGGCGTCCGCCGCCCATGAGCTGTGTGAACTCCTCGTTCAGGTGTGCCTTGGAGTGGGCGAGGAACACGGAGGCGGCCTCCTCCGGCATTCCGGGGAGGCGGTCGAGCCAGGTGAGGTAGCGCCCGAACATGGCGTTGCTGGTGGCCATGGTGGGGAGGGCGACGAAGCAGCCGCCCGCGCCGGACCGGGCCGCGAGGATCTCGGCCACGGCCAGGGCCGCCTCGGTCTTGCCCTCGCCCATGGGGGCCTCGACGATCATCAGGCCGGGGCCGGACATCCGCCGCGCGGCCTCGACCGCCTGCTCCTGCACGGGGCGGACGGTCGCGCCCTCGGGCAGGGCGAAGCGTTCCGAGAAGAGTTCCGCCGCGGTGCCGCCGGGCTCCTCGGCCTTCCACTGCCGGGGGAGACCGAGGAGGCGCCAGGCCTCGCGGGTGCGCTCGGGGTCGATGCTGCGCCCGCCCGCTCCCGGGAAGAGGGGGAACAGTTCGGGGTTGCTGGCGATCCAGTCCGCGACGATGACCAGGGCTGTGAGCAGGACCTGCACGGTCTGCGGAAGCTTGAGGGAGTTCCAGGCGGAGAGGCGTTCGGCCGCTCCGGTGACGAGGGCGGCGGTGTCGAGGAGTTCGGTCTGGACGGAGGCCCAGGCGCGCTCGTGGCCGGGGGTGCGGAGGAGCCGGGGGCGCCGGTCGAGTTCGTCGATGGCCGAGTAGCCGGGCGGGACCCCGTGGTGGCCTCCGGCGACGACGGTGAGCTGGTGGGTGTCGCGGGCTTTCCAGCCGTGGTTCGCGACGAGCCAGTCCCGGAGGATGAGCTGTCCCGCGAGGCCGTGGGGGGCGAGTTCGCGGTTGGCCGTCTGCTTCTGGAGGGGCATCTCCAGGCCCTCGCGGCGCATGTCGTCCGCGAGGTGTTCGACCTGGCAGGCGAAGGCGGGGGTGGCCTTGCCGATGTCGTGGGTGGCGGCGAGCCAGACGGCGAGGGTGCGGGCGTCATCCTCGCCCTTGGGGAGTGCGCGACTGATGTGGTCGCGGACCTGCACGGGGAGCCAGGAGTCCCAGAGCTTGGTGGCGACGGCAGCACTGTCGGCCATGTGGCGGTAGAGGGGAAGCCAGGCGTTGGAGTCGAAGTCGTGCTTGGCCCACACGCGGCGGGCGGCCTCGGAGAGGCGGTCCTTCCAGGGCTGAGGGCGCCCTTCGTGCTTCATGGCCGACATTGAACAGGGGTTCGAGGCGCCTTCGCAGGCAAACGCCGAGATTCGCCCTGGCCTCATCCGGCCAAACGGGTTTACCCGTTCATGTAAACCGAGTGGCCTGTGTGCCGGGCGTGTCCCCGCGTGCGCGGGGAGCACATCATCGGTTACTGATCGCGTACTACGCGTAGGGGACCATCCCCGCGTACGCGGGGAGCACACCGCGCTGAAGGCGACCAAGGCAGCAGCGACGGAACCATCCCCGCGTGCGCGGGGAGCACGACGGGACCCGGGGGCCAGCCGGGCCTTCATCGGGACCATCCCCGCGTGCGCGGGGAGCACAGGAACGCAGTCACCATCAATCCACACTGGGTGGGACCATCCCCGCGTGCGCGGGGAGCACTTACTTGTCACTGCACAGCAGGGACCATCCCCGCTTACGCGGGGAGCACAGACAGCAGTGTCGCACCACCCTCACAGCTGCGGGGATGTTCTCAAAGCACACGGAGGCACGACTCAACCAGTGTAGGCTTGGCTCAACTTTCGATCAACTGCTGAGCAGTAACATGTCCCTCGCTAGAGAGGAAGCCACAATCTCATGGCCCCCCAGAGCCCAGAGCATGAGACCCGCGAAGGACGCATCGGCCTCCGCACTGCTTTGATCCTTCTGTTCGCCTGCATCTCTGGAGTCGTCATTGCTGGCCTCCGATGGGTTGGCGGCGACCATCCCGCAACAGCCCTGGCCATCGGCCTGGCAACGGTCGGCGCCGCCTACTTCGCCTTTGACAAGCTGATCGAATGACCACTCGAAGCCACCGCTACTGACGCTCCTGCTCTGTCACCTCCAAAAGGGCATGCCACTCTCCGCCAGGAAAAACAAGGAAACCAAGCTCACGATGCCTGGTGTCCCGGACCGCTGCTGCACCGTGCAGGTCAGCCACCTCTACACACGCGGCCTCGCTCTGCGAGTAGCTCGACTTGCGGAAAGCGACGTCCTCACCGAACGCCGAGTCTTCTGACTGCATGCTTCTAGTCCTTGTGCTGGCGGTGCCCATGGGCGATCCCCTGGAGCAGTTTGAGGGTTGGTTTTCCGTCGTCCAGAGCGGACGCGCGTAGGCGGTTGAACGTTCCTGCGTAGTGGTCCACGTTCTCCGTGCTGGACATGAACATGTGGGACGAGGGGCCTTGGAGGTAGACCGTCAGCAGTCCATGGTGGTCCACACGCAGGATAGAGAACGAGGCAAGGGTCAAGGCCGCATGGGCTCCGGCGCTGTAGGGCAGCACCTGGAGCGTGACGTTCGGAAGGGCGGCCAATGCGATGAGGTGGTCGAGCTGCTCGGCCATAAGCTCCCCGCCACCGATGCGCTGGTGCAGAGCGGCTTCCGCAACGATTATCCACACCTCGGGAGGGGCGGCCTTCGTCAGCACTTCCTGACGGGTGAGCCGGACCTGAACCTCCCTGTCGAGGTCGCTGTCAGGACGCATGGTCGCCTCGATGACCGCACGAGCGTAGGCCTCCGTCTGCGCCAGACCGGGGATGAGCTGAGACTGGTACATCTCGATCGAGGTCGCCTGAGCTTCGATGTTGGCGTATGACCGATAGCTCCGCTCCAGCTCGTACGGCTGCCAGCGGTCCGGTTCGCGCGCCTGTTTACGAAGCGCGAGCAGACGGTCAAGTTCGTCCGGAGCGCCGTACAGGTTGAGCAGGCGTTCGATCGCCGACGGACCCGGAACCGCTCCGCCATCGCCAGGCGTCTCCCAGCGCGACAGGCTGCTGGGCGCCGTCCGCATCGCCTTGACCACGTCTCCGAACTTGCGTTCACCTCGAAGCCGCCTCAGCTCCTGTGCCAGTTGCCACTGCGCAAGCGTCGGGTTGTCAGCCATCCCTTGATCATGCCCTTCTTCGCATGAGTGGACAAAATTCGCCACTTTCAAAAGCTACTTGCATTTGCTCATAGCTCTGAGTTTACTAAGAGCGAAGCACCCCACCCTTCAAAGGAGGCGCCATGGCCATGAGCCGCCAGACTGACAACAGGCCGACGAGCACGGAACAGGTTCATGAACCCGTGTCGTCATGGGAACGGTTCGGGGAGCGGGTGCGGGCAGCCCGGGAACGCCTGGACCTGTCGGTCGAGGAGCTGGCCGAAAACGCCTTCCTCTCCCCCAGCCGGATCAGCGGCATCGAGTCCGGCACCAGCGAGCCTCAGCGCAACGACGCCCGCCACCTCGACAGCGCCCTGGAAGCGGAAGGCGTGTTGTGGGACGCCTGGGCACAGACGTTCATCACCGCCGGCCTCCGTTCCGGTGCCACGGTGGCCGACCTCCTCCCCCAGGCATTCCAGGTCCGGGCTTACGCGCCCCTCGTCCTGCCCGACAGCTTCCTGACCGAGGACTACGCCCGCGCGCTGAACCAGGCCGAGCGTCCTATGGAAGCTGCCTTCCTCGTCAGGGACCGACCCACGTTCTGCAAGGTCTACAGCACGGCATCCGGACCGCCGTACCACTGCCTGATCGTCGACGAAGACGCCCTCATCCGGCCCGTGGCCCCTCCCAGCGTCATGCGCGCCCAGTTGTCCCGCCTGCGCGACCTGGCCAGCAGTGACAGCATCACCGTGCACGTCGTCCCGGAAGGTACTGCGCCCCATCCCGGCCTGCGCGGAGCGTTCTGGACGCTGGCCTTCTCCCCGCGCCACTGCCTGGCCTACACCCCTCACCCGCGCGGGCCGGGCCACCTGGTCACCGACGCCACCCACATCAAGGGCTACACCGACCTGTTCGCCACCCTCCAGGGCGTGGCGCTGTCGCCAGCCGACTCGCTGCGGCTGCTGGACCAGGCGGTCGAGCGCTTTCCCGAGAAGCCCCGGCATCGCGCCCTCACTGTGGGCGGCGTTGAAGGGGTCGGTAACAGCCACGGAACCACCACTGTGGCCAGGGCCTGACCAGAAGGTTCGTCCCCCACGTGTCCCCAGCCGGACACGTTGAAGCCCTGGCAGGCGTTAGCGCGCCTCCAGGGCATGACCAGCACTCGAAAACCCAACGGAAAAGGAGATACCGGCATGGTCATTGTGCCGCAGACCTCGCCCATCACTGCCGACCCGGAACGGCGCTGGGAGCCGCGCCTGTACCCCGGAACCCTGGCCACCGCCAACCGCGTGCGCTCGGACCTGCGTACCGATCTCACCCGGTTCGCCGCAGCCGATGACGACCTGGTGGAGACGGTGGTGCTGTGCGCCAGTGAGATGTTCGCGAACGCCGTTGATCACTCGCGGTCGGGTGAGGTCGATGGGCGGGTCATCCGTACGCTGGCCGTTCACATGGCGCCGGACGGTGGGGCCGTGCTTCGGCTGTCGGTGATCGACGACGGCGTCAAGGACACCCGCCCCCTCATCCCCCGCCAGCGCACGGCTGAGGAGTGGCAGGAGGCCGAGCACGGTCGAGGCCTGCTGCTGGTCGAAAACCTGGCGGTGGCCTGGAGTTCTCGTCCCGTACTGGACTTCCCCTTCTGCGCGGGGCTGGGCACGGTGACCTGGGCCGAGTTCGCCCTTCCTGAGTTGGTGAAGCCTGAGCACACCCGGTAGGTCCATCCCCGCGTGCGCGGGGAGCACGACGACGCCTACATGGGCATGGTGAGCGACGTGGGACCATCCCCGCGTGCACGGGGAGCACACCACCGGCACCGCCTCGGCGACCCTGGGCCTGGGACCATCCCCGCGTGCGCGGGGAGCACGCCTCGGCGGCAGCGAAAGAGACAGGGTCGACGGGACCATCCCCGCGTGCGCGGGGAGCACACCTTCCGGCGCGAGGGCATCGCCACCGCCCTGGACCATCCCCGCGTGCGCGGGGAGCACACCTTCCGGCGCGAGGGCATCGCCACCGCCCTGGACCATCCCCGCGTGCGCGGGGAGCACGGCACGACGAACCCGGATTCGCCCGCGCACTGGGGACCATCCCCGCGTGCGCGGGGAGCACACTGTAGCGCGACCGTGTCGGCGCTGTCAGGCGGGACCATCCCCGCGTGCGCGGGGAGCACCGGTGGGGGCGCCTGGGGTGGTCGTGCGAACGGGGACCATCCCCGCGTGCGCGGGGAGCACGCCGACATGACGGAACGTAGTTATCAAGGGTCGGGACCATCCCCGCGTGCGCGGGGAGCACGGGACTGCCAGCAGCTCCTGAGCCGCTTGCAGGGGACCATCCCCGCGTGCGCGGGGAGCACGCGATCGCCCGCACCTACGACGAGACCGTCCTGGGACCATCCCCGCGTGCGCGGGGAGCACAGGCCCTCCAGGGCGGCGGTGAGGTCCTCCGCGGGACCATCCCCGCGTGCGCGGGGAGCACGACTCTCACGAGTCATACGGCACGCGCAAGCCGGGACCATCCCCGTGCACGCGGGGAGCACGAGCGCGCTTAGCGCGAGGACGCTTTGCGTTCGGGACCATCCCCGCGTGCGCGGGGAGCACACCGCGCCCAAGGGTCCCGCCGCCGTGGCTTTGGGACCATCCCCGCGTGCGCGGGGAGCACAGTCAACGACCTGCGAACTTACCAGTGGCAAGCAGCCGAATTTCCAACTTCCTGAAAAACAGACATGCGCCACCAAAACCCCATAAGCAACAAAACCCCTCAAGCATCACCAAAACACACGTCCTGAGACCGCCTCGCTCCACAGCAACATAACCCGGCTCATCGATTCCGGCACCACCAACCAGCAGAAGGGGATACCGCAGTCCCGAAGCTCCCGCAGACGACAGGCCCCGAAAGCGCCCCGTTAAAGGCGCTCCCGGGACCGTCAGACCCCATCAAGATGCCTGGTGCCGGTCTCTCTCAGCGTCGACGGCGGGCGAACAGCGTGGAGTCGTGGGCGTCCACAGCGGTCCCGTCACGGGTCAGCTTCCGGGGCCGCTGCTCGACCACGAGGGCCTCGAAGTCGTCCGGCAGACCGGGCAGGAGTTCCTCGGCGAGGAACATGGCCCTGCGCTGCTTCTCGGTCATATGGGCGAACTCCTCGGACGGCGTGTGGCCGACGACGAGGAGGTGTCCGCCGGGCGCGACGGCGTGGGCCAGCAGGCGGGTCACGTCCACCATCCCGCCGTCCGGTGCGTGCAGGTAGTGGCTGGTCACCAGGTCATACGACCGCCCGTCCGCCGCGATGGTCCGTGCGTCGACCCTCCACCAGTCGACCCGGTCGGCGACTCCGGCCTGCTCTGCGCGCCGGGCGGCCCGCGCCAGGCCGTTGGCGGAGAAGTCCGCTCCCGTGACCGTCCACCCCTGTCGGGCCAGCCAGACCACGTCGCCGCCCTCGCCGCAGCCGACGTCGAGCGCGGTACCGGGGGTCAGCCCGGCCGCCTCCGCGACGAGTTGCGGGTTGGGGTTTCCGGTCCAGAACCTCTCCTGACCGGCGTACCTCTCGTCCCAGCCCTCGGGCTCGCACATGGCGGCTGCTTCTTCCTCCGTGAGTTGCGGGCGATGCTCGGTCACGGGGCTCCTTCCTGTCCGCGCTCCGGGTCGGACCGCGGGCTCATCGGCATGTCCGGGTTCACGTCTGTTCAGGGCGTGGAGCCGTGTCGGTGTCCGCCGAACACGTGCTCGGCGGCTTGCGCCTCCAGCTCGGGGTGAACGGGTGCACGGCACAGGGTCAGTCCCGCGCCCAGACCCGCCGGGCCGTCGCCGGTGACCACCACGTTCCAGGGGTGCGTACCGCGATAGTGCACTCGCTCCGGGGGGAGCGTCACGAAACTTTGCGGGAACAGCAAAATCCGGATCGTCGAAGGCGCCGAGCGAGGCGGAGCCCGCCGACGCACCACGTTCCGGACAGCCGCCGGAAAACCCGTCGCATTCCAAGCGGTTTCCCCCGTAGCGTGCTCCTCGCCGTGCCGGATCGATATCCCGGAGGAGGCTGTCACAGCTCTCCCGGGTCCGGGCGGGAAACGCGAGGAGCCCGCAGGGTCGGCGACAGGATTTTCGCCGTTCACGGGCCGTGAGTTTCTCGGGAGCGGCCATGAAAGAGGTACCCGCGGTCGACCAGGAGGAAAGATGGCAGGCACCCAGGTCCGGGGCATGATCGCCCGTAACCCCGACGACGGGGAGCAGGCGTGACCGCCGATACGAGCCGACTGTCTCCCCCCGCGACGCCGCCTCCCCCGGCGACGCGGTGGGTGCTTCCCGCCCTGGTCCGGTACTCCTTCTCCGTGGCACCGGGCACAGCCACCCTGACCACGGTGCTGGCCGTCCTCGCCGGTGCGGCCCCGGTCGGCATCACCATCGGGGTCGGCGGGCTGGTGGACGGGCTCACCTCAGCCATCGGCCAGGGGCTGGACACCCCGGCGGCGCGGGAGTGCTACCGCTGGGTCGCCCTCGTCGTCGTACTGTTCCTCCTCACCCATATCGCCGAGTCGGCGCGCACGGCTCTGGGACGGGACCTCGGCCGCCGGGTCACCGGCCGACTGAGGGAGCGGGTGATGACGGCGGCCTCGGAACCGGCGACCATCGGCCACCTGGAGGATCCGGCCTACCTGGACCGGCTCGGACGGGCGCGGGGCGACGGGACCATCGACATGCCACCCGGGGAGGCGGTCTTCGGCCTGTCGGCCAAGGCCTCGCTGTGGGTGACCGGCGTGGGGTCCGCGGTTGTGCTCACCCAGGTCACCTGGGGGTTGGGGCTCATCGTGTTCGCCGTCTTCGTCGTGCTCCACTCCCGGCTGGTCCGCAACTACCGGATCGCTGTCATCGAGACCGCGAACCAGACGGAGAAGCTCCGCCGCACGTCCTACCTGCGGGACGTGCCGACCACGCCGGGCGCGGCCCGGGAGGTGCGCCTCTTCGGCCTCACGGCCTTCTTCCGCGACGCCTACCACTCGGAGTGGCGCGTGAACATGACGCAGGTCTGGCGGCGGCGGCGCGAGCACCGCGTGTTCGTCGTCGTGATCGTCGTGGTCACCGGCGTCACGGTCGCCTCGGTCCTCTACTACCTGGCGTACCGGGCCGCCACCGGAGGAACGACGGTGGGCGACCTGGCGCTCGGTGGCCTCGCCCTCCTGGCTCTTCTCCAGGTGCTCCGGACGGACGAGGACGACCTGCGCACCAGCTTCGGCTCGAAGGCGGCCGCCGAGGCGCTCGCCTTCCCGGTCGTGGCGCCGCCGGACGGGCCGGAGGCCGCTCGCTGGGCGGAGCCGGTCGCGACCGTCTCCTGTGCGGACCTGCGCTTCCGGTACGGCGGCGCCACGGACGACGTGCTGCACGGCATCGACCTCGACATTCCCGCGGGTCAGTCGCTCGCCGTCGTCGGTCTCAACGGGGCGGGCAAGACGACGCTGGCCCGGCTCCTCGCCGGGCTGGACGCTCCGAGCGGGGGTCGCGTGCACGTCGGCGGGACCCAGGTCGAGGACGCCAACCGCCGGAGCTGGCAGCGTCAGGTGGTCGCCGTCTTCCAGGACTTCGGCCGCTACGAGCTGACCGTGCGGGCCAACATCGCCTTCGGTTCCCTGGCTCACGCGGATGACGAGGAGGGGCTGCGGGCCGTGGCGCGGCAGGCCGGACTGCTGGAGTTCGTCGAGGGGCTTCCGCACGGCTGGGACACGGTGATGTCCAGCGGGTACACGGGCGGGGTCGACGCGTCGGGCGGCGAGTGGCAGCGCATCGCCATCGCCCGGGCGCTGTTCGGCCTGCGGCACGGCGCACGGCTCCTGATCATGGACGAACCGGCCGCGAGCCTGGACGCCCGCGCCGAGGCCCAGCTCTACGACACGTTCCACGAGCTCACCGCGGGGGCCACGACCGTCGCGATCTCCCACCGGTTCGCGACCGTGCGCAAGGCGGAGCGGGTGGTCGTGCTCGACCAGGGCCGGATCGTCGAGGACGGCACGCACGAGGACCTGATCAGTGCCGGCGGCCGGTACGCCGAGCTGTTCCGACTGCAGGCGAAGCGTTTCGAGGAGGCACCGTCGTGATCAACGCACTGCGCTTCGTCCTCACGACCGGATACCGCACCGACCGGTTCCGTTCCCTGGTCGTGGTGGCGATCGCGATTCTCGAACAGGCCACCGGGATCGGCCTCGCGGTGGCGATCGGACTGTTCAGCGAGGTGGCGAGCGGGCGTTCGACCGGCGGCCTGGTGGTACTCGCGCTGTGTGTGGCGGTCTTCGTCATGCTCACCCAGGGAACCTTTATCGCCGGTTACTTCACCCGCCTGCGCCTCCAGGAGGAGATCCAGAACGAGGTCGAACGCCGGTTCATCGACGTGGTCGGCACGACGCCGACGTTGGAGGTCCACGAGCGTTCGAGCCGCTCCGACAAGGCGGCGGTGGTCCGCGGTGCGCGGGGCGAGATCGGGCCGGGCTTCGACCGGCTGATGTGGCTGGCCGGAGCCGCGCTGGCCCTGGTCACCTCGGCCGTCCTGATGGCCTCGGTCGTTCCGGTCCTGGCCCTGCTACCGCTTTTCGCCGTCCCCGCGGTGCTGGCCACCCGAGCGGCGGACAGGAAGCGCGGTCAGGCCGTGGAGCGTGCCACGCCCCGGACCCGGCTGGCCGGTCATCTGTTCACGCTCGCCACGACGGCCGCACCCGGCCGCGAGACCCGCCTCTTCGGGCTGGCGGGCGAACTGCGGCGCAGGCACCGCGAGGAGTGGGACGCCGGAAGCCGGGACATCGCCCGGACCGATCGGCTGGCCCGGGTACCGGTCGCGCTGGCCTGGCTGCTCTTCGTGCTGGCGTACGCGACCGCCGTCGCCCTGATGGTGCGGGCCGGGCTGTCCGGCGATGCCCCGCTCGGCCTCATCGTCGCGGCCGTCGCCGTCAGCAGCCAGATCACCGGCCAGGTGCAGAGCCTGTTGAACCTGTCCTTCTGGTCGCTGGAGTCGCTTCGGGCGACCCGGGCGTTCCTCGACGTGGTGGAGGACGGCACCGCGGAGCGGGCGGCCGTCGTGCCGACCACGCCGGTGGCGGTGCCCGCCCGGCTGGACGGGGGCATCAGGGTGGAGGGACTGGGCTTCCAGTACTGGAACCGCGATCAGCCCGCGCTGAGCGACATCGACCTCGAGCTCCCGGCTGGCACCGTGGTGGCCCTGGTCGGCGAGAACGGAGCGGGCAAGTCGACGCTGGTCAAGATGCTCAGCGGTCTCTACCAGCCCGGCGGGGGGCGCGTCCTGGTGGACGGAACCGATCTCGCGCGGTTCGCCCCGGACGAGTGGCGCGCCCGGATCACGGCGGCCTTCCAGGACCCGGTGCACATCGAGATGTCCCTGCGGGACACGGTCGGGCTGGGCCGGATCGAGGACCGCGACGACCCGGAGCGGGTCCTTGAGGCACTGCGGACGGTCGGCGGTGACACGCTGCTCGCTTCGCTGCCCGAGGGCCTGGGCACCCGGCTCGGGCGGAAGTCGTGGGACGGCAAGGGACTGTCCGGCGGCCAGTGGCAGACGGTCGCCAACGCCCGGGCGGCGATGCGGCGGGCACCGCTGCTGCGGATCCTGGACGAGCCCACCGCCAGCCTCGACGCACGGGCCGAGGAGCGGCTGTTCCAGCGGTACGCCGACCTGAGCCGCCAGGAGGGCGGTGTGACCGTGCTCGTCACGCACCGTCTGACGACCGCCCGGGCGGCCGACCTCATCGTGGTCCTGGACGGCGGCCGGGTCGTCGAGACCGGCACCCACGACACGCTGAGCCGGGCCGACGGGCTCTACGCCGAGCTGTTCCGCCTCCAGGCCCGGTACTTCGTCTGACCGGATCTGACCGGGTGTGCCGGACCTGGAGCGACGAAGGAGGTGGCTGTCCCTGGTGCGACCGGGGGTTATCCCCGCATGCGCGGGGAGCACGGGTTGGAGCTGGGCGAGTACGACCTGGTGCGGGGACCATCCCCGCGTGCGCGGGGAGCACGCGCGCTGCCGTGACCTAGCGCGGTGACCGGAAAGGTTCACCGGGGCGTGCATATCGAGGATGATCTTGCTCCCAGAGGCACTGTCGACGGTCCACAGTGGCACCAGTAGCAAGATCACCGGGGAGGAGAGTCCCCGGCACCACACCGGCAACATTTTCGCTCAGCAGAGAGCGGGACCATCCCCGCGTGCGCGGGGAGCACTTGCTCAAGAGGGTGACCGAGGCTCTCCAGCCGGGACCATCCCCGCGTGCGCGGGGAGCACCGGTCGATGGTGACGATCGCCCATCCGGCGGCGGGACCATCCCCGCGTGCGCGGGGAGCACAGTCAACCACCTGCGAACTTACCAGTGGCAAGCGCCCATTTTTCCAACTTCCCAAAAAACAGACACCGACCCCATAAAACTCAAACGCCCCACGACTCCCCTAACGACCGTCAACCCCGTACGCCGCGAGGAACACCCGCACTCCCTCCTCCGCATGCTGGCACAGTTCCGCCTCCGCCGGAATGGCCTCGTCCCCCAGCAGCATCGCGCGGTTCACCGGCTCCGACATCACCAGCCAGTTGAAGTGGGACGCCGCCCGCAGAGGATCCTCCACCGCCAGTAGCCCCCTCTCCCCCAACCGGGCGAAGCTCTCAGCAAGCCCAGCGATCGCCCTCTGCGGCCCGCAGTCGTACAGCACCCGCGCCAGCTCCGGAAAACGCGCGACCTCGCCGATCACCATCCGCCTCAACTGCATCAACCGCGGCGTGAGCACCATCGTGAGCTGGCGGCGCGCGTAGTCCCGCAGGTAGGCCTCCACGTCCTCGACCCGGCCGGGCTCGGGCGTCTCGTCGCGCACGGTGTCCCCCGCACCCGAGGTCATACTGGTGACGATCTCGACGAACAACCCCTCCTTACTGCCGAAGTGCTTGTAGACCGTCTGCTTCGACACCTCCGACAGCGCGGCGATCTCGTCCATGTTCGTCCCGAGGTAGCCGCCTCTGAGGAAGACCTCCTCCGCAGCGCCCAGGATGGCCCGGCGCTTGCGGGCCGAGCGGCTCAGCCCCTCCTCCACTGGCGGGTTCACGCTGTTCAACACCTCGTCTTCGTCGTCCCGGGTTTCGTTTCGACCCTTTTGTCATATGGGTACTGTACGGTCTAGTTTCACAGCAAATACGGTACTGGACGGTCCAGTGTGAAACCGGACCGAACGCGGTAGCGCGTCAGAGGGAACGAGAAGCCACATGTACGTCAAGTTCGCCGAACTCCCCGTCTTCGACCAGGAGCGGGCCAAGGCCTTCTACACCGACCGCCTCGGCTGCACCGTGGTGACCGACGCGCCCATGTCCGACGACGGGTGGCGGTGGATCGAGCTCGGCTTCCCCGGCTCCCGGACCCACCTGCACTTCCAGCGCCGCGCGGACGGGAACCCGTCCGCCGAGCCGGTCATGGTCCTGGTGACGGAGGACGTCGAGGGCACGGTCGAGGCCCTGCGCGCCGAGGGAGTGGAGATCGTCACCGAACCGCAGGAGGCGATGTGGCAGCCGGGGGTCACGGCCGCCGAGTTCCGCGACAGCGAGGGCAACCGCATGGTGCTCAGCGACAGCTGACCGCCGGACACGGAAGAGGCAGGAGACGCAGACATGTCGCACCACTCGCACCACTCGCGCCACTCACCGGGCGCGCACACGCTGAAGGTTCCGGGCGCCAGGATCCACTACGAGGTCCGCGGTTCGGGCCCCGTGCTGCTGATGATTCCCGGCGGCCCGCAGGACGCGGGCGTCTACACCGCCCTGGCCGAGCACCTGTCCGACCGCTACACGACGGTGGCCTACGACCCCCGCGGCAACTCGCGCAGCACATTGGACGGCGAGCCCGAGGACCAGCGGGTGGAGGTGCACAGCGACGACGCCGCCAGGCTGGTCGCCGAACTGGGCGCGGGCCCGGCCTACGTGTTCGGCAACAGCGCGGGCGCCCAGATCGGGCTCGACATGGCCGTGCGCCACCCCGGGTCGGTCCGCGCGCTGCTCGCGCACGAGCCGCCCTGCCTCATGCTGCTCGACGACCCCTCCGAGGTGCTCGCCCGCGACCAGGACGTCTACGACACCTACCAGCGCGAGGGCGTGGAGGCGGCGATCGGCAAGTTCATGGCGATGAACGGCCTGGACGAGGAGGCCGAGGGAGCGCAGGAGGACGGCGGGCGCGAACCCGAGGGCGCGGCGACGGAGGGGCCCATGCACGAGGACCCCGAGACCTTCGAGCGGGTCAGCGGCAACTTCGCGTACTTCCTGGCCCACGGGCTGATGCCGCTGTCGCTGTACCAGCCCGACGTGGAGGCGCTGCGGGAAGGGAGTGTTCCGGTGACGGTGGGCCTGGGCGACGCCTCCGCCGGGCAGCCCATCCACGACATCGGGCTCGCGCTCGTCCGGCGCCTGGGCACGGAACCGGTCGCCTTCCCGGGTGACCACGTGGGCTTCGGTACCCATCCCCGCGCCTTCGCCGAGGCCCTGCACGGCGCTCTGGACGGCGCACCGAAGCAGCACTGACCGGAAGTGGCCAGGGCCGGAAGTGGTCGGGACCGCCCGCGGTCCCGACCACGCTCTCTTCCGACACCGGTCAGGGTTCCGGCCGCGCGGAGCCGGGCCGGGGCCTGACCCGTCCGCTCCGGCACGGTTCACGGCCCCGGACCACACCGCTCCGGCACGGTCCCCGCCCCGCGCGGGGCGGGGTGCCGGGCGCCGGGTTCAGTCCCGTCGGGCTCCCTCCGGCCAGATGACCTCCACCGGCACGCCCCTCCCCCGCGCCGCCTCGACCGCGTCCCCGGTCCCGCCCCTGCCGTCGGCGGGCTGGCCGTCCCAGACCGCGAACAGCAGCTCCACCCACTCCAGGACGGCCTCGTTGGCGTCCTCGTAGGCGGCGCGGTCCGCCCGCCGGTGCGGCATGTAGCGCACCAGCGAGGAGCTCACGAGCAGGTCGTCGAAACGGTCCAGGTTCGCGGGCTTGACCTTGGCCTCGCGGTAGTCGGCCGAGGGCAGCACGACCTCAAGTCTGCCCCCGACCTCCAGCACGGCCTCGGCGAAGAGCTGGTCCGCGCCGCGCGCCAGGCAGGAGACACCCACGAGCCCGTCGTCGGCGTGGGGACCGAGCGCCGCCACCAGAGCTTTGCGCACCAACGTGACGCTGTCGCCGGAAAGATTCGAATGACCGGTGATTCCGATTCGAGTCACGTCATCCCTTTCACATTTCGCTGATGGTGCAGCAGCGTATGTGATAACTCGTCGCGGACCTCGGCCACGTGCGGGTCGCGGTGGTGCGTGGCGGACTCGGTGTACCAATCGCGCAGGCGCCTGCGGACCCTGCCCGAACCCAGGGAGGGTTCGAGGGCCGCGGCCTGGCGCACCACCCGCGCGGCCTCGGCGGGCTCGTCGAGCAGCAGGTAGGTGCGGCCCAGCCCGATGAGGTCGAAGGCGCGTCCGCGCTTGCCCGAGGGGGCGCGCAGCTGGAGCGCCTTGGTGATGTAGGCGGCGGAGGACTCGGCGTGCCTGCGCCGGGCGCCCGGGTCCTCCTGGAGCACGGCCAGGTCGCGGTAGCGGGCGCCGACCACCCCGGCCAGTTCGGCGTGGTCGAAGCCGCCCACCCAGTCGGGCACGTCCTCCCCGTTCGCGCCCGCGAGGAGGTCCTCGGCCTGGATGACGGTGCGACGGTAGGCCTCCGACCTGCCCATCCGGGCGTAGGACCAGCCCTCGCGCGTGCGCAGCATCGCCCGGACGAGCGCGGGCGCTCCGGTGGAGTCCGCGCTGTCGAGCGCGAGGCGGGAGATGTCCAGGGCGTCCTCGGGCCGGTGCAGGTCGAGCATCTGCCGGGCCATGTCGGCCAGGACCCCGACACCGTAGGGGCGGTGCTCGGGCCCGGCCTGGTGGAGCGCGCGCAGGGAGAGGGTGTAGTACCGCTGCGCGGTGGGGTGGTCCCCGGCGTCGAAGGACATCGAGGCCACGGTCTTGGACAGCTCGGCCATCACCGCGAACAGCCGCCCCTGCACGGAGGCGGGCTGGGGGGTCTCCACGAGTTCGGACACCTCCGAGAGCTGTCCGACGACGGCCTTGCGCCGCACGCCCAGGCGCCATCTGTCGTTCCAGTGCCGCAGCGCCACGGTGGCGGCCTCGATCCGCCCCAGCTCGGCCTCTCCGATGGTGCCGCGGACCAGGCCGGGGGCGGCCGGGCCGGGCAGCAGCCAGTGTTCCAGCGTCTCCGTCAGTGCGGCGCCCATCAGGAGCGCGCCGCCGACCGCGAATGCGTCTCTGCGTTTCATCAGGTCCTTCAGCGTGATGTCGACGATGTCCTGCGCCGTTCTGGACGCGGACCATAAACCGTCTTCTTGCACCGAGGATTCTGTCCAGGAAACGCCCTTCGAATACTCGTCACCCGAATCCGCGAGGCCCAGGGTCCGGCGGGCCTCGGAGGGCATGGCAAGGCCGTCGGCGATGCGCTGCCACGTGTTCAGCGCGGTGACCAGGCGTCTTCCCGCCATGATCGCGCTCACGTGCGGCTGGGCCATGTCGACGGCGGAGCCGATCGTCTGCTGGCTGGCACCGGTGTGCTGGCGTACGAGCGAGAACAGGGCTCCGGCGTCGTGCTCGGCCAGCGAGCGCAGGACGTCGGCACGGGCCCAGAAAGCCCGTGACGGGGAAAGACGGGGACCGACCAGGGATTTCGTCATGCATACCGCCGGTGTATATCGGCACGGAATTCCGCCCTCGCGGACGAACGGCGTTACATCTTCCGTAGTAATCCTTACCCGGAAACCCCCGTCCCCGTAATGGACGCAAGACCCTGGTTCGTCCATGCCGGGAGCCCCCCGAGGAGAAGAGCGGTGACCTCCACCCCACAGGCAGGGCACGACGGCGACACGGGCCACGAGTCCGGAGCCGGTGTCGGTGCTGTTCACACGAGTGATTCACACGTCCGGCGGCGCGGAAGGCCCGTCCGGGCCGGGCGCCCCGAGTGCGTCAGGCGGTGCGGGAGATGCGGGAGGTGCGGCAGATGATCCCCCCGCACGAGAGGATGGTCGAACGCCTCGTCGAGGGCGGCCTGGCCGCGGAGTGGCGCGGGGCCTTCGCGGCGGTTCCGCGGCACCTGTTCCTGCCCGACGAGATCGCCGACCCCGACACGGGCGTGCCCGTCGACCGCTACCGCGGCGAACTGCGGTGGCTGGAGGCCGCCTACGCCGACGTCCCCGTCGTCACCCAGGTCGACGACGGAGCCCGCTACGGCCCCGGAGAGCCCACGTCCTCGTCCCCGGCGCCGTCCTCGGTGGCCGAGACGGTGCAGCGGCTGCGGGTCTCGCCGGGGATGCGGGTGCTGGAGGTGGGCACCGGCAGCGGGTACACCGCCGCCCTGCTCGCGCGCTTCCTGGGCGACGACGCCGTCACCTCCGTGGAGATCGACTTCGAACTGGCCGAACAGGCTCGGGTGCGGCTGATGAGCGCGGGGCTCACGCCGCTGGTGGTCAGCGGCGACGGCATGCGCGGCTGGGCGGGGCGCGCGCCCTACGACCGGGTGGTCAGCGCGGTGACGGTGCAGCGGGTCCCCTACGCCTGGGTGGCGCAGTGCCAGCCCGGCGGACGCGTCCTGACACCGTGGGGCACCGCCTTCCACCGCGGGGTGACGGCCGACCTCGTGGTCGGTCCGCACGGGACCGCGCACGGGAGGTTCACCGGGCACACCGACCGCATGTGGTCGCGCGCGGACCGGGCCCCGCGCCACCTGCTGGAGACCTACGTCCGGCCGGACGACGACGAGCACACCACGACGTGCTCCCGGCTGCACCCGGGAGAGGTGGTCGGCGACTCCGACGGGGCCTTCGCGGTGGGGTTGCAGATGCCCGACGTCCACCGGATCGTCCGGCTCGGGGGCGGACCCGAGGACCCGCGGTTCACGGTGTACCTGCTGGACTCCTCGACCTGGTCGTGGGCCTCCTGGCACATCGACCCCGGGCACCGGGACCAGGGCTACGAGGTGCGCCAGCACGGCCCCCGGAGGCTGTTCGACGAGTTGGAGGCGGCACACCTGCTGTGGGTGGAGGCGGGGCGTCCCGCGCACACCCGGTTCGGACTGACGGTGTCGGCCGAACACCAGCTGGTGTGGCTGGACGACGAGGCCACGATCTTCGCCGCCACGAGGTGAGGGGGCGGGCGGAGCGCCGGGCGGCCGGGGCCACGGCCTCCGGGGTCTCCGCCCTCACGAGGACACGAAGGCACGCGGACACGAGAGAACACGAGGACCCGACGAACCGTGGAGGCCGTTCCTGTGGGAACCGCCCGTGCGGCCGTCGCACGAACCGAGGAGAAGACAGATGACCGTCCTGCCACGACCACGGCGACCGATCGACCTGGACAGGCGCTGGAAGCGCCGCAGCTATCCCGCGAGCCTGGCCGCCATCCGCAGAGCCCGGGCCGACCTGCGCGCCGACCTGTCGCGGATCTCGGGCGCCGACGAGGAACTGGTCGCCGCCGTGGTGCTGTGCGCCAGCGAGATGCTGGCCAACACCATGGAACGGGTCCGGTCCGGCGGCAGCGGGGCGGAGGTGGTGCGCACACTCGTCCTGCGCCACGACCCCGGTGGGCAGCGTGTCCTGCGGTTGTCGGTGGCGGACCGGTGGATCCCGGGCGCCCTGGCCCGCGTGCCGGGTCCGGAGGCGGACCAGGACTGGCGGGAGCTCGCGCTGGGTCAGGGGCTTCTGCTCATCGGCCACTTCTCCGCGCGCTGGGGAGCCCGTCGGGCCGGTGCGCCGGGCGAGGACCGGGGCCGCGTGATCTGGGCGGAGTTCGACCTCGCGCCGCGGTGGAGCCTGCGCCGGGTGGCGGTGTAGGGGTGCGGGCCCCGGGTTGGAGCTGGGCCCGGGGCCGCGGGCCCTGAGCCGTTCAGCGGTGCTTCCTCCTCCCGGCCCGTTCCCCGCGCCGCCGCAGGCGACCCCTGCACCGGTCCTCCTCCCCGGCGGCGTAGGTTCCCCCGTCCAGTCGCGACGTGCTCCTCCGCCATGGGGCCCGGCACGTGAGCGGGGGCCGGGCGGCGGAGTCCCGTCCAGTTGCGCCCGGCGCCCGCGAAGCGCCGGCGGTAGACCGTTCCCATGTCATCTCGCACACATATCCACCAGCTACGTACCTGCCGTGTCCGGGCGATTCATCCGAGGACGGAACTCTCCCGGAGAAAATATTTTTCCCGCAGCCCGGAACCAGATCTAGCCCTTTCCCGTACAGGAACAGGACAGGACCCGCAACCCCCGAATTCCCAGAAAAAAACCGGGGCCTACCGAACCCGCCCAAGCTCACCGGAACAACGAAGAACCACCCTCGAAAACCCTCCCGCACGTCCGGAATCCGCACGATCACCACAGGCCACCTGACCTCCTGACTCCTGGGTTCACAGCCCCCAGAGGAAACATCCTCCTTCTTCTTTCACCAGGAGAAAAGGAGTTTTGCCGCGACATCCGACGGGAATGTTTCTTTCCCCTTTGCCCCGACCAGTACCCTGGAGCCCCCTTGTCCGTTCGAATATCAGGAGTAGGCGAATACCTGCCCACAGAAGAGGTTTCCAACGAGCGGATCTCAGAACACGCGGGAGTTTCCGCGGAATGGATAAGCCAGCGCACGGGGGTGCTGGCGCGCAGGCGCGCGGCCCCGGACGAGGCGACCTCGGACCTGGCCGCGCGGGCCTGCGAGCGTGCGCTGACCTCCGCCGGACTGCGGCCGGACCAGGTCGGGCTGATCGTCAGCGCCACGTCCCTGCCCGACGAGTTCGGCCCCTCGGTGGCCTGTCGGATCCAGAGCCGCATCGGCGCCCGCGACGCGGTCGCCATGGACGTGGGAGCCGCGTGCAGCGGATTCCTGTACGCGCTCGAGGTCGCGCGGTGCTGGCTGCACGCCAGGCCGGGCGCCCCGCCCGCCCTGGTGGTCGGAGCCGAGGTGTACTCGCGTTTCGTCGACCCCGCCGACCGGGCCACGGCCTCCCTCTTCGCGGACGGGGCCGGAGCCGTGGTGCTGACCTCGGGGGACGGCGGGGAGGGACTGTCCCCCCTCCGGCTGGGAGCCGACGGGTGGGGGGGCCGACCTGGTCGGGGTCTTCTCCGGGGGCACCCGGCGCCCGGCCTCCCCGGAAACCGTCGCCTCCGGCGGCCACACCATCCGTATGAACGGCAGGGCCATCAGCGAGTTCACCCTCCGTGTGCTGCCGCGCATGGTCCAGGAGTGCCTGGAGGAGCACGCCCTCGCCCTGGATGACATCGACCTGGTGGTATCGCACCAGCCGAACCCGCTGCTGCTGGCCAGGGCCTGCGCGCAGGCGGGAGTGCCCCCCGAACGGGTCCTCATCACCGGTGACCTCGTGGGCAACATCGGCGCCGGATCGGTGCCGTTCGGCCTTGCCCGGGCCGAGGCCACCGGACGCCTGCGCGAGGGGGACCGCGTCCTGCTCATGGCCTTCGGCGCCGGCATGACCTGGGGCTGCGGCCTGCTGACCTGGACCAGGACCGAACGCGGCCGCACCCGCGACGAAGAGGGAGGAGATCTCACATGAGCATCACGCAGGAGTTCCGCCTCGACGGTGCCAGGGCACTGATCACCGGTGCCTCCCAGGGCATCGGCCGGGCCACCGCCCTCGCGCTGGCCGAGGCGGGGGCGCACGTAGGGCTGTGCGCGCGCAACGGACCGGCCCTGGAGGAGGTGGCACGGGAGATCTCCGACCTCGGGCGCGAGGCCGTGGTCGTGCCCGGGGACCTGAGGGAACCGTCGACGGCCGCCAACGCCGTGGACGCGACCGCCGCGGCCCTGGGCGGGCTGGACCTGCTCGTGCACAACGCGGGCGGCCCCCACACCGACGCCGACGGGAGCATGGTCCTGCGCCCCGTCACCGAGACCTCGGACGAGGAGTGGCGGGGGGTCGTGGACCTCAACCTGCTGGCCGCAGTGCGACTGTGCCGCGCGGCCCACCCCCACCTGCGGCGCTCCGAACGCGCCTGCGTCCTGCTCATGTCCTCCGCGGCGGCGCTCGTCGCCGTTCCGGGCATGGAGTCCTACGGGGCGGTCAAGAGCGCCCTGCTCTCCTACACGCGCTCCCTGGCCGTGGCGTGGTCCGGGGACGGGATACGCGTCAACGCGCTGTGCCCCGGCTGGGTGCGCACCCAGCTCACCAGGCCCGTCCACGGGACCGAGGCCATGGCCGGGGCCGCCCTCACCAACGTGCCGATGCGCCGGTGGGGAGGGGTCGAGGACGTCACCGGCCCCGCCGTGTTCCTCTGCTCCCCGGCCGCGGCCTTCGTCACCGGCCAGTACCTGGCGGTGGACGGGGGCCTGTCGGCCTTCCCCGCCATGCCCCAGCCCGCGCCCCCTCAGGAGGCCCCGCATGAATGAACGGTTCTGGGTCGTCGGCGACGGGTTCCCCACGCCCCGGCTCCACCCCGAGATCAGAACCTACCGGGAGGTCCTCCACGCGCTCCGTACCGGCGAGCTGCGCGAGGGGTACCTGCTCCCCGCCCTCGGCGTCGGCCCCCGGGACTGGGAGTACCTGGACCAGGTCGTCGCGGAGGCGGGGCGGTCGCGGACCGTGTTCCTCGACGCCCCTCCTCCCGCGCCGCTCCCGCGCGCCGAGGTGCTCAAGACCATCCAGGAGAACGTGGTCATCGCACGGCCGCGGGTGAGCGGCCACACGGTCGGGTGCGACCTGGTGGTCGCCGACGGCAACGAGATCATGCACGACCACACCGCCGAGCGGCAGCACCTGCCGGGCATGCTGCTCATCGAGGCGGGTATCCAGGCCACGACCTGGGCCACCCGGGCCCTGTACCCCTCCGGGGAGGGGCGGCTCCCCCCGTACCCGGTCATGCACGAGTGCGCGTTCGACTTCGAGCGGTTCCTGTTCTGGCTGCCGGTCGAGGTCCGCGTCACCCTCGTACCCCAGGGGCCGGCCTCCGGCGACAGACGGCCGCTGCGCGCGGAGGTCTCCTACCTGCAACAGGGACATGTCGCCGCCACGGGACGCTTCTCCTTCCACGCCTTCGACCCTCCCGACATCCACCGCATAGAACAGACCCAGTCACGGAGGGTGATCGAAAGCGCCCGCGACGAGAGCCGGACCGCGTCCGGCTGAGGAGGACAGATGCCACCGACGACCACCGGGGAGCGCGACCGGCTCCGCGCGCTCCTGCACGGCGCGCCCCGCAGTGGGGCGGAGATCGCCGCCCTGTTCGACCACCCGGTCTTCGCGCCGGCCGACTTCTCCTCCGCGGAGGAGTTCCACCACCTCACCTACGAACGCCTGCGCGTCCTCAACGGGCGCATCGGCGGGGGCAGGCAGGCCCTGCGCTCGCCCGAACGACTCCTCGACGTGCTCGGGCACACCGCGGTGGTCGACCCTTCCCTCTTCCTCCGCGCGATGGTGCACTACGAGGTGTGCCTCAACGCCGCCCTCACCCTCGGCGACGACAACCCCGGTCTGCGCGAGGCCGTGGACCGGCTCGACGACCTCTCCTCGGTCGGCAGCGTCCTGATCACCGAGGTCGGGCGCGGCGGCAGCCACGTCTCCGTACGCACCCGGGCCGAGTACGACCCGAGCCTGCCCGGCTTCAGGATCACGACCCCCGAACCGGAGGACGCCAAGTTCATGGGCACGGTCGGGACCCCCGGGATCGCGCAGACGGGCCTGGTGTACGCACAGCTGTGCACCGGCGGCGGCCAGCACGGGGTCTTCCCCTTCCTGGTCGACATCAGCGACGAGCACGGACCCCGCCCCGGCGTACGGGTGACGCGCCTGCCCCACAGCGGTGTCTCCCCGCTGGACCACTGCCTGGTCTCCTTCCGGGACGCGCCCGTACCATTCGGCCGCTGGCTGCGGGACAGCGCCGGGATCTCCCCGCAGGGGCTCTTCGAGGAACCGCCCTCCCACCGGGGCGGACGGCTCACGCGTTCGCTGGCGGTCTCCTCCGCGGCCTCGGCGGCCGGCGCCACGGCCCTGGCGGCCGTGACCCGGGCGACCGCCGGCATCTCCTACCGGTACTCGCGGCACCGGGTCACGGTGAGCGCGCACGCCGGGGAGGTGCCCGTCATCGGCTACGGGATCCAGCAGGAGTCCGTGTACGGGGCGCTCGCCGCCGCCTACGCCACCACCTTCCTGGTCCGCGGCGCACGCGCCCGCGGCGGTCCGCCCCGGGTCGGACCGGAGGGCGGCGGACGAGACGGCGGGGCGGCGGCCTGGACCCCCTGGGCCTCGGTGAGCCGGGAGCTGTCCCTGGCCAAGACCGCGGCCACCGAGGCGGCGGAGAGGGCCTGTGCCGAGTCCCGGCGGCGCTGCGGCGCCCAGGGCGCCCTGGACGCCAACAGGATCTCCTCCTACGAGGCCCTCACCCACGTCTACAACAGCGCGGGCGGGGAGAACCGGCTCATCCTCCTGGACGTGGGGCGCGCACTGGTGCTGGAGGAGGACGGGGAGCGGCCCCGCCCGGAGCCTCCCCCGGGCCGCTCTCCGGGGGACCCGCGGATGTGGTCGTACCTGTTCGCCGAGGACGAGCGGCGCCTGCTCGCGCACGCCCGCTCCGTCCTCGGCGGCTCCGCCGGGGCAGCCGCGCCCCCGCGGCAGTGGGACAGGCACCTGTGGCTGCTGCTCGCGCTCGCCTCCGCGCACTCGCGGCGGGTGGCCTTCGAGTCCTTCGAGGAGGCCGCGGCCCCGCTCGCCGGGTCACCCGCCGGGGAACTCCTCTCGCCCCTGTTCGGGCTGTGGGCGCTCGACGCCATCGGCGACCGGGCGGCTGAGCACCTGGCCCACGGCAGCCTCACCCGCGAGGAGTACCTGGTCATGCTCGACCTGCGCCGGTCCCTGCTCGGCGAGGTCGACGCGGAGGCGCTAGTGGACGTACTCGACCTGCCGTTCGAACAGATCGGGGCGCCGATCGCGTTTCCCGACTACTCCCGTCGGCTGGGCGCGGACGGCCGCCCGTGACGGCCGCCTCGCCCGGAGCCGCGCGCCCTTCGCCCCCCGCCTCCGGCGAACGCCGGGCATCCTCCCCCGATCCGGAAAGGTGTCTCCCGTCACACACGCGGGTTGTTGAGTGTGCCGTGTCGGCATGGTTTCTCCTGGCCGTAGTTCATTCCGCGTCACCGAACACGAACGAGGGAAACGACATGGCACTGCCCGACCTGATCCCGGTCGAGGACTTCTTCGACCCGCCCCAGCGCTCTGGCGCGTCGATCTCGCCGGACGGCACCCGCCTCGCCTACCTGGCCCCGTGGAAGGACCGGCTCAACGTCTGGGTCCAAGGCCTCGACCCGACCGGGAACTTCGACGGAGAACCGCGCTGCGTGACCGCCGACGAGACCCGCAGCGTGCAGAGCTACCAGTGGACCGACGACCCGCGCTGGCTGCTCTACCTCCAGGACAGCGGCGGCGACGAGAACTGGCACCTGTTCCGGGTCGACCTGGACGCCGCCGAGCCCACCGCGGTGGACCTGACCCCCTTCCCCGGCGCACGGGTCGTCAGCTTCGAACCCTCCCGGCGGCGGCCGGGGAGGATGACCGTCTCGCTCAACGCCCGCGACGCCGCCGAGTTCGACCTGCACGAACTCGACGTGGCCACCGGCGAGCTCACCATGCTGGCCCAGAGCCCCGGCGCCGCGGGGATCTGGACGCGGGGCCGGGAGGGCGAGCTGCTCTCCACCACTCTCAACGAGAACAGCGACTTCGAGATCTCCCGTCACGACTCCGCGACGGACACCACGAGCAGCGTCCTGGTGTACGAGGGCGCCGACTATCCGCTGGGGGTCTTCCCGGCGCAGGTCACACCGGACGGGACCGGGATGTGGATCGGCTCCAGCCGGGGCGCCGACCGCACCCGCCTGGTGCGCGTGGACCTGTCCACGGGTGAGGAGAGCGAGGTGGACAGCCACCCGGTCTTCGACATCGACACGCGCGCGCAGGTCTCCGCCCTTCCCCCGCCGCTGATCCTCGACCACCGGGGTGAGCTGCTGGGCGTGCGCTACCTGGGCGAGCGTCAGGTCATCCATGCCCTGGACCCGCACTTCGCCGAGGTGCTGGCCGAGCTGGAGAAGCTGTCCGAGGGCGACCTGGGCGCGGTGTCCTGCGACGACAGCGGGCGGCGGTGGGTCGTGTCCTTCACCCACGACCGCGACCCGGACACGACCTGGTTCTACGACCACTCCACCGGCCAGTCCCGGCTGCTGTTCCGCCCCCAACCGCACCTGGACCCCGACGCGATGGCGCCGATGACGCCGGTCACCATCACCGCCCGGGACGGGCTGGAGCTGCCCTCCTACCTGACGCTGCCGGTGGGCGTGGAGCCGAAGGGCCTGCCGATGGTGCTGCTGGTGCACGGCGGCCCGTGGGCGAGGGACGCCTGGGGCTTCGACCCGACCGTCCAGCTGTGGGCCAACCGGGGCTACGCGGTGCTCCAGGTCAACTTCCGCGGCTCCAACGGGTTCGGCAAGGCCCACATGAAGGCCGCGATCGGCGAGTTCGCCGGGAGGATGCACGACGACCTCATCGACGCCGTGGACTGGGCCGTCGCGCAGGGCTACGCCGACCCGGACCGAGTGGCGATCTTCGGCGGCTCCTACGGCGGCTACGCCGCCCTGGTCGGGGTCACCTTCACCCCGGACCGCTTCGCCGCCGCCGTCGACTACGTCGGCATCTCCGACCTGGCCAACTTCATGCGCAACCAACCGGCGTTCGTGCGGCCCGTGCTGGCCAACAACTGGTACCGCTACGTCGGCGACCCGGCCGTCCCCGAGCAGGAGGCCGACATGCTGGCCCGCTCACCGATCAGCCGGGTGGACCGGATCACCACACCCCTGATGGTCGTCCAGGGGGCCAACGACGCCCGTGTGGTCAAGGCCGAGTCCGACAACATCGTCGCCGCGCTGCGCGAGCGCGGCGTGGACGTGGAGTACCTGCTCAAGGAGGACGAGGGACACGGGTTCGTCAACCCGGAGAACCAGCTCGACCTCCACCGCGCGGCCGAGCGCTTCCTCGCCCGCCACCTCGGCGGACGCCGGAACTGAGCCCGGCCGGGCCCTGGCCGCACGGGGGCGGCCGGGGCCCGGCCCCTCCACCGCGCCTCCCGGCCGGGCGGGACCGACGAGCGCGGGCCCCGGGTTGGAGCTGGGCCCGGGGCCGGGACAGGAGAGGCGGGGGCCCGAAGCGGTCCGGAGGACGGGCCCTGGCGGAGGGCGGGAGCGCGGTCGCGGACCGGTCCGGTGCCGGAGCGGGAACGAGCGCTGACCGGGAGCGGACCTGACCGGGGAAGGGTCGGTCAGGCCTGACCGTCGCCCATCGCGTACCCGCTGGCCCCCTTACGCACCCGCTGGCCGCCGACGCACGGCGGTCGTGTAGGAAGGACCGCGTGACGAGTCCTGGGGCCGCCCCCTACCGCGCGTTCGCGGAACACATGATCGAGATCCCCGCCGGAGAGATCGTCCTGCGGGACGAGGGAACGAGGACGGACTGGAAGGTCGGGGTCGACGCCTTCCGGCTGGCGCCGTGTCCTGTGACCCGCGATCTGTACGCCGCCGTCATGGGCGGGGTGTTCGGGAACACCGGGGTTCGCGGAACGCGTGAGGCCGATGGAGCGTCCGCGGGTGTCGCAGGTGCGGCTGGTGCCGTGGGCACAGCGGGCGCGGCGGGTGTCACCGACGCGGCTGGTGCTGCGGGTGGGTCAGGCGTCGCGAACGAGGCGGACACTGCGGGCGCCGCCGGACCGAGGACGCCGGTGACCGAGGTCTCCTGGCTGGACGCCGTCCGGTTCTGCAACCTGCTCTCGCGGGCCGAGGGGCTCCAACCCTGCTACTCCGGTGGCGACGACCCCGACGCGCTGGACGTGGCCTGCGACTGGAACGCCGGGGGCTACCGCCTGCCGTCCGAGGCGGAGTGGGAGTACGCGTGCCGGGCGGGGAGCTCCGGCGTTCGCTACGGAGAACTCGACGACATCGGTTGGCACCGGGCCAACTCCGGCGACGGGGCGCGTGACGTCGCGACGCGGGCGCCCAACGCCTGGGGGCTGTACGACACGATCGGCAACGTGTGGGAGTGGTGCTGGGACGTCTACGACCCCGCGGTCTACGGCCCGTACCGCGTGTTCCGCGGCGGGGGGTGGAACGACCATCCCCGGGGCTGCCGGGCGTCGTGCCGCCGCAAGAGCCACCCGACCCTGCGCGTCGACGACCTGGGATTCCGGCTCGCACGGTCGCTGTGAACCGGGGCCGTGCGTCCGGTTGACGCGGGCCGAGAGCCGCGTGCCCGGCCGTGGATCTCCACGGCCGGGCACGCGAGGACCGAGCACCGGAAACCGGTGCACGGGGCACTTCCAAGGAATACGGTCTAGGCCGGGCGGCGGGGACCGCGGCGGCGCGAGGCCGACCCGCCGCGCGAAGCCGATCCGCCACGCGGGGCCGACCCGCGCGGAGCCGATCCGCGACCGCCCTGGCGGCGCGGCTCCTCCCGCGGACCGCTGGGCAGGGTCACCGGGACCCCGGAGGGCTCCCGGGCGCCGGTCACCCGGGCCAGCTCGGGGTCGCCCGCACTCACCTGGGCGACCTGCGCGTCGATCCGGGCCCGCTGCATCAGCCTGGCCATGTCACGGCGCTCGTTGGGCAGCACGAGCGTGACCACGCTGCCCGTCTCGCCCGCGCGGGCGGTGCGTCCGCCCCGGTGCAGGTAGTCCTTGTGGTCCGTGGGCGGGTCGATGTTGACCACCAGGTCCAGCCCGTCCACGTGGATGCCGCGCGCGGCGACGTTGGTGGCCACCAGCGCGGTCACCGTGCCCTCCTTGAACTGCTTGAGGGTGCGGGTGCGCTGGGGCTGGGACCGACCGCCGTGCAGCGGTGCCGCCCGGACGCCGCTGTTGAGCAGGTGCTTGGCCATCCGGTCCACGGCGTGCTTGGTGTCCAGGAACAGGATGACCTGCCCGTCGCGGGCCGCGATGTGGGTGGCGGTGGTCTGCTTGTCGATGTGCGACACGTGCAGGACGTGGTGCTCCATGGTGGAGACGGCGCCCTCGGACGGGTCGACCGAGTGGACCACCGGGTCGTTCAGGAACCGGCGGACCAGGGTGTCGACGTTGCGGTCCAGGGTGGCCGAGAACAGCATGCGCTGTCCCCCTGCGGGCACCTCCGTCAGGATCGCGGTGACCTGCGGCATGAAGCCCATGTCGGTCATCTGGTCGGCCTCGTCCAGGACGGTGACGTCCACCTGGTCCAGGACGCAGTCGCCGCGCTCCATCAGGTCGCGCAGGCGACCCGGGGTGGCCACGACCAGCTCCACGCCCTGGCGCAGGGCGCGGGCCTGACGGCTGATGGGCATGCCGCCCACCACGGTCGTCGTGCGCACGCGCAGCGAACGGGCGTAGGGGGCGAGCGAGTCGTTCACCTGCTGGGCGAGTTCGCGGGTCGGTGCGAGCACCACGGCCAGGGGGCGGTGGGGGTCGGCCACGCGGCCCTCCAACCGGGCGAGCAGCGCCAGCCCGAAGGCCAGGGTCTTGCCCGACCCGGTCTGGCTGCGGCCCAGGACGTCGCGCCCGGCCAGCGAGTTGGGCAGCGTCGCCGCCTGGATGGCCGACGGTGTGGTCAGGCCCTGGCGGGCCAGCGTCGACTTCAGCGGCGCGGGCATCTCCAGGTCCTGGAAGGCGTGGACCGGGTCGAGCGCGGGGGTGGTGGAGACGGGGAGCGCGAACTCTCCGGAGGAGCGTCCTGCCTGGCGTCCGCCGAAGCCGCCGCGCTGGGGGCGGCCACCGGACTGGTGGGGGCGCTGACGGCCGTAGCTGCCGGAGGGACGGCCGCGACGCGCGTTGGTGCGAGGTTGGTTCATATGGGGCCTTTCGCCGCCGACGCGTGCCTGGCGGGAAGCCCTCGGGGGGCTTCGGCGTGTGACACCGGGTGTGCGCCGGAAAGAGTCTTGGATCCACGGCCAGCACGGAGAACCCGGGGTCGTGGCAGAGGACCGGACCAGCGCCTGTCGGAGAACGACGGCCAGAAGAGCGGTCCGGGAAAAGCAAAACCGGGGAGGGGCCGCCGCCGCGAGGGCGGGCCCCTGCCCCGGAAGGAGTCTCAGCTCAGTCAGATCAGGGTGATGTTGTCGGCCTGAAGGCCCTTGGCACCCTGGGTGACGTCGAAGTCCACGGCCTGGCCCTCCGCGAGCTCGCGGTAGCCGTTGGCCTGGATGGCGGAGTAGTGGGCGAAGACGTCGGGGCCGCCGCCGTCCTGCTCGATGAAGCCGAAGCCCTTTTCGCCGTTGAACCACTTGACCTTGCCGGTCGCCATGGGTGTTCCTCTCGTTCGGGAGTATGAAGAAAACCGCGGTCTGACGATTTTCCCGTCACTGCGGCAATAACCCGAAAAAGATGTACATCCAACGGGAATCACGACTGCAACTCCACTGAATCTAGCACACCTTCCTCCCTGTGCCACAGAAACACCGTGTGTCACATGGCACCGAAAAACGTGGTAACGATCCGCCCGCAGAAGGCGTTGAACGGGCTCCCGTACACACGGTCGGGTCCGACACGCGGGTCACTCCGCTTACATGGGAATGATGCGCCTTACCAGCGGACATGCCAGCGGCAGGCTCCCACTCCCCCGGTTTCCCGCACTCCGGACACGGGCTCGTCTCCCCTGCGAGCGCCGACGGCCGCCCGTGCGCCCCGTCACCGCCTCAACGGCGCGGGGACAGCACGGCGGGCAGCCCGAAATGCCGGAAGAGCGCGGTGTCGAAGAACATCACCGTGTGGGCGACCGCGCCTCCCCCGGGCGCCAGCTCCAGTACCTGGATCCCGAACGCCCGGTGGGCGCCGTCGCCGCCCCGCATGTACAGCGCGAAGGCGGGCTGCCCGTTGGCGGCGGTCGGCACCAGCGCCAGGTCGCCCGGGCCCCTGGCCGGGCAGTGGGCGGCGATGAGGCGGCCGATGTGCTCGGCGCCGCGCACCCACGTGGCGAAGGGCGGCATCTCGAACACCGCGTCGGCGGTGAACAGCTCGGTGATCGCCGAGATGTCGTAGGACTCGAACGCGGTAACGTACCGGGTCAGGACCTCGCGCTGCTCCGGCCGGGGCTCGGCGACCTCCTCCTCGGTGGGGGTCACCCGGGCCAGCTGGGCGCGGGCCCGCTGGAGCAGGCTGTTGACCGCGGGGACGGAGACACCGAGGGTGTCGGCGACCTCGGCCGCGCTGTAGCGCAGCACGTCGCGCAGGATCAGCACCGCCCGCTGCTTGGGTTGCAGGTACTGGAGCGCCGCGACCAGGGCCAGGCGCACGCTCTCGCGCGCGGCCACGACCGCGCCGGGGTCGTCCGCGCCGACCAGGACGTCGGGCACCGGCTCCAGCCAGGGCAGCTCCGGGCGGTCGGCGAGTTCGCCCTCGGGCTCGGCCGTGGGTCCGCCGAGCCCGGTGGGCAGGGGCCGCCGCTGACGCTTGTCCAGGGCGGTCAGGCAGGCCGTGGTGGCGATCCGGTGGAGCCAGGTGCGCAGGCTGGAGCGGCCCTCGAACCGGTCGTAGGCCCTCCAGGCGCGCAGGTAGGTCTCCTGCACCAGGTCCTCGGCGTCGTGCACCGACCCCAGCATGCGGTAGCAGTGCGCGAACAGCTCGCGCCGGTAGGGGTCGGCGAGACTCATGAAGTCCTGGTCGGACGCGTGTTCCACCACGACCGTCACGTTACGCCTCCTGTATGACAGAACACACGTTCCCGAACGGGTCGGCGAACCACGCCACCGTCGGGACGCCCCGCGAGATCCCCTTTCCGTCCTGGTCGAAGCCCTCGTAGCGGAGCATCCCGACGCCGCGGCGGGCGAGCTCGTCCACGACGGCGTCGATGTCGTCCACGGGCAGGTTGAGGACGGTGAAGTCCGCGGGCTCGTGGTCGGGCTTGGGGTAGACGAGGATCGCCCGCCCCTCCCCCAGGTCGATGCTGAGCAGGTCGTGCTCCTCCATGCCCTCGACGGGCCCGACCGCGAGCCCGAGGGTGGTGCCGTAGAACTCCCTGGCCCGCTCGGGGTCGGGGACGGCGAAGGAGCCGAAGGCCCTGGTGGTGTCGAACACGGTCTTCTCCCTAGCTCTCGCGCGCCATGGCGGCGCGGTGCTCGTCGCTGAGCTGGATGATCTGGACGTGGTTGCCGTCGGGGTCGACGGCGGTGCCGAACAGGCTGCCGTCGCGGTCCTCCAGGGGCGCCAGCCACCCGGTGCCCCGCGCGTCCACGCGGGCGGCGACGGCGCGGGCGTCGTCCACGTCGACGTTGAGGATCATGCGCGTCGGGTCGCCCGCCTTGGGGGCGACGTCGTCCCGGCGGTCGATGAGCAGGTGGAAGGTCCCCAGGCGCAGGACGCGGTAGCCGTCCATGTCGACGTCGTCCTGCGGGGAGAGGACGTCGGCGTACCAGTCGTGCAGGCGGTCGGGGTCGGTGGTGGCGAGCAGCATGCCGTCGAGGTTGGGGCGTTCCATGGTCTCCTCCGTCAGTTGTCAGGTGGCCCGGGAGGGCCGGGTGTGGTGTTCGGGTCCGCGGCGCCGGGTGCGGACCGTCGTACGGGTCGGCGCCGCCGGGTCCGGGGCGACCGGGTCCGGAGCCCCTGGCCGGGGTCACCGGTTCCGGACGGCCTCAGGTCCGGCGCTCGGTGCCGCTCACCCGTACTGACCCGTCGGCGTCCGCGGACTCATCGGCCAGCGACGGTTCTCCTGCCACAGATTTCTCCGCGAGGTCCGCCGCCACCGGTTCAAGTCCCGTCAGCCGCCCGCCCGTCGGACCGGACGCCGGGCCGGGCGCCGGGGCGCTCTCGGACCCGGCCTCGGGCGTGTCCGCGGTTTCCTCCCCCGAAGCGTCCACCGGTTCCTCCGCCGGTTCCCGCTCCTGCGGCGTTCCCGACGGAGCCGAGCGCAGCAGGACCACGGCGGCCGCCCCGAACACGGCCATGGCCGCGCAGCCGATCACCCCGACCAGGTTGATGCCGGAGGTGAAGGCCTCGCGCGCCGGGCCGAGCAGGCTCTCGGCCAGGCCCGCGGGCAGCTCCGCGGCCGCGGCCACGGCCGCGGGCAGGGTCTGGCCCGCCTCCTCGGGCACGCCCTCGGGAACAGTCATCCCGGCGCGGTAGACCGCCGAGGCCAGGCTGCCCAGCAGGGCCACGCCCATGGCGACGCCGAACTCCCCGCTGGTCTCGGACATGGACGCGGCGGCCCCCGCCCTCTCCCTGGGCGCCGAGCCCACCACGATGTCGGTGACCAGCGCGGCGCCGGGGCCCAGCCCCACCGAGGCCAGCAGCAGCCCGGCGACCACGAGCGGTGTTCCGCCCTCGACGGGGACCAGGAACAGCAGGGCGAACCCCGACGCGGTCACGAGCATGCCGCCGCCGATGACGTTGGCCCGGCCCACGCGCGCGGCCAGCGGCCCTCCGGCCATGGTGGCGGCGATCATCGCCAGCGCCGGGGGCACCTGCCACATCCCCGCGACCAGCGAGGAGTGCCCGGCGACCATCTGGAGGTACTGGCTGATCAGGAGGAACGTGCCGCCCATGGTGACCGCGCCCGCCATCATCACACCCAGCGCGACACCGAAGGAGGGCTGGCGGAACAGTCCGAGGTCCAACAGCGGGTCGGACAGGCGCAGTTGGCGGCGGGCGAACACCGCGCCCACGGCCAGACCGAAGCCGAGGGAGGCGAGCGGCCCGAGGACCGGTCCGCCCTCGGCGACGGCCTTGAGGCCGTAGACGATCGGCAGGATGGCGGCCAGGGACAGGGCGACGCTGACCAGGTCCAACCGCCCGGGGTCGGGAGCGCGGTGCTCGGGGAGCAGCAGGGGCGCGCACACCAGGAGCAGCAGCATGACGGGGACGCCGAGCAGGAACACCGAACCCCACCAGAACCACTCCAGGAGGAGCCCGCCCACGACCGGGCCGACGGCGGTGCCGCCCATGAAGCAGCTCGTCCACACCGAGATGGCCACGGCGCGCTGTCGCGGGTTGACGAACATGTTGCTGATCAGGGCCAGGGTGGAGGGCATGAGGGTGGCTCCGGCCACGCCCATGAGGGCGCGGGTGGCGATGAGCGCGGCGGAGCTGGGCGCGAAGGCCGCGGCCACGGAGGCCACACCGAAGGCTGCGGCGCCGATCATCAGCAGGCGTCTGCGGCCGATGCGGTCGCCGAGGGTGCCCATGGTGATGAGGAACCCGGCGATCATGAATCCGTAGACGTCCATGATCCACAGCAGCTGGCTGCCGGAGGGCCGCAGGTCGGCGGCCAGGTGGGGCAGGGCCAGGTAGAGCACGCTCATGTCCAGGGAGAGCAGCAGGGTGGGCAGGGCCAGCACCCCGAGCCCGAGCCACTCGCGTCCTCCCGCGCGTGCGGGGGTCGGCTTCGCGCCGTTCATCGTGATCTTCCTCGTCCGTCGGATCCGCACGGTGCGGTTCGTTCACGTGTACGGACTCGGAAGGCGGCGGGAACTCATCGGCCCGGACCGGAGAACCGGAGATCTCCCCGGGAGTGGCGTACGGCGGGGCGGCGGAAGGGGCCGTCCCTCCCCCAGGCCCCCTGGTCACCGGAGCCGCTGGCGCGGTCGGCACGGGCCGCGTCGTCGGGCCCGCGCCCCGCACAGCGCGGGGAGCGGCCACCGCCGCTGCCTCAGCGGCTCAGCCTCCGGTAGCGCCGCAGCGCCAGCGGTACGAAGACCATCATCAGTACCAGCGGCCACACCACCGCCATGAGCAGCGCGTTCTGCGCGATCCAGGAGTCGTTGGCCGCCACCGGGTTGCCGAACAGGTCGCGGGCCGCGATCACCGTCGCCGACAGCGGGTTCCACTCGGCCACGGGCACCAGCCAGTCCGGCATGGTGTCGGTGGGCACGAAGGTGTCCGCGACCATGGCCAGTGGAAAGACCAGCGAGAAGAACTTCATCGCCGCCTCCGGGCTGCGCACCACCAGCCCCAGGTAGATGCCGATCCAGGTGAAGGCCAGGCGCAGCAGCAACAGCAGCCCCAGTGCCGCCAGCGCGGAGAGCGGGCCCTCGTGCCACCGCCAGCCGACCAGCAGCCCCATCCCGGCCAGCACCGCAAGGTCCACCACCGCGGAGAGCACGTCGGCCAGGCTCCGCCCGGCCAGCAGCGAGGCGGGGGCCATCGGCAGCGTGCGGAACCGGTCGACCACGCCGCGTCCGGCGTCGGTGACCACCGCGATCGTGGTGTTGCCGATCCCGAAGGCCATGGTCAGCGCGAACAGCCCCGGCATCAGGAACTCGCGGTACTCCTCGCCGGGCGCGTCCATGACCGCGCCCATGGCCTCGCCGAAGACGAAGCCGAACAGCAGCACGGCCAGGACGGGGACCATCAGCGTGCCGACGAGTTCGTCGGGCTTGTACACCAGGTGCAGCAGGTAGCGGCGCGCCACCACCCAGGTGTCGGCCACCGCCCAGCGCATCCGCGCCAGGGGGCCGGGCTCCTCCGGGGCCGGTCGCCCCGCCTCGGTCACGGACATCATGACGCCTCCTCCTCCGTGCCCTGGCGGCCCGTCAGGCCCAGGAACACGTCGTCCAGTGTCGGGCGGCGCAGGGCGATGTCCTCCACGTCCAGCCCCGCCTCGTCCAGGGCGCGCACCACCTTGGCCAGTCCCGCGCCCCGGCCGTCGAAGGGCACGGACACCCGCAGGGCGTCGGCGTCCACCTCGGGCAGCGCCCCGGCCACGCGGCCCAGGACCTCCGCGACCGGCGAGAGCGCGTCGGCGTGGGCGGCCACGGCCTCCACCCGGCCGCCCCCGACCCGGGTCTTGAGCTCCTCGGGGGCGCCCTCGGCGATGACCCTCCCGGAGTCGACCACCGAGATCCGGTCGGCCAGGCGGTCGGCCTCCTCCAGGTACTGGGTGGTCAGCAGGACGGTCGTACCGCCCTCGGCCAGGTCGCGCACGGATCGCCAGACCTCGGCGCGGCTGCGCGGGTCCAGGCCCGTGGTGGGCTCGTCCAGGAACAGCACGGCGGGGTCGGGGATCAGGCTCGCGGCCAGGTCCAGGCGGCGGCGCATGCCGCCCGAGTACTCGCGCACCGGCCGGTGGGCGGCGTCGGTGAGGCCGAACCGCTCCAGGAGTTCGGCGGCCCGCGCCCGCGCCGCCCGCGCCCCCAGGTGGTGCAGGCGGGCGAACATCTCCAGGTTGCGCCGTCCGTCGAGGATCTCGTCGAGCGCCGCGTACTGACCGGCGAAGCCGATGCGCGAGCGCACCCGCGCGCTCTGGCGCGCCACGTCGAACCCGGCGACGCGCACCTGTCCGGAGTCGAAGCGCAGCAGGGTGGCCATCACCCGCACGGCGGTGGTCTTGCCCGCGCCGTTGGGCCCCAGCAGCGCGTGCACCGCGCCGGGGGGCACCTCCAGGTCGAAACCGTCCAGGGCGGCGCGTCCGCGGGCTCCGGGGTAGGACTTGCGCACGTCCCGGGCCAGGATCACCGGGTCTGCGGCGCGGTGGCCCGGGGAGGGTTCGCGTGCGGTGCCCCGCTCGGGGGAAGGTCCGCGGACGGCGCGCCGGTCCTCGGCGGGGGCCTCGTCCTCGGGGCGCTCGGGTGCACGGCGGACGGCACCGGCATCAGCGGCACGGGGGGCGGTGTGGGGGAGCGCGGTGGCCCGGCGAGCGGCACCGGCGGCAGGGTCGTCAGCGACGCGGTGGCCGGTGACGCGATCGTCGACGGGCCGGTCACCGACGCCTCTGCCCTCGACAGCACGGTCATCGACAGCGCTGTCATCGACGGCGGGGTCGCGGGCGGGCCTCACGGCGCGGCCTCCGTGACCGGGGCCCCGGGTGCCGGGCGCGGGCCCGGGCGGGTCCGCTGGGCGGGCACGTCCGGCCGGGTGACCTCGGCGTGGCGGCCCAGGCCGATACGGGCGATGTTGCGCACCGACTCGCTGCCCTCGGTGTAGTAGGAGCAGTGCCCGGGGATGGGGCCGGTGGCGAAGGCCGTGGCGCCGAACCCGGGGCGCAGCGGCGAGGGCCCGTGGCCCAGGTCCCGCCAGCGCCCCCGGGGGAAGAAGCGGATCCAGTCCGCGGGGCCCAGCGCCGCCCACAGGTTGCCGTCGAAGCCCAGGTCGGCGACGGAGTTCCCGCCCATGCCGGGGCTGCCCAGGGCCACGCAGTCGTCCACGCGCCCGTGCCGCAGGGCCAGTCCGCACACGACGGTGCCGTAGCTGTGGCCCACCAGCGTGATGCGGGCGGTGCGGGGCAGGAAGGACGTCAGGCGGGCCAGGTCCTCGGCGCCGCGTTCGGCGGGACCCCGGAAGGCGGCCTCGGCGAAGCCGCGCGGGGTGTCGTAGCCGACCCAGACCACGACGGCGGAGCGCTCGCCGGGGGCGAGGGCCTGCATGGTGCGCAGGACCGTCCCCCCGTTGACCCTGGGCCGGGTGGGGCGGTTGGCGTCGAAGTAGTTGCCCAGGTAGTTGTCGTTACCCGGGACCAGGACCACGATGTGGTCGGCGGCCGCCACGTCCCCCAGCGCCTCGACGATGCGCCCGTCTCCGGTCTCGTCGTGGGCCAGGAGCCGCAGGCCGTGCCACTCGCGTTCCTCGTAGCGCAGGGGGGTGGGAGGCGAAGCGTGACGTGGGCCCGCCGCGATCATGACTCTCCAGGGGAAGTTCGAGTGCCGACAGGTGGGGGACGGTGCTCCTCACGCTAGGTCCGCGGCGGGGTCGGCCTCCATGGCGCTGTCCCCCCGAACCGGGTCTGGCGTCGACCACCCGGCTTCGTGGTGGTGGCACTACTCCCGGCCGTACAGTGCACGACAGAATCCGGACGTAACCGACAAATAAGACCGGACGCTTTCGGGTAGATGCGTGGGCAGACAGCCGTGAACTGGACGGACAGCGTCGAGCGGCCATGCGGACACCGGGAGTGCCGTCGTCGTGCGCGCCGGTGTCCGCTCTCCGCGAGAGCCTGGAGGTACTCCATGCGAGCCGTGGTCTTCGAGAACTACGAACGGTTCCCGTCACTCACCGACGTTCCCAAGCCCGAGCCGGGTCCGGGCGAGGTGCTCCTGCGGGTGGCCGGAGCGGGCGCCTGCCACTCCGACGTCAGCGTGTACCGCCATTTCAAGGAGGGGCAGACGGGGGCGCAGAAACCGCCGTTCGTCCTGGGGCACGAGAACTCCGGATGGGTGGAGGCACTCGGCCCCGGTGTGAGCGAGCGCGTCCGTGTCGGCGAGGCCTACATGGTCTACGGGCCGATCGGATGCGGGCACTGCCGCATGTGCGTCCAGGGCCACGAGAACTACTGCGAGAACGCCGCGACCATGCCCTACGCGGCGGTGGGGCTGGGGCGCGACGGCGGCATGGCCGAGTACGTGACCGTGCCCGCCCACCACCTGGTCCCCCTGGGCGACGCCGACCCCGTGGACGCCGCGCCGCTGTCGGACGCGGGCCTGACCCCGTACCACGCCGTCAAGCAGGCGCTGCCGCACCTGGAGGGCGGCGGTCGGCACGCCCTGGTGATCGGCCTGGGCGGTCTGGGGCAGATCGGCGTGCAGATCCTGCGGGCGCTGACCGGCGCGACGGTGATCGCCACCGACGTCAAGGCCGAGCCGCGCGCCTGGGCCGAGCGCAACGGCGCGGTCACCGTGGGGGCGGGCGAACGCCAGGTCGAGGAGATCCGCGAGATCACCGGAGGCCGGGGCGTGGACGCGGCCTTCGACTTCGTGGGCATCACGCCGACCATCGCGACCGCGGCGGCGTCGATGGCCCAGGGCGGGCGCCTGACCGTGGTGGGGATCGCGGGCGGCACGCACGAGTTCTCGTTCTTCACCACCCCCTACGAGTCCTACGTCACCAACACCTACTGGGGGACGGTGGGAGAGCTGTGGGAGGTGGTGGACATGTACCGGGCGGGGCAGATCCGGCCGGAGGTCGAGCGGTTCACCCTGGACAACGCCCTGGAGGCCTACCGGAGGCTGGAGGCCGGGGAGATCTTCGGCCGCGCCGTGGTGGTCCCGCACCAGAGCTGACCGCCCCGGGCGTCCCCGGGCGTCCGGCAGGTTTCCGGGATAAGGAAACAAGGGAAAGGGAGGGGCCGTCATCAGGTCTCTCCCCCACGCCATTCCTGCTTGGGGTTGTTGGCGGCGACGCAGGCACGACTGCTGCCGCGAAAACGCGCTGAGCCGGTACGACTCCCCCTCCGGAGCCCCGGCGCGCACCGCGTGGTGCACGGCGCCCGTGACGGTGTCGGCCCCCTCCTCCAACGGTGGCGAGTGGACCTCGATCCGGTACTCCACACCGGGCTCCCCCACGTACCGTCCCGCCGCCCCGCCACCGAGGTCGGGGTGGACGCCGTAGTGGCGCCGGTCGGCGGTGTCCAGGATCCGGAAGCCGCCGGTGGGGCCGCCGTCGCCGGTGAGGTGGAGGCGGCGACCTCCACGGCCTCCGTGCGGGCCGGGACGGCCGCCCAGACGAAACCCGAGTTCCTGGTCACCCTGGACATTGCGCCGCCCTCTCCCTCCGCCGCTCCCGCGCTCCGTTCGACACCGCGCCGTTCGACACCGCGCGGGCCGCGCCTCCGGCGGCTGCCTCCCACCGAAACCAACATCGTGTGTGATGACATCAACACAGTGGAGGCTCTTCTGCGGGCGCGCCCTTATGGACATCTGACGGCACTTTGCCCACTCTGGGGCGATGAGCCTTATGAGTCGACTCCAACGGGCTGACAAGAAGGTCTACGACCGCGTGACGGGGATGGGGCCCGCGTCCCTGGACGCCTACACCCCCAAGTTCGTACAGGCGACGGACAACATGGCGCCGTGGTTCCTGATGTCGGCCACCCTCGCCGCCACGGGCGGTCCCAGGCTGCGGCGCACCGCCCTGCGCGCGATCCTGGCCGCGGGCACCGCCAATCTGATCTCGGCGGGGGTCAAGCAGCTGTCGGGGCGCACCCGCCCGGACAACTCGGCCGTCCCGGCCGCGCGCAGCCCCTACCGCTCCTACCCGAGCACCTCCTTCCCCTCCGGGCATACCGCCGCGGCCGCGGCCTACGCGGCCGGGGTCATGACGGACGCGCCCAAGCCGCTGGCCGGACTGGTCGCGCTCCTGGCGGGCGGTGTGGCGTTCTCACGCGTGCACAGCGGCGTCCACTATCCCGGCGACGTGCTCGCCGGGGTGGCCATCGGGTGCGGCGCGGCCCTGATCGCCGGGACGGTGGTGCCGCCCCGCCCCGAACTGGTCTTCGGCGCGCGCACCGTCGCCGACGGGGAGACCGACGTGGACCGCGAGGGGGACGGGGTGACGGTGGTGGTCAACCCGCGCTCGGCCTCGGGCACGGTGCCCGGGCTGACCGCGGCCGACGTCACGAGCAGGGTGGCGCGGGCGCTGCCCAAGGCGCGGATCATCCCGCTGTCGGCGGACGACGACGTGGTCGGGGTCATGGACCAGGCGGCGCGCACCAGCGAGGTTCTGGCGGTGGCGGGCGGCGACGGCACCGTCAACGCCGGGGCGCGGGCGGCGCTCGACCACGACCGCCCGCTGCTGGTGCTGCCGGACGGCACCCTCAACAACTTCGCCCGCACGCTGGGGCTGTCCTCGGTGGACACCGCGCTGCGGGCGTTCGACGACGGGCGGCTGGCCCGGGTGGACGTGGGCGAGGTGGACGGCCGGATCTTCCTCAACACGTCCTCGTTCGGCTCCTACCCGCGCATGGTGGACCGGCGCGACAAGTGGGCCGACCGGATCGGCAAGTGGCCCGCGTTCGCGCTGGCCCTGTGGCAGGACCTGCGGGAGGTGAGTCCGATCTCCGCGGTCGTCGACGGCGAGCCCACCAAGGTGTGGTGGGCGTTCGTGGGCAACTGCCGCTACCGCACGCACGGACGGGTGCCCGCGCTGCGCGAGCAGCTGGACGACGGGCGGCTGGACGTGCGGGTGCTCACCGCCCGGGCGCCCTTCCCCCGGCTGCGCGCCGTCGCGGACGTACTGCTGGGCAAGTTCGCGCACGGCGAGGGCTACTCCGAGCGGCTGACCACGAGGCTGACGCTGACCATCCCGGGCGAGCCCAGGCTGCTGGCCGTGGACGGCGAGGTCGTGGAGGGCTCGCGCACGGTGGTCTTCACCAAGCGGCACGCGGCCCTGCGGGTCTTCGTGCCCACGATCGAGACCAACGGGTGAACACCGGCACGGCGTCGGCCCCGACCGTCAGCGGGGGCGCCGGCAGGAACTCCGGGAGGAGTTCTGGCCGGTGTCGCTGCCCAGCAGGAGGCTGAGCCCGGCCCCCAGCAGCCACGCGTCCTTGGACAGGGGCAGCCCCTGCTCGGTCGGGCGCAGGCTCTGGGGGCGCCGCATGCCCGGAGTGCGCAGGTACAGGCCGAGCAGGCCCGCGGCGAACGCGGTCAGGCCCGCGCCCGCGACGCGGCTCGGGACGACGGGGATCAGCAGGGCTGCGCCCAGGGCGATCTCACCGGCCGACAGCAGCCGGGCGAAGGTGGTGGGGTCGACGTCCTTGAGGAAGGGGTAGGTCCCCGCCGCCATCCCGTGGAGGCCCTGCGCGGTCTCCTCGTCGGCGCCGCGCTTCTCCAGTCCGGAGTTGAGGACGAACGCCCCCGTGATGACGCGCAGCGGCAGGTCGCGGTTGCTGAGGGGCAGGTTCATTGTCGCTCCAACACCTGGTCGGGTCCGTGGCGTGCCCGGTCGGCCGGATCCGGCCCGGCCGCCCTGGTGACAGCTCTTTTCGGTCACTGAGAGCCATGGGAATGCTACCGACCGCAGGACGGGCGGGCGGGCCGCGACCCGCCGTGGCCGCCGGATTCCGCCGGTGTCAGCGGGCGCCGGACCGCTCCCCCGCGCCGAGGCGTTCGACGGTGCGGACCAGGTCCCGCCAGGCCTGGGAGGTGTCGGGGCCGCCCTGGTGGGGCGCGGAGAACCAGTCGACGAACTCGACGACGTCGCGCAGGTCCCAGCGCAGCCGGTACAGGTCCAGCAGCGCGCGGTCGGGCTCGTGCCCGCTGGCCTCGGCGTAGCGGGCCAGTTCGGCGGGGTCGTCGGTGACCAGCCACAGGTCGCGTTCGGGGACGGCCAGGCCGACGGTGTCCCAGTCGACCAGGAGCGGGCGGTCCCCGCGCCACAGCAGGTTGCCGGGGTGGGGTTCGCCGTGGGTGAGGACCGCGGCCGCGCCCTCCAGGGCGGCGGCGCCGCGGTCGGACTCGGCCAGGCGCTCGCGCAGCACCGCGGTGTGCTCGGCGAGCAGGTCGGCGGTGGGCGCGGCGTGGGGTCCCGCGTCGCCGATCGCGGCGGGGCGGTCCAGGAGCGCGGCCAGCCGGTCCTGACCGGGGAGCCGGGCCCCGACGGCGGGCGCGTCGCCCGGGGCGCTCCGGTGCAGCTGGGCGAGGGTGTCCAGGAGCCGGGCCCGCCGGTCGTCGGCCAGTTCCTGACCGAAGTCACCGGACTCGCCCTCCACGTGGGGGAAGACGCTGAGCGCGTACCGGTCGCCGACCGGGACGACGGTGTCCCCGCCCGGGGTGCGCAGGGGCGCGACGACGAACCCGAGCCCCTCGTCGTCGTGCAGCCGGGCGGCGGTGTCCATGGCCCGGGCGAGGCGCCGCCGCACAGAGACCGGGTCCGGGCCCAGGAAGGACTTGTGGGCGAGGTCGGCCACGGTGGTGAACCAGTGGCGGTCCGAGGTGTCGGTGACGCTCCAGTGGTGGTCGCCGAAACCCAGGGGGACGTGGTCGAGCGCGGTCGCGTGGATGCCCCACACCGCCAGCGCGTCGTGCAGGCGTGGTTCCAGGTCCGTCAGCCGTTCGCGCATGCGGCGAAACTACCAGCCGGTCCGCGCCGCGGCCGGGAAGGTCCGGTGGGGTGCGGCGCGTCCGCGAGGCCTTCCGGGGAGGACCGGGCCGGGTCAGGGCACCAGGCCGTACACGGTGGTGGTCTCCTCCAGGTCGTAGGCGATGACGGCACCGGGGACGGGCAGGAGCCGAGGGTTCACGCCGGAGCCGATCCCGAGCACCGTCCCGCCGCCCTCTGACGCGCCCTGTTCCTTCCCGAGCGGAACCACGCGCACGGACGCCGAGGTCTCGCCGCCCCACACCTCCTGGTCCTCGTTCGGTACCAGGAGGGTGTCCCCCACGGCGACGGCGTCGCGGATCTCGTCCTGCCCCGAAGGCGGTTCGGGGACCACGGTGGTGCGGACCAGCGCGCCGGAGGGGTCGACGCGGTGGACGAGGTGCCCGTCGTTCCCGTGCCGCTCGATGTAGACCGCGCCTCCGGTGTCGGCGTGGACGCGTCCCCGGTATCCCGAACGGATCACCCGGTACTCCTGGCTGGCCTCGTCGTCATCCTCCATCAGGAACTCCGGGAACTCGCCCGCCACCGCGCCCGTGCGCGGGTCCAGCAAAGTGACGGGACCGGAATCGGAACCGACGCCCACCACGGGGTACTCCCCCTCCGACACGACGTGCTCCTCCCAGAAGATCCGCATGAAGCCGCTCGGGTACGGATCCCCGACCTCCGTGCGCCACCTCTGCTCCCCGGTACGAGCGTCCAGGCCGAGAACGACGAGAGGCCGGACATCCGACTCCCCCCAGCACAGGTACGCCGCCAGGATCAGGTCCTCGTGGAGAAGGACCCGCCGTTCCATGTCACATGCGGTCTCCGGGTCCTGGGGGGTGAAGGTCCACAGCTCACCCTCTCCGGCGTCTCCGTACGCGATCAGCGTTCCCGGCTCCTCGTCGGAACCCGTGTGGAGGCTGCCCGTGGGAAGGACACCGAGGAAGTGGTGATCCCCGGTGTCGAACCGTTCCTCAGGCGGTGCCGCCACCTCCCTGGTGATCTCGCCGGTGGCCGTGTCGACCACGGTCATCCGCCCGCTCCCGCTGTCGTCGGGGTCCTGCCGGTAGCTCACGTACGCCAGGTCGCCCCCCATGGACGCACCCGCGCTCGTGTACCAGCCGAAGGGGAGGCGGTAGGTCCACAGCTCCTCACCGCTCGCGCCGTCCAGGCCGACCATTCCGTCCCCGAGCAGCACGACCGGCCCGCGCGGTCCGGCCACGATCCGCTCGATCCCGGCGTCCTCGGGCCTCTCCCAGGTCCAGCCCACCCGGGTGACCGTGGTCGGCGTGCCCGGAGCGGTCCCGGGGGCGGCGACCACGTGCTCCACGGGCTGGTGGGTGGCCTCGGAGACGGCCGCCCACCCGGCCGTGGCCACGGCCAGGACACCGGCGGCGAACCCCGTCCAGGCGCGCCCGCCCGGCCGGGAACGCGGGCGGCGTACGGCGAGGAGCAGCGCCAGGAAGCCCAGTGCGAACGCGCACAGCGCCACCCACTGGAGGCTTCCCGTGACCGACGGCGTCCAGGTGTCCCCGTTCTCCGTGAGCCGGGCGAAGGCGTCGCGCGGGAAGGAGCGGTAGGCCAGGTACGACAGCAGCGCGGCACCCGCAGCCAGAGCCGTGAGGAGGAGCGGCCCCGCGGGGTCGCGGCCCGGCGGACCAGCCTCCCTCGGCACCGAGCGGCGCAGCACCAGGACCAGCAGTGCCAGTCCGGCCACGAACGCCACGGGCAGCGACGGGCCCCATCCCAGGTCCTCCTCGGGGTCCTGCTGGAACAGCAGGGGCACCGAGAGCAGGAGGGCGCTGGCGACGAGTCCCGTCCCGGCCCAGGCGAGGAGGGCGGAGAGGAGGGGCCGGGCCGCGCGGAGACGTCCCGGCCGGTCTCCGGTCCGGGGGGCCGCCTCGTCGTCGCGGCCATGCGGGCCCTCCCCACGCTCCGGGCTCTCCTCGGAACCGTTCGCGTCCCGGTGCCCGGTCCCGGCTCCGTGGGCGTTCCCCTCCCGGAAGGAACCCGGGGAGGTCCCCGCCTCGCTGTTCACGTGTTTGCCTGCTCCCTGACCCGTCCGAGGGCGTGCGCGTGCGCCCGAAGGCACCCGACCCGGATATGCGGTCGTCACGATAACAGCGCGTACGGGCGCCGTTTCCCTCACCGACCGGTTCCGGCCACGACGGACCCGGGAAGCGCTGTACCCTCTTCCTTCTTCTCTCCCCTGAAGGCCGCGAACGCGAGGAGGACTCCCATGGGCCAGGCCGGACACCCCGGGCCGGAGGCGGCGAGCCTGACCGAGGTCGTCGACGGCGTGTACGCCTGGGTGCAGCCGGACGGCACCTGGTGGGTCAACAACGCGGGCGCCGTCGCCGGGGACGACGGGCTCCTGGTGGTGGACACCTGCGCGACCGAGGCCCGCACCCGTGCGTTCCTCGGCGCCCTGGCGCGCGCCACCGGCGGCGCACCCGTCCGGTGGGCGGTCAACACCCACCAGCACGGCGACCACACCTACGGCAACAGTCTGTTGCCCGACTCCGCCGCGCTCATCGGGCAGGCCGCCATGCGCGAGGCGCTCGCGCACGACCCGATCCTCGACGCCTGCCCGCCGTTCTGGTCGCCCCCGCCGGACTGGGGCAACGTCACCCGGTGCCTGCCGTCGATCGTGCTCGACCGGGAGCTGACCGTCCACACCGGCGGGCGGCGCGTGGAGCTGCGCCACCCCGGCCACACCGCGCACACCCCCGGCGACGTGGTGGTCTGGCTGCCCGAGGAGCGCGTACTGTTCACCGGCGACCTGGTCTTCCACGGGCTGACCCCGCTGGTGTTCATGGGCTCGCTGGAGGGCGCGCTGCGCTCACTGGAGTGGCTGCACGCGTTCGGCCCCGAGCACGTGGTCCCCGGGCACGGACCGCTGCTGGGCGCCGCCGAGCTGGACGCGGTCCTGGGCGCCCACGAGCGGTACTACCGGTTCGTGCTGGACACCGCCCGGGACGGGGTCGCCCGGGGGCTCACCCCGCTGGAGAACGCCAGGGCCTGCGACCTGGGCGGGTTCCGCGACTGGGACGACGCCGAGCGCATCGTGCTCAACCTGCACCGCGCCCACGCCGACCTCACCGGGACCGACATGGACCTCACCACGGCGCTGTCCGACGCCGTCGAGTGGAACGGGGGCCCGATGCCCACGAGCCTCTGAGCGCCCCGTCCGGTCACCGCGCCCTCCCGCCGACCCCCCGAATTGGTGAAATCACCGTAAACGTGCGCCAAGTCGACGCCGTGCCACCAACGCACGCACCCCCGGATGTTTCGCTTGCCGTGACAGGGCATCACCGTGGGTGACGAGGGGGGACGCCATGGCGGAGGCGACCGGGGAGGACGCGCGCGCACGGCGGCGCGGCCCCCGCAGCAACTGGGTGCCACTGGGCGTGGCCGCGGCGGCGATCGCGCTGCTGGTGGTGGCCTGGCCGCTGGTCAACGCTCTCCTGCCCGGCTCGGAGTCCGTTCCCTCCGGCGAACCGGTGCCCGTGGGATCGGCGGGCGGCTACCGGGCCTCCCTCACCTTCCCCCAGGAGGGCTGGCACCTGAACACCGGTACCAGCCAGGCCGGACAGATCTACCGCTTCCACCGGGGCCCGGTGGAGCTGACGCTCAACTCGGTCACCCCCGTGACCTCACCGCCGCCCAGCCTGGAGGAGCTGTGGGCGGGCCTGCGGAGGATCGTGCGCGCCGGTGAGGCGACGGCGCGCCTGGGCGCCCCCGAGGCCATCTCCACCCGGGACGGCGTCGAGGGGCTCACCGGGGCCCTGGAGAGCCGTGAGGGGGACGGCGCCGCGGTGGTCTACCCCTCCCCCGACGGACAGCTGGCCGTGGAGATGACCCTGGCCGGACGCGAGGCGACCCCGGCCGACCTCAGCGCGGTCGCCGACGTCGCGCGCTCGGTCTCCTTCACCAGGGAGGGCTCGTGAACCCCGAACCCGACGAGCGCCCGGCCGCGACGGACCGGGGCTCCGTGCCCTCACCGCGCAGCGCACGCCAGGACGAGTCCGGCCCCCGGCACGCCTCGGAGCGGCCGCCGCAGGGCAGACACGCCCACGGGCAGCGGCTGCCCGCGCTGACGGCGCTCGCCCTGATCGGGGTGCTGTGCGCGGTGGGGCTGGGCTACCTGGCGCTGCGGTTCACCGGGCTGGTGCGCGTCTTCTTCTCCGAGGCGGCACTGGCGGTGTTCCTGGGGCTGGTGACGCTGGCCTTCGGGTTCTGGGTGCTGCGCCGCATCCGTCCGGTGCGCGACCCCGCCCTGGACGCCTCCGTGGCCGCGGTGGCCTGGGGTCTGACCGCCGCGACGGCGGGCGGGGTCGTCGCCAACGCGGGCTTGGGCTCGATCTGGTCCAAGAGCCTGGGGCTGCCCTTCTCCGAGGTCTGGGGGGCGGCCCTGACCGCCCCGCTCAACGAGGAGCTGCTCAAGCTCGCCGGGATCGTGCTGGTCGCGGTGGCCTTCCCCGCCGCGGTGCGCGGCCCGGTGGACGGGTTCGTGATCGGCTCCCTGGTGGGGCTGGGCTTCGAGGTGACGGAGAACTTCGTCTACTCGATGAACGCGATCGTCCAGGCGGGCGGCACCGGCGGACTGGCGCCGGTGGTGCAGACGACCGTGGTGCGGCTGGTCCTGACCGGGCTGGGCTCGCACTGGGCGATGTCGGCGGTCGCGGGCACCGCCGTGGGCCTGCTGGCGGCCGTGGCGTGGCGGCCCGGCAGGCGCCGGGCGGTGGCCGCCGCCCTCCTGGTGGTCCTGGCGATGGCGCTGCACTGGCTGCTGGACTCACCGCTGTTCTCCGGGATCGGCGGCGTCGTGTTCAAGGTCGCGGTGGTCTTCCTGACCGCGATGGCCGTGTACTTCACCGTCCGGCAGGCCCACCGGCACCGGGTGCGCGCGGCGCTGGCCTCCGAGGGCGGGGCGCTGGGCATGCGGCGGTCGGCGGCCGTGGCCCTGGCCAACCGGCGCGGCCGCGTCAGGGAGCTGCGCCACGTGGCGGCCCCGGAGCGGCCCGCCGTGGAACGGCGCCAGGAGCAGATGCTGGTGATCGCCGAGGACCGGGCGGTGCGCCGGACGCCGTGACCGGCGGACGGGTGCGGACCGAACGGCATGCGGACCGGGTGGCACAAGGAGCGGACGGCGCGGACGGCACCGGCCACGGCCCGCGAACGCCCACGTGGACGGGGCCGTGTATTTTCAGCAGCCGTTACCTGGGCATAACGTGCCCCATGGGCGAGCGAGTACGAAGGGGCACCAGAACGACACCGCCGAGAACCGGGCGGGGGCGCACGCGCGACCCCAGCCTCACGCCGCGGGCGATGGCGGCGGCGCTGGTCGAGTACGGCAGAGCGGGCTGGGCCGCGTTCACCCTGGACGGGGTGGCCCGCCGGGCGGGGGTGGGCAAGGCCGCCCTGTACCGGCGCTGGCCGACCAAGGAGCGCCTGCTCGCCGACGCCATCGAGGAGCACACCCGGCCGCCCGCCACGGCCGACACCGGAAGCCTGCGCGGCGACACCCGCGCGCTGGCCGCGGCCCTGCTCGGCCACTTCCTGGCCCCGTCGGGCTGGGTCACCCTGCGCGTGGCCGTGGACGCCACCACCGGGATGGAGACCTTCGTGGGCCTCCAGGAACGGCTGGTGCGCGTGCACCGCGACGGGATGGCGGACATGGTGCGCAGGGCCGTCGAACGCGGCGAGCTGGTCCCGGGCACCGACACCGAGCCCTTCACCGAGGCGCTGTACGGGACGGTCCTGGTGCACGCGCTGACCATGGGTCCCGGCCAGCGCGAGCGCGCCCGCGAGCACGTGGACGAGCACGCGTTCCCGCTGGCCGACTTCGTGCTGGCCCCGCTGGTGGGCGGGGGTGGCGGGGCCTCCGAGGGCGGAGCGGGGGCCGCCGACCGCAGAAGGCGGTGAGCGCGACCAGCCCCCACCGCGAAGGGCCCTCCCCGCAGTCGGCTGCGGGGAGCGGGCCCCGCTAGTGCGGTGACCGGAAAGGTTCACCGGGGCGTGCACATCGAGGATGATCTTGCTCCCAGAGGCACTGTCGACGGTCCACAGTGGCACCAGTAGCAAGATCACCGGGGAGGAGAGTCCCCGGCGCCACACCGGCAACATTTTCGGCCAGCCCACTAGGCGGCCAGCGGCGCTCCCGCCGGGCCCCTGGAAGGCGCTCCGCACGACGACACGGCGGCTCGGCGGCCCGGCGACCCGACAGCCCGGCGGTCCGGTGGTCAGTCCCGCGGGCGCAGCCAGCGCTGGAGCAGGGTGCCCCCGGACTCGATGAGCACACCGGGCACAAGCGGCGCGTCGGCCGCCGTGCCGACCGCGACGCGCTGCTGGACTCCCCCGGCCATCAGCGGGACGACCGTCAGGCACATCTCGTCGAGCAGACCGGCGGCGGCCACGTCGGCCAGCAGGCGGGGCCCTCCCTCGCACAGGATCCGGGGCAGGCCGCGCCGGACCAGGGCGTCGACCGCGGCGCGCAGGTCCACGCGCTCGCGCCCGCACACCAGCACCCGGTCCTCGCCCAGGGTGCCGCGCGCCCGGTCCAGGGCCTCGTCCCCGGCCGTCTCGCAGGTCACCAGCAGCACCCCGCCGCCGTCCCCGGTCGGCTCGGCCAGCAGCGGCGGAACCCGTCCGGCGCCGCTGACCACGGCGATCTCGGGCCGCTCGGCGCGGCCCTCGGCGACGGCGCGGGCCGCCCTGTCGCCGGTGCGCGGGCCCGCCCGCCGGTAGCCCGCCTCGCGCGCGGTTCCGGCGCCGACCAGGACCACGTCGGCCAGGTCGCGCAGGAGCGTGAACACCACCAGGTCGGCGGGGGTGTTGAGGGCTTCGGTGCGGCCGTCGTTCCCGGCCGCCGCCCCGTCCAGGCTGGCGACCATGTTGGCGCGCAGCCAGGGCCGGTCGGGGTAGGCGTAGAGCCGTTCCAGTGCGGAGGCGTCCAGGGCCTCGCCCGGGGAGGCCGCGCCGGGGGCGGCGTCGTTCATCAGCAGGCGCACGGCCACACCGCCACGAAGTACATGACCCCGAACGGGTCGTCGGCGTAGAGCACCCGCGGCCGCACCGGGCCGCCGCGGTCGTCATCGGCGTCGGCGGCGAGCGCGTGCGCCATGACCTGGAACGCGGCCCGGCCCTGCGCCATCAGCTCGGCGGCCAGGGCCGGGTCCAGCCGGAGGAGGCCCTCCCAGTCGCCCTCGGACAGGCAGCGACGGACCTCCTCGTCGAAGGCGAGGGCGCGCTCGTCCGGGAGCACGAGGGCCCTGTCGCCGCGCCGGGCGCTGCCGTCGCCCAGGACGAGCAGGCCGATCCGTCCGGTGCGACCGGCGATCCGCCGCCCCAGTTCCTCCGCCTCGGCGGCTGAGGCGTCCCAGGCCACGCTGAGCATCTCCACGCGCCCGCGGTAGCCGACGGTGTCGAGCAGCCTTCGGGCCACGCCCAGACTCGGCGGCAGCGTCAGCTCCCGGGGCACCCGCTCCCCCGTTGCGCCGAACTCGCGGACCGGCGCGAGCGCCTCGGCGTGCTCTCCGGAGACGTCGTGCCCGCCGACGACGACGAGGACGTCCGGTTCGGCCGCGGCCAGGGCCTCCAGCGCCGACGCGCACTCCCTGCGCAGTTCGGCGAGCGGGTCCAGGCCGCCGCCGAGTTCGCGCAGGAGCAGCGGCGGGTGCGGACAGACGGCGGTTGCGACGATCACGCTTTCCTCCCTCACACCAGTCCCCGGACGGCCCGCGCGGGGGGACGGACCCCGCGGATGCTGGCGACCATGTCCAGCGTCTGCCGCGTCTGGGCCACCTCGTGCACGCGGTAGACCTGCGCCCCGTGCCAGGCGCACACGGCGGTCGCGGCGAGCGTGCCGGTCAGGCGCTCGCCGACGGGCAGGTCCAGGGTCTCGCCGACGAAGTTCTTGTTCGACAGCGACACCAGGACCGGTCGGCCGGTGGCGGTCATCTCGTCCAGGCGCCGGGTCAGCTCCAGCGAGTGCCAGGTGTTCTTGCCGAAGTCGTGCGCGGGGTCGATGATCGCCGACGCCGGGTGCACGCCGAGGGAGACCGCGCGCTCGGCCAGGGCGACCGTGTCCTCGACGGCCGAGCGCACCACGTCCTCGTAGCGCGTGCGGTGCGGCGGGGTGCGCGGGGCCACGCCGCCGGTGTGGGTGCACACCAGGGCGGCGTCGAACTCGGCGGCGACCTCGGCCAGCTCCGGGTCGTACCCGCCCCAGGCGTCGTTGAGCAGGTCCGCGCCCGCCTCGCACACCGCCCGGCCCACGGACGCGCGCCAGGTGTCCACGCTGATCACCAGCTGGGGGAACTCGGCGCGGACGGCGGCCACGAAGTCGACCACGCGGCGCTTCTCCTCGTCGGCGCCGACCGGCTGGCCGTAGCCCGCCGTGACGCCGCCGATGTCCACGATGTCGGCGCCCTCGGCCACGACCCTGCGCACGCGTTCGAAGGCGGGACCGTCGTCCCAGGTGGCACCGTTGTCGTAGAAGGAGTCGGGGGTGCGGTTGACGATCGCCATGACCAGCGTCGTGTCCGCGTCGTACTCCCGACCGCGCAGTCTCAGCACCGGCCGCTCACTTCCCTCTGTCTCCCTGTCGGCGTCGGACCGGCCGCTCGACCGGCGGGGCGAGGGCGGCGGTCGCCGGTGTCCGCACCGGTGCTCGCGCACGGGGCCTCCCCCAGCGGCCAACACTAGGGCACGTCCGTCCGCGGGGGTCCGGCGACGCGTTCTTGTCCGCACGGCCGGACTCCAACGCACCCGCGGTTCTCCGAGGGCGTGTCCGGGCGGTGGCCGTTTACGGCCACGGGCGGGAAGACGGGCACCATCCGGGTTACCGTCACCCCAGGTGTGTTCCCCCGAGGAGATGGGCGCTCGCGATGGGCGAGAACGAGGAGAAGAAAACCGGCGAACCGCGGCCGGAACCCCTTCGGCCGCCCCCGTCCGCGCCTCCGCCCTCTCCCCCGCACCCGCCCCCGCGCTCACTCCCGTCTCCGCACGCCCCTCCTCACCACGCCCAGCCCGCGCGACGCCCGCTTCCGCCCCCGCGTCCGCTTCCGCCGAGGGGGAGTTCGCCGCCCCCGCCTCCCCGCAGGTCCCGACGCGGGTCGCAGGCCCCGCCTCCCCGGCCGCCGCGCGGACGGCGGCGGGAGCGACCCGGACCGGACAGGCCCTCGTTCTTCGGCATCCTGGAGCAGCGGTACTTCCCCGAGGGCCGGGGCGCGTCGCGGCGGACGCGTCTGGGCGTGTGGGCGGTCGCTCTCGTGCTGTTGGCCGCGGCCAGTCTGGGCGGCTACGCGGCGGCCTACGCCTACGACCTGTGGTCCACCGAGTCGCTGCTCCGCGAGCAGCGGGCGGCCGAGGCCGAGGTGGACCAGGAGAGGGCGCCGTTCACCAGTTCCATCACCTACGACACGTCCGTCCCCCACAACTTCAAGTTCGTCCTGGACCGGCCCCTGACGGCGCAGGAGGGCGAAACGCTCCGGGCCACCCCGGCCAGGGAGGCGGGGGACTTCCTCCAGTCCCTGGGCGGGCGGTTGGTCCGTTACGGCAGCAGCCTGTACCCGGAGTCGCCGGACGCATGGAAATGGGAGAGGCCGGGAGGCGACCTGCCCGACGCGACCGTGTTCACCATGAACCTGCTGTCCACGCGCACCTCGCAGCTCAGCATCGTGGACATGACCCCCGTCAACGTCTCCTGCTCGGAGCCGACAGCCGTCACCGTCGTGGAGTTCCCGCCCCAGGGCGAGTCAACCTATCCGGGGGTGATCGTGGACCTGGCCGAGGACGACCCGGAGCTGTACGTCTCGAACGAGGGGCCCGACCAGGGACTGCGCTACTTCAGCCACAGGCGGATCGACCTCGGCGGCGGAACGGACCCGGGCGGGCTGCGGGTGGAGGCGCTGGTGGACGACCAGTCCTGTGAGTGGGAGATCCGGGCGCGCTACACCGACGCCCGGGAGAACACCGACGAGGTCATCCTCCGCGACGGCGACCAGCCCTTCTTCGCCGAGGCACTGCCCGCGCAGCCCCAGCAGTACTGGTTGGCAAGTGCCCTGTTCCCCCACCCCGACGGAAGCTCCTTCATGCCGTGCCACGAGATGCGGAACGAGTCCGCCTGCACGAACCACCTGGGGAGCACCGGCTAACCCGCCCCTTCACCCCCGCAGGTCAGGGCCACCCGCGTCACACCGGCACCACTTCCGGCCAGCCCACCAGGTGCTCCACGGACCGGGCAGAGCCACACGGGCCGAACCGGCTCCGGCCGGTTCGGGCCGGCCCCGAGATCCCGCGCCATCGGGAGTACCGCTCTTCCCTGATACTCGATTACGTGTTACCTTTATCGCGATGTCAGAGTTCAACAGTCCACCGGTTCCGGCCGACCTCGTGAGCGCGGCGGTCCGCGCCTCGGAGAGCCTCGGAAAGGACGTGGCCGACGTGCCCCTGATCGCCATCGCGGAGGAGGCGGGAGTCTCCCGCAGCACCCTCCTGCGCCGTGTGGGGGGCTCGCGCCGGGCCCTGGACGAGGCGGTGCGCGCCTCGGGCGTGGACCCGGGCGGGCAGCGCCCGGTCCGGGAGCGCGCGGTCGAGGCCGCGGGCGGCGTCATCAGCGAACAGGGCCTGGCCGCGGCGACGCTGGAGGCGGTCGCCGCCTCCGCCGGGTGCTCGGTGCACAGCCTCTACGCGGCCTTCGGCGGCCGGGACGAGCTGCTGCGCGCGGTCTTCGAGCGCTACAGCCCCATCCTGGACCTGGAGGCGATCCTCACCGGCACGACGGAAGGGCTGGACGCGCAGGTCCGGACGGTCTACCGGCTGATGGCCGACGCCTTCAGCCGCGAACCCCGGGTGCTGCCCGCCGTGTTCGCCGACGTGTTCGCCCGCCCCGAGGGGCCCACCTCCGACCTGTTCCTCCGGCTCTTCTTCCCCCGCATGCTCGCCGGACTGGGCGGGTGGCTGGCCGGGGAGGTGGCCGCGGGCCGTATCCGAGACCTGCCGGTCCCCCTGCTGGCCCAGCAGATGCTCGCCCCGATCGCCGTGCACTGCATGCTGCGCCCGGCGCTGGACAGAGTGGAGGGTGTGGAGTTCCCCGGGATCGAGGAGGTCGGCGCGGTGTTCGCCGAGTCCTTCCTGCGCGCCTTCGCGACGGACCCGAACATCTCCAACACGTCCCGAAATCACCATGGGCGAGCGGAGTTGCCATGATTGACTTCCTCCCCCTCCTGAAGGGGGATTCCGACCGTCCCTGACGGGACGGTCCCGCTCACGCGGGCTGTCTCACAACAGCGGTTTCCTGTTTCGTCGCCGGCCGCGGAAGGGAGGACCCTTGCCGTCTGACACCAGCTCCGCAGGCATCACCCGAGACTGTCTCCCGGGCTGCGGCTCGACCAGCCGCAAGGGTGTTCTTGGCCGCGTTGACGTCCCGATCGTGTCGGGTGCGGCAGGCAGGGCACGTCCAGTGCCGGGTGCCCAAAGAGAGTGTGGCCAGCAGGTGCCCGCACGCCGAGCAGGTCTTGGAGGAGGGAAACCACCGGTCGATCACCACCAGGGTGCGACTGGCCCGCTCGCACTTGTACTCCAGCTGGCGGCGGAACTCGCCCCACCCGCAGTCGGAGATCACCCGTGCAAGGCGCCGGTTCTTGACCATGCCCAAGATGTTGAGGTCCTCGACCGCGATCAAGTCCGCTGCACGGACCAGCCGTGTGGTGGTCTTGTGCAGGAAATCCTGCCTCGCGTGGCGGACCTTGCGGTGGGCGGCGGCGACCTTCGCCTTGGCCTTGCGCCGGTTGGCCGACCCGCGCCGCTTGCGGGCCATACGGCGCTGGTAGCGGGCCAGGTTCCTGGCCCTGCGTTCCAAGTGGCGGGGGTTGGCGATGTTCTCGCCCTCGGAGGTGACCGCGAAGTCCTTCACTCCCAGGTCGAGGCCTATCTCGCGCCCGGCGTGCGGGGCGGGTTCGGGGTCGGTGGTCTCCACGGCGAAGGTGGCGTACCAGCGCCCGTCCGCCTCACGGGAGACGATGACGGTGGTCGGCTTCAGCGAGGCGAGGTCGACGTCGTCGAAGGACCAGGCCAGGCGAAGCGGCGCTTCCTGCTTGGCCAACCACAGTCGCCCGTCGCGGATACGGAACGCGCTGCGGGTGTAGTGCGCCGACTGGCGGGCGCCGCGCGACTTGAACCGAGGGTAGCGGGCGCGTTTGGCGAAGAAGTTCGCGAACGCGCTGTGTTGGTGGCGCAGGGTCTGCTGCAGGGGGACCGAGGACACCTCGGACAGGAACGCCAGATCTTCGGTCTTCTTCCACTGGGTCAGCGCCGCGTCGGTCTGCTTGTAGGAGGTCGTGTGGCCTCGCTGGTGGTAGGCGGTGTGGCGCTCGGCGAGGGTCTTGTTCCACACCAGGCGCACGCATCCGAACGTGCGGCCCAACTGGGCCGCCTGTTCGGGGTCCGGGTAGGCCCGGCACTTGTACGCCGTCCGCATACACGCAAGGTTACAGGAGCTGACTGTATGAATAAGCCGTATCCCGGATTCCTCCCTGGCCTGAAGGCCGGGGCATCCTCCGGGAAGTCAGGTGAACGCACGAGCGAGCGTACGACCTGCGTGGTCGTCGGCGGAGGCCCCGCCGGAATGGTGCTGGGCCTGCTGCTGGCCCGGGCCGGGGTGAAGGTCACCGTGCTGGAGAAGCACGCCGACTTCCTGCGGGACTTCCGCGGGGACACCGTGCACCCCTCCACCCTGGAACTGCTGGAGGAGCTGGGCCTGTACGAGCGCTTCGCCCGGCTGCCGCAGAGCAGGCTGGACGAGGTGGCCTTCCCCGTGGGCGGGGGCCGCACCGTGACCATCGCCGACTTTCGCAGGCTGCGGGGGCTGGCCCACCCCTACATCGCGATGGTCCCGCAGTGGGACTTCCTGAACCTGATCGCCGAGGCGGGAGGTGAGGAGCCGACCTTCACGCTGCGGATGGACACCGAGGTGACGGGGCTGCTGCACGAGTCCGACCGGGTGGCGGGCGTGCGCTACCGGGACCTGGACGGCGACGGGGAGATCCGCGCCGACCTGACGGTGGCCTGCGACGGGCGGTGGTCGCTGGCCCGCCGCGAGACCGGCCTGGTGTCCCGGGAGTTCCCGGTGGGGATCGACGCGTGGTGGTTCCGCCTGCCCCGCGAGGCGGGGGACCGCGCGACCCTGACCCCGCGTGCGGCCCCGGGCAGGTTCGCCGTGGTCATCCCGCGCGAGGGCTACCTCCAGATCGCCTACATCGGGCCCAAGGGCACCGATCGCGAACTGCGCGCACGCGGGATCGGGGCCTTCCGGCGCGACCTCGCCGAACTCATGCCGGAGCTGGCCGACCGGGCGGGGGCCCTGCGGTCCATGGACGAGGTCAAGCACCTGGACGTGCGACTCAACCGGCTGCGCCGCTGGCACGTGGAGGGCCTGCTGTGCATCGGCGACGCGGCCCACGCGATGTCCCCCCTCGGGGGCGTGGGGATCAACCTCGCCGTGCAGGACGCCGTAGCCGCCGCGACGCTGCTGGCCGGGCCGCTGAGGAGGCGCCCGCCCACCTCCCGCGACCTGGCCGCGGTGCGCAGGCGGCGGATCGTGCCGACGGTCGCCGTCCAGACGCTCCAGCGCCTCATGCACCGGGGGCTGGCCGAACCGATCATCAGGGGCGAGCGGCAAGGGCCGCCCAAGCCCGTGCTGGCGGCCCTGGACCGCGCGCCCTGGCTGTCGTTCGTGCCCGCCTACCTCATCGGCAAGGGCCTGCGCCCCGAGCACATACCGGGCTTCGCCCGCCGCGACCCCGCACGGGCGGTCCGTTAGGGATGGCCCGGTAGCGGCGGCCCGGAAGCGGCGGTGGTCCGCCCGCTCCGCCGTGATGATCTTGTACTTACAGCGAGATTGGACGGTCGAGACGCGCTATAAGTACAAGATCAACGCAGGTCAGAACCCTGGTGCCACACCGGCAACGGTTCCGGCCGGTCCACCGGCGGACCGGGAACGCACCGGGAAGGGCGCGAACCAGGCCCGGGGGTCAGGACGGGTCGGGGACGCGCTCACCGACCGGGACCGGCCCCGGGGCGGTACCGGAGCCGAAGGGGCTGCCGCCCAGTTCCTCGCGGTGGTGGGGGGTGAGCCAGCCGCGCGGATCGGGTCCGGCGGCGACGATCCGCGTCGGGTTGATTCCCGTGTGGACCCAGTAGTAGTGGATCCGGACGTGGTCGAGGTCCGTGGTGTCGCCGAACCCCGGCGTCTGGAACAGGTCGCGTGCGTAGGCCCACAGCGCCGGGTACTCCGACAGCTTGCGGATGTTGCACTTGAAGTGGCCGTGGTAGGCGGCGTCGAAGCGCACCAGGGTCGGGAAGAGCTTGATGTCGGCCTCGGTGACGGAGTCCCCGACCAGGTAGCGCCGACCGGTGAGGCGCTCCTCCAGCGCGTCGAGCCTGGCGAAGACGGCGGCGACCGCGGCGTCGTAGCGCTTCTGGTCCGGGGCGAACCCGGCCCGGTACACGCCGTTGTTGAGGTCGGTGTAGACCTCCCGGGACAGGGCGTCGATCTCGTCGCGCAGCGCGGACGGGTACAGGTCCGGGGCGCCGTCCCTGACCAGGCCGCCCCACTCGGTGTCCATGTCCCGGACCAGCTGGTCGAAGTCGTTGGTCACCAGGTGGCCGCTCTCCACGTCGACCAGGCCGGGGACGCTGACCCCGCCGTCGTAGCCGGGGTCGCGCGCCAGGTAGGCCTCGCGCAGGGCGTGGATGCCCAGGACGGGGTCCCTGTCGCCGGGGCTGCCGGTCTCCTCGGTGAACACCCAGTGCGGGTCGCCCTCGATGATCTCCTGGCGGGGGTCGGTGACGGCCAGGGAGACGGCCTGTTCGAGGCCCATGAGCCTGCGGGTGATGACGACCCGGTGCGCCCATGGGCAGGCGCGGCTGACGACCAGGCGGTAGCGGCCGGGCTCGGCGCGGCGGCCGAAGCGGCCGTCGGCGGTGACCCGGTCGGCGAAGGCCGCCGGGTCGCGGGTGATCTCCTCGGTGGGAATCCGGTTGGCCCTCATCTTCGGTCCCCTCGTCACGCTGGCGGAGCGCGGCCGGAGCCGCGCGCACTGTCCGTGCAGTGTACGAAGCCGACTCCGGCCGTCAGTGTCACGACACCTGGGCCAGGGGCGGGACGGGCCCGGGCCCTGGCCCTGGCCCTGGCCCTGGGTCAGGGCAGGGTCAGGAGTTGTCCCGGGGGCGCCAGGTCCTTCCGCGTCCCGCCTTCTTGGGCTTGCGGAGCAGGGGCCGGGACGACTGGTCCTCGTCCGGCTCCTTACCCTCGGCGTCCGGCACGGGGTGCTCGGCGACGGCTCCGGCAGGGGCGGTGGCTTTTCTGCGTTCCGCCCTGTTCAGCCTCTCCAGGCGCTCCACACGGCTGGTGGGGCCGTCGGAACGCTCCGCCCCGGACTTCGCCGCGCTCCGGGCGCGCGCCCGCTCGGAGCGCGCGGGCTGGACCGGGAGCGCGGGCTGCTCGGACCGCGCCACCGGAGCGGCCGGGGCGGACGGTGTCGCCTGGGCTGCCGGAGCAGACGCGGTCCCGCTCGGCTTCGGTAGGCGGGAGCGCACGGCGCGTTTGGCGGCCTTGCGAACGGGAGATGGCTCTTCCTCGGAGGTCGGCTCCTGCTGGGGAGGCGTCGTGCGCGCCTGCTGGGACGGGCGTTCCGCGCGGGCGGGAGAGGCGACCACCGACGGAACCGTGCCCGTGCTCGGACGTCCGGGTGCGGGCCTCGCGGGGGCGGGCTCGGGCTCACGCTGCTCGGGCTCACGCTGCTCGGGCGCGGTCTCCTCGGACGCACGCTGCTCCCGGGTCGCGGACGGCGCTGGCGCGGACAGCTCGGAGGCGTACCGCTCGGCGGGGGGCCGTTCGGACGCGGCCGCCACAGGGGCGCCCTTCTCCTGGGCACGCCGCTCCGGGGCGGACCGCTCCGGCGCACGCTGCTCGGACACGGGCTCCTCGGAGGCCGCCTTCTCCGGAGCGGGTTCGGACGCGGCGGGCCGCGCGGACTCGGACGGTTCCGTCACGGTCTCCCGGGACACCGGCTCCTCGGGAACGAGCTGCGCGAACGCGGACAGCTCGGGCTCCGCCTCCTCGGAGGCGGACGGCTCGGCCACGGCCTCCCCGGATTCCGACTCCTCGGGGGCGGACAACGCGGACGAGGACGCCTGCGGCGCGGTCTCCTCGGCAGCGGGCTGCCCGGCGACGGAGCGGTCCGACCAGACGTCCGTCCGCGCGGGGGCCTCCGGCACGGCACCGGACCGCGCCGTGTCGGTCAGCTCGGCCTCGGACCACACGGCACCGGCCTGCTCGGGTACGTACGGCGCGGCGTCGGCCAGATCAGGCGCGGTCAGCTCGGCCTCGGGCTGCTCGGTGTCGGGCTGCTCGGTGTCGGCCTTCCTGGCCGTGCGCGCGTCGGTCTCCCAGAAGTCGGTGTTCCAGACGTCGGCGTCCCAGAAGCCCTCCTCCGAGGTGTCGGCCTCCCGAGCCTTCTTGGTTCCCTTGGTCCTCTTGGACTTCGCGACCGTCTCGGCCTTGCGGTCCTTCTCCTCACTCACAGCCGCCTCAACAGGCTCAGCCGTCTCGACCGGCTCGGTCGTCTCCATCGTTTCGGTCGACTCAGCCGACTCAGCCGAGTCGGCCGACTCGGCGGCAGCCTGCTCCCCCAGGGCACCGAGGAACGGCTCCGCGAAGGAACCGGCCTCCTCGGCCGCGACGTCCGGGACGGCCTCCGAAGCGGTCACCGGGCTCACCACCCGCTCCTCGGTCTCCTCCAGGGCGGGCGAGGAGTGGCGGTAGGCGCGGACGGCGTCCATGACCTCCTCGGCGGTCGCACCGGGCCAGGAGCAGTGGAAGACCGGGTTGAGCGGAGGGCTGGTCTCGGTGATGAGGCCGTCCTCCTCGATCACGCAGCTGCCGCCGAGCGGCCAGCGTCCCAGGACCACGGCCGTGATGCCCTGCTGCTGTCCGTGCAGCAGCAGACCCGACAACGCGGTCTCGTGTTCGGAGGTGGGCGAGGTCACCAGCGCCAGGGGCGTGTGCGGCCGCTCCCCCTGTTCCTCGACGATCTGGTGCAGCTCGCGCTGGAGGACGGTCAGGGCTTCCTCCGTCGTGCCGACCATCCGCACGGGCTCGCAGGGGTGCGCGCGCAGCAGGTCGCGGCCCCGGTCGCCCACCAGGCGGGAGGCGTCGGCCTCGGTGAGCAGCACGCGCACCGCGTCGTCGTTGAGGCGGTCGAGCGCGTTGACGATGAGACGCCGGGCGGCCCCGGCCGCGCCCGGACCGGTGACGCCGAGGCCGGGCACGTGGTCGAGTTCCACCGTCACCCGCTCGTCGATCTCGTCCCCGGGGGTGGGCCGGGGCGGCGGGGCGGTCAGGGCCAGGCGGCGGGGCGCACGCGGCAGGCGGGGCAGGCTCAGGCTGACGCCGGGCAGGCGGACGCCCCGTTTGCCCAGCAGGTATCCCCCGGCCAGGCCCGCGAACGCCACCGCTCCGGTGACGGCGCCGTCGGGGATCTCCACGACCAGCACGTTCTCGCCGTCCTCGGCGGCCTCGGCCGCGGCGGCGTCGGCCGCTGCCGCCACCGGGTCGGTTGTCTCGGCGGCAGCGGACTCGTCGGCTTCGGCCCCGGCAGCGGGGGTCTCGGTCTCGGCGGCCATCACACGCGACTGGAGGGAGGTCGGCTGCGGGACGACGGTGTAGGCGACCTCGGCCCTGCGTTGGGCGGCGGCGCCTCCCTCGCGGGGCTGCTCGGAGCCGACGCCGTCCACCGTCATCTCCGGGGCCTCCTCGCCCAGGACCTCGTCGAGGTGGTCGGCGACCGCCTGGGCCCGGCGCTCGGACAGCTCCTGGTTCACCTGGGCGTTCCCACTGGGGTCGGTGTGACCGGTGATGCGCACGGGCGTCTCGGCGTCGCCGTAGGAGTCGATCATCTCGGCGACGGGTGCGAGGTCGTCGCGCATCTGCTCGGTGAGTTCGGCCGAGCCGACGCCGAAGCCGGAGACGGTGCGCACCCGCTCGACGGGCTGCGCGGACGGGGCCTCCTCGGGAGCGAGGGGCGCGTCAGCATCCTGCTCGCTGTCCGCCTCGCGGTCCTCCTGCGTGGTGACCGTGTCGGCGAACGCGGTGGCCGGTGCGACCGCCACGGTTCCCACGGCGGCGGCCGCCACGACCTGGAGCGGCCCCAGGGGGCGCAGCCTGCGGGGCATGCCGCGCAGGCGGGCGAAGGTCTCCACGACCAGTCCGGCCGCGTACAGGCCCCACAGGACCCACAGCACGGTGATGAGCAGGGCGGTGAACACACCCGGCGGCAGGCGCCAGCCGCGCAGGTGCGCCGCGGCCACGGCCCAGGAGTCCGGCAGCTCCGGCCAGGGCAGGTGCGACATGAGCAGGTAGGGGATGCCGAGCAGGATCGCCGCTGCGAGCAGGAGGGCGCTCAGCCGTCGGATCTGGGACATGTCCGCCTCACTGGAGCTAGGGAGTCGGCTGGGTGTGGGGACGTGCGGTTGCCGTGGCGTCGACGGTGGTCGAGCCCATCGGTAGGAGGGTGAAGGAGTAGTCCACCGAGCAGGTCACGGTCACGGTGTCGCCGCTGACCGCGACCGTCCCGGTGGCACCGGCGGCGCTGAGGAAGGACTGAGCGGCGGCGGAGGCCGCCGAGGGGTCGAGGGCGACCTCGCTCGTGCCCTCGCGGTAGGAGGCCCAGTCGAGCTGTTGGACGCCCGCCCGGGCGGCCTCCTGGGCCAGGGTGGCGGCCTCGTTGCGTGCGCGCAGCAGGCCGCCGCCGTCGGTGACCAGGCCCAGGCACAGGATGAAGGCCGAGGCCAGAATGGCGACGAACGCCGTGGTCTGGCCTCTGTCGTCCGTACGTCTCACGGCTGCCCCCTGAAGGTGTCGACAACGACCGTGGCGTCCCCGGTGATCGTCATGGTTCCGGGGACGCCCAGACCGGTCAGGCCGTTCAGTCCGACGTGACACTCGACCACGGCGGTGACCGCCCCTCCGGGGGTCAGTCCGCCGTGGTCGAGGGTGACGGAGTGGTCGCCGCAGACCAGGCCGTTCTCCGCGAGGGAACTCGCGGCGGTGCTCGATGCGGCTCCCTCTGCGGCGGCGACGCTGCGTTCGAGGGAGGCCGCCCGGGCGGCGGAGTGCGCCACCTGGTCGGCGGTGGAGTTGGCGTCCGCCACCCTCCCGGCGAGCACCATGAGGAGTGCGAACGCCAGGAGGGCGGGGGTGAGGAGCGCCAGTTCCACCGACGCCGAGCCACGGTCAGCGCGCTCGGAGTCCGTGGAGTGTACAGAGATCACGGGGCCGCCTCCGAGGGGACGAAACGCTCCACGGGCGCGGTGACCTCGTGGCCCACCGGCCAACTGAAGCCGGGGACGAGACTGGGCACCTCGGCGTCCACGACCACACGCACCTCCTGCGCACTTCGGCTGACAGACACGTCGAGGCCGGAGAGGAAGGAGCCTCCCCCTCCCTCAGCCACCGACGTGCCGCCACCCGCCGTACGTGACTGCTCAGCAGTCCTTCGAGCGATGTCGGCGACGACGTGGTCACCGTGCATCCACAGGGCCGTCTGGATGACCAGCAGCACCAAGAGCAACAGCGCGGGCGTGGCCACAGCCATCTCAGCACTGCCTCGATCTTCCCGGGGAGCGTGCAAGGCTAGCCGCTCGTAATCCGGCCGGATTCGAGTGCCACACGGTCGCCGATAACAGCAACAAGCCCTACGGCTAGAGCAACCAGAGCAGCGGTGATGATGACCGTCTCGGTCGAGTAACCGTCGTCCCTTCGGCTGAGCAGCAGGGAGCTGAGGTAGGCAGTAATGCGCTGCATCAGAAGTCTCCAGAATGTGTCGGGGTTTCATGAGCTGAACAAAATGTGGCTGATCGCCGGATAGCCCAGGAGGGCAAGAAACCCGGCGAAGAGCAGGACCACCGGCAGGCTCATCCGCTCGGTTGCGGACTGGGCCTCGGCGTCCATCTCGGCGAGGAACTGGGTGCGCAGTGTCTTGGCTTTGGCAGCCAGAGAACTGCGAATGCGCGCGCCATCGGCTCCGGCAAGTTGGAGGCTGGCCGCCAGTTCGGCGAACTCGGGGGTGTCATAGCGCTCACCGAGGTCACGCAGCGCTGTCCAGGGCGACTGACGCATGAGCGTCGCTTCGCGCAGGCTCTCCCGGATACGAACCATGGCCCACCCGCTGCCCGCCGCACCGGCGTCGGACAAGGCTCCGTTAACGCCCGCACCCCCGGCCAGGGAGACCACGACCAGATCCGCGAAGCTGGCCAGGGCCCGACGCATGCGCTCCCGACGCTTGTCCGCCTCGTCACGCAGGGACATGTCCGGAGCGAACCAAGCGATCACAGCAAAAGCCACCCACATACCTCCCGCAAGCACTCCAGAGGGGAGAACACCAGCCAGGGAGAGCATGCCACCCAGCAGTGGGGGGAAGGCCAGTGCCAGCACGAGCGCAGTGAACTTCTCGGCGAGGTAGGACTCGGGTGAGCGCTCGCACACCCGCAGGTTGCGCCGTGTCCCGGGCCCGGGCATACCGAAGCTCTCCAGGACCGGAACGCCGATCTTTCCCAGTCGCGTCAGCACCCCGGTGTCCGGTCCTGTAGCCACAACGGTACGGGGAGGCGGTGGTGCGGCCAATCGCTCAGCGAGTGTGGGCCGGGCCCAACGTGCGGCGAAGAGCGCCCACAGGGCCAGTCCGAGGGCGGTACCCGCGAGGGCGGCGGCCAGGGTGGGGGTCATCGGACGGCCTCCGAGGTACGTGCGGGCTCGGGTGCGAGCACCCGCGGCCCCAGGTCGAAGCGGGACATACGAGACAGCCAGATCAGCGCAGTCGCCCACAGACCGCCGATACCCGCGAGAACCAGCTGGCCGACGAAGCCGTCGAACGGTTCCAGGTAGTCGGGGTTGGTCACCAACATGAACGCCGCGATACCCACAGTCGTACCGACGATGATCCGTGTAGAGGTGCGCAAACGTGCGCGGCTGGCGGCCACCCTCACCAGCATCGCCGCCTGTTCACGTGCAGCCTCCGCCAGGCTGCCGAGCAGCGTGCCCAGGTCGGTGGCGTGCCGGGTGGCCGCAGTAGTAAGAGCGGCGGCCACCAGGTCCGCGGTGGGGTTGTCCACCTCGTCCGCGAAGGCCCGCAACGCGCCCTGCGTGGGCTGACCGGCCCGCAGCCGCTCCGCCAGCCTGGCGACCGGCTCACGTACCGGCTCGGGCGCGATGGGCACCGTGGCGGCCACGGCCTGGTGCAGGCCGGCTGAACCGGCCATCAGGTCGCGCAGCATCTCGGTCCAGGCCGCGACGGCCTCGACCCCCGCCACCTGTTTCTCGTGACCGCGGTCGGGCCCCAGCACTGCCGGGCCCCACCAGCAGCCAGCGGCGGCGAGCACACCGGCCACCGGCCAGCCGGTGACGAACCAGACGAGCAGACCGCCGACGATCGCCGCGACCAACCGCAACGGCCGCTGCTGACCGAACAGCAGCGCCCGCCACTGCGGAACCCGCGAGGTACGCGAGTTACCACCGGACGCCGCCAACGACGCCAGGGCCAGCCACAGCCCCGCGCCGAGCAGGACACCGGCGGCGGCGATGAGAAGCACAGGAGTCGTCACCGCGCCCACCCCACTGTGTCCGGGCTCAGCATCGCCGGGTCGAAACCGGCCTCGGCCAGGGCGTCGAGCGTGTTGGGGCTGGGCGGCGCCGCGGGCAGGTGCCCGTTGCGGTCGCGCCGGTAGACCTCGTTGGACACCACGTTCTGCCCCTCGGCGCCCACCACCTCGCGCACGCTCGTGACCATGCGCCCGCCCGTGGGCAGCGCCGACACGTGCACGACCAGGTGCACGGCGGCGGCCACCAGGGAGGCGGTGGCGTCCAGGGGCAGGCGCTCGGCGGACTGGGCGGCGTAGGCGCCCAGCTTGGTGAAGGCGCCCGCGGAGTTGGCGGCGTGCAGGGTGGTGAGGCTGCCGTCGTTGCCCTGGCTCATGGCGTTGAGCAGCGGGACGGTCTCGTGTCCGCGCGTCTCACCGACGATGACCCGGTCCGGCGACATGCGCAGGGCCGTGCGCACCAGGTCGGCGATGGTGATCTCGCCGACGCCCTCGACGTTGGCCGGTCGGGCCTGGAGGGCGACGCAGTCGGGGTGGGCGTCGCGGTCACGGTCCAGCCCCAGTTCGAAGACGTCCTCGATGGTGACGAGGCGTTCGTCGACGGGGATCTCGGCGGCCAGGGCGCGCAGCAGGGTGGTCTTGCCCGCGCCGGTGCCGCCGGTGATGACCATGTTGCGGCGGGAGCGCACCCCCGCGCGCAGCAGGGCGACCAGGGTGTCGTCGATCGTGCCCAGTTCGCGGAGCTGGCCCAGGGTGGTGCGGCCGTAGCGGTGGCGTCGGATGGACACCGAGGGCTGCCGGGCGACCTCCATGACGGCGTTGAGGCGCTCGCCGCCGGGCAGCTGCATGTCGAGGATGGGCGCCCCCGGGTCGAAGCGGCGCTCTCCCGTGGCCGACTCCGACGCCAGGCGCCGGACCAGGGCGATGACCTCCTCGGGGTCAGCGAAGAGCGAGTCGTGCCGCTCGCGGCTGCCGTCGGCGCGGCGCACCCACACGTGTACGCCGTTGATGTTGATGTTCTCGATCCCGGGGTCGTCCAGGAGGGGCTGGAGGGGGCCGAGCCCGCACACCCGGGCCAGGGCGCCCGCGGCGACGGAGGCCTCGGTCGTCGCGTCGAGCACCTGCCTGCCCTCGGACAGGGCGCGGCTCGCGTCCTCGTCGAGGATCTGGGCGATGACGCGTTCGGCTCGGGCGCGGTACTCCTCGGGCGTGTCCTCGGGTTGGCCCCGGGTCTCCTCGCTGAGCCGCCGGGTGGCCTCGGTGACGGTCCGCTCCACGCGGTCGGCCACGGTGCGGGACCGGTCGGTGTCCAGGAAGTAGCCGTCGGTGATGTCGTATCCGGCGTCGTGTCCGCTGCTCATGCGTGGACTCCCGTCACCTGGGGCGCGGGCGCCGGAATTCCGGTGCCGTCGGCCTGGTCAGCGGGGCGGACACCCTCGGCGAGGTCCTTCGCCAGGCGGGCCGCCGCCTTGAGCAGGGGCCTGCGGTGCGGCTTGCGCGGGTTCCTCTCCCCGCGCAGGAAGGCGGCGGAGCGCACGTCGGAGGGGAGCCGTCCCCACACGCCCGGGCCCAGGGCGCCCTCGATCTCGCGGACGCTCCCGGTGCCGCCGACGACGACGGTGCGCAGACGCGGCAGGCTGCGGGTCAGGGCCTCGGAGGCCTCCTTGGCCCGGCGCAGCTGCGCCAGGTCGTCGGCGACGAGCAGCAGGGCCTCGTCGGCCCACGTGGCCAGTGCGGCGGCGGGCGCGCCGGGGGTCAGGCGGCCCAGGTCCAGGACGACGGCGGGCCCGTCGGCGGAGGCGAGCACGCCGGGGTTCTGGGAGAGCAGGCGCACCGCGCCCTCGGCGCGGTCGGCGGTGACGGGCGCGTGGCACACCGACAGTCCTCCGGGGAGGATCTGCGTGTGCGCGCCCAGGTCGGCGGAGGCTCCGCCGTGCCGGGCCGCGGCGGCCAGGCCGGTCAGACCGGGGTCGGGCTGGAGGCGGCGCCAGGTGGCGACGTCGCCCCCGGAGGCGTCGGTCTCCACCAGGACGGCTCCGGCCTCGCCGGGCCAGACCGCGGCCAGCGCCATGGCCGCGCAGGTGACGCCGGGTGCTCCGCCCAGGGAGAAGAGCGCCACGGTCCGGGGCATCACGCGCCTCCCCGGGGGTTGACCTGGACGACGCTGACGCGTTCGACGGCGGCGGCCGAGGCGATGGCGGCGGCGTCGGCGGAGGACGCGACGAGTTCGAGTTCCACCGAGCCGTCCTCGGCCGCGGAGGGCTGGACGTCCCGCACGAGCGCGCGGTAGGCCTCGACACCGCCACCGGTGGCGCCCTCCTCGGGGTGGACCACCACGGAGACCGCGGCGCCGGGGCCGATCGAGGCGGGGAAGCGGCCCACGCGCAGGGCCACGCCGAGCACGGCGCGGTCGCGCTCGGGGAAGGACGCCTCTGCGCCCAGGGCCTCCTCGGGGAGGAGGCCGCCCTCGGTGACGGGCACGGTGAGGGTCTGGCCGACGGTCGCCTCCAGGCGCTCGGCGCCGACGAAGGAGACCCCGTCGGCGACGGAGATCCGCTCGACCCGCAGGTCCTCCGCGGCCACCACGTGGCCCGCGGGCAGGTCGCCGTCGGCGACGAGCACCCCCTGCCGGTCGTCCATCTGCTCAAGGGCCACGACGCCGCTCAGGCCTCCCGCGGTCATCATGCCCAGGGCCAGGACCAGCCACCGCCAGCGGCGGGGTCCGCTGCCCAGGAGCCGCACCGGAGGGGTCTCCCCCTGCCGCGGGGAGGCCGCGGGAGCCGGTGCCGTCTTCGTGTCCACCACGTCTGTCGTCTTCTTTCGGTGTTAGCGGTTGCCGGTGCCGGTGACCAGGCCCTGGGATTCGTCCACCTGGAGTTCGACCTGCGAGGTCGTGGTGACCGAGTCGAGCGCGCCCGTCTCGCCCCCGGTGAACTCGCCCTCGGAGAGCTCCCAGCCCACGTCCCAGCCGACCTGGACGGAGACGGGGTAGACGCCACCGGGCTGGCTGGAGGAGGGCAGGGTGTAGACGTGCCCGCAGTCGGGGGAGGCCGACTCGGGGTCGTGCACGGCCGGGTCGAAGGGGGTTCCGGGGCCCTCGCAGCGGATCTGCGTGCCGTCGCCCAGGTTCCAGACGGTGGAGGTGGGCGTGGCGGTGACCGTGAGGGACCAGTCCTGGACCTCGGCGGAGGCCTCGGCGGCCTCCCAGTCCTGGGACTCCACCCACAGCCACACGGGGGTGTTGACCAGGACCAGGGAGTCACTGCCCGGAGAGGTCTCGATCTGCGGCGGGGGCAGCTCGAAGTTGGCCATGGACTCCTGGATGAGGGTGACCGGGTCGGTGGGGGCCTCTCCCTCGCCGCTGTAGTCGATGGACTCCCAGTCGATGGCGTCCCAGTCCACCTGGGACCAGTCGATCGCGTCCCAGTCGATGGCGTTCCAGTCGACGCCGTCGGAGGGAGCGGCCGGGGCGCCCGGGTCGCCGGAACCTCCCGAGCCGCCGGAGCCCTGCTGGCCCGCGTGGGTCTGCCACCAGCGCAGCAGGATCGAGCAGCCCAGGCCGCCCGAGCTGCCGCACTCGACCTGGCCGAGGAAGGAGCCGTCGTCGGCGTGCGCGGGGGTGGCGACGGCCCCGGCCGCCAGCAGGGTCAGTACCGCGGCGGTGGCCGCGGGTCGTACGAGTCTCAGCATGATCCCGCTTCCCAGATCCTGAGGTCGGACACGCGCCAGGCGAGTCCGTCGTGAACGAGTGTGGCCTCGACGAGGCGCGGTCCCTGTCCGGAGGAGCCGCCCATGCCGAGGTTCCAGGCGGAGTCGTCGAGGCAGTCCTCGACCGTTGCGCTGTCGGGTCCCTCGACCGCGGCGACGGGGTCGAGGGCGGGTTCGCCGGTGACCTCCCCACCGGAGGTACGGGCCCCCTCCAGTGCCGCGCTCATGAGGGCGTAGGCGCCGCCCACGGCGTAGTCCCGGAGTTCGGTTGGAACTTCGCCGCCCTCGTGGGAGGCGGCCACGACCGTGTCCCACATGCCGGTGTAGGCCGCGAGCGCCGCGGCCTCCTCGTCGCTGGACGGGGCGGCCGGGGAGCTCGGTGCGGCCTCCGCCCCGGAAACCGCGTCCTCGGAGGACGCGCAGCCCGACGCCAGGGCGAGGGCCGCGCAGCATCCCGCGACCGCGGCGGCGCGCAGGACGGCGCCGTTTCTTCTCGCGGCTGTCGTCATCGGTGCGTTCTCCACTGCCATGGAAGGGGAGGGGTGGTACAGCATGGCGGAACCGACCCGGTGAGCGGGCCCTTTCCCTTCCGACGAGGGGCGGGGCGGTCTCCTGCGCCCGGGAGGTCACGGGACCGGACGCGGAGGCCGTTGAGCGGACGGACGGAGGAGGGGGTCCTCCACCCGGGTTCGGGTCCGCCACGGGCCGGCGTGACCGGAGTCGCGCGGGGCGGAGCCCGAGGACTGACCGAAACCACGTGGTATTGGTTGGGTTTTATCTGTCCTTGCGTGAGCTTATAGAGAAGTCGCCTGCCGTAACAACCCCCCGTTCCCCTTCTGTGACTGTGACCCGGTCGAGCTTCCGGACATCAGCCCCACAGCAACCCGCGAAGGCCACACACTCGCAGCCCTCCGACAAACACACGCAAAACAACATCTGAACGACACGGCAGTCGGGGCAGGTTTCCCAGGCCCGGCCCCACGCGGGACCGGGGACGAGGCGGGAGAAGGTGCCGCGGTGTGGATCGCGACACACCCTTCGTCGGCCTGGACGCGTCCGGCGGCGAACGTGTTCGACACAGAACGTGTTCGGCGCCGGACGGGGGTCAGACCACGAGCACGCGCGGGCCGCGTCCGCGCAGTCTCCGGACGTCGTCGGGGTCGGTGCCGGTGTCGGTGATGAGGCAGTCCACCTCGCGCAGCCGCGCGAAGCGGGCGATGCGGTCGCCGCCGATCCTGGTGTGGTCGGCCAGCAGCACGGTCCTGGCCGAGGCCCGCACCATGGCCTGCCTGGCCATCACCTCCGCGGGGTCGGCACAGGTCAGTCCGCGCTCGGGGGACACGCCGTCGGCGACCATGAAGGCCACGTCGACGTGGAGCTGCTCCAGCAGGCGCACGGAGGCGAGCGTGGTCCCGGCCGCCGCGCTCACCCGGCCTCCCAACAGATGCACGGAGAGGTCGCGGCGCGAGGCCAGGCCCAGCGCGGCGGGAACCGAGTTGGTCAGGACGCTCAGCCCGCACCCGGCGGGCAGCAGCCACGCGATCCGCTCCGCCATCAGCCCGGCGTCGAGCATGATCACGCCGTCCCTCGGCAGTTCCGCCAGGGCGGCCCTGGCGATCCGGCCCTCGGCGGCCGAGAGCCGCCCCGTTCCGGACGGTGTCGTCGTGGCGCTCGCTCCCGCTGCGTGCCTGACGACTGTGGCACCACCACTGAGACCACTCACAAGGTCCTCCGATCCGTCGATGGTCAGCCCCTTGGCCGAGGGGGCGACGGGCCCTGGCCCGGCGAGTGAATTCGATCGGGTCCTCTGTTTCCTCACGAAGAGAGCATCCCGGCCGAAGGGGAACGGTATGCGAATACCCCCGCTGTTCGGGGAAAACCGTTGCGAAATGGCAACGTCACCCTGGGTGCGGGACGCAGACGGAGGCCGCCGAACTGCGGGGCGGCGCCTCCGGAGGGAGCGGAGCGGCGGCGGGACCGGAGGGAGATCCGCGGCCGGGTCGCCTACCACAGCAACAGAGGAACCAAGGCAACGCACACGGGCGGGAACGGAAACAGAAGGACAACTACTTCCACATTCGGGTGTACTGGTGCTACTTTCACCCTCTTACGGAGCGGTCGTGGAGGGGGGAGACGCGTATGCCGTTCGACGAGAACATGAGCGACTCCCAACGCAAAGCGATCGAGGTCCTCACCGGCATCCGCATCCCCAAAGCCAGCATCGCCGCCCTGGGCCGCGCCTCCGAGGTCTACGCCGCCCTCGACCAACGCCTCGGCGTCCTGGACGACCTCTTCGACCTCAGCCGCGTCCACGCCCGACGCAGCTTCGACGGCCGCACCGCCGACCGCTACGAACGCTCCCTGGACCAGTTCACCACCGGCGACAACGACTACGTCGGCTCCGCCCGAGCCAACTCCACCACCATGTCCAGCGAACTCTTCAAGGCCCGCGCCAACGTCGAGTACATGCACATGATGGTCATCGGCCAGTTCATCCAACTGCTCGCCGAGATCGCCTGGGCCATCGCCACCGCCAAGTTCACCTTCGGCGCCTCCTTGAAATGGATCCCCATCTTCAAGGCCATCCGCAGCCTGGCCATGCGCCGCATCCTGACCTGGCT